>NZ_JBIRTJ010000007.1:0-458283 GCF_044334695.1 Streptomyces sp. NPDC020747 | reverse complement strand
TTCCGGTTGAAGGACGGCCGCCTGCACCTGGCCGGGGGCATCGTGGTGACGGTGGTGTGGTCGCGGGAACTGCCGGGGGAGCCGTCTTCGGTGCGCGTGTACCAGGACAGCCTGGGGCATTGGTACTGCTCGTTCGTCGTCCCCGCCCAGGTCCAGCCCCTGCCGGAGACCGGCCGCCTACTTGGTGTCGACTGGGGTGTGAGGGAGACCGCGACCACCACGTCCGACGCGCACGACCTGCCGCACGCCGGGCACGGCAGGAAGGGCCGGGTGAAGCTGGCCCGGTACGACCGGATGATGGCCCGCCGCAAGCCGAAGAGGGGACAACCGGCATCGAAGGGCTACCGCGAGGCGAAGAGGCTGCGGGCGAAGGCGTATAAGAAGGTCGCGAGGCAGCGTGAGGACACCGGCCGTAAGTGGGCCAAGAAGGTGGTCCGCGACCACGATGCCGTCGCGGTCGAGGACTTCCGTCCGAAGTTCCTGGCCAGGACCACGATGGCCCGCAAGGCCGCTGACGCCGCCATCGGCGCCACCAAGGCCGCTCTGATCGAGATGGGCCGCAAGCACGGGCGGGACGTCCGCCTGGTACATCCCGCGCACACCACGATGGACTGCGCGCAGTGTGATGCGAGAGCCAAGCATCGCCTGCCGCTGGGTGAGCGCACCTATACCTGCACCGCGTGCGGAGCCGTGTCCCCACGGGACAAGAACTCCGCACGCGTCATGCTCGTCCGGGCTGGTCTCAACCCGGCTGGTGCTGATGGCGCAAGACCTCCTGGAGCGCTGCTCCAGGAGGCGGCCTGAGCCAGGAATCCCCTCCCGTCAGGGGAGAGGAGGATTCAATACCGGGGCAGTACCACTACAACCGGGGCAGCACCACTACATACGCGGCCGGGTCGCGGTCCGCTGAAGCCATCAGGGCCGTACGTACGACCGTTGCCTGCTGTTCCATCGAGTCCCGCAGCTTTTTCGGGGTGATGTGGACGACCGTGATGCCGAGCCGCTCCAGGTGCTCGCGCTTGCGGGCGTACTCGGACCACATGGCGTCGTCGTCTTGCCGAAGGCCTTGACGAGGGGCACGCGTGTCGAGTTCGAGAGCGACGGCATGGTCGGGCCAGTACGCGTCGAGGCCGCCCAGGTGCGGGCCGCCGGGCAGGCGGAGGTCCACGTTCCAGACCGGGTCGGGCAGACCGTGCTCGTTGACCAGGTGGTAGAGGCGGTCCTCCGCGATGGCCCGCCCCTCGGCGAGCAGCGAGTCGACGGCGTCCACGACGTGCGGGCGGCTCAGCAGCCGCGCCTGCGTCAACTCCTTGACCACGGCGGCCGGTTCACAGTGTCCGCCGCGTACGGCCTCGGTGAGCAGCCGGCGTACGACACCCGCGTCCGCGAGGTCGGCGACCGCGTCGGCCAGGGCGCGCGGGACGGGAGCCACCGGGATGCCGGTGATCTGCTGGGGCTCCGGCATACCCGGCGTACGGACGATACGGACGCAGCCCGTCGAACGCAGCCGGCGCAGCCGCGGGACGAGGACGTCGATGCGGTCCAGCGAGAGAAGCGGGGGCGCCGAGGAGAAGCGGTGCAGGGCCAGCGCCGCCAGGCCGGTGATCATCGCGTCGGCGTACCGCTGCGGGGCGTGCGGCTCACCCGCGCCGGGCTGGGCGGGGACCGCCGGTTCGGTGGCGGGGGAGCGGGCCGCGTACAGGAGAACCGCGTGCAGCCGCTCCTCGCTGGTGGCCGGGCCCGGGCGGAGCAGGTACACGCCCGGCAGGAGCTGCTGCCAGGTGCCGCCCGGCCTGCACTGCGCGTTGATGTCGGCGGGGCTCACACCCTGCGAGCGCAACTGGGCGGTGGTCAGGACACGGAGCTGAACGTCGGACAGGTGGCGGAGGGGCCGGGGGGAGAGCGGGGTGTTGTGGTTCATGACCCGAGGATTTCCCGCCCCCGATCCTCCTCCTAACCGCTGTTACACGCCCGTCGACAGAACCGGACAAGCTCGCCCTAAAGTGCAAGCGTTCGACTGCCGAAACCCCCTGGTCCGTACGGGGGTCACGGCACCGATTACCCGCATTCCGTAACTGTTATGGACGGGACGGAAGTCAACCGCGTGAGCGAAGAGCCCCTTTAGGGGCGCAGCTTTCAGGGGCGCGGGGAACTGCGCAGTCTTTGAGGCCCCCTCAACCGACGGTACCCACATCGCACGCCTGCCCCCGCAGGGCCCGCGCCAGGTCATCCCGAGCCTCCAGCACCAGCCTCCTCAACGCGGGCGCAGCCGCCCCATGGGCGGCAAGCCACGCATCCGCCGCCTCCAGCGTCCCCCGAGGATCCTGCAGCGAAGGGAACAGGCCCTTCACCACATCCATCCCGATCTGGATCGACCGCTCACCCCACACCCGCTCGATCACCTCGAAGTACTTCGACGCGTACGGAGCGGTCAGCTCCCGGTGCGACGACTGGGCGAAGCCCGCGATCGTCGCCTCGACCAGCGCGTTGGACAGCGAGTCCGACTCGACGACGGACGCCCACGCCTGCGCCTTGACCGCGGCGGAGGGCCGCGCCGCCAGGCACCGCACCTGGTGCCGCTTGCCCGACGCCGTGTCGTCCCGCGCCAGTTCGGCGGCGATGACACCCTCGTCCGCGACCCCGTGCGCGGCGAGCGGCTCCAGGAACGCCCAGCGCAGTTCCTGGTCCACCTCAAGCCCGTCGATCTTCGCCGTGCCCTCCAACAGGCCCTGGAGCAGCTGGAGATCGGCTTCGCCCGACGCGACCGCCGCGAGGAACCGCGCCCACGTCAGCTGGTGCTGGCTGCCCGGCTCGGTCAGCCGCAGCTCGCGCAGCGCGCCCTCGGCGAGCAGCCGCCCGCCCTCGCCGCGCCACTCGGGCGCCGCGTAGTGGGTGAGCGCGGAGTTCGCCCACGCGTGCAGCATCTGGAGCACGCCGATGTCGGTCTCGCGGCCCGCGAAGCGCAGGACCAGGTCGATGAAGTCCCGCGCGGGCATGAGCGCGTCGCGGGTCAGGTTCCACAGCGCGGACCAGCACAGGGCGCGGGCCAGCGGGTCGGTGATGTCGCCGAGGCCGTCCCGCAGGGCCGCCAACGAGCCCTCGTCGAACCGGATCTTGCAGTACGTCAGGTCGTCGTCGTTCACGAGCACCAGGTCCGGGGCTTCCGTGCCCACCAGTTCCCCGACGACCGTGCGCGGCCCCTCCACGTCGACCTCGGCGCGCGCGTACCGCTCCACCGCGCCCTCGGGAGAGCGCCGGTACAGGCCCACCGCCACCCGGTGCGGCCGGAGTTCGGGATGCGACTCGGCCGCCTCCTGGAGGATCGCCAGCTCGGTGACGCGCCCCTCCGCGCTCAGAATCACCTGCGGAGTAAGGGAGTTGACCCCGGCGGTCTGCAGCCAGGACCGCGACCATGTGGCCATGTCGCGCCCGCTCGTCTCCTCCAGGACCGACAGCAGATCACCGAGCCGCGTGTTCCCGTACGCGTGCCGCTTGAAGTAGCGGCGGGCGCCCTCAAGGAACGCGTCCCGCCCGACGTACGCCACCAACTGCTTGAGGACGGAAGCGCCCTTGGCGTACGTGATCCCGTCGAAGTTGAGCTTGGCGTCCTCCAGGTCACGGATGTCGGCCGTGATCGGGTGCGTGGAGGGCAGCTGGTCGGCGCGGTACGCCCAGGACTTGCGGTTGTTGGCGAAGGTGATCCAGCCGTTCGTGAAGCGGGTCGCCTCGACCATCGAGAACGAGCCCATGAAGTCCGCGAAGGACTCCTTCAGCCACAGGTCGTCCCACCACACCATGGTCACCAGGTCGCCGAACCACATGTGGGCCATCTCGTGCAGGATCACGTTCGCCCGGCGCTCGTACGACGCCCGCGTCACCCTGCCGCGGAAGATGAACTCCTCGCGGAAGGTGACGAGTCCCGGGTTCTCCATCGCGCCGAGGTTGTACTCCGGCACGAACGCCTGGTCGTACTTCCCGAACGGGTACGGGTAGTCGAAGTTGTCGTGGAAGAAGTCGAGCCCCTGCTTGGTGACGAGGAAGACGTCGTCGGAGTCGAAGTGCCGGGCCAGGCCCTTGCGGCACATCGCGCCGAGCGGGATCTCCAGGCGCGTACCGTCCTCGAAGACGCGCTCGTAGGAGTCCGTGACGTAGTGGTACGGGCCCGCGACGAACGCCGTGATGTACGTCGAGATGGGCTTGGTCTCGGCGAACTTCCAGACACCGTCGGCCAGTTCACCGACGCCGTTGCTCCACACGACCCAGCCCTCGGGGGCCCGCACCTCGAACCGGAAGGGCGCCTTGAGGTCCGGCTGCTCGAAGTTCGCGAAGACCCGGCGGGAGTCCGCCGGCTCGTACTGCGTGTAGAGGTAGACCTCGCCGTCCTCCGGGTCGACGAAGCGGTGCATGCCCTCGCCGGTGCGGCTGTAGGCGCACTGCGCGTCGACCACGAGCTCGTTGTCCTCGGCCAGGTCCTCCAGGAGGATGCGCGAGCCGTCGAAGACCGCGCCCGGGTCGAGGTCCCTGCCGTTCAGCGAGAGGGCCGTGACGCTCGGGGCGATCAGGTCCGCGAAGGTCGCGGCACCCGGCTCGGCGCTGCGGAAGCGGATCGTCGTCACCGACCGGAAGGTGCGCGGCCCGGCGTCCGTCCCGCCCACCGCGGAGCGCAGGTCCAGGAACACCTCGTACCCCTCGACGGACAGCAGTGCGGCCCGCTCGCGGGCCTCGTCGCGGGACAGATTCTCACCGGGCACGGGCGGTACTCCCTCGTGGCGTCATGGGTACGCGTGAACAGGACCGATCCTGCCACGCGCCCCTGACACGGGACACCCGGGAATGGCACGGATGACCGATCGGTTGGGGCTGAGGAGAGCAGTCGGCCACAGCACACCCGGCCCCCTGAGACCCAGACCGACCCCGCCCGACCCCGACCGAGGAGAACCATGTCCGAGCAGACCTCCGGCAAGACCCCCGTCGACTTCTGGTTCGACCCGCTCTGCCCCTGGGCGTGGATGACCTCGCGGTGGATCCTGGAGGTGGAGAAGGTCCGGGACATCGAGGTCCGCTGGCACGTGATGAGCCTCGCGGTACTGAACGAGCCGAAGCTGGACGAGCTGCCCGAGGAGTACCGCGAGCTGCTCAGCACGAAGGCGTGGGGCCCGGTCCGCATCGTCATCGCGGCCCAGGAGGAGCACGGCCCCGAGGTGCTCGGAGGCCTTTACACGGCGCTCGGCACCCGCATCCACAACCAGGGCGAGGGCCCCGGCAAGGAGATCGTCGCCGCCGCCCTGAAGGACGTCGGCCTGCCCGAGTCCCTCATGGACCACTGGGACGACACCCCGTACGAGCCCCAGCTGCGCGCCTCCCACAAGGAGGGCATAGACAAGGTCGGCCAGGAGGTCGGCACCCCCGTGATCGCGGTCCCCGGCTCCGACGGCGAGCAGATCGCCTTCTTCGGCCCGGTCGTCACCCCGGCCCCCAAGGGCGACGAGGCCGGCCGGCTGTGGGACGGCACGCTGATGGTCGCCTCGATCCCGGGCTTCTACGAGATCAAGCGCACGCGGACGGCGGGGCCGGACTTCAGCAACCTGTGAGGGAGCGGGGGCTCATTCGGGCTTGGGCATCTTCTCGGGAGGGGCGAAGGGCTTGTCGTCGAACGCGTACCGGATGTTGCGGCAGTCGCGGTCGCCGGTGACGCAGATCCAGTAGTCGTGGACGAACGCGTTGTCCTTCTGCTTCTTGGCCAGCTTCCGGATCACGTTCCGTTCCCGGTCGTCCTGCGGTTGGCGGTGCGGCTCGTAGGAGCCGCACGTGAAGCAGGGATACGTCTTCTCCTTCGGCATTCCGCAACCATCACCCGGAGCCCCCCGTACCGGAAGCCCTTCGCAGCAGTCCGCGCTCCATCGCAACCACCACCGCCCGCGTCCGGTCGTTCACGTCCAGCTTGGCGAACAGCCGCAGGAGGTGGGTCTTCACGGTGGCCTCGGCGATGACCAGACGGGCGCCGATCTCGGCGTTGGTGAGACCGTCCGCGACGGCGTTCAGGACGTCGGCCTCGCGGGCGGTCAGCGGCGGCTGGGCGGGCCGGCGCATACGGGCGACCAGTTTCTCGGCCACCCGCGGGGCGAGGACCGTCTCGCCCCGCGCCGCCGCGTGGATCGCGTCCACGAGCTGTTCGCGCGTGGTGTCCTTGAGCAGATAGCCGATGGCGCCCGCTTCCACCCCGCGCTCGATCTCCGCGTCGGTGTCGTACGTCGTGAGGATCAGGACCCGGGTGCGGGGGTGGGCCGCCACGATCTCGGCCGTCGTCGCCACCCCGTCCAGCACCGGCATCCGCAGATCCACCAGCGCGACATCGGGCTCGTGAGCGGCGACGAGGTCGAGCGCCGCCCGGCCGTCGCCCGCCTCGCCGACGATCTCGATGCTCGGCTCGGAGGCCAGCAGGGCCACGACACCGGCCCGCATCACCGTGTGGTCGTCGACCACGACGATCCGCAGCTTCGGGCCGCTCATACCGTCACCCCGCCCTCGGCGGATCCCGCCGCGTCCGTCGGACCATCCGCCGGAACGGCCGCTGCGTCCGTCGCCACGGCCGTATCCGTCGGAATGGTCGCCAGCACCCGTGTCCCGTCCCCCACCGAACTCGTCACCGTCAGCTCCCCGCCCAGCTCCGCCAGCCGCTTGCGCATCCCGTCGAGCCCGAACCCCGCCGACCGGCCGACCACGAACCCGGCCCCGTCGTCCGTGACCTCCAGCTCCACCCCGTACGGCTGCCGGGCCAGCACCACACCGACGGTGGACGCCCGCGCGTGCTTGCGCACATTGGCCAGCGACTCCTGGGTGCAGCGCAGCAGCGCGATCCGGGTCGGCTGGTCGCACTCGATGTCCGCCAGGTCCGCGTCGACCGCGAGCCCGGTGTCCTCCGCGAACCGGTCCAGGGTCCGCCGCAGCGTCCGCGCCACCGAACCCGCGGCCACCTGCCCCTGCTGCTGTGCCGAACCGACCAGCTCCCGCGCCTCCGCGAGGTTCTCGCGTGCCGTCGACTCGATCGAGCGCAACTGCTGTGCGCTGCGGTCCGGTTCGCTGTCGAGACCGGCGCGCGCCGCCTCCGCGAGCACGATGATCGAGGCGAAGCCCTGTGCGAGCGTGTCATGGATGTCGCGTGCCATCCGCTCCCTCTCGTCGGCCGCCCCCTGACGCTGGTGCGCCTCGGACAGCTCGGCCTGTGTCTGCTCCAACTCGACGATCAGCCGCGCCCGTTCATGACTCTGGGCGACGACGGAGTGCACCCACAGACCGATCAGCATCCCGACCGCCACCACGATCACCACCGGGACCAGCGTCTCCCCGAAGAACTTCGGCGAGTTCCCGAGCCGCAGCCAACTCCCGGTCAGCGTCGACCCGGTGGCCAGCCCCAGGAAGAGGATCGAGGCCCGCGGCGTACGGCTGAACATCCAGAAGTGCGGCAGCGTCACCATGAACAGCGACCCGAAGGAGTTGCGCATGTACGCGAACACCCCGAGCACGGCGACCAGCACCAGCAGATACGTGTGCGGGCGCAGCACGGGGTTGTCCGGGAACCGGTCGACCACCGCGTAGCACAGCACCAGTAGGCCCAGCAGCCCGAGCGCCCAGTACTTGCTCCCGCCGGGCCGGTCCATCGCGGCGAGTCCGACCGCCATCGCGGCGAACAGCACCCAGCACACCGCGTTCCAGCGACGGATCGTCGCGGCCCAGAAGGGATCGGTGGCCTGCCCGGCGGAAGTGGTCATACGGATCAACGTACGTCCGCCGCCACCGCGGAGGCCTCCCGGTTCTCCCGTACGGGCCGTCGCACCCCGCGCGAGGGCCACCAGCTCGCCTCGCCGAGCAGCAGCATCGCCGCGGGCAGGATCAGCACCCGGATGACGAAGGCGTCGAGCAGCACGGCCGCCGCGAGCACGAATCCGATCTGCTTCATCTCGATGATGTGGAGGAAGACGAAGCTCGTGAAGACGGTCGTCATCACCGCCGCCGCGCTGGTCACCACGCTCGCCGAGCTGCGGATCCCGTCGAGCACGGCCTGCCGTGTCGGTACGCCGCCCAGCACGGCCTCCCTGATCCGGCTCACCACGAACACCTGGTAGTCCATCGAGAGTCCGAAGAGGATCACGAACAGGAACAGGGGCACGCGTGATCCGATCGACCCGGTGGAGTCGAAGTTGAGCGGACCCTCGGCCCAACTGCCCTGGAAGACCAGGACGAGCAGCCCCAGCGCCGCCGCCGCGGAGAGCAGGTTCAGTACGACACCGAGCAGGGCCAGCACCACCGAGCGGAACGCGTACAGGGTCATCGCGAAGGTCACCAGGAGCAACGCGCCGAGAACCAGGGGCAGTTTGCCGTTCTGGTGCGCCGGATAGTCGCTGTAGCGGGCGACATCGCCGCTCACGCCGTACTCGGCGCCCTCGATACCGCCGACGGTGGCGGGCACGTACTCGTCCCGCAGCTGGTCCAGTGAGTCGTAGGCCTCGTCGGAGTTGCCGAGGTGGGGCACCTTCAGTTCGAGGACGCTGACGCGGCGGTCGTCCGAGGTGCGGATGCGCTCCGCGTCGGTGAACAGCGGGTCGGCGTGGGCGAGTTCGGCCAGCTTCGACAGGGCGGCCGTCACCTCGGCGGAACGGCCCGCGTCGGCGCGTACGACGATGTCGTGGGTGACCCGGCGCTCGGGGAAGGCCTCGTTGAGCCGGTCGTACACCTGCATGGCGGGGATCTCGCGGGAGTGGGTGTCCCGGCTCATCTCGGTGATCTTCAGTCCGGCCAGCGGTGCGGCGAGCGCGAGCAGGGCGAGGACGGAGACGCACAGGGTGGCCACCGGATGCCGGTTCGCGGGCCGCAGCAGCGCGGCCCACACCCGCCCGCCGCTCTCGCCGCGCGTCCGGTTCCGTACGGGCTTCCCGCGCTCCGCGCGCCGCCGCTCCCTGCGCTCGGCCCGCTTGCCGAGCTTGACCAGCAGTGCGGGCAGTACGGTCAGGGAGCTGAGCACCGCCACCAGCACGACCACGATGGTGCCGGTGGCCAGCGAGGAGAAGATCACGTCGGAGGCCAGGTACAGCGTCGCGGTGGAGACCACGACCGCGAACCCGGAGACCACGACCGCCCGTCCCGAGGTCGCCGCAGCCAGCTCAACCAGCGCCTCGGAGCTCAACTTCCCCTGGCTGCGGGCCCGTTCCTCGCGTTCGCGCTTGAGATAGAAGAGTGTGTAGTCGACGCCGACCGCGAGGCCGATCATCAGGATGAGGTTGGTGCCGACGCCGGTGTCCGGGGAGATGTGCGAGACCACCATCGAGAGTCCGACGGCCGCCGCGATCGACGACAGCGCGAGCAGCAGCGGCACCCCGGCCATGGTCACCGAACCGAACACGATCAGCAGGGTGATCAGCGTGACGGGGAGGGTGATCGCCTCGGAGAGTGCCAGGTCCTCGCCGCGCTGCTTGTCGACTCCCTTGCTGATGGAGGGACTTCCGGTCTCCTCCAGGAGCAGACCGGGGTTCGCCTTCTGCACGGCGTCGGTCTGCGCGACCAGTGCGTCGACCTTGTCCTTCGCGTCGCGCTCCTCGCCCTTCAGGGCCGCCTCGACCAGGAGGATCCCGCCGTCCCCGGACAGCACCGGCTCGGCCACGCTCTCCACCTCGGGCAGCCGCTCGAACCGGGCGGCGAGGTCCTTCGCGGCGGCCTCGACGGAAGCCTCGACGGCGGTCTTCGCGCCGGCCTCGTCCAGGGCGCCCGGCCGGGCGGAGATCAGCACCTGTTCGGTGGACCTGCGCTCCAACTGCCCCTCGGCGGCGATGGCTTCGGCTCGGCCGGCCTCGCCGACCCGGTAGTCGGCGGTCTTCGCGCTGTTGACGCCGACGGCGCTGCCGATGCCCAGACAGAGCACGACGAACACGAGCCAGCCGATGATGGCCCGCCAGGGGTGCAGGGCGCTCCAACGCGCCATACGCACAGTGAGTGAGTTCATGTCCAAAAGCGTGGCTGAGCAGGGCAGTTGGGCGGCAGAGGTACTCGGTTGAACTTGCCGTCCACCGATCGGTGGACCCCGGTGCTGAGGAAAACCCCCGCCGGGGACGAGGAGAGCCCCCGCGAGTCACGTCCTCGCGGGGGCTCTCCATCCATCCGCCTGCCCGCGAGAAGGTTGAGAAGGCGATCACGAGGCAGGGCGCTTCGGGCCGCCCTCAAGGGGCGGGTACGGCTGGTTCAGGGGGCGAGCAGCAACACGTCGGCGCGGGACCGGGCTGCCTCGTAACGGCGTGCCACGTCCTGCCAGTTGACGACCTGCCACATTGCGTCGATGAAGTCGACCTTCTGGTTCCGGTACTGGAGGTAGAAGGCGTGCTCCCAGGCGTCGAAGACGAGGATCGGTACCGAGCCTTGGCCGACGTTGCCCTGGTGGTCGTAGATCTGCTCGACGATCAGACGGCCGCTGAGGGGCTCGTACGCGAGCACGCCCCAGCCGGAGCCCTGAGTCGTCGCGGAGGCCTTGGCCAACTGGGTCTTGAACGCGCCGAAGGACCCGAACGACTCGGTGATCGCGTCGGCGAGCTCGCCCACACCGTCCGAGGCGAGGGGCTCACCGCCGCCCTCGCCCGTCATGTTGTGCCAGTAGATGCTGTGCAGGATGTGCCCGGAGAGGTGGAAGGCGAGGTTCTTCTCCAGCCCGTTGACCGAGCCCCACGACTCCTTGTCCCGCGCCTCGGCGAGCTGGTCCAGGGTGTCGTTCGCCCCCTTCACGTACGCCGCGTGGTGCTTGTCATGGTGCAGCTCGATGATCTCGGGGCTGATCACGGGTGCGAGCGCGGAGTAGTCGTACGGCAGCTCGGGAAGTGTGTAGACGGCCATGCCAGGTCCTCTCCGACCTCTTGTTGCAAGTTACTTGCAAGTGCACGCTAGCAGCAAGAGGGTGGAGGGGTGCGTGGGGGCATGCAAAAAGCGCCCCCGCGTGTGGGGGCGCTTCGCTTGGTGCTTGTTCCGGGAGTGCGCGCGGGTTCGTTGTGGCTGGTCGCGGTGCGTTCAGTCCCGTGTGCGCGTTCGTTGCCAGGCGTAGCCCGCCGCCGCCAGTGCCAGCGTCATCGCGCCCGTCGAGTACAGCTGGACCCGGGTGTCCGGTTCCCGGGCCATCAGGATGAAGATCGCCAGCATGCCCGCGAGGGCCACCCAGGTCAGCACGGGGAACGCCCACATCCGTACGACCAGCCTCTCCGGGGCCTCGCGTTCCAGGCCGCGGCGCAGGCGGAGCTGGGAGACCGCGATGAAGATCCAGACGACCAGGATCACCGCGCCGATCATGTTCAGCAGCCAGGGGAAGACGTCGTCGGGGCGCCAGTAGCTCAGCAGGACGCAGACGAAGCCGAAGACGGAGGAGGCGAGGACCGCGATCCGCGGAACGCCTCCCGACGCGCCTCCCGACACCCGGCCGAGGGCCTTCGGCCCCTGCCCCCGCCGCACCAGCGAGTACGCGATGCGCGAGGAGCCGTAGATGTTGGCGTTCATCGCCGAGAGCAGGGCGACCAGCACCACCACGTTCATGAGCTGGCCCGCGCCCGGGATGCCCAGGTGGTCGAGGGCGGCGACGTACGGGCCCTTCTCGACGACCGCCTTCGAGTCCCATGGGACGAGCGTGACGATGACCGCCATCGAGCCGATGTAGAAGAGCGCGATGCGCCACATCGCGGTGCGCACGGCGCTCGCGACGCCCCGGACCGGGTCCTGCGACTCGGCCGCCGCGATGGTGACGGTCTCCAGACCGCCGTACGCGAAGACGGACGCGAGCAGGCCGATGACGAGCCCCTCGCCGCCGTTCGGCAGGAAGCCGCCCTCGCCGGTGAGGTTCGTGAGGCCCGGGGAGTCCGTGCCGGGCAGGACGCCGGCGATCGCCAGCACGCCGAGCACCAGGAACAGCGTGATCGCGCCCACCTTCAGCGCGGCGAACCAGAACTCGAACTCGCCGAAGTTCTTCACGGCGGCCAGGTTCGCGGCGCAGAAGACGACCATGAAGAGGGCCACCCAGGCCCACTCCGGCGTGCCCGGCAGCCAGCCCGTCACGATCTTCGCGGCGCCGATGCCCTCCAGTCCGACGGCCGTGCAGAGCAGCACCCAGAACGACCAGCCCGCGGTGAACCCCGCCCACGGCCCGATCGCCCGCTCGGCGTGCGCCGAGAAGGAACCCGACGACGGATACGCGGCCGACATCTCGCCGAGCATCCGCATCACCAGCATGACGAGCAGACCGGAGACGGCGTACGCGACGACGATCGACGGGCCGGCGGCCGCGATACCGGCGCCGGAACCGACGAACAGGCCCGCGCCGATCACCCCGCCGAGGGCGATCATCGACAGATGGCGCTGCTTGAGGCCGTGTGAGAGCGAGACGTCCGCGTCGGGAGTGCCGGAGGCGCCAGGAGTGCCGGAGGCGCCGGGCGCGGGGTCGTGGGTGGTACGGGACATGAGTGCGGGTGGTCCCTTACGTGCGAGGACAAATACGTGCGAGGGCAAAAACGCCCACAGTCTGGGCGGCCCCTCCGCCCGCACGGAGAGGCCGCCCATCATGTGGACACACTCGACACGGAGTGCGAGATTCCGATTACGCGGCCACCGGGTACGTCGCGACCGACGTGTAGTGCGAGGCGTCCCCCGCGATCGAGTAGCTCTCCTTGCCCTCGATGCCGACCGGTACGTCACCGGCGACCGTCACCCGGTTCAGGCGGCGCGGCAGGCCGTCGTAGTTGTCGATGGCGTAGTGCTGGGTGATGCGGTTGTCGAACAGGACGAGCTGGTTCGGGGACCAGCGGTGGTGCAGCACGTTCTCGGGCCGGGTCACGTAGGCCTGGAGCAGGTCGAGGACCTTGCGGGACTCGCTCACCGACAGGCCGACGATCCGCTGTGCGAAGCCGCCGATGAACAGCCCGCGCTCACCGGTCAGCGGGTGGACGCGGACGACGGGGTGGGCGGTGCGGTACTTGATGGACGTGAACCGGGCGCGCTGGGCGGCCTGTTGCTCGTCCACCTCCTCCTCGGGCACCGCGTAGTCGTAGTCGTTGGTGTGCTCGGCCCACAAGGTGTCGGCGAGCAGCCGCAGCGGTTCGGGCAGGTTGCGGTAGGCGGCGGCCGAGCTGGCGATCAGCGTCTCGCCCCCGTACGGCGGGATCGTGATGCTGCGCAGGGTGCTGGCCTGCGGCGGGTTGAGGACGAACGTGACGTCGGTGTGCCAGTTGTTGGCGGCACGGCCGCGCTCGCTGTCGACGGGCAGCACGTTCGGGGCGCCCTCGACGGCGGGCACGGTCGGGTGGGCGGTGGTCAGGTCGCCGAAGTGGCGGGCGAAGGCCTGCTGGCCCTCGTCGTCGAGGTTCACGTCGTCGAAGACCAGGGCCTTGTGGACGTTGAGGGCGTCGCGCAGCGCGGTGACGGTCTCGTGGTCGAGCGGCTTCGAGATGTCGACGCCGGATATCCGGGCGCCGATCCTCGCGGTGATCTTGCGGATCTCGATGTCGGACATGGGGTTCCTTTCGGGAGCGGGAGCGGGAGCGCGGGAGCGGGCTCGGAGTCGGGCTCGGGCTCAGACTCGGGCGAGCGCGGGGGCTGGGGCGGTGACGTACTGGTTGGCGGGGCGCGGGAGTCCGTATCTCTCGCGCAGGGTCTGCCGGGGGCCGTACTCCTCGCGGAGCAGACCGCGGGCGCGCAGGAGCGGGACGACGTGGTCGACGAAGGAGTCGAGGCCGGACGGCAGGACCGCGGGCATGATGTTGAAGCCGTCGGCGGCACCCCGCGTGAACCACTGCTCGATGGCGTCGGCGACCTGCTCGGGCGTGCCGGCGAAGGTGAGGTGCCCGCGCCCGCCGCCGAGGCGGCCGATCAGCTGCCGCACGGTGAGGCGTTCGCGCCGGGCCAGCTCCACCACGAGCGTGTAGCGGCTCTTGGCGCCCTCGATGACGCTCTCCGGGGGTAGATCGGAGGGGAGCTCGGCGTCCAACTCCAGTGTCCCCGGCTCCAGTTGCAGCAGGGCTTCAAGGCGGGCCACGCCGTGCGCGTACACGATGTGGTCCTCCAGGACCTGTTCCGCGGCCAGTGCCTCGGCCTCCGTGGAACCGATGACGGGGACGATTCCGGGCAGCACCTTGATGTGGTCGGGGTCCCGACCGGCCGCCGCCGTACGGGACTTGAGGTCGGCGTAGAAGGCCTGCGCGTCCTCGATGGTCTGCTGGGCGGTGAACACCGCCTCCGCGTACCGAGCCGCGAACCCCTTGCCGTCCTCGGACGAGCCCGCCTGCACCAGCAGCGGGTAACCCTGCGGGGAGCGCGGCACGTTGAGGGCGCCCTCGACGCTGAAGTACCGGCCCTTGTGCCGGGCGGGGTGGACTCTCGTGTCGTCGCCCCAGACACCGGCCGCCTTGTCGGCGACGATCGCGTCGTCCTCCCAGCTGTCCCACAACTTCAGGGCCACGTCGAGGAACTCGGAGGCACGGGCGTACCGCTCGGCGTGCGCGGGCTCCGCGTCGAGACCGAAGTTGCGGGCGGCCTCCGCGCCCGCCGTGGTGACGACGTTCCAGCCCGCCCGGCCGCCGCTGATGATGTCGAGCGAGGCGAACTTGCGGGCCAGGTTGTAGGGCGAGTTGTAGGACGTGGAGGCGGTGGCGATCAGACCGATGTGCTCGGTGGCCGTCGCCAGCGCGGTGAGCAGGGTGAGCGGCTCCAGGGCGCCGGCCGGCCGCTGGGCGAGGTTGCCCCACAACTGCGGCCCGTCGGCGAGGAAGAGCGAGTCGAAGGTCCCGCGTTCGGCGATCCGGGCGAGGTGGACGTAGTGCCCGAGCTCCACGTGGGCGTACGGATCGCTTTCCGGGAGCCGCCAAGATGCCTCGTGGTGACCGGTGTTCATGAGGAAGGCGTTGAGGTGCAGTCTGCGCTCGGTCACTTGGGGTCCTCCGCGTGCTCGTGGTGCTCGTGGCGCTTCTGGCGGTCGTCGTTCGAGCCGGTCCCGTCGGTCCTGTCGGTCCCGTGGTGGTCGTGGTGCTCCGTGACGCCGAGGGCGGTGAGGAGCCGCTCGCGGTACTCGCCGAGCAGCGGGTCGCGGTACGAGCGGGGGTGCGGGCGGTCGATGGTCAGGTCGAGGCCGATGCGGCCCTCGTCGAGCACGAGCACCCGGTCGGCCAGCACGATCGCCTCGTCCACGTCGTGGGTGACGAGCAGGACGGAGGGCCGGTGGCGCTCCCACAGTTCGCGCAGCAGGGTGTGCATACGGATCCGGGTGAGCGCGTCCAGCGCGCCGAACGGCTCGTCGGCCAGCAGGAGTTCGGGCTCGCGGACGAGGGAGCGGGCCAGTGCGGCACGCTGGGCCTCACCGCCGGACAGCTCGTTGGGCCAGGCCCGTTCACGGCCCGCGAGCCCCACCTCGGCGAGGGCGGCACGGCCCCTCTGCTCGGCCTCCCTGCCGTCGAGACCGAGCAGGACGTTGTCGAGGACGCGCTGCCAGGGCAGCAGCCGGGAGTCCTGGAAGACCACGGACACCCTTGACGGGGCGGTGAGTTGACCGCTTCCGGCGACCTCGTGGTCGAGTCCGGCGACCGCCCGCAGCAGCGTGCTCTTGCCGGAGCCGCTGTGCCCGAGCAGTGCGGTGAACTGTCCGGCGGGGAGGTCGAGATCGATGCCGTCGAGGACCGTACGTCCGTCGAACGACCTTGTCAGGTCCCGGAGTTGGACGGCAGGACGGGTCAGCTGCTCAGCGTGCGGCGCCATGACAGCACCCTCCGTTCGATCAGACGGACCGCGCTGTCGGAGATCAGGCCGAAGATGCCGTAGACGACCAGGCCGACCAGGATGACGTCCGTCTGGCCGTAGTTCTGGGCCTGGAACATCATGTAGCCGAGTCCGCTGGTGGCGTTGATCTGCTCCAGCACGACCAGGCCCAGCCAGGAGCCGGTCACCCCGAGCCGCAGCCCGACGAAGAATCCGGGCAGCGCGCCCGGGATGACGATCCGCCGGATGAAGGCGTACCTCGACAGGCCCTGCATCTCGGCGAGTTCGACGAAACGGCTGTCGATGCCGGACAGGGCGGCGTGTGTGTTCAGGTAGATGGGGATGTAGACGACGATCGCGATGATGGCGACCTTGAAGGTCTCTCCGATGCCCAGCCAGAGGATGAACAGCGGAATCAGACCGAGCGTCGGGATCGCCCGGTTGAGCTGCACCGATCCGTCGATCAGCGCCTCGCCGGTCCGGCTGAGCCCGGAGGCCAGCGCGAGCGCGATGCCCGCGGTCAGGCCGATCGCGAAACCGGAGCCGGCGCGTTGCAGCGAGGTCAGGATGTCGGTGGGCAGTGTCCCGTCGGTCCACAGGCGGACGCCGGTCTCCAGCACCGTCCAGGGCGCCGGGATCGCACCCGGATCGAGCTGCCCGGCGGCGGAGGCCACGGCCCACAGGGCGAGCAGCAGGACCGGCCCGAGGAAGCGGGTGGCGGGCAGCCGCTTGCCGGGGGAGAGCCGGCGACGCCTGCGGACCTGTGGACTTTCCACGGTGGCCGCGAGGGGCGCGGCGGCGGTTGTGGTCGTAGCCGTATTGGCAGTCGTAGCCGTGTTGCTGGTCGCAGTCGTGTTCGCAGTTGTGTTCGCGGTCGTGTTGGTGGTCGTGGTCACGGCGCTCACCTCCGGTACTCCGTCGGTGCGGACTTCGCCGCGATGCCCTCGAAGCGCCGGTCGAAGAGCGAGTCGACCTTGAACCCCTTCACGAAGCCGCCCTCGGCCAGCAGGTCGGCGGTCTCCTGCTCCCACTTCACCGCCTCGTCCCAACTCGGCGGGAACAGCGGCTTGTTGGCGAGCTCGGTGATCGACCGCGCCTGCGCGAGGGTCAGGTTCTGCGTCTTCACGTAGAACTCCTCGTTCCAGTCGTCGGGATGCTCGTACGCCCACACCGCGCCCTTCGCCCAGCGCGGGATGTAGGCGGCGACGGCGGCGGCCTTCGCGGGGTCGGCGAGCACGGAGGTGGGCGCCCACAGCAGGTTCAGCAGGTCCACGACGTCCGTGGTGATGACATGGGCGCCCTTGGACCCGTACTGCTTGAGGTACGCGGGTGACTGGCTGTTGGCGAGTGGGGCGATGTCCACCTGGCCCGCCTGGAGCGCGGTGAGGAACTGGTTGCTGGTCAGCGGCACCAGATCGACGTCGTCGTAGGCCAGCCCGGCCTCCTTCAACGCCCGCAGCAGTACGACTCCTTGCGCCTGCCCCTGCGAGAAGGCGAGCTTCCTGCCCTTGAAGCCCTGGACGTCCTGGATGTCGCTGCCGGGCTTGGTGGCGAAGAGGTAGTTGGGCTTGCGGGTGACGTTGATCGCGACGATCTTCGCGTCGAAGCCCTGGTAGTGGGCCTGGATGGGCGGGATGCCCGCGTTGTTGCCGATGTCCAGGGACTTGGCGCGGAAGGCGTTGATGACATCGGGTCCGGCACCGAGGTTCGGCCAGTCGGCCACCTCGAACGGCAGGTCGGACAGGCCCGCGAGCTTGAACTGCAGCTGCTGGACGCCCTGATAGGAGGCGATCTTCAGGCTCGTACCGGACGGGACCTTGTCCGCCAGCGGGGCGGACGTGGACCCCTTGACCCCGGTGTCGGCGGCACTGCTGCCCGCGCAGCCGCTGAGCCCGGCCGCGGCGGCGGCCCCGAGCAGGGACGAGAGGAAGAGCCGTCGGTCGACACCGGAGGCGGACGGAGGTGGCATGGGAGGACTCCCTGAATTCATTGGGGCAGGCAGATGCGCGGCGTTCCGGGTATTTCCGGGCAGTTGCGGGCAGTTCCAGGCAGGGCGGAAGCCGGGAACGCGGAAGGTGCGCAGGGGGAAGCACACGCGGAGGGCGTGGCGGTGGTGGCAAAGGACGCTGGCGGATCGGCGAGGAACGCGGACGGATCGGCGAGGAACGCCGATGGATCGTCGTCAGTGCGTCAACGCGTCAGCACAGGTCGACGCGTCAGCAACAGAAGGTGCGACAGCTCATGAACACGATGCTCCTGGCCTGGTGGAGGCCTGTCAACATTCGGATTTTCTGAATTAAATCGGCCCCGGTGAGACGGCCGAGGACCTGCTCGGAGGCACGCTCAGCGGATCCCGGTAGAGCACGTCCAGAGCCACCGAACCGCCGGCCACGGCGAGCACGGAGTCCGGAAAACTGGTCGGCACGACGGCCGCCGCCCGGTCCGGACCGACCTCCTCGCGCAGGGCGGCCAGGCAGTCCGCCCGGTGGACGGCACCCATCTCCGTGACGACGACCGTGTCCGGGTTGAGCACGTCGAGCAGCAGCCCCGCCGCACGGCCCACCATCCGGGCGCGGTGCAGCAGCAGGCGTACGGCGACGGGATCGCCGTCCGCCGCGGCGGCGAGGACGTGCATGGGGTCGGAGGTCCGGACGACCCCGGCCTCGCGCGCCCTCCTGCACAGGGTCCGCTCGCTCAACTCGGCCTGGAGGCAGCCGGTCCGGCCGCAGTCGCAGCGTTCCGTGCCGCCCGCGAGCGGGAGGTGGGCGATCGCGCCGGACTGGGAGCGGGGCCCGTGGTGGACCTCGTCGTGGGTGGCGAAGGCGGCGTCCACGACGTTCCCGACGAAGAGGTGCAGCAGGCTGCGTCCGCCGCCGGTATCGGCGGTCCGCCCGAAGAGCCGCTCCCCGTTGACCAGGGCTCGCGCGTGCCCGTCCACGTGCACGGGCAGACCGGTGTGCGCGTGGATCACCTCGCGCGCGCGGACGTCCCGCCAGCCGAGGAGCGGGTGTTCGACGATGGTCCCGGAGTCCCGGTCCACCCAGCCGCCGGTGGCCACGCCGACGCCGAGGGGGACGCGGGCCGGGTCGGCCGCGAGCAGGGCGCGGAGCCCGGCGGCGGCGTCGGCCAGTACTCGGGCGGGGGCAGGGGGCGGGGCTTGACGGTCGCTGTCCCCGCCCTCCTCCCCGTGGTCCAGCCGGCGTTCGGCGACGACACGGCCGCGCAGGTCCAGGAGGGCGACGGTCGTGTACGGCACCGCCACGTGCACGCCGCCGACCACGAACCGGGAGTCGTCCAGGTCGACCGGTACGTGCGGGCGGCCGACTCCGTTCGACCGGCGGAGCGTGGCGGCCTCCTGGATCAGGCCGAGTGCGGTGAGGCGGTTGCAGTGGTCGGTCACCGATGCCGGGGAGAGGCCGGTCAGCCGGGCGACGGTGCTGCGGGCGACCGGGCCGTGCGCCAGCACCGACCGCAGGATGGCGCTGGCGCTGGTGCGGCGGCGGTCGCTGTCGACGGCTCGGTGGGTGGGAACGGGAAGGGGAAGGGGAGCGGGTGCGAGGGAGGAGAGAGGCATGGAGGACTTCCTCAGGAACTGGGTCCGACACTGCGCCGACGTCTGCTGTCTTGTCTCGTCTCGGCGAGCCGGATGAATCCCCTCCGCGCCCGCCTCAGCGGTGGCGACAGGTGGCCGTGCCCTGGCGTCGCAGGTCGACATAGCGACGCGACGCGAAGTTCCTGGCTTGGGCGACCATGGGGTGAAGGGTAGGCGGTGGGTGGCCTGTCCGGCCAGGGGCCTTTTGTTTCGCCCCCGCCGCCCCTACCCATTTCCGTCCCTTTTCGGGGGCCGGCCCCCGAACCCCCGCTCCTCAAACGCCGGAGGGGCTGAAGATTTCGCAGCCCGGGCCGACACCTTCAGCCTGTCCGGCGTTTGAGGACGAGCGCGTCAGCGCGACAGCGGGGGTCTGGGGGCGGAGCCCCCAGGGACGGGACAGGTAGGGGCGGCGGGGGCGAGACCCCTTTGGCGGGACCCTACAGACGGCGTCAGCCGCCACTCCGTAGGGAACCCCACCCCACCTCAGTGACCAGCATCACGCCCGCACGGGTGTACACCACACTCTTTGTCAGAGGTCCACCACACACCGGATCCCCCCTTTGTCGACCACTGACGGTGCCGCCCCCAACCCCCTGGGATAGCGTCACCGTGTCCCGAACTGCCCACACCCGCCGGAGCCCCCATGACCACCGCCGTCGCCCCCACCCGCCCGGGCCAGGTAATCGCCGACCTGCTCCCCGCCTCCCGCGTAAGGGACGCCGCACTCGTGGCAGGCGGCGCCGCGCTCACGGGCCTCGCGGCCCAGCTAGCGGTCCCGGTCCCGGGCTCCCCGGTCCCGGTGACCGGCCAGACCTTCGCGGCCCTCCTGGTCGGCACCGCACTCGGCACCGGCCGAGGCCTGGCCTCCCTCGCGATCTACGCGCTGCTGGGCCTGGCCGGCGTCCCGTGGTTCGCCGAGGGCGGCTCCGGCGTCACCGTGTCCTTCGGCTACATCCTCGGCATGCTGCTCGCGGCCACCGTCGTGGGCGCCCTCGCCCGCCGCGGCGCCGACCGCTCGGTCGTACGGATGGCCGGCACGATGCTCCTGGGCGAGGCGATCATCTACGTGATCGGCGTCCCGTACCTGGCGTTCGCCGCCGACATGACGCTGACCCAGGCCATCGCGGCCGGCCTCACCCCGTTCCTCCTCGGCGACGCGCTCAAGGCCGCCCTCGCGATGGGCGTGCTGCCCACCGCCTGGAAGTTCGTCAAGCGCGAGGGCTGACGGACACGTCGTAGTTCCTGCGGAAGAGGTTCGCCGGGTCGTACACCGACTTCAGCCCGGCGAGCCTCTTGTGCGTCGCGGAGTCGTACAGCCCCTCCGCCGTACGCCCGCCCGCCCCGTACGCGAAGTTCAACGCCCGCCCGATCGTCCACGGCTCCACCGTGGCGAGCGCCCGGTGCACCCGCTGCCGCGCCGGATCGTCGACGCCGCCGACGACGACCCGTACGAGGAAACGCCCTTCGCGATGCGGCACGGCGTTCGGCCGCGGCTCGGCCAGCGCTCCACCGAGATGGTTGATCTGGACGACGTACATCGAGGGCGCGTCCGGGCCGGTCAGCGCGAGGAGTTCGCCCACCGCGGCCGTCGCCTCGACGCCCAGCCCGCTCAGTACCGCGCTGTCCCCGTAGTACGCGTGCGGGAAGTCCGGGTCGGAGTGGATGGTGTGGCTGTCGGCGTACGGCATCTCGCGCAGCGAGTCCGTGAGCACCGGGCCGATCCCGCGCAGCGGCGCGACGAGCCGCTCACCGTCGGCGCCCGTGTACGCGACCCGCACCGACACGACGTACCGCCCGCGCAGTTGCGGCGGCAGCGCCGGAACGTCCGGGTAGGGCACGGCCGCGAACGACGACGTCAGACCGTCCGGGACGGTCGCCGTCCAGCGTGCGTACGCGCGCAGCACCGCCGCCGGATCCACCACGCGCCCGTCGAAGGCGAGCGATCCGCCGTACAGCCGCGCCACCGGTACGAGTCCGATCTCCAGCTCGGTCACCACACCCAGGTTCGCGCCGCCGCCGAGCAGCCCCCAGAACAGCTCGGAGTCATCGGAGTCGGGGGTCACGTGCCGGAGCCGGCCGTCCGCCGTCACGACGTCCAGGGAGCGCACGTGGTCGGCCGTGTACCCGAACTCCCTTGCCAGGATGCCGAGTCCACCACCCAGTGTGTACGCGACGGCTCCCACGCCCGGCGCCGAACCGTTCAGCGGGGCGAGCCCGTACGGCTCGGCGGCCGTGACGACCTGGCTCCAGCGGACGCCCGCCTGCACCCGAGCCGTGCGTGCCTCCGCGTCGACCGCCACCCGGTCCATGCGCTTCGTCGTGATCAGCACACCGCCTTCGGACGCGTCCGGCAGGCCGTGTCCGGTGGCCTGCACGCCGACCGGCAGTCCCTCGGCGGCGGCGTACGCGACCGCGGCGGCCACGTCGTCGGCGGAGCGCGCGGCGAACACGACATCGGGTCGCTGCGCGAACCCCGTCTGGAAACCGGCGAGTTCGTCCTCGAACCCGGGATCACCGGGCAGGAGGACAAGACGGTCGGGGGTGATGAAGTCTTGCAGGCTCACGGTCACGGGGTGTCCTTCGCGGCGCTACGGCTGTGTGGCTGTACGGCGCCATACTGGCCGGATTACCTGACATCTACCGTCAGCTTTTCCCCACGTCCTTCCGCCCCGGGCACGACGACGCCTCCGCGGTGAGACCGCGAAGGCGCCGTACGCGTACCTGTCGTGCCGTGGGGTGTGGGGGCCTACGACGCACTCCGCTGAGGCCGCCGCTGTGTCCACCACAGGCCCGCCGCGCCCGCGGAGATCAGCGCCGCGCCGACCGCGCCGAGCGGCAGGATCCGGTCGGCCGGACCGGTCTTGGGCAGTTCCTTGCCGCCCGACTTGTCACCGCCCGACTTGTCACCACCCGTCTTGTCCCCGCCGGCCTTGTCGCTGCCCGGGGTGACCGGGCTGTTGTCGGTGCCGAGCAGGAGCGGTGTGGCCGGTGCGTTCGGCGACGGGTCGTTCGCGCCGAAGGGGACCGGGCCCTGCTGCCAGAACGTCTTCTTGCCGTCGGCGTCCTGGACGGGCAGGCAGATCTTGCCCTCCTTCTTCAGATCGAAGGTCGCGTCCACGGCGTACGACTTCGACTTGCCGGCCGCGAGATTGTCGATGGCACATGCGAAACCACTGTTCGAACCTTCGGGCAGGTCTTTCTCGGCGATTTCCGCACAGCCCTCCACGCCCTTGACCGAGAGGCCATCAAAACCGACCACAAGCAGTCGGATTGCGCCGCTGTCCTTCGTCCCCCCGTTCTTTACCGTGGCGGTAATTGCCGTTTCCTGTGAGCTGTTGTCGACCTTGATCTTCTCGGGCAGCAGAGTCGTCAGCTCGACACCCGCGGGTGCCTTGTCGACGACCTTTCCCCCCTTGCCACTCATCGGCCCTTCGTCGTCCGCACCGGCGGAGAAGGAAAAGATCATCACTGCCGAGAAAGATGCAGTGAGCAGCGATCCAGTGGTGATCGTCATGCGACGAGAACTCATGTTCGTCCCCCTTGTATCCCCCTGACTGCGCCTGAATTCGCAGTCTTTGAAGTGGTACCACAAGATTTCTCCCCACTATGCTGGTGTGGCACGAAGTTGTGGCCATTGTGCTTCTTTGCGGTTCTTCTGTGGCGGGTGTTGAAGGGGGGCATGGGGGTGCCGGAAATAACGAGGGGCGGTATTCCGGGATTGCTGGTGACGGGTCGTTACCGGCTGACCGAGAGCATTGGTCAGGGGGGAATGGGGCGGGTGTGGCGGGCCGTCGACGAAATCCTCGACCGACAGGTCGCCGTCAAGGAAATGCGCATAGACGGCATGGACCAGGAGGACGCCCGGACCCGTCGCGAACGAACCCTGCGCGAGGCCAGGGCCACGGCCCGGATCGACCACCCCAACGTCGTGCGCGTGTACGACGTGGTGGACCAGGGCGAACGGCTGTGGATCGTGATGGAACTGGTCGACGGCCGCTCCCTGGACAAGGTCCTGGCGGAGGACGGGCCGCTGAGCCCGCGCGGCACGGCACGGGTCGGGCTCGGACTGGTCGCCGCGCTCGGCCAGGTGCACGCGGGGGGCGTGCTGCACCGGGACATCAAGCCGGCCAACGTCCTGGTCGAGCGGCGGGCGGGCCGGGTCGTCCTCACCGACTTCGGCATCGCCGCGATCCAGGACGCCGAGGCGCTGACGATGGCGGGGATGCTGGTCGGCTCCCCCGACTACATGGCACCCGAGCGGGTCTCCGGCCGCCCCCAGGGCCCGCCGTCCGACCTCTGGTCCCTCGGCGCCACCCTCTGCGCGGCCCTCGGCGGCCGCTCCCCTTTCTCCCGCGCGACGACCCTCGCCACCCTGCACGCCGTGCTGTACGAGGAGCCGGAGATCCCGTCCGCGGCGGGGGAGTTGAGGGAGGTGCTGTCGGCCCTGCTGCTCAAGGACCCGTCGGTACGGCCGGGCCTGGAGGAACTGGCGACGATCCTCGGCCCGGTGGCGGACGGGAGCACGGGGGCGTCGGCGCCGCCCGGCGCAACGGCCGGTCTGGGCACGGCGGTTGGCCCCGAGCCGACTCTGCAGCCCGGTCATCCCGGCCAGCCCGGCCAGCCCGGGCAACCTGAGCCGGCTCGGCTGGTTGGCCTGGGGGAGGGGGAGAGGACCGCTCCAGGAGTGGTGGCGGAACCGGGATCGGCAGCGGCAGCGGGAGCGGGAGCGGGAACGGGAGGTTCTGAATCCGGTACGGCGTCGGGGCCTGCTCCAGGACCCGAGTCCGCAGCTGCAGCCGGGGCCGGGATTGGGCCCGAGTCCGAGTCCTGGCCCGGGTCCTGGGCCGGGTCTGGGTCCGGGGCCGGGATTGAGCCCGAGTCCGGGTCTGGGCCCGAGTCCTCGTCCGGGGGTGGGTCCGGGTCTGGTCCCGAGTCCTGGGTCAGGGCCGGAACCGGACCCGCGGCGCGGCCGGGAGCCGCACCGGCTCCGGGTGCCGTACCGGCGGCCTCCCATGCGGCCGAGTCCTCACCCGGGGCCGCCGGTACGGCATCACCGGAGCTCCACGCGGCGGCCCCGGCACCACCGGCCGAACCTCCGCCGTCGACCGAGCACCCGACGTCTCCGTTCCTGCGGATTCCTGTCCTGGAGCCGCCGGCCTTCACCCCGCCGACGACAGGGAAGGGTGATCCGAGGCTGACGGAGCCGGTGGAGGACGCGGTACCGGTACGGCGTACACCGACGATCAGGAGCGCAACCGAATCCGAGGAGGCGGCCGGTCCCGCCTCTGCCGCCGCCCCAACCCCAACCGCGACGGAGAGCCCGACTCCAGTCTCGACGGAGAGCCCGACCCCGATCTCAAGCGAGGGCCCGCCCTCAACCTCCGCTCCGGACGAACCTGCCCCCGACCCCGAGAACGCGTCCTCCGAGGCCCCGCCCGAGGGAACTCCCGAGATCTCCTCCGCGGGAGCGGCTCCCGGATCCGGGTACGCCTTCCACGCGTCCGGCATCCGGCCGGAGCGGACAGAGGTGCCGCAACCGGCTGCCAACGGGAACAACTCGCTGCCCACAAGGCCCCGGTCGGCCCCGATGCCGCCGGGCGAACCGCTCGGCCCCGCCGTGCCGGCCGACCCGCGCCGGAGCCGGACCTGGAGCCGGAACCGTAAGGGAGCCGTGGCCGCCGCGGGTGTGGTCGTCGCCGGTGTGGTCGCCGCCCTGGTGATCCCGGCGCTCGGCGGATCCCCCGGCGACAAGGACAAGGCCTCTCCCTCCTCTCTCCCCTCTTCTTCCGCGTCCGCCTCCGCCACCACCGGAGGCACTCCGTCCACTCCGCCCCCCACGGTCGCGGGCACCGCACGGCCGCCCACCCTCCCGGAGGGCTCCCGTACGGAGGCCGGTATGTACGCGTGGGTCCCGCCCGAGGGCTGGGAACGGGTGGTGCAGAGCGGCGCCGAGGTCCACTACAGCTCCCCGGACCGCGAACAGGAGATCCTCGCCAACGCGGCCCCGGCCAGGGGCGACCTGATGGAGCAGTGGACGAACACGGAGAAGGACACCAGCAAGGGACTCGACTACCAGCGGATCCGGCTGGAGGAGACCACGTTCCGCGACGCGCCCGCCGTCGTCTGGGAGTACACGGTCACGGCCAAGGGACGGCCCTGGCACGCCCGGCTGCTCGGCTTCAACGCGGACGGCAAGTACTACGAGATCACCACCTGGTACCGCCCGGAGATCGAGGACCGCGCACTCCCGGTCTACGAGGAGGTCAAGGACAGCTTCACGCCCCTGTGACGCACGAGCCGGAAACACGACGACGCCTCCGGGGGAGTCCCACGGAGGCGTCGTGCAGAGATCAATCGTACGGAGATCAGACGATATCAAGCGAGATCAGATGAGAACAGGCGAGATCAGACGGGCCGGTCGAGCGAACCGGGTCGGCGTCAGACCGCCGTGGAGTCCTGCTCCTTCTGGAGCTCGGCCCGGGCCTTCCCGCGCCGCACCTTCTCCAGTACCAGCGCGATGCCGACGACGACGGCCGCGACGAGAAGCGACAGCAGCATCGTCTCGCGGCCGTCGTGCTCGGTGTCGGTGAGCATGTAGCCGAGGATGAAGACGATCAGCGCGATCGTCGCGTACGTCAGATACGGGTACAGCCACATCCGCACGACCAGCTTCTCCGGCGTCTCGCGCTCGATGATCTTCCGCATCCGCAGCTGGGAGAGGCAGATGACGAGCCAGACGAACAGGGCGACCGCGCCGGAGGAGTTGACCAGGAAGAGGAAGACCGAGTCGGGGAACTCGTAGTTGAAGAACACCGCGACGAAGCCGAAGACGACCGAGGCGATGATCGCGGTCATCGGCACACCACGGCTGGTGGTACGGGCGAAGGACTTCGGCGCGTCACCGCGCTGACCCAGCGAGAAGGCCATGCGGGAGGCGGTGTAGAGGCCGGAGTTGAGACAGGACAGTACGGACGTCAGCACGATGAACTTCATGATCTCGCCGGCGTGCGGGATGCCGAGCGAGTTCAGGGCGGCGACGTACGAGCCGTCCTTCTGGATGGCGTCCGAGTCCCAGGGCACCAGCGTGACCACGACGAAGATCGAGCCGAGGTAGAAGACGCCGATCCGCCAGATGATGCTGTTGGTGGACTTGGTCACCGCGCGCTGCGGGTTCTCCGACTCGCCCGCCGCGAGGGTGGCGATCTCGCTGCCCATGAAGGAGAAGACGACGAGCAGGATGCCGGTGAGGATCGCGCCCGGCCCGTTCGGCAGGAACCCGCCGTGGTCGGTGAGGTTCCCGAGCCCGGCCGTGTCGCTGTCGACACCCGGCAGTACGCCGAAGACCGCGAGCCCGCCGATGACGATGAACGCGCCGATCGCGACGACCTTGATCCCGGCGAACCAGAACTCGAACTCGCCGTACGAGCCGACGGAGACCAGGTTCGTCGCGGTCAGCACGACCATGACGATGAGCGCCCAGCCCCACTGCGGTACGGAGGGGATCCAGCTCTCCAGGATCACAGCACCGGCGGTCGCCTCGATGGCGAGCACGACGACCCAGAAGAACCAGTACAGCCAGCCGATCGAGAAGCCGGCCCACCGGCCGAGCGCCCGGTCCGCGTGTGCGGAGAACGAACCCGAGGTCGGGTTCGCGACGGACATCTCGCCGAGCATCCGCATCACGAGGACGACCATCGTGCCGACGAGGGCGTACGACAGGAGGATGCCGGGGCCCGCGGTGGCGATACCGGAGCTGGAGCTGACGAACAGGCCGGCGCCGATGACTCCGCCGATGGCGATCATCGAGAGGTGACGGTTCTTGAGCCCGGCCTGGAGGCCGGCGTCGGGTCCTCCGGGTTCTCCGGGCCCGTCGGGGCCGTTTCCGGCCTTCGTCATAGTCGGCTGCGAGGTCATAGGACGGTGTTCCTTTGCGCCGGGGACTGTGGGGGGAGGGGACTTGAGTGGGGGACTGCGAGCCACCGCGGATGCTGCGGATACCGCGGTTTCCTACGGGGAGTCCGTACGAGCGGTGTACGGGCGATGCACACGAGGTACACGAGGTACACAAGCCGGTCCAGTGAATCCCAGGCGAATGGATTCGTGAACCTTTGAATCCAGATCGTTACTTGAGGTTTCCTTGAGGATCTGTAGTGTTACTCACGCTTTTCCGTCATGCGACGCGGCGCATTTCGTGCGCCTGCCCCGACGGGGCCGATCGGAAACAGGCGTGTCACACTCGGACCATGCGCGTGTACCTCGGCTCCGATCATGCCGGTTTCGAACTCAAGAACCACCTCGTCGAGTGGCTCAGGGCGGCCGGGCACGAGCCCGTCGACTGCGGGCCCCTCATCTATGACGCCCAGGACGACTACCCGCCGTTCTGCCTCCGCGCCGCGGAGCGCACGGCGGCCGACCCGGGCTCGCTGGGCATCGTGATCGGCGGCTCTGGGAACGGGGAGCAGATCGCGGCGAACAAGGTCGAGGGAGTACGGGCCTCGCTCGCCTGGAGTGAGCAGACCGCGGCGCTCGGGCGGGAGCACAACGACGCCAACGTGGTGGCCGTCGGTGCGCGGATGCACACCGAGGAGGAGGCGACCAAGTTCGTCGAGATCTTCCTCAACACCCCGTTCTCCGGCGACGAGCGCCACATCCGCCGCATCGACATGCTGTCGACGTACGAGACGACGGGCGACCTCCCGGCAATCCCGGCCCACCACCCGCAGGGCTAGGCGTTTTCTCGCCCCCGCCGCCCCTACCCGTCCCGTCTCGGGGGCCGGCCCCCGAACCCCCGCTCCTCAGACGCCGGAGGGGCTAGCTCCTCCGGCGTTTGAGGACGAGGCCGTTCAGGCCGATGCGGGGGTCTGGGGGCGGCAGCCCCCAGTTTCGGGAAGGGGCGGGGCTGGGGAAGAGGAACCGCTTGTACGGCATCCGCACACCGACCAGGAGGCCCCCGTGCCCGAAGGGCACACCATTCACCGGCTGGCCGAGGACTACCTCTCCGCCTTCGGTGGACGCAGGGCACACGTCACCAGCCCCCAGGGCAAGTTCACAGACGCCGCAGCCCTCCTGAACGGCACGGAACTCACCACGGCGGAAGCCCACGGCAAACACCTCTTCCTCCGCTTCGAGTCCGAGGACTGGATCCACATCCACCTCGGCCTCTTCGGCAAGGTGAACTTCGGCCCCACCCCCGCACCCCCACCCACGGACACGGTCCGCCTGAGACTCGCGAACGACACCACGTACGTGGACCTCCGCGGCCCGACCACCTGCACGCTGATCACGGACGCGGAGAAGCAGGCGGTACACGCCCGCCTGGGCCCGGACCCCCTGCGCGAGGACGCGGAACCGGCACGCGCGTACGCACGCGTCTCCCGCAGCCGTACGACGATCGCCGCGCTCCTCATGGACCAGAAGATCATCGCCGGCGTGGGAAACGTCTACCGCGCCGAGGTCCTCTTCCGGCACGGCATCGACCCGTACAGAGCGGGCAAGGACATCACGGCGGCCGAGTGGGACGCGATCTGGGCGGACCTGGTCGCGCTCATGCGCGAGGGCGTGCGCAACAACCGCATCGACACCGTCCGCCCGGAGCACGAACCGGAGGCGATGGGCCGCCCGCCGCGCAAGGACGACCACGGCGGCGAGGTCTACGTGTACCGCAGGGCCAACCTGCCCTGCCTCATCTGTGGCGGCGAGATCCGCACCGCCGATCTCGCCGCCCGCAACCTCTTCTGGTGCCCGACCTGCCAGAAGACCTGAAGCCATCAGGCCTGAGAGTCATCAGGCCCGAGAGTCGCCAGGCCCGAGAGTCGCCAGGCCCGAGAGTCGCCAGGCCTGAAAGTCATCGGGCCTGACGGCAAGCGGGCCCGCCGAGGCTCAGAAGCCGTGCGGCAGCCACGGCGCCGCCGCGGAGGAGAAGCCGAGCGAGGCCTCCGCGAGGGCGCCCTGGCGCAGCTCCCGCACCCGCCCCGCCGCGGCGAGCGAGGCGAGGGACACGCCGCCGAGGTAGACCGAACCCAACTCCCGTACGGACAGGGCGAGATCAGCCGCGTCGGCCGTCCGCGCGCAGGACGCTCCCTTCGTGTCACCCGTGAGCCGCCAACGCCCCTCGTTCCAGGGGCAGAAGGCGTCCTCGATCTCGAACACGACGTCCACGGGCGCCTGGTACGTCCGCGCCTCAAGCGCCGCGCCGACGTCGACGAGCCGCACGTACATCGAGTCCCTGAGCGACACGCCGCACCGCCGCACGTCGGAGACCAGATGCTGCCAGGCGTCGTCGACGGGACGGCTGTGCGTCTTCACCGTCGATGTCAGGTCGATGCCGAAGAGGTGCTGCCACAGCGCCGCGTACGACGCCGGGTCGAGCGCCTCCAGGTCGCGCAGCTCGATGGTGCCGGCGGGGCCGGCCGAGTCCCACTCCGGCTTGTTGAAGTACCGGGCGTAGCCGACCACTTCGCCGTCCCGCTCCGCGAGCACGCACTGCAGCGGCGACGTGCCCTTGCGGTCGCTCTCCGGGTCGAGCAGCGGCAGCCGCTCCCAGCCGGGCCTGCGCTCCGTCATCCCGGGCCGGGCCGCCACCTGCCGCGCGTACACGGCCTCGCAGGCGTCCCGTACGACCGGCGCGTCCGGCACCACGAGCCGCAGCCGTACGTCGTCCGTGCCCTCCGGCACCGACAGCCGCACCCGGGACGTGTCGATCTCGGCGCGCAGTTGATGTGTCGCCACGCCGTAGCCGAACCGGCCGTAGATGACGGGTTCGGACGCCGTGAGCACGGCGAGCGACTCGCCCCAGGACCGCACGTCGTCCAGCTGGCGACGCATCATCGAGCTCAGCACACCGCGCCTGCGGTGCGTCGAGGCGACGCTCACCATGGTGACGCCGGCCGCCTGCACGGCGGCGCCGCCCGGGACGGTGACCCGGAACGTGAACGCACCGGTCGTACCCACGCAGTCGTCGCCGTCCCAGACGCCGATGAACCGGTCGTGCTCCGTGAGGTCGCTCCACAGCGACCTCTCCTCGGCGGATTCCGCGACCCCGCCGAACGCGAGCTCGAGGTTTCCGTACCACTTGTCCCAGTCGTCCGGGCGCAGCACGCGCAGTTCTGTCGTCATGTCCTCATGCCTACCAGGGCAATCCGGGATGAGCGACTCTATTTCTCCCGGCCCGGCGATGTGGGGTCCGCATCCGGCCGTACGCTCTGCGAGGGTCGGAATTCCCTGTGACTTCCGTCCCCGGACGGGGGACAAGTGGGACCTCCCGTGCCAAGCACCTGGTCCGATGGATAGGGTCCCGAACTAATGGCAGTAGGACGAGAGCGGCGCGCTGAAGCCGATACGTTCACGGCCCGGTTGAAGAAGCAGGTTCACCGGGTCCGCACCGGCCTGCGCAGATCCGCTGTCGACTACTTCCGCGGCGACGGCTCCGACTGGGTCGCGCTCGCCGGTCTGCTGCTGACCATTCCCGTGATCGCCTGCCTCACACTCATGAACTCCGTCTGGTGCTCGCCGGCGCTGCTGGTCCTGCCGATCGTCGCCGGCGGGCTGCTGCTGCGGCCGTCGAGTCTGCTCGGGCTGTACGCCGCGGCCGCCACCGCGCTGATCGTGGAGTCCGTGAAACTCGGGCCGTACACGGAGGGGCCTTCCCGGGTGACGCCCGGGATCGTGCTGGTCGTGGCCGCGTGCGGGTTCTTCGGGCTGCTGATCGCCCAGTTCCGCAGCCGGGTGGGTGTGCCGTGGCGGCGGGGCGGGACCATGCTGTTCGACCTGCGTGAGCGGATCCGGGTGCAGAGCAAGTTGCCGAAGCTGCCGATGGGTTGGCATCGGGAGATGGCGCTGCGGCCGGCCGGCGGGCAGTCGTTCTCCGGCGACTTCGTCGTCGCTGCCCGTACGAACGGGGGCCGCACGCTTGAGGTCGTCCTGACGGACGTCTCCGGCAAGGGGATGGACGCGGGGTCGCGTGCGCTGCTGTTGTCCGGGGCGTTCGGGGGGCTGCTGGGCTCGCTTCCCCCGCACGCCTTCCTGCCCGCGGCGAACGGGTACCTGCTCCGGCAGGACTGGGACGAGGGTTTCGCCACGTCGATCCACCTGGTCCTGGACCTGGACTCGGGGGACTACGAGTTGTTCTCCGCGGGACACCCTCCGGGGCTTCAACTCAGCGCGGGGAGTGGGCGCTGGGAGGAGAAGGCGGCGGAGGGGCCGTTGCTCGGGGTGTACGACGGGGCCCAGTTCGACCCGGTGAAGGGTTCGCTGCGGCCTGGAGACGTCCTGATGCTCTTCACGGACGGGCTGGTCGAGACGTCCGAACGGGACATCGTCGAGGGCATCGACCGCCTCACCGGCGAGGCCGACCGGTACGTCGCCGGGGGCTTCCACGGTGCCGCCTGGCACCTCATCGAGGCGGTCGCGAAGGACGTGAACGACGACCGGGCGTTGCTGCTGATCTGCCGCGAGGGGGCGACGACGGGGCCGGCGACGGTCTGAGGGTTGTTGCTCGTCTGCGGGGTGCGTCTGCGGGTGCGGCTGTGTTGTGGCTGGGTCGGGTGAAGGATTGCGCAGTTCCCCGCGCCCCTGGGTGGTTGGGGGTGCGGTTCGTCTGTGGGGTGCGGGGCCGTGGCGGGACGTGTGTCCGCAGCCGGTGACGTAAGGCGCGGTTGTCGCACGGTGACCGCTTGCTGGTGTCCTCGTACGCTGCGGACACACATCCCGCCACGGCCCCGCCGGCCCACTGCACCATCCGCCGCGCCCCTTCAGGGGCGCGGGGAACTGCGCGGGCAACCGCGGTGGGCCCGCACCTGCCAATCCGTCCCAGTCCCCCACCCACCCCCGGGACGGAGCCCCGATTTCGGGAAGAGGTGGGGCTGGGGAAAGGGAAAACCGCACAAGATGAGCGCGGGCGGTCTCAGCCGACCCGGGCCACGTCCCGCTCGGGCTCCACGTCGGACGGCCCCCCGGGCAACACCCGAGCCAGCCACCCCGACCGCCCCGCGGCCAACGGCCCAAGAACAGCCAGCAGCAACACATATCCCGCGATGAACGGCGACAGCCGATCGTCGAGCCCCGCCGCCGCGGCCATCGTCGCAAGGATGAGCGCGAACTCCCCCCGAGCAAGAAGGGTCGTGGAGATATTGGCGGCCGGCCCGGCCCCGAACCCGTACACACGAGCCGCCCCAAGACCGGCGAGCACGTTCATGACGAGCGTCAGCGCCACCGCGGCCAGCACCGGCCAGAGCACGGTCGGCAGGTCACCGGGGTCGATGGACAGCCCGAAGGCGAAGAAGAACATCGCGCCGAAGGCGTCCCGCAACGGATGCACCAGTTTCCGTATCCGCTCCCCGGAGGAGGTGCTGCCGAGCATCAGCCCGACCATGAACGCCCCGATCGCGTCCGCCACCCCGAACCACTCCGAGACCCCCGCCATGAACACGGCCGCCCCGAGGAAGGAGATGACCAGCAGCTCGTCGTCCTTGGTGTCGAAGAGCCGCCCCACCACCCGCGTACCGAACCGCGCCGCGAGGGCGAGCAGCAGCAGGAAGGCGAAGGCCTTGCCGCCGTCGAGGACGGCCGCGCCGAGGGAGTTCGCGCCGGACAGGATCGGCTGGAGGGCCGCCAGGTAGAGGGCGAGGAAGATGTCCTCGACGACGATGATGCCGAGGATCGGCTTCGTCTCGGGATTGCCGAGCCGCCCCGTGTCCACGAGCACCTTCGTGACGATCGCGGACGACGAGATGCCCAGCACCCCGGCGAGGACCAGCGCCTCGGAGGTGCCCCAGCCGAGGGCGAATCCGAAGCCCAGGCCCGCGCCGACGTTCAGCGCGAGGTAGATCCCTCCGGCGAGAGCCATCCGGCGCCCGCCCGCCTTGAGGTCGTCCATGTGGAACTCGAGGCCGAGGTAGAAGAGCAGCAGGACCAGGCCGAGTGCGGAGAGCATCTCCATGTCGTGCGGGTCCGAGACGAGCACGATGCCGGGCGTGTGGGGGCCGAGCAGGATTCCGGCCAGGATGAAGAGGGGAATCGTGGGGAGCCCGATACGGGCACCCGCGCGGGCGAGAACGGCGGCGGCCAGAAAGGCACCGCCCATGGCGATCAGGAGCTCTGCGTGTCCGATGGGCCCGTTCCTCCTTGGTCGAGAGAGCGGTCGAGGGAGCGGTGAAGAGCAGTAGAGGGCGCGGTTGGGGGACTGGCGAGGGAGCGGTCGGCGATTGGTCAAGTAAGCGTCAAGAAATCGTCAGTAATTAGTTTACCAAACGATCTGGAGTGCCGTCCGGTCCGCGCCGAGTGGTGGGGTTTACCCCAGGTGGACTCGGCGGTCGCCCTCATGGTCCCGAGTGGTCCCGAATCCGTAGTTTCGAGCCATCGGCAGCGAGCGCGCTGCGACGAGCGGGGCGACGAGCGAGGGAAGGCGGACCCGGCCATGGGGCTGCGCAGGAAGCGGTACGAGGACGGGGACCGGGACGCCGTGCAGAAACAGAGCACGACCGGCCCTGCGGTCGCCTCGGCGGGGGACTGGGCCGTCGAACTGCGGGGCGTGCGGCGGCAGTACGGGCGCGGCGCCTCCGCCGTGCACGCCCTGCGCGGCATCGACCTCGCGCTCCCGCGCGGCAGCTTCACCGCCGTGATGGGACCGTCCGGCTCGGGCAAGTCCACGTTCCTGCAGTGCGCGGCCGGCCTCGACCGGCCGAGCGGCGGCACGGTCAGGCTCGGCGGCACGGACATCACGGGCATGAGTGAGAACAAGCTCACGGCGCTGCGGCGTTCGCGCCTCGGGTTCGTCTTCCAGGCGTTCAACCTGCTGCCGTCCCTGACGGTCGAGCAGAACGTGGTGCTGCCGATGCGCCTGGCGGGTCACCGGCCCGACCGGCGCCGGGCGGCAGCCGTCCTCGGTCAGGTCGGCCTCGACGGCCTGGGGCGCCGACGCCCCGGCCAGCTCTCCGGTGGGCAGCAGCAACGTGTCGCCATCGCCCGCGCCCTCGTCACCCGGCCCGACGTCGTTTTCGCGGACGAGCCGACCGGCGCGCTCGACACGACCACCGCCGCCGAGGTTCTCGGCCTGCTGAGGCAGGCCGTGGACGGGCTCGGCGCCACGGTCGTCATGGTCACCCACGATCCGACGGCCGCCGCCTGGTCCGACCGCGTCCTGTTCCTCGCCGACGGCTCGATCGTCGACCACCTGGAGCGTGCCCCGGCCGACCGGATCGCCGCCCGCATGGCGTCGCTGGCCGCGCCCTCGTTCTCGGGAGCGGCGGCCTGATGTTCGTGCCCAACGGCCTCGCCCGTGCCGCCGTGCGCTTCAAGCCCGCCGCCTTCGTGGGCACGTTCGTCGCGCTGGCCATGGCCGCGTTCATCGTCTCGGCCTGCGGCATCCTCCTGGAGACCGGCCTGCGGGCCTCGGTTCCGCCCACCCGCTACGCCGGCGCCCCGGTGGTCGCCGCCGCCGACCAGCGGGCCCACCTCGTCACCGGCCACGGCGACGACCGCGAGGACGACGCCGTGCCCGTCCCGGACCGGGCCTGGCTGGACAACTCCCTGGTGGCGAAGGCAAGTTCGGTGCCCGGAGCGCGGGTGGCGGTGCCGGATGTCACCTTCCCCGTCCAGACGCGTACGGGTGAGCAGGTCACCGCCCACGGCTGGGGCTCCACCGCCTTCACCGGCGAACGGCTGACGTCCGGGCAGGCACCCGGTGCGGGCGAAGTCGCCCTCACGAAGGGCGTCCTCACGAACGGCGGCGCCGCGAACGGCAAGGTGGGCGACCGCGTCACCCTCACCACGGCCGACGGCCCCCGCACCTTCCGTATCTCCGGGCTCACCAAGGCCGGGGCGCCCACCGCCTGGTTCACCGACACCGAAGCCGTACGCCTCTCCGGGCACCCCGGCCGCGTCGACGCCATCGCCGTCCTCCCCAAGGAGGGCGTGTCGGCCGGGACCCTCAAGTCCCAGGTGGAGCACGCTCTCGGCAACCGCGCCGAGGTGTACGCCGGGGGCGACCGCGGGACCGTCGAGGACTCCTCCCTCGCCGAGGCCAAGGAAACGCTCATCGCGCTCGGCGGTTCCTTCGGCGGAATCGCCGCCACGGTCGCCGTCTTCACGGCGATGGGCACCGTGGCGCTGTCCGTCGCCCAACGCGCCCGCGAGTTCGCCCTGTTGCGGGCCATCGGCACGACCCCGCGTCAGATCCGCCGCTCGATCGCCACCGAGAACCTGCTCGTCGCGCCCCTCGCCGGCCTGGCCGGCCTGCTGCCCGGGATCGCGCTGGCCGGCTGGTGGTTCGGCCAGCTCAAGGACAAGGGCGCGATCCCGGAGGCCGTCGACCTGTCCGTCTCGTACATCCCGCTGCTCTCCGCCGTCGGCGCGGTCCTCGTCGCCGCACTGCTCGCCGGATACGCGGCCGCCCGCCGCCCGGCGCGCATCAAGCCGGGCCAGGCGCTCACCGAGGCGTCCGTGGAGCGGCTGCGCCCGGGCTGGATCCGTACGCCGCTGGGGATCGCGGCGGCCGCCGGAGGGTGTGTCTGCGCGGGGCTCGCAGCGTCGCTGACCGGGGAGGACGCGGCCAACGCGGCGCTGGGCATCGTCATGCTGTTCATGCTGGCGGTGGCGCTGCTCGGACCACTGGTCGCACGCGCCTGCGCCGCCCTGTTCGGGCTCCCGCTGCGCGGCGCGGGCGCGTCCGCCTCACTCGCCGCCGCCAACTCCCGTACGAACGCCCGTCGGCTGGCCTCCGCGATCACGCCGATCGTCCTCGCGATGGCCTTCTCGTCCGTCCTCGTCTTCATGCACACCAGCGAGGAGCGGGTCACCCAGGAGCAGCAGCGGGACGGCATCGTGGCCGACCACATCGTGACGTCGGACGGAGGACTGGCTCCGGACGCCGTGCGCGAGGCCGCCCGAGCACCCGAAGTCACCGCCGCCGTCGGCCTGTTGAGGACCGAGGTGCTCGTGCGGGCGAACGGGTACCTGGACTCGGCCTCCACCCAGGGCATCACGGGCTCGGCACGCGACCTGGCCCGGGTGCAGGACCTGAAGGTCGACAAGGGCACCCTGTCCCTGAAGCGCGGCGAGGTCGCGGTCGACGCCTCACTGGCCGAGAACGCCGGCGCCGGCGTGGGCGACCGGATGGAACTGCGCCTGCCCGACGGCACGAAGACGTCCCCGCGCGTCGTGGCGACGTACGAACGGGGCATGGGACTGTCCCAGGTCACCATGGGTCAGGCGGACTTGGCGGGCCACGTCAGTTCCGCCTTCGTCACCGAGGTCTGGACGAAGGGCGGAAGCGCCGGCGATCTCGCGAAGGTGGGCACTGTCCTGGAACGCGCGGACTACACGACCGCCCAGTCCCTCGACCGCGAGCTCAACGCCTGGGCGAACACCGTCATGGCGGCCGTCCTCGGCGGCTTCGCGGCCGTCGCCGCCGCCAACACCCTGGTGATGACGGTCCTCGACCGCCGGCGCGAGCTGGGCACGCTGCGGCTCATCGGTTCCACCCGCCGCCAGGTGATGCGGATGATCCGCTGGGAGGCGCTGCTCGTCGCGCTCGCCGGGATCGCTCTCGGCACGGCCATCGCGCTCGCCACGCTCGTCCCGATGATGAAGGGCCTGACGGGCCGGGCGCCCTACATACCCCCGCTGGTGTACGGCTCCTTCGCGGCGGCCATCGTGATCCTCGGCCTGACGGCGGCGACCGTACCGGCGCGGGCCGCGATACGGGGCACACTCGACCTATGACCGAGAACGAGCGCCGAGTGACCGAAAGACCCCTGCTGACCCTCACGGAGGTCGAGGCCCTGGCGCGGAACGCGCACGCCGCCCAGACGGACAAGGCGGGCCGCCCGTACACCGAACACCTGCTGGCCGTGGCCGACGGGGTGCGGGCCCGAGGCGGCGACGAGGAACAGATCGCCGCCGCCTGGCTGCACGACTCCGTCGAGGACGACGCGCTCTCCGAGGACTGGCTCCGCGAGGCCGCCCTGTCCCGGCGGACGAAGGACATCGTGCTGGCCCTCACCAAGCGGAGGGACGAGCGCCCGGAGGCCTACGCCGACCGCATCCTGGCCACCCCGGGAGCCCTCCTGGTGAAGGAGTCCGACCTCGCCCACAACGCGGACCCGGCCCGCCTGGCGGCCCTGGACGAGTTCACCCGGGCCCGCCTGACCCAGAAGTACACGAGGATGCGCAAACTCCTGGGCCTGCCACGCCCCTGACCGAGCCCCTGCCGGGGCGCGCTCTACGACGTGGGCCGCTCTACGACGTGGGCCGCCCTACGACTTGGCCCGCTCCGACTTGGCCCGCTCCCGGGCCAGCTCCGTGGCGTCCCTCTTGAACGCCCACTCCATCTTCGGCTCCATCGCGAACCGGAAGGCCCGCTGCACAGGCGGAGTACACAGCACGGTGATGACCGCGGCCGCGACGACCGTGAGGAAGATCTCGCCGAGCGGCTTGTTCAGCCACGCGTAGTCGTCGTACCAGCCCCAGAAACGGGAGCCCTTGGCGAGGAAGCCGTGCAGCAGATAGCCGTACAGCGTGCCCGCGCCCAGCACCGTGAACCACATCCTGCGGCGCGGCACCCAGGCGAAGAAGCACGAGGTGAGCACCAGCGAGCAGCCGAACATGGCGAGCGTCATCACGACACCGGCCCACCAGGGGGCGCCCAACTCCTGGGCGCTGTCACGGTGGTAGAACCACGCCGAGTTCATGCGCGGCCCCGCCCAGTAGGCGAAGACGAGCGCGCCCAGAAGCACCGGAACCGACAGGATCCGCACCTCGCGGCGCCGCATGAGCTGGAAGTGCTCGGGCTTCATGAACAGGCCCACGACGAAGAACGGCAGGAACTGCAGGACCCGCTGGAGGTCCAGGTCGTCGCCGATGTCGGGCGAGACGGAGGCGAGCATCGCGATGGCGAGCGCGAGCGGCACGGGCCAGCGCACGACCTTCCACAGCGGGACCGTCATCCGCCACACGAACAGCGCGACCAGGAACCACGTGAGGTACCAGGGGTCGAGCAGGCTGATCGGGTGGCTCGGGTCGTCGTCCGCCCACTTCTTGAAGAGGGAGTACGCGACCTCGAAGAGGATGTACGGCACGGCGATGCCCGTGACCAGCCGCTGGAGCCGGTCGGTGCGCATGTCGAAACTGCGGGAGAAGTAGCCGGAGATGAGGATGAAGGCCGGCATGTGGAAGGTGTAGACGACCATGTAGAGCGCCTCGGCGGCGCGGCTGTGGTCGGTCAGCGGTTCCCAGGCGTGACCCATCGCGACGAACACGATCGCCAGGTACTTGGCGTTGTCGAAGAACGCGTCGCGCTGCTTGGCGGGCTTGGTGCCCGGCCCGGTGGTGGCGGTACCCGGTTGCGGGGATCCCGGGGTTCGTGGTGGTCGCGGGCTCGGTACACCCGACGCCGGTGGCTGGGCCGAAGGGAGCGGAGCCCTCTGTTGGCCGTGCGGACGGAGCGAGTTCGTCACAGACCCTCCCACCAGGAGCTGGGGGAGACGATCCTTGACCTCGCTGCGCGTGCGGGGGACGTGGCAGCGTAGAACATCTGAGGCACCCTAGCGTTGTCTGTGTGATTTCGTAAAACCTCTGAGGCGAATCCTGCTTATCGCCGTACGTGTACCCGGTATTCGGCGAAGTCGTCATGCTGATGCCTGTGTCGATCGTCATACCGCAAGCGGGTGTTACGTCCTGCTTCGTCACGACTAAATGGTGCATAACGTCTGCGGGCGACTCTGGTGAAATGTCCGGTTGATTCGTCTTTAGTGACCCGTCTTCGGTCTCGCTTCAGTCTCGTCGCTGTGCCTGTGGCAACAATTCGAATTGGCTGCGAACAGGTTGTGTGGACGACTGTGTGGACATGGAAACGATCTTCCTGAATTTCCCGTGAGAGGGATCGCTCGAATTGCCGTACGACGCCCGGCCGTTCGCCTCTGTGACCGAACGATGGCTCACCCGCCGCATACGCCGGGCTCGTTGGTGGCACGATGGTTCTGGCGGGGGTGCGCGGGGTTGCACCTCCGGGCCGGGAGAGCGGACCGACCGTAGGGTGTGATCAGTTGTGGCCATTTCGCTGTCAGTGGTGCTTCTGTTGGGGATCGTCCTGGTGGTGTTGATACGAGGTGGATCGATCAAGGGTGGGCCGGCGGTGGTGGCCGTGCTCTTCGGTTTCTTCCTCGCCTCCACAGGCATGGCGGACGACATCCAACGGTTCCTCAACTCGGTAGCGGAGACCATCAACTCGATCCAGTTCTGAGCGACCCAGGGGTGACCCTTCCGAGGTGCGCGGTCACGGCATCCGGCAGCGCCTGGAACACGGCGCCCCGGGTCACCGAGGGCGGACCCGAACTCCACGGCGTACCGGAAGAGTTGCTCCCCTCGAAGCGCACGCCGGCGCGAACTCGTGGGCGGCGACGCCCTGTATGCGACGTACGGAATCCGCTCGGTCCACGAGGTGGACGTCCGAGCCCTCCGGCAGACGTACGACTTCTCATCGGTCTGCTTCCCATCCGCTCTCTCGACCGAAGGAGCCCGAGGAAGTGAGCCCCGAGGTCACCTGGCAGCTGCGTGAGAGCTGGGAGAGCCCGATCGGAACCCTCCGGTGGGACCGCCTCGGGCCGCGGGACGGCCCGCCCGTGGTGCTGCTGCACGGCACCCCGTTCTCGTCGTACGTCTGGCACGAGATCGCCCCGGCGCTCGCCGCCGACGGCCACCGGGTCCACGTCTGGGACATGCCCGGCTACGGCAGTTCCCAGAAGAGCGACGGCCAGGACGTGTCCCTGAAGGCGCAGGGCGAGGTGTTCGCCGAGCTCCTGCGGGTCTGGGGACTGTCGAACCCGTCCGTGATCGCACACGACTTCGGCGGCTGTGTCGCACTCCGCGCGCACCTGCTGCACAAGGCGGAGTACCGGCGCCTCGCCCTGGTCGACCCCGTCGCGCTCGCCCCCTGGGGCTCGCCCTTCTTCCGCCTGGTCGCCGAGAACGCGGCGGTCTTCGGGCAACTGCCCGCACCGCTGCACGAGGCCCTGGTCCGCGAGTACGTGAGCTCCGCGAGCCATCGGGGACTGCTGCCGGAGGTGCTGGACGAACTGGTCGCCCCCTGGACGGACACGGCGGGGCAGGCGGCGTTCTACCGCCAGATCGCCCAGGCCGACCAGCGCTACACGGACGAGATCCAACCCCTCTATCCCACGCTGAACCTGCCCGTCACCGTCTGCTGGGCCGCCGAGGACACCTGGATCCCACCCGCCAAGGGCGAGGAACTCGCCTCCCTGATCCCGGGCGCCCGTCTCCGCCCGATCCCGGACGCGGGCCACCTGGTCCCCCTGGACGCCCCGGCCCGCCTCCTGGGCGAGTTGATCGCCTTCCTCCGGAACTGAGCGAACGCGGCGATGCCCCGGAAACGTGTCAGGGCCAGGTCGGAGAACGAATCTCCGGCCTGGCCCTGAGCCGTAGAGAGCGGGCGACGGGAATCGAACCCGCGTAGCTAGTTTGGAAGACTAGGGCTCTACCATTGAGCTACGCCCGCACAGGACGCGCCGCAGGTCAGTGACGCGCGGCACGGAAGCATCGTAGCGGGTCGCGGCCCCTCGCCGCACACCCCGTTCCGGAGGCCCCGACTGCCCCGTGAAATGCGGGAGCCGCGCCGCCTGCGGGCATGTACCCTACGTCTCGCACCAGACGGGGTGTGGCGCAGCTTGGTAGCGCGTCCGCTTTGGGAGCGGAAGGCCGTGGGTTCAAATCCCGCCACCCCGACCACCGTGCCGGACCTCCGTGTCGGACATCGGCAAGATCACCTTTTGGGGCGTGTCCCGCCTGCGGCTAGTATGCAAACTGCGCGCCCGTGTGTCTGCATTGTTACGTCCCTCAAGGGCCGCCAATCCGCTGAGGCTCCGCCGTATCCGGCGGAGAACGTCAGCAGAACCCAAAGAAGTCAGCCCCCAAGGAGACCGAACCGTGAAGAGCGCCGTGGAGACCCTGAACCCGACCCGGGTTCGGCTCAGCATCGAGGTGCCCTTCGAGGAGCTCAAGGACAGCCTCGACGCGGCGTACAAGAAGATCAACCAGCAGGTCACGGTGAAGGGGTTCCGGAAGGGCAAGATTCCGGCGCGCGTCATCGACCAGCGGTTCGGCCGCGGTGCGGTTCTTGAGGAAGCGGTCAACGACGCGCTTCCGAAGTTCTACACCGACGCGGTCAACGAGGCCGAGCTGAACGTCCTCGGCCAGCCCGAGGTCGACATCACGGAGCTGAAGGACGGCGAGACGCTGAACTTCACCGCCGAGGTCGACATTCGCCCGGCCATCGAGATCCCGGACTACTCCGGCATCGAGGTCGAGGTCGACGCCGTCGAGGTCAGCGAAGAGGACGTCGACAAGGCCGTCGAGGAGCTGCGTGAGCGCTTCGCCTCGACCGCCCCGGTCGAGCGTGCCGCCGAGGACGGTGACGTCGTCACCCTCGACCTGGAGGCCAAGGTCGACGGCGAGGTCCTGGAGGACGGCGTCGCGAGCGGCGTCTCCTACACCATCGGTTCCGGTGAGCTGCTGGATGGCATCGACGACGCCGTGAAGGGTGTGGAGGCCGGTGGCGAGGCCACCTTCGCCTCCGAGCTCAAGGGCGGCTCGGCGGCCGGCAAGGAGGCCGAGGTCACCGTCAAGGTCACCCAGGTCGCCAAGCGCGAACTGCCCGAGCTGGACGACGACTTCGCGCAGCTCGCGTCCGAGTTCGACACCCTCGAGGAGATGCGCGGTGACAGCCGCAAGCGCCTCGAGAACATGAAGCAGTACGACCAGGCCACGCAGGCCCAGGAGCGCGTCCTGGAGAAGCTGCTGGAGCTCGTCGAGGTGCCCGTCCCCGAGAAGCTGCTCGAGGACGAGATCAACACCCGCAAGCACAACCTGGAGCACCACCAGCTCGGCCAGATGGGCATCGACCTCGAGAAGTACCTCGAGATCCAGGGCAAGACGGCCGAGGAGTTCGACACCGAGACCAAGGAAGCCGCGGTCAAGGGCATCAAGACGCAGTTCGTCCTGGACGAGCTCGTCAACAAGGAGAAGCTGAACGTCAACCAGGAGGAGCTCACCGAGCACCTCATGCGGCGTGCTGCCTCCTCCGGCATGTCCCCCGACCAGTTCGCCCAGGCGGTCGTCGAGGGCGGCCAGGTCCCGATGCTCGTCGGCGAGGTCGCCCGCGGCAAGGCTCTGGCCGTCGTGGTCGAGGCCGCCACGGTGAAGGACACCAACGGCGAGCTCGTCGACCTGGACGACGAGGACGAGGACGAGGTCTCCGCCGAGGACTCGACCGAGGAAGCCGCCGAGGAGGCCCCCGAGGCCGTCGAGGCTTCCAAGGACTCCGAGGAGAAGACCGAGGCCTGATCGCCTCACCAGTACGTACTTGCGGGCCCCCGGGACATGTTCCGGGGGCCCGTAGGGCCTTCCAGGGGCGCGGGGCTGTATCGACGTGCGGCTCCGCCGCACGGGCGCGAGCAGCCCGCCTCACGACAACCCGCACCCGCCGAGGCGCCGTCCGAGGCGGACGCGATCGCGACCGCGGCCCGGCGGGGGCGGAGCGCGCGGTTCCGCGCGCCCCCGAAAGCCGGGGCGGGGCCCGCCGAACCCCCTGCTCACCCACCGCGGCGCATGCGCTCACAGCGAACAGTCACCTCTGCGGGATTCCCCGGAGGGACCCGCGCGTTAGGGTCCATGAGTACGAGGGCAGGGGAGTCCCCGGAGCCGTCCGACACGGCGCGCACACGGGGTCCCACGCCCCCAGCAGAAGACGTGAGACGGCCCGGCGCCGTCGTAAGACGAGCAGGTGGATACGTGACGAATCTGATGCCCACAGCCGCCGGCGACCCCATCGGTGGTGGCCTCGGCGACCAGGTCTACAACCGGCTGCTCGGCGAGCGGATCATCTTCCTCGGCCAGGCGGTCGACGACGACATCGCCAACAAGATCACGGCGCAGCTGCTGCTCCTTGCCTCCGACCCGGAGAAGGACATCTACCTCTACATCAACAGCCCCGGCGGCTCGATCACCGCCGGCATGGCGATCTACGACACCATGCAGTACATCAAGAACGACGTGGTGACGATCGCGATGGGCATGGCGGCCTCCATGGGCCAGTTCCTGCTGAGCGCGGGTACTCCGGGCAAGCGCTTCGCGCTGCCGAACGCGGAGATCCTGATCCACCAGCCCTCGGCCGGCCTCGCCGGTTCCGCGTCGGACATCAAGATCCACGCCGAGCGGCTGCTGCACACCAAGAAGCGGATGGCGGAGCTGACCTCCTTCCACACCGGCCAGACCGTGGAGCAGATCACCCGCGACTCCGACCGGGACCGCTGGTTCGACCCGGTCGAGGCCAAGGCGTACGGCCTCATCGACGACATCATGCCCACCGCTGCCGGAATGCCTGGCGGCGGCGGCACCGGGGCGGCATAGGTCGGCACACCGCCGACCCGGGTGCCGGCGTAGACCGGCACCAGCCCCTCCGAGCCCCCAGCCGACCGCCTCAGCCCTTATCAGGCTCTCCAGGAGACACAGTGAACGACTTCCCCGGCAGCGGCCTCTACGCCCGCACAGAGGCCGAGTACACCGGCCCTCGCGCGGAGTCCCGCTACGTCATCCCGCGCTTCGTCGAGCGCACCTCGCAGGGCGTCCGTGAGTACGACCCGTACGCGAAGCTGTTCGAGGAGCGCGTGATCTTCCTCGGCGTGCAGATCGACGACGCCTCCGCCAACGACGTCATGGCGCAGCTGCTGTGCCTGGAGTCGATGGACCCCGACCGGGACATCTCGGTCTACATCAACAGCCCCGGCGGCTCCTTCACGGCACTCACCGCGATTTACGACACGATGCAGTTCGTGAAGCCGGACGTTCAGACGGTCTGCATGGGCCAGGCCGCCTCGGCCGCCGCGATCCTGCTGGCCGCCGGTACACCGGGCAAGCGCATGGCACTTCCCAACGCCCGTGTGCTGATCCACCAGCCGTACAGCGAGACCGGCCGAGGCCAGGTCTCGGACCTCGAAATCGCGGCGAACGAAATCCTCCGCATGCGCGCCCAGCTGGAAGACATGCTGGCCAAGCACTCGACGACGCCGATCGAGAAGATCCGCGAGGACATCGAGCGCGACAAGATCCTCACGGCCGAGGACGCCCTCGCGTACGGCCTGATCGACCAGATCATCTCGACCCGGAAGATGAACAACGCATCGGTCGCGTGACGCGGCGCTGTATCGTCTGCCGCTCCTTGACGCGGTTCACGACAAAGTGAACCGCGCCAAGGGGGGCCCGAACGAGGGGCTCGGCAAGGTACCGTCGGACATAAGGCAGCACCAGGAGCCGCTGGACCTAGGCGTCTCCCAGGCGAAGGGGAAGCACACCGTGGCACGCATCGGTGACGGCGGCGATCTGCTCAAGTGCTCGTTCTGTGGCAAGAGCCAGAAGCAGGTCAAGAAGCTCATCGCAGGCCCTGGTGTGTACATCTGCGACGAGTGCATCGATCTCTGCAACGAGATCATCGAGGAAGAGCTCGCGGAGACGAGCGAGGTGCGTTGGGAAGAACTTCCCAAACCTCGCGAGATCTACGAGTTCCTCGAGGGGTACGTCGTAGGCCAGGAGTCGGCCAAGAAGGCCCTCTCGGTCGCGGTGTACAACCACTACAAGCGGGTCCAGGCCGGCGAGAACAGCACAGGTCAGAACCGCGAGGACGCCATCGAGTTGGCGAAGTCCAACATCCTGCTCCTCGGCCCCACGGGCTCGGGCAAGACGCTCCTCGCCCAGACCCTGGCCCGCATGCTGAACGTCCCGTTCGCCATCGCCGACGCGACGGCGCTGACGGAGGCCGGCTATGTGGGCGAGGACGTCGAGAACATCCTGCTGAAGCTCATCCAGGCCGCCGACTACGACGTCAAGAAGGCCGAGACGGGCATCATCTACATCGACGAGATCGACAAGGTGGCTCGTAAGAGCGAAAACCCGTCGATCACGCGGGATGTGAGCGGCGAGGGCGTCCAGCAGGCCCTGTTGAAGATCCTTGAGGGCACGACGGCCTCGGTCCCGCCCCAGGGCGGACGCAAGCATCCGCACCAGGAGTTCATCCAGATCGACACGACGAACGTCCTGTTCATCGTGGGCGGCGCCTTCGCGGGCCTGGAGAAGCTCGTCGAGTCCCGCGCGGGTGCCAAGGGCATCGGCTTCGGCGCGACGATCCGCTCCAAGAAGGAGTTGGAGGCGAAGGACCGCTTCGAGGACGTCATGCCCGAGGACCTGGTGAAGTTCGGCATGATCCCCGAGTTCATCGGCCGCCTCCCGGTCATCACGTCGGTCCACAACCTCGACCGCGAGGCCCTCCTCGAGATCCTCGTCGAGCCCCGCAACGCGCTGGTGAAGCAGTACCAGCGCCTCTTCGAACTCGACGGCGTGGAGCTGGAATTCGAGCGCGAGGCCCTCGAAGCCATCGCCGACCAGGCCATCCTCCGCCAGACCGGCGCGCGCGGCCTGCGCGCCATCATGGAAGAGGTCCTCCAGGCGGTGATGTACGAGGTCCCGTCCCGCAAGGACGTGGCCCGCGTCGTCATCACGTCGGAGGTCGTCCGCTCGAACGTGAACCCGACCCTGATCCCGCGGGACGCGCGGGGACGGGGACCGGGCGAGCAGAAGACCGCCTAGGCGGCACGCACACACGAGGTACGAGGAAGGGGCCCCGGTCAACAGACCGGGGCCCCTTCCTCGTTGAGACTGCTCCAGAGACCGCTTGGAACGTACGGTCAGGCCTTGACGCGGACTTCCTTGCGGAGCTTGGCGGCGGTCTCGGCCGATTCATTGGGGTCGGCACTCTTGCCCGCCGCGACGTCCGTGAGCTCCATCGGCATGACGAAGCCGAGCGTGCTGTGGTCGCCCCAGACGCAGTACGTCATGGTCACCGACTTCGGCTCGTTGGCCTCGCCGTCGGTGTTGTCCACCTTGGCGTTCTGGCACTTCATGACGGCGCCGTCCAACGAGTCGGGCTTGTACTCCTTCGGGCTGCCGACGACGGTGACGCCCTCCTCACCCTGGGAGTCCTTCTTCATGAAGGCGAGGAATCCGTCGACCGCCTTCTCCGGGTCCTCGATGTCGCCGTAGACGCCACCGAAGGTGATCAGCTTCCCGGCCAGCGGGTTGGATTTGTCGCCCGCCTGGTAGTTGGCGCTGACGTCCTTGGCGTTCTTCACGCCCCAGGACTCGGCGTCCTTGAGGTCCGACTTGGACATGCCGTCGGAGCTGGAGGCGTCACCCTTCTTGTACTCCGTGAGTACGGTCGCCGGAGTAGTCAGCTTGTGGGGGCCGTCGTCCGCGACGTCCGCGGAGCCGCTGCTGCCGCTTCCGACGACGAAGTACGCGCCGACCGCGATCGCCGCCACGACCGCGACCGCGCCGATGATGAGGCCCGTCTTCTTCTTGCCGCCGCCCGGGGCCGGCGGCATCGGCGCGCCGTAGGGGGCGCCGGGGGGCTGCTGGCCGTAGCCGGGCTGCTGGGGCGGAACCCCGGGAGGGGCCTGCTGGGGGTACCCGTAGCCGGGCTGCTGCTGAGGCGCCTGCTGCGGGTAGCCGTAGCCGGGCTGGGGGGCCTGCGGCGGCTGCTGGCCGTAAGGACCCGGCTGACCGTACGGTCCGGGCTGCTGAGGCTGCCCGCCGTACGGGCCCGGCTGGTTGTAGCTCATTTCTGGGTTCCCCTCCAGATGCTTATGTGTTCCGAACATCCTGACCCAAGGGGAGGGCGGGTGGAGCATCGGGGCCCTCACCGTTACTAAGTAATCGAGTTTCAGAGCGAGCCCGTGACACCCCTAAACTGACCCCGTGACCGAGAACGCTCAGCAGCAGACGCCAGCCAACGCCCCCGAACTGCCGACCCAGTACGCGCCGGCCGAGGTAGAGGGGAAGCTGTACGAGCGCTGGGTGGAACGGGGTTACTTCGCCGCCGACGCGAAGAGCGAGAAGCCGCCGTACACCATCGTCATTCCGCCGCCGAACGTCACCGGGTCGCTGCACCTGGGGCACGCCTTCCAGCACACGCTCATGGACGCGCTGACCAGGCGCAAGCGCATGCAGGGGTACGAGGCGCTGTGGCTGCCGGGCATGGACCACGCCGGTATCGCCACGCAGAACAAGGTCGAGCAGCAGCTTGCCGAGGAGGGCAAGTCGCGGCACGACCTCGGGCGCGAGGAGTTCGTCGAGCGCGTCTGGCAGTGGAAGGAAGAGTACGGCGGCAGGATCCTCGGGCAGATGCGCCGGCTCGGGGACGGCGTGGACTGGGACCGCGAGCGGTTCACCATGGACGAGGGGCTGTCCAAGGCCGTCCAGACCATCTTCAAGAAGCTGTACGACGACGAGCTGATCTACCGCGCCGAGCGCATCATCAATTGGTGTCCCCGCTGTCTGACGGCCATTTCGGACATCGAGGTCGAGTACCAGGAGGACGACGGCGAGCTCGTCTCCATCAAGTACGGCGAGGGTGACGAGACGCTCGTCGTCGCCACCACCCGCGCCGAGACGATGCTCGGTGACACCGCCGTCGCCGTTCACCCCGACGACGAGCGCTACCGCCACCTCATCGGCAAGCGCATCAAGCTGCCGCTGACCGACCGCACCATCCCGGTCGTCGCGGACACGCACGTCGACCCCGAGTTCGGCACGGGTGCCGTCAAGGTCACCCCCGCCCACGACCCGAACGACTTCGCGATCGGCCGGCGCCACGGCCTGGAGTCGATCACGGTCATGGACGAGCGGGCGATCATCACCGTCCACGGCCCCTTCGAGGGACTCGACCGCTACGAGGCGCGCTCCGCCATCGTCGGCGCGCTGCGCTCGCAGGGCCGGATCGTCGCCGAGAAGCGTCCGTACGTCCACAGCGTCGGGCACTGCTCGCGCTGCCGGACCACCATCGAGCCGCGGCAGTCCCTGCAGTGGTGGGTCAAGGTCGGCCCGCTCGCGCAGGCCGCCGGTGACGCGGTCCGCGACGGCCGGGTGAAGATCCACCCCGAGGACATGTCGAAGCGGTACTTCGACTGGGTCGACAACCTCAACGACTGGAACATCTCGCGTCAGCTGTGGTGGGGCCACCGCATCCCGATCTGGTACGGCCCGGACGGCGAGACGGTCTGCGTCGGCCCCGACGAGCAGCCGCCGGGCACCGAGGCCGAGGGCTGGAGGCAGGACACCGACGTCCTCGACACCTGGTTCTCGTCCGGCCTGTGGCCGTTCTCCACGCTCGGCTGGCCCGAACAGACCCCGGACCTGCGGAAGTTCTACTCGACGGACGTCCTGCTCACCGGCCACGACATCATCTTCTTCTGGGTCGCCCGGATGATGATGTTCGGTCTGTACGCGATGGACGGCGAGGTCCCCTTCAAGACCATCGCCCTGACCGGTCTGGTCCGTGACGAGCGCGGCAAGAAGATGTCGAAGTCGTTCGGCAACGTCGTCGACCCGCTCGACTGGATGGACGCGTACGGCTCCGACGCCGTCCGCTTCACCCTGGCCCGCGGTGCCAACCCCGGTACGGACGTGCCGATCGGCGAGGACTGGGTCCAGGCGTCCCGGAACTTCGCCAACAAGATCTGGAACGCGACGCGGTTCGCGCTGATGAACGGCGCGACGGTCGAGGGCCCGCTCCCGGACGCGTCCGAGATGTCGGCGACGGACCGGTGGATCCTCTCCCGTCTCAACGAGACCGTCGCCCAAGTCGACGCGCTCTACGAGGACTTCCAGTTCGCGAAGCTCTCCGACGCGCTCTACCACTTCGCGTGGGGCGAGGTCTTCGACTGGTACGTCGAGCTGTCGAAGACGACGTTCATGGCGGGCGGCGCCGCCGCCGACGTCAGCAAGCGCGTCCTCGGCGAGGTCCTGGACGTCACGCTGCGGCTGCTGCACCCGGTCGTCCCGTTCGTCACGGAGACGCTCTGGACCACCCTCACCGGTGGCGAGTCCGTCGTGATCGCGGACTGGCCGAAGGACAGTGGTTTCCGTGACACCGGCGCCGAGCGGGAGATCGAGACGCTTCAGCAGGTCATCACGGAGGTCCGCCGCTTCCGTGCCGACCAGGGGCTGCAGCCCGGCCAGCGGGTCCCGGCCCGGCTGACCCTCGACGGGACCGCCCTCGCCCCGCACGAGGCGGCCATCCGCCAGCTGCTGCGCCTCCAGCCCGAGGGCGACGCCTTCGCGGCCACGGCGACCCTGCCGGTCTCGGGCGCACAGGTCGCGCTCGACCTCTCCGGCACGATCGACGTCGCCGCCGAGCGCAAGCGGCTTGCCAAGGACTTGGCCGCCGCCGAGAAGGAGAAGGCGCAGTCGAACGCCAAGCTCGGCAACGAGGCGTTCCTCGCGAAGGCGCCGGATCATGTCGTGGACAAGATCCGGGGGCGGCTCGCCAAGGCCGACGAGGACATCGCCCGTATCCAGGCTCAGCTGGAGGGGCTGCCGCAGGCCTAACCGCCTCCGGCGAGGGTGAGCGTGTACGTGGCCGATGGCCCCGGGACCTGGTGGCTCCGGGGCCATCGGTCTGCCGCCCGTCCCCGACGGGGCTCGGCCCTCTCCCGCCGCTGTCGGTGCGGCTCCGTAGACTGGGGGTGTGAGCGAGCTCCCGCACGACAGCAGTGAGTCAGACCCGTCCGACCCGTTCGACGAGATCGTCGAGGCGGAGACCGGGCGTGATCCCGATCTGGCCGTGATCGAGGCCGGCAGCCGTACCCTGCGCACGCAGGGCGTGGCGCCGGAGTCCGACATTCCCACGCGCCCGTCCGACCAGGAGACCGACAAGGCGCTCCGCGAGGTCGAGGCCGAGCTGGCCTCGCGCTGGGGCGAGACCAAGCTGGAACCGTCCGTGAGCCGGATCGCCGCGCTCATGGACGTACTGGGGGAGCCACAGCGCGCGTATCCCGCCATCCACATCACGGGGACGAACGGCAAGACGTCGACCGCCCGCATGATCGAGGCCCTCCTCGGCGCCTTCGACCTGCGCACCGGGCGGTACACCTCGCCGCACGTCCAGTCGATCACCGAGCGCATCAGTCTGGACGGCGCCGCGATCCCCGCCGAGCGGTTCGTGGAGACGTACCGGGACATCAAGCCGTACGTCGAGATGGTCGACTCCCAGCAGGAGTTCCGCCTCTCCTTCTTCGAGGTCCTCACGGGCATGGCGTACGCGGCCTTCGCGGACGCGCCCGTCGACGTGGCCGTCGTGGAGGTGGGGATGGGAGGCAGCTGGGACGCGACGAACGTGATCGACGGGGATGTCGCCGTCGTGACCCCGATCGATCTGGACCACACCGACCGGCTCGGTACCACCCCCGGGGAGATCGCCAAGGAGAAGGCCGGGATCGTCAAGCAGGACGCGACGGTGATCCTGGCCCAGCAGCCCGTCGACGCCGCCCAGGTGATGCTCAAGAAGGCCGTCGAGGTCGATGCCACAGTCGCCCGCGAGGGGCTCGAGTTCGGCGTCGTGAGCCGCCAGGTCGCCGTCGGCGGGCAGCTGCTGACTCTCCGGGGGCTGGGCGGGGAGTACGACGAGGTGTACATCCCGCTGCACGGGGCGTACCAGGCGCACAACGCGGCGGTGGCGCTCGCCGCGGTGGAGGCGTTCTTCGGGGTCGGCTCGCAGCGGCCCGAGCCGCTCGACATCGGCACGGTCCGCAAGGCCTTCGCGGCGGTCTCCTCGCCGGGGCGGCTGGAGATCGTGCGGCGGTCGCCGACGATCGTGCTGGACGCGGCGCACAATCCGGCGGGGGCCCGGGCGACCGCCGAGGGGGTCCGCGAGGTCTTCGACTTCAGCCGGCTGATCGGTGTCGTGGGATCGAGCGGGGACAAGAACGTACGGGGGCTGCTCGAAGCCTTCGAGCCGATCTTCACCGAGGTCGTCGTCACACAGAACTCCAGCCAGCGGGCCATGGACGTGGACTCGCTCGCCGCGATCGCCGTCGAGGTGTTCGGGGACGACCGGGTGCAGGTCGAGTCCCGGCTGGACGACGCCTTGGAGGCCGCGATCACGCTGGCCGAGGAGGAGGCGGAGTACGCGGGGGCCGGTGTCCTGGTGACCGGTTCCGTGATCACGGTGGGCGAGGCCCGGTTGCTGCTGGGGAGGGGCTGATCCGTGCGTACGCTCTGTGCTTCGACGCTGATCGGTGAGTTCTTCGTCATCGGTTTCGCGGGACTTGTCGCGATGAAGGATCCCGATCTGTCCATGGCCACGGTCTGGACGGTGAGCGGGGTCGCGATGGTGCTGTGTCTGCTGCTCTGCGGGATGATCACGCGGCCTGGGGGTGTTCAGCTGGGCTGGGCGCTGCAGGTTCTGCTGATCGCGAGCGGGTTCGTCGTGCCGACCATGTTCTTCCTCGGGGCCGTCTTCGCCGCGCTGTGGTGGGCGTCGGTCCATTTCGGACGGAAGGTGGAGGAAGCGAAGGCGCGCTTCGCCGCGCAGGCCGAGGCCGGGGTCGGGGGTAACGCGGCGTAGGCGCTTGAAATTCAGCCCCTCCGGCGTTTGAGGAGCGGGGGTTCGGGGGCGGAGCCCCTGAGTAGGGGACGATGGGGGTCGGCCCGTATCGGACCGGTCCATCCCTTAGCACCTGACGCTGTGTGACACGCACCCGGACACGCCCTGTAATCTCGGTCATCCGCACATCTGTGACCTGAAGGAGCCACCACCGTGAGCCAGCGCACCCTCGTCCTTCTCAAGCCCGACGCGGTCCGTCGCGGCCTGACCGGCGAGATCATCAGCCGCATCGAGCGCAAGGCCGGCTGGGAGATCACCGCGCTGGAGCTGCGCACGCTGGACCAGGACACGCTGGAGCAGCACTACGGCGAGCACAAGGGCAAGCCCTTCTACGAGCCCCTGGTCGCCTTCATGGCCTCCGGCCCGGTCGTGGCGCTGGTCGTCGAGGGCGAGCGCGTCATCGAGGGCGTACGGGCACTCGCGGGCCCGACCGACCCGATCGCCGCCGCTCCCGGCTCCATCCGTGGTGACTTCGGTGTGATCGTCCGGGAGAACCTGATCCACGCCTCCGACTCCGAGGAGTCCGCCGAACGCGAGCTGAAGCTCTTCTTCCCGGGCCTCGCCTGACCGGCGGCCCGACGAACCCCGAGGCCCGCGCCACCAGCGGGCCGACGGGCGACGGACCGAGCGCGAAGCACGGTCGCGGAACTCGGACGCCCGGACACGACGCAGTCGCCCGGGAGACACTGCAAGGCCCAAGGCCCAAGGCTCGGTGCCCTGTGCCTCAGGTCCAGACCCCAGGTCGCAGTCCCGGTCGGCGGGGTCGCGGGTCCGGCGGTCGCGGGGCTCGTCGTGGCGTATGCCGGGCTCGGCCGGGGCCCTGCGTTTCACGCCGCAGTCCCCAGTCCCCAGGTCCCGTGCCCCATGGCCAGCTCCCGTGCCGTTCCTGGCGCCTGGCCCACTCCCGGCGGCCGGGGCCGCTCCCCCAGGCGCGCGGGCGCCCGGAGGACCGGGTTCTGCACCCGGCAGGCCTGGCGGGCCCAGGCACGCCCGACCTGGGCTCACGAAGCCCGGCGTCCGGGGCGCAGGCCAGCCAGACCCGAGCCCGCCAAGCTCGGCACCCCGAGGCGCAGGCCCGCCAAACCCGAGCGCTCCAAGCCCGGCACCCCGGGGCGTGGGCTGGCCAGACCCGGGCGGCCAGACCTGGGCGGCCGGACCCGCGCGGTGGGACCCGGGCGGGTCGGTCCAGGCAAGCCAGGCCCAGGCTCGCCAGACCCGGCAAGCCAGGCCCAGGCTCGCCAGACCCGGCCGTCCCCCACCCCCTCACCCCTCGTTCACGCCCCACCCGCCCGTTTGCCCCACCGAAGAACCCGCCCCGCCAAGAATCTTCTGATGTTGTGTCAGGTACCTGGGCTTCTGACCTGGGAGCGGCGCACAATGGCTGCTGACGGCTGGCATATGCGTGGCGATCGGGGGAACGCGTTCCCCCGATGGACCGTCTCCAGAAGCGGGGCGGCACGTCATCTGGTCACAATGGCGAAGACCCTCGCGCGGTGTTCGTGGAGGCGAGACTACGATGGAAGCCTTCACGTCACAGCGCTCACCCTCGCCGACCTAAAAAGCCATCAAAAGCTCCACTTGGGAAGGCCAGACGAATCCTGATGGGGAACTCAATGTCGTTCATCGGCCGTGACATGGCTGTCGACCTCGGGACCGCCAACACGCTGGTGTACGTCAGGGGTCGCGGGATCGTACTCAACGAGCCGTCCGTCGTCGCGATCAACACCAACACCGGTGGCATCCTCGCGGTCGGCGCGGAAGCGAAGAAGATGATCGGGCGGACGCCTGGCAACATCGTTGCCGTGCGCCCGCTGAAGGACGGCGTCATCGCCGACTTCGAGATCACCGAGCGTATGCTCCGCTACTTCATCCTGAAGATCCACAAGCGGCGCTATCTCGCCCGTCCTCGCGTCGTCGTCTGTGTGCCCTCGGGCATCACGGGCGTCGAGCGCCGTGCCGTCATCGAGGCGTCGTCCCAGGCCGGCGCCCGCCAGGTGCACATCATCGAGGAGCCCATGGCCGCGGCCATCGGCTCCGGCCTGCCGGTCCACGAGGCCACGGGCAACATGGTGGTGGACATCGGCGGCGGCACCACGGAGGTCGCGGTCATCTCGCTCGGCGGAATCGTCACGGCACAGTCCATCCGTGTCGCCGGCGACGAGCTGGACAACGCGATCATCCAGCACATCAAGAAGGAGTACTCGCTCCTTCTCGGTGAGCGGACGGCCGAGCAGATCAAGATCACGATCGGTTCCGCGTACGACCTCGACGACGACCAGCACACCGAAATCCGCGGCCGGGACCTGGTCTCCGGCCTCCCTAAGACCGTAGTCATCTCGGCCGCCGAAGTCCGCAAGGCGATCGAGGAGCCCGTCAACGCCATCGTCGACGCGGTCAAGACCACCCTCGACAAGTGCCCGCCGGAGCTGTCCGGCGACGTCATGGACCGCGGGATCGTGCTCACCGGTGGTGGCGCCCTGCTGCGCGGTCTCGACGAGCGGCTGCGTCGCGAGACGGGCATGCCGATCCATATCGCGGAGGATCCGCTCGACAGCGTGGCGCTCGGCTCCGGCAAGTGCGTCGAGGAGTTCGAGGCGCTCCAGCAGGTTCTGGACGCCCAGCCGCGCAGATGACGTAACTCTTCGATTCCGCCGTACGGGATGATCCCTTCTCGTACGGCGGATCGTTGATATTGGGGCATAGGCTCCCCCGTAACGCCGCCCGTGGATCCGCCGCACTCCGGGGATTTTCCGGGTGAGTCATACACGTATTCGACGAGGAAGGCACGGCCGCCGCACGTGAGGGACACACGAGAGAGCCGGCTGCTCTTGGTGCTGCTGATCGCCATCGCGTTCGCTTTGATCACGGTGGACATCCGTGGTGGCAAGGATTCGCCGGTCGACGGTGCCCGGCAGGCCGCCGCCACCGTCTTCGGCCCGATCGAGAACGGGGTGTCCTCCGCGGTCGACCCCGTCGGCAACGCGATCGAGGCCGTGAAGGGCTCCGGTGGCCGCCACGACCGCATCGCCCAACTGGAGCGCGACAACGCCGCGTTGAAGGCGAAGCTGGGCAGCGACGACCGCAACCGCAGCCGCCTCAAACAGCTCGACAAGGTCCTCAAGACGGCCGGCGCCGGGCAGTACGGCATCAAGGGTGCCGAGGTCATCGCCATAGGAGCGGCCCAGGGCTTCTCCTGGACCGTGACCATCGACGTCGGCGCGAACGACGGCATCAAGCGCGACATGACCGTCCTGAACGGGGACGGGCTGGTCGGGCGCGTCACCACCGTGGGGCCCAACACCGCCACCGTGCTGCTCGCCAACGACCCCGACTTCACGGTCGGCACACGCATGGAGTCCACCGACGAGCTGGGCTTCGCCTCCGGCCAGGGGGACCGCCCGCTGCGCGTGGAGCTGCTCAACGGCAAGGCCAAGATCAAGAACGGCGACCGGCTGGTCACCTTCGGATCCCAGGCCGACCGGCCGTTCGTGCCCGGAGTGCCCGTGGGCATCGTGTCCCGCGTCGACCCCTCCGGCGGCGACCTGACCCGCACGCTCTACGTCACGCCGTACGTGTCCTTCACCAAGCTCGACATCGTCGGCGTCGTCGTCCAGGCCCCGCGCAAGGACCCACGTGACGACGTGCTGCCGCCCAAACCGGAACCAACGCCCACGCCGACCGTGACCGTGACGGTCACGCCCTCGGCGAACGCGCCCGCCGACGGTCTGCAGCAAGAGCAGTAGGAAGCAGGAGCTGAATCCCATGCGCTTCAACCGAATGCTGCTCTCCACCACCCTCGTGGTCGTCGCCCTGGTGATCCAGGTGAGCGTGCTGGCCCGGCTCCACCTGCCGGGCGCCGTCCCCGACCTGCTGCTGCTCACCGTGCTCGGCCTCGCCCTGGTCTACGGCCATGTCGGCGGCGCCCTCGTCGGCTTCGGCGCGGGCCTGCTCGCCGACCTGGCCCCGCCCGCCGACCACGCCGCCGGACGCTACGCCCTCGTGCTCTGCGTCATCGGCTACCTCGCCGGACTCGCCAAACCCGACAACGGCCAGCTCAAGTCCGCGACCGGCCCGATGGCCGTGGTCGTCGCCGCCGCCGTCGGATCCACCCTCCTGTACGCGGGCGTGGGCGCCCTCGTCGGCGACACCGCCGCCCGCCATGTGGGCCTGAGCAGCCTGCTGTTCACCGCCGCCCTGTACGACCTGCTGCTCGCCCCGTTCGTCGTGCCGGGGATCATGGCCCTGGCCCGGCGTGCCGAGAACGACCCGCTCGCGGAGGCAGGCGGCGGCGGTGGTTCCGGCAAGAAACCCGACGTCACCGCGGGCTGGCTGTCCTCCGGCACGGGCCTGAGCATCGGCAGCCAGCGCGGCGGCCTGAGAGTCAAGGCGGCCAGGGCGCGCGTCGCGCGTGCGGGACGCATCAAGGGGGTCAAGCGGCTGTGAGAGCGGCGCTCGCGACAACAACTGCACACCGGATGGGCTCTCACGACGACAGCACACCGTACGAGCTGAGGGAGGGGGAGCAGTGACCAACATCCCGGAGACCGGCCGGAGCCCACGGGTCCAGATCCGGCTCGTCGTCATCCAGATCCTCGTGCTCTCGCTCCTGGGCACCCTCGGCGGGCGCCTGTGGTACCTCCAGATCCGCAACGGCGACGAGTACGCCAAGGAAGCCTCCGGCAACCACGTCCAGCAGGTCGTCAGCCCCGCCGTGCGCGGCTCGATCCTCGACGCCCGCGGGGTGCCGATCGCCGACAACGAGACCCGGCTCGTGGTCTCCGCGTCCCGCACCGACCTGCTGAAGATGAAGGACGACGGCGACGCCGTCCTCACCAAGCTCGCGCGGGTCCTCGGCCTGAAGGCAAAGGACGTCCTGGACAAGGTCCGGCTGTGCGACTCGAAGACCCCGCAGCCGTGCTGGAACGGCTCGCCCTACCAGCCGATCCCCATCACCGACGAGGCCACGGCCAAGCAGGCCCTGCAGATCCGCGAGCGCGCCGAGGACTTCCCCGGCATCACCGCCGAACCGATGGCCGTCCGCCGCTACGCCGCCCCCGGTGAGGCAAACACCGCGCAGGTCCTCGGCTATCTCTCGCCCGTCACCGACGAGGAGATCACCAAGGCCAAGGACACCGCGTCGCCGTATCTGCGCTCCGACCAGGTCGGCCGCTCCGGCCTTGAGCGCGAGTACGACAAGCAACTGCGCGGCAAGGCCGGCGTCACCCGCTACGAGGTCGACAACCTCGGCCGCGTCATCGGCCAGGCCAAGAGCGACGAGGCCCAGCCCGGCGCCAACGTCGTCACCAGCATCGACTCCCGCGTCCAGCGCGTCGCCGAGTACGAGCTGAACGAGGCGATGAAGGCCGCCCGCGACGTGTACGACGACAACACCGGCGAGAACTACAAGGCCGACTCCGGCGCGGTCGTCGTCATGGAGGCCAAGACCGGCCGCGTCGTCGCGATGGCGTCCAACCCGTCGTACGACCCGAACGCCTGGGTCGGCGGCATCTCCGGCAAGGACTACACCAAGCTCACCGGCAAGGGCTCCAACTACCCGCTCCTGAACCGCGCGATCCAGGGCCAGTCGGCCCCCGGCTCCGTCTTCAAGGTCATCCCGACCGCCGCCGCGGTCAACGCGGGCTACTCCTTCAACGGCCCCTACCAGTGCTCCAGCTCGTACTCCATCGGCGGCCAGGTCTTCAACAACTTCGAGTCCAAGGGGTACGGCCCGATCAGCCTCGGCCGCGCCCTGGAGGTCTCCTGCGACACCGTCTTCTACCGGCTCTCCCACGAGGAGTGGAAGCGGGACGGCGGCACCAAGCCGAAGAAGAACGCCAAGGACTGGTTCTACAAGACGGCCCACCAGTTCGGCCTCGGCAAGGAGACCGGCATCGACCTGCCGAACGAGGTCGCCGGCCGCGTCCCCGACCGCCAGTGGAAGCAGGACTACTGGAAGGCCAACAAGGACGCCTGGTGCAAGTACGGCAAGAAGGGCGGTTCGTACGCCCAGCAGATCGCGTACGAGAACTGCCTGGAAGGCAACCGGATGCGTGCCGGTGACTCCGTCAACTACTCGATCGGCCAGGGCGACACGCTCGTCACCCCGATCCAGATGGCGACGATCTACTCGGCGATCTCCAACGGCGGCACCCTCTACGACCCGACCGTCGGCAAGGCGATCATCAGCCCCGACGGCAAGACCGTCCAGGAGATCAAGCCGAAGTCGCACGGCAAGCTGCCGATGACGCGGAAGACGCGCGACGAGATAGACGGTGCCCTCGCGGGAGTCGCGACCCGCGGTTCGGCCGCCTGGCGGTTCGGCGGCTGGCCGCAGGACAAGATCCCGATGCACGCCAAGACGGGTACGGCCGAGGTCTACGGCAAGCAGACGACCTCGTGGTTCACGACGTACACCAAGGACTACTCGGTCGTCATGACCATCTCCCAGGGTGGTACGGGTTCCGGTGCCTCGGCCCCCGCCGTGCGCAAGATCTACAACGCGCTGTACGGCATCTCCGAGGACGGCACGATCGACAAGAAGAAGGCCCTGCTCAACACCCCGCAGAAGAGCCTCCCGAAGATCGAGGCCGACGGTTCGATCGACTCCCCGAAGGTCGAGAAGTACCCGGCCAAGGAGGAGCAGGCCTCCGAGGAGGGCGGGCAGCAGCCGGTGTCGGGTGACGACCCGGCCGCCACCGTGCCGGACCCCAACACCGGCAACAACCGCGACGGCCGAAGGCGCTCGGCCCGCCCGAAGAAGAGGCGGAGGACGCTCACATGACCGGCTCGAACGGATTCTCCGTCTCCGGATACGGGCCCGAACGCTCCCCCCTGTCGCGGCTGTTCGCCCGCGACTCGCTGGCCCGCAGGCTCGACTGGCCGATACTGTTCTCGGCCATCGCGCTCTCCCTGATCGGCGCGGCCCTCGTCTACTCGGCGACCCGCAACCGCACCGAGCTCAACCAGGGCGACCCGTACTACTTCCTGTTCCGGCATCTGCTCAACACGGGCATCGGCTTCGCCCTGATGATCGGCACGGTCTGGCTCGGCCACCGCACCCTGCGCACGGCCGTACCGATCCTTTACGGCCTGTCCGTCTTCCTGATCCTCCTTGTGCTGACCCCGCTCGGCGCGACCATCAACGGCGCGCACGCGTGGATCGTCATCGGCGGCGGCTTCTCGCTCCAGCCCTCCGAGTTCGTGAAGATCACGATCATCCTGGGCATGGCGATGCTGCTCGCGGCCCGGGTCGACGCCGGCGACAAGCCCTACCCCGACCACCGCACGGTCCTCCAGGCGCTCGGCCTGGCCGCCGTACCGATACTGATCGTCCTGCTCATGCCCGACCTCGGCTCGGTCATGGTCATGGTGATCGTCGTGCTCGGCGTGCTGCTCGCCTCCGGCGCCTCCAACCGCTGGGTCTTCGGGCTGCTCGGCACCGGGGCCCTCGGCGCGATCGCGGTCTGGCAGCTCAAGATCCTCGACGAGTACCAGATCAACCGCTTCGCGGCCTTCGCCAACCCCGAGCTCGACCCGGCGGGCGTCGGCTACAACACCAACCAGGCGCGTATCGCGATCGGCTCCGGCGGTCTCTTCGGCACCGGCCTCGGCAAGGGTTCGCAGACCACCGGCCAGTTCGTGCCCGAGCAGCAGACGGACTTCGTCTTCACGGTCGCGGGCGAGGAGCTCGGCTTCGTCGGCGCCGGCCTGATCCTGGTCCTGCTGGGCATCGTGCTGTGGCGGGCCTGCCGCATCGCCCGCGAGACGACCGAGCTGTACGGCACGATCGTCGCCGCCGGGATCATCGCCTGGTTCGCCTTCCAGTCCTTCGAGAACGTCGGCATGACCCTCGGCATCATGCCGGTGGCGGGACTACCACTGCCCTTTGTGTCGTACGGAGGCTCGTCGATGTTCGCCGTCTGGGTGGCGGTGGGGCTGTTGCAGTCGATCCGAGTGCAACGACCCATGTCGGCCTAGCGGACCTTCGGGGTCTGCCCATGAATCGGATTCGCGACTAGATTCGGTTCATGGCGGACACAAAGCGGGAGATCGAGCGTAAATACGAAGCCGATGAGAGCGCCGGACTGTCGGATCTGCCGGACCTGACACGGGTCTCCGGCGTCTCGGCCGTCATCGACAAGGGCGTCGCCGAACTCGACGCGACCTACTACGACACGCCCGATCAACGGCTCGCCGCCGCGTCGCTCACCCTGCGCCGCCGCACCGGAGGCGACGACGCGGGCTGGCACCTGAAACTGCCGGTCTCCGAGGGCGTACGGGACGAGATCCACGCCCCGCTCTCCGACACCGTGCCCCGGACGCTCAGCGGCCTTGTCCGCTCCCGGGTGCGCGACGCCGAACTGGTCCCCGTCGTCCGGCTCCAGTCGGCCCGCGACATCCGCCACCTCGTCGACGAGTCCGGGGGCCTGCTCGCCGAGGTCAGCGTCGACCGCGTACACGCCGAGCGGCTCAGCGGCGGCGACGGGACCGCCGAATGGACCGAGATCGAGGTCGAGCTGGCCGACGACGGCGACCCCGCCTTCCTCGACAAGGTCGAGAAGAAACTCCGCAAGGCCGGCGTCTCCCGCTCCAAGTCCGCGTCCAAGCTGGCCAGGGCCCTCGGGGAGACGGGCCAGGCACCCCGTAAACAGGCCGTGGTGGAGGCGGCGCCTGTCACCTCGGGCGACCACGTCCTCGCGTACGTCCGGACCCAGCGCGACGCGATCATCGAGCTCGACCCCGCCGTCCGGCGCGACGTCTACGACTCCGTGCACAGCATGCGCGTCGCCACCCGCCGGATGCGCAGCGCCTTCCGCTCGTACGGGAAGATCCTGGACCGGGCCGTCACCGACCCGATCGGCGACGAGCTGAAGTGGCTCGCAGGGGAGCTGGGCGTCGACCGCGACCAGGAGGTCCTGACCGAGCGGCTGACGGCGGCCCTCGACGCACTCCCGCGCGCCCAGCTCATCGGGCCCGTCCGCACCCGGCTGCGCACCTGGTCGCACGCCCGCCGCTCGGGCTCCCGGCGTCGGCTGATCGCGGTCCTGGACGGGCGGCGGTACCTGGACCTGCTCACCGCCCTCGACACGCTCCTCGCCACCCCGCCGCTGCTCAAGGCCGCCTCGGGCGACCCGGAGAAGGCGATCTCCAAGGCCGTACGCAAGGACTTCGACAAGCTGTCCGGCCTGGTCACGGAGGCCATCGAGCTGCCGCCCGGGCCCGACCGCGACCTCGCGATCCACGAGGCCCGCAAGAAGGCCAAGCGCACCCGGTACTCGGCGGAGGCGGCCACCCCCGCACTCGGCAGACCCGCGAAGAGCCTGACGGGCGACATGAAGTCCCTGCAGAACCTGCTCGGCGAGCACCAGGACAGCGTCATGGCCCGTGAGGCCCTGCGCGACGTCGCGACCCAGGCGCACGCGGCGGGCGAGAACGCCTTCACGTACGGGGTGCTGTACGGGCGTGAGGAGCGGGCGGCGGAGGGCGTCGAGGCCGGGCTGCCGGGGGCGTGGGAGACGATCCGGGGCGGGACCGCTCTCTGACCCGGCCGAGGGGTGGCCCGGGGCACGTTAGGCTGGATGGTCACCCCTGTCGGATCTCACCCCACCAAAGGTTTGCGAGATGTCTGCCGAAGTCGCTGCATCGGTGTTCCCGCAGCTCGAAGCTCTGCTCCCGCATGTGCAGAAGCCGATCCAGTACGTCGGCGGAGAGCTCAACTCCACGGTCAAGCCCTGGGAGACCACTGACGTCCGCTGGGCACTCATGTACCCGGACGCGTACGAGGTCGGACTTCCCAACCAGGGTGTCATGATCCTTTACGAGGTCCTGAACGAGCGCGAGGGCGTCCTCGCCGAGCGCACGTACAGCGTGTGGCCGGACCTGGAGGAGCTGATGCGCGAGCACCGGGTCCCGCAGTTCACGGTGGACAGCCACCGCCCGGTGAAGGCATTCGACGTGTTCGGTCTGTCCTTCTCCACGGAGCTGGGCTACACGAACATGCTGACCGCCCTGGACCTGGCGGGCATCCCGCTGGAGTCCAAGGACCGGACGCTCGACGACCCGATCGTGCTGGCCGGCGGCCACGCCGCCTTCAACCCCGAGCCGATCGCCGACTTCGTCGACGCGGTGATCATCGGTGACGGCGAGCAGGCCGTGCTCGACATGACCGACATCATCCGCGCCTGGAAGGCGGAGGGGCAGCCGGGCGGCCGCGAGGAGGTCCTGTTCCGCCTCGCGAAGACGGGCTCGGTGTACATCCCGGCGTTCTACGACGTCGAGTACCTGTCGGACGGCCGTATCGCCCGCGTGGTCCCGAACAAGTCGGGCGTCCCGTGGCGGGTGTCGAAGCACACGGTCATGGACCTGGACGAGTGGCCGTACCCGAAGCAGCCCCTCGTGCCGCTGGCCGAGACGGTCCACGAGCGCATGTCGGTGGAGATCTTCCGCGGCTGCACGCGCGGCTGCCGCTTCTGCCAGGCGGGCATGATCACCCGCCCGGTGCGCGAGCGCTCCATCACGGGCATCGGCGACATGGTGGAGAAGGGCCTGAAGGCGACAGGCTTCGAGGAGGTGGGCCTGCTGTCCCTGTCCTCGGCGGACCACTCGGAGATCGGCGACATCGCGAAGGGCCTGGCGGACCGGTACGAGGAGGACAAGATCGGCCTGTCCCTCCCGTCGACCCGCGTGGACGCCTTCAACGTGGACCTGGCGAACGAACTGACGAGGAACGGCCGGCGCTCGGGCCTGACGTTCGCCCCCGAGGGCGGCTCGGAACGCATGCGCAAGGTCATCAACAAGATGGTCTCGGAAGAGGACCTGATCCGTACGGTCTCCACGGCGTACGGCAACGGCTGGCGCCAGGTGAAGCTCTACTTCATGTGCGGCCTGCCGACGGAGACGGACGAGGACGTCCTCCAGATCGCGGACATGGCGACGAAGGTGATCGCCGAGGGCCGCAAGGTCTCCGGCCAGAACGACATCCGCTGCACGGTGTCGATCGGCGGCTTCGTCCCCAAGCCCCACACGCCCTTCCAGTGGGCGCCCCAGCTCTCGGCGGAGGAGACGGACGCCCGCCTCGGCAAACTCCGCGACAAGATCCGCGGCGACAAGAAGTACGGCCGCTCCATCGGCTTCCGCTACCACGACGGCAAGCCGGGCATCGTGGAGGGCCTGCTGTCACGCGGCGACCGCCGCATCGGCGCGGTCATCCGCGCGGTCTACGAGGACGGCGGCCGCTTCGACGGCTGGCGCGAGCACTTCTCGTACGACCGCTGGATGAAGTGCGCGGAGAAGACGCTCCCCGCCTTCGGCCTGGACGTCGACTGGTACACGACCCGCGAGAAGACGTACGAGGAGGTCCTCCCCTGGGACCACCTCGACTCCGGCCTCGACAAGGACTGGCTCTGGGAGGACTGGCAGGACTCCCTCGACGAAACAGAGGTCGAGGACTGCCGGTGGACACCTTGCTTCGACTGCGGGGTGTGCCCGCAGCTCGACCTCGACATCCAGATCGGCCCGACGGGCAAGAAGTTGCTGCCGCTGACGGTCAAGAAGGATGCTGCGGCCAGCGGTCACACGCACTGACGTGAGTGAGGCGTTGGGGCGCATCGTGGGGGCGCTGGGGGACGGCAGCGGCAGCGAGGAGGCGGCTGCCGCCCTCAAGACGCTCGGCGCTCAGAGCGGACGGCAGGGGATCGTGAAGGAGGCGCCGAGAACGCCGCTCCCGCCTCCTGGGGGCCCGACGACCGTCCAGTCAGAGGTGGAGTGGGTCTGAGGGGCTGACGGCCTGGGAGGTGGCCGTACCCGGCGGCCGTCGCCCGAGTGGCTGCCCTCAGCTCGCGGGGTGTCTTCCGGCAGCGGGTCTCCCCATCGTCCAGATGAGCTAACTAGGGCAAGCGTCAGCCGTCCTGAGCCCATTTTCGGTCGTACCGTCCGCACGCGGCATGAATCATCTCGCCGATCGCCAGGATTACAGGCATGGCGACTTCGGGGGCGAAAAGCAGTCTGCTGGGCGGTCTGGGGCACTGGTGGGGTGTCTTGGCCGGCGCCCTTCTCATTGCCGCATGGATCAACGAAGCAGCAGGTCCAGCAGTGATCGTCGCCCTCTCCGCCGCAGTGCTTCTCTGGTCCTTCTTCCAAGCCCCGGTGACCTGCGGGGCTCCGACCAGAGGACGGACCGACGGTTGCCGCAACAACGCGACCGGCATCCTCATGGGCTGCCACATCCATCAACACCGCTGGCAGAAGCTCAAAATGTTGATCCTCCGGCGACAAGTGCGCGAGTTCTGCTCCGGACTGTTCTCCGACGGCAAGGCCGCTCTGGTCACACTCGCAGCAGCAGGCAGCTTCCTCTCCGGACTGGTAGCGCTCATTCCTGGTGTCGCTGTCCGGTGACCCAACAGGTCACATGACAGCACAGACGGCGTCGAGCATGTCTTGCCAGTGGCTTTGGGCGAGGGCGAACCATGCTTCGATCTCCCACGCCCAAGCCATGATCTCGCCGTGTCCAGCCTCGTTGCCGATCCGGAGCGCTGCGGCCTTGCTGAGGTTGGCGGTTTCCCGCTGGCCTCGGTCGTACTGCACGCAGGCGTTCAGGAGGAACAGCCATCCGGCGTCAACGAGAAGTTCCCGGTGCTCTCGGGCCCTCCGGCACGGAGATTCGCCCTCCTCACGCTTGCCGAGTACGTCCTTGAACACGTCCAGGCATGGAGAGCCCGATAGCCAGCGCCGCTTGACGAATTCCGTCGTGGAGAATCAGTCGGTCGTGAGCGAGAGCTCTCGCACGAGCGGGTATCCGATCGCTGCCTCCTCCTGCGCGACATCCTCGACGGACGCCTTGGGGTTGAGACTGGCGATCAGGGCCCAGTCGAGTGGGGGAGGACGGCAGCGAGGAAGATGTGGCTGCCGTCCTGAGGGCGCTAGGTGCTTGGGGTGGACGGCAGGGGATCGTGCGGGAGGTGCCGAGGACGCCTCTGCCGCCTCCTGGGGGCTCGACAAGTGTCCAGTCCGAGGTGGAGTCGGTCTAGCGCGAAGCTCCTCGTGGGAGCCTGGACGGCATGGGGGAAGTGTCGGCCGACCAGGCTGTCCGGAGGTTTCTGTCGACGATTCGTGTAGGCGGTCTCTGCCGGGGGACGGTTGCGGAGATCAATCGGTCTGGGCTGTCGGTGACCTTGGACGGCTTCGCCGCGCGCCCGCTGGGGGTGGTGGGGCCGTTGGATGGTCCATGGCTTCGACGCCCGGGTGAGGGTATGGAGGTCGGGCAGCGGATCACTGCCGAGGTGATCGCCGTTGACTCCGCCGAGGGCCAGGTTCTCCTGTCGACGGCGGCCACCGAGCACCGGGAACTCTGGATGTTCCTCAAGCGCCTTCAACCCGGCGAGATCCTGTCCGGTACGGTCGCGGCGATCGAGAGTTTCGGCGTGTTCATCGCGCTGGACGACGGCCCTGAACACCCGGTCTTTCCTGGGGTCGGCTTCATCACCTTTCCCGAGTTGTCCTGGCGGCGCTTCGAAGATGCTTCGGATGTCGTTGAGGTCGGACAGCGTGTGTCGTGCGAGTTCCTACAGTTCGACACATGGAATGGGGAGGCCCGGCTGTCCCTGCGAGCGCTGCAGCCGGACCCCTTCGCGATGTTCACCGAAGGCACCGAGGTGGGCCAGATCCTGCGTGGCCGGGTCACCAAGCTGATCCCGTTCGGCGCCTTCGTTCAGGTCGCCGACGGGATTGAGGGACTGGTTCATCTGAGCGAGCTCGCATGGGCGCCGGTGGAAGCTCCGGCGGAGGTCGTACAGGTCGCCGACGAGGTCTCGGTCGTGGTCATGGAAGTCGATGTGGAGCGGCGCAGGGTGGTGCTTTCCCTGCGGCGGGCCTGAGGCTGCTCTGGTGCGGACTGTGCCCGCAGATGGACACTTCCATCCAAATCGGCCCCACGGGCAAGAAGCTGCTCCCACTGACGGTCAAGAAGGCCTCTGCGGCGAGTGGGCACGTTCACTGACGTGGGTGAGGTGCTGCGGCGCGTTGTAGAGGTGCTGGGGGACGGCGGCGCGGAAGAGGAGGCTGCCGGCCCCTGGAGACGCGGTCGCTGTCGTCTGGGTGGCCGCTCTCGGTTCGCGTGGTGCCTTCCGACTTTCTGGCGTGGCGGTATCCGCTGCGGAGGAGGCGGCCATGCAGGCGAGTGAGCCGCCTGCGGGTGGGCCACGGGGGAGCGGTCCTCGGTGGGGTCGCTCCGCACACACTCCGTGCGCCTCCCGGAAGTGGGGGGAGTGCCGGGCGATCGCGCACTAGAGTCGTCTGGTTACGGTCAGTTGTGGGGTCGGGGTTCGGTGGCAGGGCCTCGGAGTTGTGGGGGAGGGCCTGTAGAGCATGAGTCGTCGCTCCAATGGGTTGGTCGGGATCTGGGCCGAGGTGCAGCGGCAGCAGCAGCGTCAGGTGGAGGAGCGGGCGCGGCAGGAGAGGGAGTTCGAGCGGCGGCAGCGGTCCCAGCAGAGGGAGTTGGCGCGCAGCCGGCGTGAGCATCAGGCCGCGTACCGGCAGCAGCGGGAGGCCGACGCGAGGCGGCGTACCGAGGAGTTGGACGCGCGGGTCGAGTCCTTGCGGGGGCTGTTGGCCGCCGGGTGCCGGGCGCCGGTTTTCGGGACCGCGCAACTCGCCCGCGCTGAGCAGGTGGAGCCCTTCGCGCCCGGGCCGCTGGCGCATCCGAGGCCGATGCCCGATCCGAACCAGTATCAGGCGCAGGGCGGTTGGGGGCTCGGTGCCGGCCGTCGTGCCCAGGCCCAGGCGGAGGCGCGCGCCCGGTTCGAGCGCGACTGGCAGGCGGCGCAGGCCGCCGAGGGTCAGCGCCTGCAGCAACTGGCCGCCTACCAGCGGCAGTACGAGCAGTGGGCCGACGCCCGGCTGAGTGAGATCCGTCAACACAACGCCGGTGTCGCCGAGATGGCGGCCGGGCTCCGCGACGGTGACCCCGAGGCAGTGGTGGAGTACTTCTCCGCGGCCCTCTACGCCTCGTCCGCGTGGCCCGAGGACCTGCCGCGCCAGGTGACGGCCGCGTACGACCCGCCCGCGCGACAGCTGGTGCTCAACTGGGAGCTGCCCGGGTACGACGTCGTACCCGAGGTGAAGCTGGTGCGGTACATGCCCGGCGCCGACCAGGACAAGGAAGCGCCCCGGCCGGCTGCCCAGCGCCGCGCCCTGTACCGGGACGTGCTCGCGCAGTGCGTACTCCTCGTCCTGCACGATCTCTTCGCGGCGGACGAGTTCGGGGCGCTGGAGTCCGTGGCGCTCAACGGGTTCGTCGACGACCACGACCCGGCGACGGGCAGACAGGCGCGGATCTTCCTGGCCACGGTCATGGCGTCCCGCTCCGTCTTCACGGGACTCCGTCTGGAGCAGGTCAGCGCCGTCGACTGCCTGGTGGACGGGTTACGGGGACAGCTGTCGGCACGGCCCGACCAGCGTGCGGTCGTACGGCCCGGCCGGCGGCCCGAGGACGTCGGCAACGGCGTCGTCACCCACGGGGGCGACGAGGAGCCGGATCTGTACGAGATGGACCCGGTCGCCTTCGAGTCGCTGGTCGCGGAGCTGTTCCGGGCCATGGGCATGCAGGCCGTGACGACCCAGCGGTCGAACGACGGCGGTGTCGACGTCGACGCGCTGGACCCGACGCCGATCCGGGGCGGCAAGATCGTCGTGCAGGTGAAGCGCTATCGCAACACCGTGCCGCCCACCGCCGTCCGCGACCTGTTCGGCACGGTCCAGGACGCGGGCGCCAACAAGGGGGTACTCGTCACCACCTCCGGCTTCGGCCCCGGTTCGCACACCTTCGCCAACGGCAAACCCCTGGAACTCGTCGCCGGCAACGAACTCGTCGACCTCCTGCACCGGCACGGGCTGCGCGGGCGGCTCGGGAACTCCGGCAGCCCGATTCCCGCCCAGCGCACACCGGAAGGACGTGCACCGGACGCGCCGGATTCACCGGACGCCGAGGGTGGGACGGACGAGTACAACAGGCTGGGCATGTTCTGGACCGGCCAGGTCGCCCTGGACGTCTGCGCGCTCGTCTGCCACGGCAACCGCGTGCTGAGCGACGAGCACTTCGTCTTCTTCAACAACTCCCGGACACCGGACGGTACGGTCCGCGCGCTCGCCGCCGCCGCACCCGACAAGGCCGCGATCCGCGTGTCCTTCGACGCGTTGCCCGAGCGGGCCGACCGCCTCGTCCTCGTCGCCGCGGTCGACCCCGAGGTCAATCCCGAAGCGGATCTCTCCGGCTTCACAGAGGCGGGCATCCGGCTGTCGGACGCCTCGGGAACCGAGTTGGGCCGCCTCGACGTGTCCGACGGCCGGGCCGACGAGACCGCGCTGGTCCTGGGTTCCTTCCGCCGTCGGGCCGGCGGCGACTGGGACTTCGTGCTCGGCGGCAAGGGGTACCGCGGCGGCCTGGAGGAACTGATCCGGGAGTACGGGATCGACGTGGACCGACCCGCCACCGGTTGAGGGAAAAAGTCCTGGCCCGGGCCCTGCGCGGGGCGCCACAATGACGTGATGTCACCGCAGCTCGTAAGCCCTGATGTCCGGTTCCGGATCCCCTTCCTCGACGCCGTGCGCGAAAACGTGGCCGAGGGTGAGTACTTCGGCGACACCCTCAAGCGGGAGCTCGCCGTGTACGGCGACAACTGGCCGGAGCCGGACGGCTTCGCGCGCTATGTCGCGGCGGTCCGTGAGGAGGAGCTGGAGGAGGGGCGGCGGCCCGAGGGCTTCGTACCGAGCAGCTGGTTCTGGTACGTGGACGGGGACGACTATCTGGGCCGGATCCAGATACGGCACCGGTTCACCCCGCATCTGCGCGACTTCGGCGGCCACATCGGCTACGGCGTACGGCCGACGGCGCGCAGAAAGGGGTACGCCACGGCCATGCTCCGGGACGTTCTGCCGCACGCGCGTGACCTCGGGCTCGACCGGGTCCTCGTCACCTGCGACACCACCAACATCGGTTCCCGCAAGGTGATCGAGGGCAATGGTGGAGAGTTCGAGGACGAACGGGGCGGAATGCTGCGGTTCTGGATCCGTACGGGCCATTGATGCGTCCTCGTCGATATGGACCTGGAGAAGTCGCCGCCGCCCGTGCCGCGTGAGTCGCCCGCACCACATGGGACGCCTGTGCCGCGTGAGGCTCCCGCGCAGCCCGTGGCCGCCGTGGCATCCGGTGCGCACGGTGTGCCCGTGCGGCGGCAGGACGCCGCTCCCGAGGGCTGTCTCGCCGTCGCGATCCGTATCCCGGTGCGGATCGTGGTGCTGGTGCTGGTCGTGCCGGTACGGATGGTGTGGGACGCGCTGGTCGTCGGCGGGCGTTTCCTCAAGGACACGCTGCTGAGGCCCCTGGGGCGGGCGGTCGCGTGGGTGTTCGCGCCCGTCGGACGGGCCTTCGTGTGGCTGGTCGAGGGGATCGCGACCGTCGTCGCGTGGCTGCTGACCGGCCTCGGGTACGCCCTGTCGTGGCTGGGCAAGCTGGTCTTCGTCTGGCCGTGGGTGGGGCTGTGGCGGTACGTGGCCGTGCCGCTGGGCCGCGCCCTGGCCTGGCTCGGGAACGTGCTGCTCGCCGTGCCCGCCGTCTGGCTGTACGAGCGCGTGCTGACGCCCTTCGGGCACGGAGTGGTGTGGGCGCTGCGGGGGATCGGGGCCGGGTGCGCCTGGCTGTGGCGGGTGTCGGTCGTCGCTCCCGCGGTCTGGCTGTACCGGGCGCTGCTCGCACCGACCGGGCGGGGGTTCGCCTGGGCCGCGCTGGGGCTGTGGGGCGCCATCACATGGGTCGGCCGCGGTGTGTGGGCATGCGTGACATGGGTTTCCCTGGGCCTCTGGGTCGGTGTCGTATGGGCCGCGAGTGGCGTGTGGTCCGGTGTCGTGTGGGTCTCCCGTGGCCTGTGGGCCGGCATGACATGGATCGGCGGAGGGCTGTGGGCCGCCATGACATGGGTGGGGCGTGGGATCTGGGCAGGAGCGGCCTGGATCGCCATGGTCGTCGGGACGCTCCTGCGGTGGATCTTCGTCGTGCCCGCGGTCGCCCTGTGGCGCTGGGTGCTGGCGCCCGTCGGGCGGGGCATCGCCGTCGTCGCGCGGGAGATCGGCGAAGCCCTCGGACACGCGTGGCGCGTCGCCGGGTACATCTCGCTCGCCGTCGGACGCTTCCTCGGGCGACTCTTCCGGTGGATCTTCGTGGAGCCGGTGCGATGGGCGTACAGGAGCGTGCTCACCCCCGTCGGACACCTCGTACGGGACGCCGTCTGGCGGCCCGCGGCGGAGGCCGCCCGGAGCGTGGGCCGTACCACCCGACAGGTCCTGGCGAGCGCCCGTGAGACGGCGCGGCAGACCCGGGCCGACATCCGGCGCATGCTGTTCGGAGCGCCGCGCGAACCCGAGCCCGCCGTCCTGGCCGAGCCCCGGCACGAGCCCGGGCCGGGGCGCCCGGTCAAGCCGGGCGGCGGCCTGCGGTCCGGGCCGGACGCCTCCCGAGGGGAACCTGTCGGCGCCGAGGCACGTACTCTAGGTAGCAGTACGACCGCTCTCACGAAGGACTGAACGACACTGGGCAAGCGACAGCCCGAAGGCCCGCCGCCCGCACCCGCGGTGCAGCGCATCCGACTGCGTTACACCAAGCGCGGCCGCCTCCGGTTCACCAGCCACCGCGACTTCCAGCGTGCTTTCGAGCGTGCGCTGCGCCGCGCCGAGGTGCCCATGGCGTACTCGGCGGGGTTCACCCCACACCCGAAGGTGTCGTACGCCAATGCCGCACCCACCGGCACGGGCAGTGAGGCCGAGTACCTGGAGATCGCGCTCACCCACGCGCGCGACCCCGAGAAGCTGCGACTGCTCCTCGACGAGTCGATGCCCGTCGGGCTCGACATCATCGACGCCGTGGAGGCCCGTACGTCGGGTCTCGCCGACCGGCTCACCGCGTCCGTATGGGAGCTGCGCCTCGACGGCGTGACCCCCGAGGACGCGGAGCGCGCGGTCGACGCCTTCACGTCGGCCGAGGCCGTCGAGGTCCAGCGCAGGACGAAGAACGGCATGCGCACCTTCGACGCCCGCGGCGCCGTCGCGAGCCTGGAGGCGCGTACAGCACAACCAGAGGCGCACACAGCACAACCCGAGGCACAAAAGTCACAGTCTGAGACGCACAGTCCACAGCCTGATAGGCCGACCGACCAGGCCTGTGCGATACTGCGGCTGGTTGTTCGGCACGTGACGCCTGCCGTTCGACCTGACGACGTCCTGTCCGGTCTCCGAGCTGTGGCCGACCTGGCGCCGCCGGTCCCCGCAGCGGTGACCAGGCTGGCGCAGGGGCTTTTCGATGAAGAGACCGGCACGGTGACCGACCCGCTCGCGCCCGACCGCGAGGCAGTGGCTGCCGCCTCAGATGCTTTTCCTGGGGACGCGACCGCTGCCGCCGCGAAGGCGCCGGCGTAAGGAAGGTCCCGCGTAAGGACGTACGTCGAAGCGCAGCCCTCGTATCCGGGAGCCACCTGGGTCGGGCAGCGCACCGACCAGAAGACTTTCGCCAGGCCGTACGCACACATGGCGTACGGAACCGGCGAGACAGGACACAGAGAGCTCCCGTGCGGCGCCCGCGCCCCGGACGGCGGCACCGCGCATCGCGCGAGCCGCGGACGTCACCGGATCCGCGGCGCCCGGGAGCCTGACGGGAGATCCACCCGCATGCTCGAACCGACCGAACCCGCTGAGCCGTCCAAGGGCTCCGAGAACAGCACCCCCAGCGACACCCTGCCGCCGCGCAGGCGTCGTCGCGCCGCGTCCCGCCCCGCGGGACCGCCCGTCGGGAACACCGAGGGCGAGAGCGTGGCCGAGACCACCGCGCCGGCCATACCGGCCGTGAACTCCACCGATCTCGCGACCGACCTCGCGACGGAGGAGCCGGAGGAGACCGAAGAGGCGGCCGCGGCCGCCGAAGCGGCGACCACCGAGAAGGCGGTCACTGAGGTCACTGAGACGTCTGTCACCGACGAGCCGGCCGCCGAGGAGGCTGCCGCCGCGCCGCGTACCCGCCGTCGGGCCACCCGTCGGGCGTCCGCTCCCGCCGGTGCGCCGCAGGCCGTCGGGACCGCGCAGAGCGCTGGGTCCGACGCGACCGTCGTGACCGAAGAGGCCGTCGCCGCCGCCCCTGCCGTACAGGCGGAGCCCGAGACGCCCGCCGCCGAGCCCGTGGCCGAGGAGGCCGCTGCGGCGCCGCGTACCCGCCGTCGGGCCACGCGCCGCGCCACCGCACCCGCCGGTGCGCCGACGGAGACCGAGGCCCCGGCCCCAGTGGCCGCTGAGGCTGTTGTGACCCCTGTGTCCGACGAGGCCACCGAGCCCGTTGCCACGGAGGAGGCGCCGGCCGTCGAGGCCGAGGACGCCGCCCCCAAGGGCCGTACCCGCCGTCGGGCCACCCGTCGGGCCACCGCACCCACCGGTGCGCCGCAGGCCGAGGCCGAGACGCCCGCGACGGTGCCCGCCGAGACCCCCACCGCGACCGAGCCCGTCGAGGCCGATGTCCGCGACGAGCGCAGGGAGGCCCCCGTGGCCGCTGCCAAGAACGACCGGGCCCTTGAGGCCGACACCACCGACGACGCCGAGGACGGCGCCCCGCGCCGCGCCCGCCGCCGTGCCACGCGCAAGGCCGCCGGAGGCTTCGCAGCGCCGCCCGCGCCGCCCAAGAGCGCGGAGTCCGAGGCGGATGCCGCGCGGCGCCCCGCGCGGCCCTCGGTCGCCGTGTTCCAGGCGCCCGTGTTCACCGAACCGATGTTCCAGACGCCGGAGCGCGCCGCGGCTGCCGCCGCCGCTGCCGAGACCACCGAGGAGCCCGAGGACGTCGTGGAGCCGGTCCAGGAGACCGCCCCCGTCGCCGAGGAGGAGACCGGCGGATCGCGCAGGCGCCGTCGCGGCAGGAAGGCCGAGGAGCCGGCCGCCCCCGTGGCCCAGGCCCCCGAGCCCGAGGAGGAGCCGGTCGACGAGGAGTCCGCGGAGGACACCGCCGACGACTCCGCCGAGGGTGACGACGGCGAGGAGACCGGTTCGCGCCGTCGGCGCCGTCGTGGCGGCCGTCGCCGCCGTCGTGGCGAGTCCGCCGAGTCGGACGGCGACTCGGCCGACGGTGACGACTACGCCACCGAGCAGTCAGAGCGGTCCGAGCAGGCTGCCCAGGACACCGAGGACACCGCCGAGCAGACGGAAGAGGACGCCGAGGACGAGCGCGAGGAGGCGGGCGGCTCCAGCAGCAGCCGTCGCCGTCGCCGCCGTCGTCGCCGCGCCGGTGACTCGTCCGGCGAGGCCGAGACGAGCGACAACGACCCCGAGCGCACGGTCGTCAAGGTCCGTGAGCCGCGCAGCAAGAAGGAAGAGCGGTCCGACGCCTCGGACGAGGTGCAGTCCATCAAGGGCTCGACCCGCCTGGAGGCCAAGAAGCAGCGCCGCCGCGAGGGGCGCGAGCAGGGCCGCCGCCGCGTTCCGATCATCACCGAGGCCGAGTTCCTGGCCCGCCGTGAGGCCGTCGAGCGCGTGATGGTCGTCCGCCAGAGCGGCGAGCGCACCCAGATCGGCGTCCTGGAAGACAACGTGCTCGTCGAGCACTACGTCAACAAGGAGCAGTCGACCTCGTACGTCGGCAACGTCTACCTGGGCAAGGTCCAGAACGTGCTGCCGTCGATGGAGGCCGCCTTCATCGACATCGGCAAGGGCCGCAACGCCGTGCTGTACGCCGGTGAGGTCAACTTCGAGGCGCTGGGCATGGCCAACGGCCCCCGCCGCATCGAGGCCGCGCTGAAGTCGGGCCAGTCGGTCCTCGTGCAGGTCACCAAGGACCCGATCGGCCACAAGGGCGCCCGCCTCACCAGCCAGGTGTCCCTCCCCGGCCGCTACCTGGTCTACGTGCCCGAGGGCTCGATGACCGGCATCAGCCGCAAGCTGCCCGACACCGAGCGGGCGCGTCTGAAGACCATCCTCAAGAAGATCGTCCCCGAGGACGCGGGCGTCATCGTGCGCACCGCCGCCGAGGGCGCGAGCGAGGACGAGCTGAGCCGTGACGTCGAGCGGCTGCAGGCGCAGTGGGAGGACATCCAGAAGAAGGCGAAGGGCGGCGGCGGTTCGAACGCCCCGACGCTGCTCTACGGCGAGCCGGACATGACCGTCCGCGTCGTCCGCGACATCTTCAACGAGGACTTCACCAAGGTCATCGTGAGCGGCGACGAGGCGTGGGACACCATCCACGGGTACGTCGCCCATGTCGCGCCCGACCTGGCCGACCGCCTGTCGAGGTGGACCTCCGAGGTCGACGTCTTCGCGACGTACCGGATCGACGAGCAGCTCGCCAAGGCGCTGGACCGCAAGGTCTGGCTGCCGAGCGGTGGTTCGCTGGTCATCGACAAGACCGAAGCGATGATCGTCATCGACGTCAACACCGGCAAGTTCACCGGTCAGGGCGGCAACCTCGAGGAGACGGTCACCAGGAACAACCTGGAGGCGGCCGAGGAGATCGTGCGCCAGCTGCGGCTGCGCGACCTCGGCGGCATCGTCGTCATCGACTTCATCGACATGGTCCTGGAGTCCAACCGCGATCTGGTGCTGCGCCGCCTCCTGGAGTGCCTGGGACGCGACCGTACGAAGCACCAGGTCGCCGAGGTGACCTCGCTCGGCCTCGTCCAGATGACCCGTAAGCGGGTCGGCCAGGGCCTGTTGGAGTCGTTCTCCGAGACCTGCGTCCACTGCAACGGCCGTGGCGTGATCGTGCACATGGAGCAGCCGACCTCCGCCGGAGGCGGCGGCAAGCGCAAGAAGCGCGGCCGTGGCGGCGCCGAGCAGACCCACGACCACGAGCACACGCACGAGACGGAGACGGCCGAGCCCGACGAGACGGAGGCCGAGGTCGCGGCGGAGGCCGCCGAGCCGGTCGCGCTGCCCGAGCCCGAGTTCGTACCGGACGAGGACCTCTACAGCAGTGCCGCCGAGGCGGAGGCCGCTGCCACGCGTGGCCGGTCGCGGCGCCGTGCAGGCAGGCGCGCGTCGGCCCCCGCGGGTGCGCCGAGGTCCGAGAGCCGTCGCTCCGAGCGCCGCTCGGAGGCTCCGACGGCCCAGTCCGTGACGTCGGAGGACGAGATCGAGCGTCCCGTGCAGCCCGAGCCGGCCGCCGTCGCGCAGGCCGAGCCCGTCGCCGCCGAGGACCCGGTGATCGAGGCCCCGGCCGCCGCGGCCCCCGCCGCCGAGGACGCCGCGCCCAAGGGGCGTACGCGCCGTCGGGCGACCCGCAAGGCCACCGCGCCGGCCGGTTCGCCCAAGGCCGCGGAGGAGACCGTGGTGACCGTCACCGAGCCGGTCGCCGCACCCGTCGAGCCCAAGGCGGAGCCGGTCGCCGAGCCCGAGCCGCAGCCCGCCACGGACAGCGCCGCCCCGCCGCGGGCACGCCGCCGTGCGGTCCGCAAGGCCACCGCTCCCACCGCGTCCGCGGAGACGGCCGTGATGGTCGTCCCCTCGGCTTCGGCGGAGTCTCCCGCGGAGGCCCGGACGGAGGCCGCCGAGGCCCCTGCCGAGGCACCCGCGGAGGCGTCCGGCGACGGAGAGGCCCCGGCCAAGAAGACGGCCCGTAAGGCGGCCAAGAAGGCGCCCGCGAAGAAGGCCGCCGCGAAGAAGACGACGACGGCCAAGAAGACGGCCGCCAAGAAGACCGTGGCCAAGAAGACGGCGAAGACCGCCAAGACGGCCGCGAAGTCGACGTCGAAGAAGACCGCGGCGGCGGAGCAGCAGACTCCGTCCACCGTCACGGCCTCCACCGACGAGGGCTGAGCACCCGCGTAACCGAAGACGCCCCCTGGCCCGCGGTCCGAACCGCAGGCCAGGGGGCGTTCGGCTGCTCGGACGACACTCCGTCAGGAGGACCGAACTGCCGTGAGGTACGCCCGATTTGGGGGCACCTGACACAGTTTCAGGAACATCAGGGTCATCACAATTACCCCCCGCCTCTTGGAAGGCGATCATCTACCTGTAAAACTCATGCAGTCATAGGCATGAACACACGGGTGCGCGTTGGGGAGAACGTTCACGCGTGTACAGGGGAGGGGATTGGGATGGCGCGCGTGCGCCTGACGGGCACTGGGCGACACCGTGCCGTAAGACCGGTCAAGGGTGGGCGGCAGGCTGTCGCGCTGGCCACGGTGCTGTCCGCGGCCGGTGTCCAGGCCATCACTTCGACGGGCACGGCTCAGGCCGTGGACAATCAGGCGTGGACCGAGGGGCCGATCTTCAACGACCCGCTCGGCACGGCCGACCAGCAGACCGCGATCCGTACGAGGCTCATCGAGCTGACGAACGCCGCGCTGCCCGGCTCCACGATCAAGGTCGCGGTCTACCACGTCTGGGAGGCCTCGGTCGTCAACGCGCTCGTGGCGGCCAAGAGCCGCGGCGTCGACGTCCAGGTGCTGCTCGACGAGTCCAGCGTCAGCGACCGCCCCACCAACACGGCGTACAGCACGCTGGCCTCGGGGCTCGGCACGGACCGTACGCAGAGTTCGTACGTCGCGACCTGTCCGGCGAAGAAGTCGTGTCTCGGCGACCCGAGGTTCGGGCAGTCGATCATGCACAACAAGTTCTGGCTGTTCTCGGCGGTCAAGGGCGCCACGAACGTGGTCGTCGAGACCACCTCGAACTCCACGCCGTCCGCGCACACGAAGTTCTTCAACGACGCGCTGCTGCTGCCGAACAACCCGACGATGTACGACGCGTACGCGGACTACTTCGACACGATGGTCGCGCGGGACTGGAAGTCCTGGAACTACCGCACGGTGAGCAACGGCCTCTACAAGGCGTACTTCTTCCCGCGGGCCGGCAACACCCGGGCCACCGACACGGTGTACTCGATCCTCAACAACGTGACCTGCAAGTACAAGGACACCGCGGGCGTCACGCAGTCGACCAAGGTCCGGGTGGCGATCTTCAAGATCACGCGGCTGGCCATCGCGGAGAAGCTGGTCTCGCTGAAGAAGGCCGGCTGCTCGGTGAGCATCGTCTACGCGGAGTCGGACAGCGCCAAGAGCAGCGGCGGCACCAAGGGCACGTGGGAGAAGCTGCACACCACCGGCGGCCCGACCGTGCGCTGCTACAACGACGACCGGGACCCGCTGAACCCGGGCCAGAAGCTGGCGACGCCGTACATCATCCACTCCAAGTACATCCTCATCGAGGGCATGTACGACGGCGTGAAGAACAAGGTCAGCTTCACCGGCTCCGGCAACTACACGGGCCCGGCGCTGCGCGAGAACGACGAGTCGATCGTGAAGGTCGACGACGACGCCGTGCACGACATGTACAAGGTCCACTTCGACCGGGTGGCGAGGGTGGCCTACCCGGGCACCGCGGACACCACGGACCTGTGCAAGGGCGTGAAGCCGCTGCCGGACGACGGTGAGAAGCCGACGACCTAGGGTTTGAGCCCCTGGCGGCTCGGTTTGACCCTATGGCCCAGGCCACCGTAACCTTGGCCCTCGGTGTGTTCACTGATGCACCGCATTCCCGTAAACCTCTTCCTCCCGGTGGCTCGCGCCCCGGGAGAGGCCGCCTGCTTTCCTCGGCGGCTGGACTGCGGGGATTCCGATTTCGAGCGAGAGAGAGATCCGCGTGTACGCCATCGTGCGCAGCGGTGGTCGCCAGCACAAGGTTGCTGTCGGCGACATCGTTGAGGTTGACAAGATTTCCACTGCCAAGGTTGGCGACACGGTCGAGCTCTCGACCCTGCTCGTTGTCGACGGCGACGCCGTGACCAGCGACCCCTGGGTCCTCGCCGGCATCAAGGTCCAGGCCGAGATCGTGGATCACCACAAGGGCGTCAAGATCGACATCCTTCGCTACAAGAACAAGACCGGCTACCGCCGTCGTCAGGGCCACCGCCAGCAGTACACGGCGATCAAGGTCACTGAGATCCCCGCGGCTGCGAAGTAAGGGACTGAGGAGAGATGGCACACAAGAAGGGCGCATCGTCCACCCGGAACGGTCGCGACTCCAATGCTCAGCGGCTCGGCGTGAAGCGCTTCGGCGGTCAGGTCGTCAACGCCGGTGAGATCCTGGTCCGCCAGCGCGGCACCCACTTCCACCCCGGCGCCAGCGTCGGCCGCGGCAAGGACGACACGCTGTTCGCCCTCGCCGCCGGTGCGGTGGAGTTCGGTACCCACCGTGGCCGCAAGGTCGTGAACATCGTTCCGGTCGCCTGACCGGATCTTTCGCGAGGCGGACCTCACTTCCCGTACGGGAAGCGGGTCCGCCTTTCGCGTGTTCTAACTGAGTAGTGATCACTGAGCGGCGAAGACCACCGGGTGATCATCGATGAGAGATTTCCGTACGTAACTGGAGGCACATCCCATGACCACCTTCGTGGACCGCGTCGAGCTGCATGTCGCCGCGGGTAGCGGAGGTCACGGCTGTGCCTCCGTCCACCGGGAGAAGTTCAAGCCCCTCGGCGGGCCGGACGGCGGCAACGGCGGCCGTGGCGGTGACGTGATCCTGGTCGTCGACCAGTCCGTCACCACGCTTCTCGACTACCACCACTCCCCGCACCGCAAGGCCACCAGCGGCAAGCCCGGCGCGGGCGACAACCGCTCCGGCAAGGACGGCCAGGACCTGGTCCTGCCGGTGCCGGACGGCACGGTGATCCAGGACAAGGCGGGGAACGTACTCGCTGACCTGGTGGGTCAGGGCACCACCTACGTCGCCGCGCAGGGCGGCCGGGGCGGCCTCGGCAACGCGGCGCTGTCCTCGGCCCGCCGCAAGGCGCCCGGCTTCGCGCTGCTCGGTGTGCCCGGTGACCTCCAGGACATCGTCCTGGAGCTGAAGACGGTCGCGGACGTCGCGCTCGTCGGCTACCCGAGTGCGGGCAAGTCCTCGCTGATCTCGGTCCTGTCGGCCGCCAAGCCGAAGATCGCGGACTACCCGTTCACGACCCTCGTCCCCAACCTCGGTGTGGTGACGGCGGGTTCGACGGTCTACACGATCGCGGACGTGCCGGGACTGATCCCCGGGGCGAGCCAGGGCAAGGGCCTCGGCCTGGAGTTCCTGCGGCACGTGGAGCGCTGCGAGCTGCTCGTCCACGTCCTCGACACGGCGACCCTGGAGTCCGACCGTGACCCGGTCTCCGACCTCGACATCATCGAGGAGGAGCTGAAGCAGTACGGCGGTCTCGGCAACCGGCCCCGTCTCGTCGTCCTCAACAAGATCGACGTACCGGACGGCAAGGACCTCGCCGAGATGGTCCGCCCGGACCTGGAGGCGCGCGGCTACCAGGTCCACGAGGTCTCGGCGGTGGCCCACACGGGCCTCAAGGAACTCTCCTTCGCCCTCGCCGGCCTGGTCGCCGGGGCCCGTGCGGCGAAGCCCGAGGAGGAGGCCACCCGGATCGTCATCCGCCCGAAGGCGGTCGACGACGCCGGCTTCACGGTGGTCAAGGAGGAGGACGGACTCTTCCGCGTACGGGGCGAGAAGCCCGAGCGCTGGGTCCGTCAGACCGACTTCAGCAACGACGAGGCCGTCGGCTACCTCGCCGACCGGCTCAACCGCCTCGGTGTGGAGGACTCGCTGATGAAGGCGGGGGCCCGGCACGGTGACGGGGTCGCCATCGGACCCGAGGACAACGCGGTCGTCTTCGACTGGGAGCCGACGGTCATGGCGGGGGCCGAGATGCTCGGTCGCCGGGGTGAGGACCATCGGTTCGAGGCGCCTCGGGCCGCGGTCACGCGGCGGCGCGAGAAGCAGGCGGAACGCGACGAGGCGGACCAGGAGTTCGACGACTTCGACCCGTTCTAGACCGACCTTGGGGACGGTTCGTTCACTGCGGGCCGGTGGGGCCGTTCGCGCGGTTCCCCGCGCCCCCAAAGCGGGCCCGTCTCTTTCAGGGGTGCGGGGAACTGCGCGAGCAACCCCGACCCACCCGCACCGGTAGAGGCACGCACCGCACCGGAAAACACACCCACCAAGGAAGAGGGGCCCGGAGAATCTCCGGGCCCCTCTTCCTTGCTCGCTCCCCGCGGCAGCGGCTACGCGTTGACGGAGTCGTCCGCCTCGTTCGGGTCCTGCGCGGCCTCCTCGGCAGCGTCCTCCTTCGCGGAGCGCGGGGAGGGGATCTCCGCGGCGAGGCGGGACTCCATGCGGACGCGCCGCTCGTCGGCCTGGGTGCAGAGGTCGTCGATCGCCTGGTTGAAGCGGGCCAGCGACGGCGGGTCGGACGGGCCGAGCAGGTGCTCCTTGAGCTCGGCGCGGGCCGCCGTGAAGCGGTCCTTCTCCGGGTGGCGGACCGACTCCAGGAGCGCCGGCACGCCTCCCGCCTTGGGCGACAGGATGGCGCCCGCGGACACGGTCGGGAAGCCCGCGCGGAACGCCGCCTCGGACATCCCCGAGGTGTTGGCGACCGCGTACGGCTTCTCGCTCGACAGCCAGTCGGAGACGACCGACGAGACATCGCTGATCAGCAGGTCCGCCTGGTTGAAGCAGGCGAAGATGGCCGGCCGCGCGTCCGTGACGATCTGGTGCTCCCACTCCGGGAAGGACGCCCAGTAGGCCTTCTCCCAGGCCAGCGTGGCCTCGACGATGGCCGCCTCACGGTCGCCCCGCGGCGCCCCCTGGAGCAGCATCCGCTCCATTTCGTCCGCGCTCTCGCGGAAGTCGGTGGACGTGAGCTTGTCCAACTCGGCCGTACGGCGCGTCAGTTCGGCGGCGGCACCGGCGTCCGGACGGGCACCCGACCGCTTGGTGTTGGCCTCGCGGATCATCGCCTTGATGCGCTCGTTCGCGGCGCGCGCGCGTGATTCGACGGAACCGGTCATCGGGTGCGGCTTGTAGAGGAGCCGTACGCCCTCGTCCGCGAGCAGCCGCTTCACGATGTTCTCGCCGGCCAGCACCACCGAGGTGTTGCCGGGGTTGCCGTCCCAGCCCTCCCACGTGGGGGCGTACAGCACGGTCGTGTACGTACCCGTGGGCGCCCCGGAGTAGGGGCGGATCGGCGCCAGCTGCGGGCGGCCGACCTCCACGATGTCCTTGTCCTCGACGCCGACCTCGGCCAGCGCGTACCGCTCGCGCGCCGCGGGACCGGCCACCCACACCTCGTCGTACGCCTTCGCGTACGGGTTGCAGGAGGACAGCTTGTCGGACTCGCCGTGGTTGATGAAGGCGTGCTTGACCGTGGGGATGCGCAGGACCTGCGAGGTCTTCGCGGCGTTGGCCGGGTGCAGCATCATCTTCAGCGTCGAGTTCTCCAGCGAGAACATCGTCGTGACCTTGGGGAAGCAGATGACCGGGACGTCCGTGGCGTCGATCTTCTGCACCATGAAGCGCTCACGCAGCACGATCAGCGGCTTGGCGTCGACCGAGGAGAGCGTGGAGAGCCACATGTTCGCCTGGTACGCGGAGGTCGTACCGCCCGAGAAGTACATGGCGACGGTCGGCCGGTAGTCGGCCAGCCACTTGTCCAGCCACTCCATGACCTTCTGCTCGCTCATGGCGCGCTTCTTGGGCAGCAGCCAGGTGGCGAGGTAGGCCGTGCCGCCGCCGACAAGGACGAGCGCGATGCCGACGCCGATGGCGCCCCAGTACCCGTCCGTGGTGGCCGCGGTGACCATCAGGCCGGCCGTGGTCGGGACCGAGAAGGTGAGCAGGCGGTGACCCGGGCGGCGGGCCAGGACGCGCGGCGGCGCGGCGCTCAGGCGCAGCGCGGACGCGTCGATGTTGCGGGTGACGATCGGCAGCGTACGGGTGCGGCGGACCACGACCGCGGCGGCCTGGCAGGCGAAGTGCAGGGCGTAGAACACGCACATCGCGACCAGCAGCGGAGCCTGTTCACGCGTCGGGTTGATGCCCTCGATCCGCAGGAGTCCCACCAGGATCAGCATGTCGCGGAGCAACTGCCGGACCGTGACGTCGAAGCGGACCTTGCCCAGGAGCGAGAGCAGACCGGGGTCCCGGTACTGCAGGAACACGTCGAGGGCGAGCCCGGCGGCGCTCGCGGCGATGAACACCGGGACGTTCGGCAGCAGAGCGGAGACGATCTGCGCCGTGAAGAGCGCGAACATCGAGAGCAGCGCCAACAGCTGCACGATGCGGCGGGGGGCGAGTCCGGCGGAGGGCACGGAATGGGCTCCTGCGAGGGATGCGACGGATGGGGGGATACAACGGGATGGGGATACATGGGGGACGGCCTCGTCAAGCTCCGCGAATCCCCACGATTCCTCGCGGTTCCTCGTGCGAGCGGGAAGCCGATCCCTGACCGTATGACTTCGGCGGGCCCGCTAGCAATCTTGCGTGAGGTCATTCACCGTATTTCGGGCTAAAAAGACTGGAACCTGTGAGGCGGTTCTCTCGTCTTCCTCCATCAGGCCTCCTGTGGCCCCCGTGCCGTCCGCCACTCGAAACGCGGCGGCGCCGGCCACCCTCGGTCACGTAGATTGCACAGACCGGGCTGGTCGGAACATTGGGGTACAGCGTGTCAGCGGCAAGGCAGGCGGCAGGACAGGCGGCGAGTCCGGGCGAGGGGGCGGCCCGAAGGGCCTCGGTCGAGGGTGGTGGCGGGAGACGGGCGGGCGTGGCGGAGGCCCGCAGGATCGTCGTCAAGGTGGGTTCCTCGTCCCTGACCACCGCGTCCGGAGGCCTCGACGCCGACCGTGTGGACGCCCTCGTGGACGTCCTCGCCAAGGGCCGCAGCGGCGGTGAGAAGGAGATCGTCCTCGTCTCGTCCGGTGCCATCGCCGCGGGCCTCGCCCCGCTGGGCCTGCGCCGCCGCCCCCGGGACCTCGCCCGCCAGCAGGCCGCCGCCAGCGTCGGCCAGGGCCTCCTGGTCGCCCGCTACACCGCCTCCTGCGCCCGCTACGGCGTCCGCGTCGGCCAGGTGCTGCTCACCTCCGACGACATGAGCCGCCGCGCCCACCACCGCAACGCCTCGCGCACCCTCGACAAGCTCCTCGCGATGGGCGCCCTGCCGGTCGTCAACGAGAACGACACCGTCGCCACGGACGAGATCCGCTTCGGCGACAACGACCGGCTCGCCGCCCTCGTCGCCCACCTCGTCCGCGCCGACCTGCTGGTCCTCCTCTCCGACGTGGACGGGGTGTACGACGGCGACCCCAGCAGGCCCGGTACGACGCGGATAGCGGAGGTGCGCACCCCGGCCGACCTCGCGCACGTCGACATCGGCAGCGCGGGCAAGGCCGGCGTCGGCACCGGCGGCATGGTCACCAAGGTCGAGGCGGCCCGTATCGCGGCCGCGGCCGGCATCCCGGTCGTGCTGACCAGCGCGGTGCACGCCGCGGACGCCCTCGCGGGACGGGACACCGGCACCTACTTCCACGCCACCGGCCGCCGCTCCGCCGACCGGCTGCTGTGGCTCCAGCACGCGTCGACCCCGCAGGGTGCCCTCACCCTCGACGACGGGGCCGTGCGCGCGGTCGTCGAGCGGCGTACGTCCCTGCTGCCGGCCGGTATCGCGGCCGTCGAGGGCGACTTCACCGCGGGCGACCCCGTCGAACTGCGCGACAGCGCGGGCCGGGCGGTCGCCCGGGGGCTGGTGAACTTCGACGCCAAGGAGATCCCGCAGCTGATCGGCCGCTCCACGCACGAGCTGGCCCGCGAGCTGGGTCCCGCGTACGAACGTGAAGTCGTACACAGGGACGATCTGGTGCTGCTCCACCCGTAAACGGCCGAAAGGAAGGGCCCCCGCCGGTGGACGTTCCGTGCTGTGTTCATCCGGGGGAAACCCGGACCCCCGGCCGAAAACAGGTGGGAACGCCCGACAAAGGCGCTGTCCGGAGGTGGACCTTCGGTAAAAGTGCCACGCGGAGCTTTCCCACCTGCTCAACTTTGTTTCAGGGAGACCCCCTCAGTCCGACAGTCCGAGCGGACCCATTGCGTAAAGGAGGCCGTCGTGAGACGAGTGCGCCCTGGGGCGGCGGCGTCCCGCGGTGGTGTCGGCTCCCGGGTGGCCGGCGAGGAGCGGGCCCTCACCAGCGTCGCGGCCGGCGACACCTACGAGGTCGAGGAGCCGCAGGACCTGCCGAGGCTCTGGCACGTCACGCTGAGCGTCTCGGGCGCCGAGGCCCCGCTGAAGGAGGTCAGGCGCGGACTTGAACAGCTCGCCCACGACCATCCCTTTCTGCTGACCAGCCGCTATGCCAACGACCACGCGGAGATCCGCTACTGGGAAGAGGCCCGCGACCTGCACGACGCCGCCGCGGTCGCGCTGCGCCTGTGGGGCGAGCACCGGCAGACCGCGAAACTGCCGCCCTGGGAGATCGTCGGCCTGGAGGTCATCGACCGCGAGACCTACCACCAGCGCATCGCCGAGGGATACGGCCCGCTGCCGGCGACACCTGTGGGCGTACACCCTTTCTAGGGGCATTTCGGGACCTGTCTCGCGGTGTGGGACAACGGCTGAACACCTTTCGCGGGCGCACTACTCTGCGGGATATGACCACGCTCTCGCCGTACGACTCGATGTCCCCGGTCACCCAGGCCGCCTACCGTGCCAAGGGCGCCGCCGCCGACCTCGCCCCGCTCCCGCGGGCCGAGAAGGACGACGCGTTGCTCGCGATCGCGGACGCGCTGGAGGTCCGTACGAGCGAGATCGTCGAGGCCAACGCCAAGGACATCGCGCGCGCCCGTGAGGCCGGCACCAGCGAGTCGATCGTCGACCGGCTCACCCTCACCCCCGAGCGGATCCGCGCGATCGCCTCCGACGTGCGTGACGTGGTGGCGCTGCCGGACCCGGTCGGCGAGGTCGTCCGCGGCTCGACCCTGCCGAACGGCATCGACCTGCGCCAGGTCCGCGTCCCGCTCGGCGTCGTCGGGATCATCTACGAGGCCCGCCCGAACGTGACCGTCGACGCGGCCGCCCTCTGTCTCAAGTCCGGCAACGCGGTCCTGCTGCGCGGCTCGTCCTCAGCGTACGAGTCCAACACCGCCCTCGTACGGGTCCTGCGCGACGCGGTGGGCGGCTCGGGCCTGCCCGCCGACGCCGTCCAGCTAGTGCCCGGCGACAGCCGGGAGTCCGTACGGGAGCTGATGCGCGCCCGCGGTCTCGTCGACGTGCTCATCCCGCGCGGCGGGGCCTCCCTGATCCAGACGGTCGTCCAGGAGTCCATCGTCCCGGTCATCGAGACCGGCACCGGCAACTGCCACGTCTACATCGACGCGCAGGCCGACCTCGACATGGCGATCGACATCCTGATCAACTCCAAGGCGCAGCGGCCCAGCGTCTGCAACGCCGCCGAGACGCTCCTCGTCCACCAGGACATCGCGGCCGAGTTCCTGCCGCGCGCCCTCGACGCCCTCGCGGACGCCGGGGTCACCGTGCACGCCGACGAGCGCGTCCTCGCGTACGCCAAGGACTCCAGGGCCACCGTCGTCGAGGCCACGACCGAGGACTGGGACACCGAGTACCTGTCGTACGACATCGCCGCCGCCGTCGTCGACTCGCTCGACAAGGCCGTGGCGCACATCCGGCTCTGGAGCTCCGGGCACACCGAGGCGATCGTCACCACCTCGCAGCAGGCGGCCCGCCGGTTCACCCAGTTGGTCGACTCCACGACGGTCGCCGTGAACGCGTCCACGCGCTTCACCGACGGCGGCCAGTTCGGCTTCGGCGCCGAGATCGGGATCTCCACGCAGAAGCTGCACGCGCGGGGGCCGATGGGGCTGCCGGAGCTGACGAGCACGAAGTACATCGTCACCGGCGACGGGCACATCCGCCGCTGAGCGCGGGCTGTGCGGGCCATGCTGCGTGGGCTGTCGGCGCGCTCTGGGGGGGGGCTCCGGAGGGGCTCCCTGGAACGGCGTCCAGGGCCACTGCGGGCGCGTCGGAGGGGCTCTCCGGGACGTGCCGAGAGGGCTCTCCGGGACGTGCCGAGGGGCGCTCGGGGAACTCGCAGAGAAATCCCCGCACGGAGTGTTTGGGGGTCTCCCCCGGAAAGCGTCTCGCGGGGCGGATGAATTTCCTTACCGTCTGCCCAAATTGACCACCCCGGTCTACTCTGGATCCGTGCCGGAGGACGTGGGGGGCACGCCGTTCCCTGACGGCTGGGAGCCCGACGACGACCGTGACCGCGGGGGTGCGGACGAAGAGTTCGCCTCCGTGGTCTTCGACGAGGCCTTTGTACGGGCGGCAACGGTTCACGAACCGACCGCGGTCGAGCGCCTCCTGGCTGCCGCGCAGGCGAGAGCCGAGGCCTCCGAGGCCGAAGCACGCCGCGCACACCCCCGGGGGGTACGCGGCGACGACGAGCTCTACGACGACGGATTCGGACCCGGCGGACGTGGTGATTTCGGCCACGACCCGGAGCTGGACGACCTCGACGACCGCGACGTCCTGCACGGGGGCTACGGCAACCCGGGGACGTACGGGAAGCAGGCCCGCTGGCACCGGCCCGTCGCCTGGATGCTCGCCCTCGTGATGGGGATCGGCATGGTCGCGCTCGCTTTCACCGCGGTCTACCGGGGATCCTCCTCGGGCAGCCGGGACCAGGTCCCGCCGCCCGCCTCCACCGGCCTCGAACAGGGAAGCGGAGTGGGTCCCTCTGCCTCGGCCGACTATTCCCAGCCAGCCGTCTCGGCGGTGCCGCGCACGCCGTAGGGCCTCCGTGAGGTCCTGTCGGAACTTGTCGTGTACCAGGGCGTTTACCTGAGGTCCCTGCGACCTACTCTGAATGTATGGGCGGACCTGGAGACCCACCTGAGGGGACCCCCGAGGGTGCTCCTGGTGGTGGCGAGGAAGAGTACCGATCCGTCGTCTTCGACGAGTCGTTCGTCCGGGCTGCCCGCCTCCAGGAGTTCTCCGCGCAGGAGCGGATCGGCGACCACGCCCCGGCCGTCCGCCGCCGCCCGCCGATGCGGCGGGGCCTGTCCCGGCAGGCGCTGATCCTGGTCCTGCTGATCGCCGTGGCCTTCGGCACCGCGATCTACATGGGCGTACGTCATCCGTACCAGACGCCCGCCGCGAAGCACCCCGAGCCGCTGCGGATGACCGTGATACCGCTCGCGCCGCAGAACGCCGTGCCCGGCTCCACCGACATCGATTCGCTGTACGCGCACAGCCCGGCCGACCAGTTCCGCATCGGCGCCGAGGGCATCACGCTGCCCGCTTCCCGGCGTACCGCCCACTTCTCCGACAGCCAGGTCGTCACCGCGCTGACCACGGCGAAGGACTACCTCGTCGAGTCCGCGCTCGACCCGGACGTCCTCACCGGAGGTGCCACCCGGTCCGTGCGGATACGGCTCGACCCGCAGCAGCTCGACCAGTTCGACCAGAGCTTCACGCGGCCGACCGCGGACGGACGGCACGCGCCCACCGGCTGGCTGGTCCGCTTCGACCCCAACCGGGCGGAACTGGCCGACACCAAGATCCGGGTGCAGGGCACGCTGTCGGCCGCCGAGACCGACTCCGACACCCTTGAGGTCAGCGCCGACCACACCTTCGTCTACGCCCTGCGGCCGACCGGCTCGGACGAGAAGGCCAGGGCCTCGCTGTTCACCGTGCGGCGCGAGCTGCACTTCCGGTTCGACCGCGACGACCTGCGTATGCACCAGACCGAGCTGGTCGTCTCGTACGTCCAGGCCGGGCCGCTGGCCTGCGCAGAGGACGCGACGAATCATCTGCGCCCGCTGCTCGCGGGCGAGACGGCCAAGGCGGGCGGCCCGGCCGGCACCGACCCGTACGCGACGGGCAGCGCCACGTCCCTGTGCGGCTCACTGGCGGCGAGCGCCCAGCCGAAGCTGTAGTTCGGCCTACTGTATTTCTGGCCCTGGGCCGTGTCCCGAGCATGGACCTGGCCTCGAGCCATGGATCAGGCTCTGAGGTGTAGCTCCGAGCCATGGGTTCGGCCTTGAGATGTAGCTCCGGCCCCGATTTCCAGCTCCGGCCCGGTCGTGGTTCCGGCTCCTCCGGGGTCCGGGATTTCGGCGGCCCGGCTTCAGGCCGGCCCCGCCCTTCCGGCCCCGGGCTCAGACCGGCCCGGCCTTCCGGGGTCGCGGAGAGCCTGGGCTCAGGGCGACCCCCCGGGCTCAGGCCTTGCCGTTGCTTCCGCTTCCGTTGGGGCTGTCGTCGTCCGGGCGGTCGGTGGGGGGCTGGTCCGCGGGGGAACTGCTGCCAGCGGCGCCTCCGCTGCCGGTCGCGAAGCCGCCGAAGCCGCGCCGGACCCGGCCGCCGAGGTCGCCCGCGCCGCCCGCGATGTCGCTGACCAGCTTCATCAGCGGGTCCTTCGAGTTCTTGACGTCGGTCGCGTAGCTCGCGGCCGACTGGCGGAAGGAGTCCGTGACCGAGGTGTCCCCGTCCTCGTCCCGGCGCGGGTAGTGGCCGTCCATGATCCGCTGGTAGTCGCGGGACTCGGCCCACTTCTTCAGCTCGGCCGCCCGGACCGTGGTGAAGGGGTGGGAGCGGGGCATGACGTTGAGGATCTTGAGCACCGAGTCGCGGAGGTCGCCACCGGCCTCGTACTCCTCGGCCTGGGCGAGGAACGCGTCCACGTTCATCTCGTGCAGGTGGTTGCCGCCCGCGATCTTCATCAGGCCGCGCATCGAGGCCTTCAGGTCCTGGCCGACCAGGAGACCGGCGCGGTCCGCGGACAGCTCGGACTTGCGGAACCACTCGCGCAGGGCGGTCACGATCGCCATGATCGCGAGGTTGCCCAGCGGGATCCACGCCACCCGCAGGGCGAGGCTGGTCAGGAAGAGCAGGATCGTGCGGTAGACGGAGTGGCCGGACAGCGCGTGGCCCACCTCGTGGCCGATGACCGCCCGCATCTCCTCCTCGTCGAGCAGCTCCACGAGGCCGGTGGTCACGACGATGATCGGCTCGTCCAGGCCGATGCACATCGCGTTCGGCTGGGGGTCCTGGTTGACGTACATCGGCGGGACCTTCTCCAGGTCCAGGATGTAACAGGCGTCGCGCAGCATGACGTTCAGGTGCGTGAACTGGGCGTCCGAGACGCGCACGGAGTCCGAAAGGAACAGCAGCCTCAGACTGCGCTCCGGGAGCAGGCCGCTGAGCGCCTTGAAAACGGTGTCGAAGCCGCTGAGCTTGCGCAGGGCGACCAGGGCCGAGCGGTCCGCCGGGTGTTCGTACGCCCGCGAGGAGATCCCCTCGAAGCGCCGGCGCTGCCTGCTCGGTACGTTCTCGTGGCTTTCTTCTGGCATGTGGTCCCCCATGCGTTTGGTTGCCTTCTGTGCCCCCAAGGCGGGGCCCAGCCTAGGCGGAGATACCGTGGACGGGCAGTACAGCGAAGGAGTCGTACGTCATGGAGCATCTCCCCGAGCCCTGGTTCACCGAGGCCGCGAGCGCCGCCCAACAGCAAGGGGCGGGGAATCTCCTCCGTGTCGTGCTGATCGTGATGGTCGTCGGCTGTGTGCTGACTGCCTGGTTCCTTCTGCGCGGCTACAAACGGGACGAGTGAGGCCGGGCGGAAGGTTCCCGACCACTTAGACCCGCGGAAGGCTCCGGACGGTTGAGAAGGGCCGGAGGATCTCCTTGCGGACGGCGGGAGCCCGCGTCGCGGAGGCCGATGGTTCGGGGCGCCGGAGACCGGGCAGTCCTGACGGCGGAGTCGGAGTGATACCGGCTACAGCCCCCGCTTACGATGTGCGGAAGTCTTTATCCCGCATCCCGCCCACACCGGATAGGTCCTGCCGAAGATGAGCATCCACAGCACCGCTGCCCAGTTGGTCACATTCGCCGCCGAGGGCGAGGAGCACGGCGGCAACCACGAGAGCCTCAGCCCCTACCTGACCGGCGGCGGGGCCTTCTTCATCCTGATGCTGCTGCTGTGGATCACCACCCGCTTCAACCGGGACCGCTGACGCCCACGCGACCGGACCCGTCGCCGGGGCCGGTAGGGTCTGCACGCATGGGAGAGCAGGACATGCCTACCGGTCCGGCGGGTGGCACGGCGCGCAGCGCGCGGCGCGGCCCGGGAAACGGCCCGTCGAACCCGGGAAAGCGCCGCCTCGGCGTGATGGGCGGAACGTTTGACCCGATCCACCACGGGCACCTCGTGGCGGCCAGTGAGGTCGCCGCGCAGTTCCACCTCGACGAGGTGGTGTTCGTGCCGACCGGACAGCCGTGGCAGAAGACCGACCGCAAGGTCTCCCCGGCCGAGGACCGCTATCTGATGACGGTCATCGCGACCGCCGAGAACCCGCAGTTCTCCGTGAGCCGCATCGACATCGACCGCGGCGGCCCGACCTACACCACGGACACCCTGCGCGACCTTCGGGTGCTCAACCCCGACGCGGACCTCTTCTTCATCACCGGCGCCGACGCGCTCGGCCAGATTCTCACCTGGCGCGACGCCGAAGAACTGTTCTCCCTCGCGCACTTCATCGGGGTCACCCGGCCCGGCCACATACTGACCGACACCGGTCTGCCGGAGGGCGGTGTCTCGCTCGTCGAGGTCCCCGCGCTCGCCATCTCGTCCACAGACTGCCGTGCGAGGGTCGCGAAGGGCGACCCGGTCTGGTATCTGGTGCCGGACGGTGTGGTGCGCTACATCGACAAGCGAGACCTGTACCGCGGCGAGTGAGCCGAGAGGGGCACCGGTGAACGACCGATACGACGCTGGGTACGGGGGCGACCAGTACGAGCTCGTCGGCTACGACGAGTTCGGGCAGCCTGTGTACCGGCAGGTGCCGTCACCTTCCCAGAATTCCCAGGCCCCCCAAGCTCCGGGGGCCTCTCAGGCCCAGCAGGAGTACGGCTCGTACGACCCCTACGGGGGGCAGGCGCAGGGGTACGGGCAAGGGCACCAGGGGCAGCAGGCACATCAGGGTCAGCACGGGCATCAAGGGCAGCAGGGCCAGGGATACGGGCAGGGGTACGGGTACGACCCGTACGCGATGGGCCAGCAGGGGCAGCAGGCGTCGCCTGTGGTGTCGTATGACACGGGTCAGCAGCAACCTGTGGCGCCCTATGACACCGGTCAGCAGCAGGGCCAGGCACAGGCCCAGGCCCACGTCGCGGAGCAGACCGCCTACATCCCGCAGCAGGCACGCCCCGCTCAGTCCCCGGAGCCGCCGGAGTCCCCGGAGGACGGGCGGCAGGGCGACGGGCAGCCGGGCGACGGACCGCAGGGTGAACGCGAGTACCGGACCGAGCAGTTCGCCTTCGTGGAGGAGCAGCCGGAGAACTCCGAAGACGTCATCGACTGGCTGAAGTTCACCGAGAACCGCACCGAGCGGCGCGAGGAGGCCAAGCGCCGGGCGCGCGGCCGGGTCGTCGCCCTGGTCGTGGTGCTCGTGCTGGTCGCGGTCGGCGGGGTCGGCTACCTCTGGTACGACGGCAGCCTGCCCGGAACGTCCTCCGAGTCGGCGTCCGGCACGACCACCGCCGGCGGCGCCCAGAACCGCGACGTGATCATCGTCCACCTGCACAACACCAAGGGCGGCGGCACGGCGACGGCGCTGCTCGTCAACAACACCACCACCAAGCAGGGCACCACCGTCCTGCTGCCCAACTCCCTTGCCCTGACGGACGACAACGGCACCACGACCACGCTCGTCAAGTCGGTCGACGACGACGGGTCCTCCGGGACGCGCGACGAGATCGACACCGTGCTCGGGACCGACGTCGAGGGCACCTGGCGTCTCGACACCCCGTACCTCAACAACCTCGTCGAACTCGTCGGCAACATCGACATCGACACCAACGCGGACGTGCCGGACCCGGAGGCGAAGAAGAAGGGCGAGGCGCCCCTCGTCAAGGAGGGCAAGCAGCAGACGCTGAGCGGCAAGATGGCCGTCGCGTACGCCACTTACCGCGCCTCGGGGGAGTCGCAGAACGCCCAGCTGGAGCGGTTCGGCCAGGTCATGCAGGGAGTGCTGCGCAAGCTGTCGTCGGACCCCGAGGCCGCGACGACCACCGTGCAGTCGCTCGCGCAGATCCTCGACCCCTCGCTGAGCGACAAGGACCTGGGCGCGTTCCTGGCCAAGCTCGCCGACCGTGCCAAGGGCGGCGACTACAAGACGGCGCTGCTGCCGGTCCAGACGGACGGCAGGCTCAGCGCGCAGGCCAGTGACAGCGTGGTCAAGGACGTGCTCGGCGGCGCCGCGAAGAGTCCCGAGAAGGGCGCGGCCGTCCAGGTCGGCATCCGCAACTCGACGGGCGACAAGGGCGCCACCGAACAGGCCCGGGTCGTGCTGCTGAACGGCGGTTACACCTTCGTCGACGGCGGCGACACCGACGTCGCCCAGGCCGTGTCCCAGATCACCTACGCCGACGCCGCGAGGAAGGACGACGCGGCGGAGGTCGCCAAGACGCTCGGCCTGCCGACGAGTTCGGTGAAGAAGGGCAAGACCACGTCGAACGCGGATGTGTCGGTAGTACTGGGCCAGGACTACAAGGTGGGCGTCTCGGCGGGTTTGTCGGGCGGGTGACGGTCCGGTTACGGGCGGTGCCCTCGGGATGCCTTCGGGGCGCCCGGGCGGGTCGGGGTCGGCTTCGGGCACTCGGCGCAGGCGCCGGCTGCCTGCGCCGGTGCGGGCAGCCGGCGCGGACACCCGGTACTGGCACCGGGCGTGCGCGGGGGCGGTGCGGACGCCCCGGGCGCGCCCGGGCCGTGATCGGTTAATCGCGTGGGGTGCTGTCGGCGGTCCGTGAGACCCTTGGGGCAGGGCCTGCCCGGCGGAGCAGGCCGGAGGAGTGCGATGGCGTCCGGCAAGCGCGGATGCGCGTGCCAGACCCCGCGTCTCCGGCATGATCCGCCGCACAGGCCCCACCCCTCGGGGGACTCCTGACCGTCTACGGAAAGCCTTGTAGTGACCGCCACTGACCGCTCTATCGAGCTCATCACCACCGCCGCGCAGGTGGCCGCCGACAAGCTCGCGCACGACATCATCGCGTACGACGTCAGCGACGTGCTGTCGATCACGGACGCCTTCCTGCTGGCCTCCGCGCCCAACGACCGCCAGGTCAAGTCGATCGTCGACGAGATCGAGGAGCGGCTGAACAAGGAGCTCGGCACCAAGCCGGTGCGCCGCGAGGGCGACCGTGACGCCCGCTGGATCCTGCTCGACTACGTCGACATCGTGGTGCACGTCCAGCACAGCGAGGAGCGGGTGTTCTACGCGCTGGAGCGGCTCTGGAAGGACTGCCCCGAGCTGGACCTGCCCGCGGACGCGAAGGCCACGCGCGGCAAGGGCGCCGAGCACGCCGAGCTCCAGGACGCGGAGGACACCGCCGAGCTGCGCGGAGAGCTGCGGTGACCGCCGGGGCGGAGCTTCCGGCGGCGGACGGCAGGCCGCTGTCCGAGGCCGGGAAGAAGGCGGGCCGCGGGCGCCGCGTCATCCTGTGGCGCCACGGCCAGACGTTGTGGAACGTGGAGCGCCGCTTCCAGGGCACGACGGACGTCGAGCTCACCGAGACAGGCGTGGGCCAGGCCCGCCGCGCCGCCCGGCTGCTCGCATCCCTGAAGCCCGACGCGATCGTCGCCTCGGACCTGAAGCGGGCCGCGAACACGGCCGCCGAACTGTCCGTGCTCACCGGCCTCGACATCACCCACGACGAGGGCCTGCGCGAGACCTACGCGGGCCTCTGGCAGGGCCTGACGCACGAGGAGATCATCACCCGGTACGGCGACCAGTACGCGGCGTGGAAGCGCGGCGAGCCGGTGCGCCGGGGCGGCGGCGAACTGGAGACCGAGGTCGCCGACCGCGCGGCCCCCGTGGTGCTCCGGCACGCCGACAAGCTCCCGGACGACGGCACGCTCGTGGTCGTCAGCCACGGAGGCACGATCCGCACCACCATCGGCCGCCTCCTCGGCCTGGAGTCCCAGCACTGGGAGAGCCTCGGCGGCCTCTCCAACTGCTGCTGGTCCGTCCTCGGCGAGGGTGCCCGCGGCTGGCGACTGCTGGAGCACAACGCGGGGACACTGCCGGAGCCGGTACTGGGAGACGACGACTAGACGCTCCGCCGGAGCCGCTTCCGGGCTTCCGGCCGGGGCGCGGGGTCACGGTGCCGGGCGCCTGTCGAAGGGGCGGGGCTCGGACCGCTCCTTCGAGGTGCTGGTGTCGTCCGGCGCGAGCCGTCGTGGGGCACTCGTAGGGCGCGTCGGCGGGCCTTCCGTACGGCCCCCGATGCCCCGCGGGACCGGATTTCACTTTCCGGCTGGTCGCAGGCTAAAGTTCTTCTTGTTCCGCCGCCGGGAAGCCGGGTCGGACACCGTGAGGGGCTATAGCTCAGTTGGTAGAGCGCCTGCATGGCATGCAGGAGGTCAGGAGTTCAATTCTCCTTAGCTCCACAGATCAGCACCGCAGATCGATGATCCCGTTCCCGTCAGGGGGCGGGATTTTTCGTGCCCTCCACTGCTGCCGGAGCTCCCTCAGCCGCGCGGCCCTCGCACTCGTCTCCTCGTCGGCCGGCCGGTAGACCACGATCCGGGATTCCGGCATCCCGTCGACCGACAACGACACCGACGTCATCCGCAACTCGCCCACCGCCACGTGCCGGAACGTCTTCACGCGCGGTCCCGGCGGCGCCACGTCCCCGTTCCGCCACAGCCGGGCGAAGTGCGCGCTGGCCTCCGACAGCCTGCGTATGAAGTCCTCCCACACGGGCTCGCCGACATGTCTCCCGTACGCGGCACGTAACGTCGCCACCATCATCGGCAGCTCGCTCTCCCTGAACACCAGCGGGCAGTCCTCCTCGGAGGCCGTGAACAGCGTCCACAGCGCGTTGCGGACGGCACCGCCGGCGGGGCGCGTCTCCGGCACGAAGAACACGTCCCGGTAGCCCGCGTTGGTGGCGAGGATGTCGAACCGCGTGTTGTAGACCACAGCCGGGCTCGGGTCGAGGGAGTCGACTATCTCCTGGACCTCCGGCCCCACGGCCAGCGCGGTCGACTCGGCGCCGTGCGTGTACGGCACCTCCGCCAGGTCGTACAGATGCTCGCGCTCCGGCTGGTCGAGCCGCAGTGTGCGTGCCACGGCGTCCAGCACCTGTGGTGACGCGTTGATCGGCCGCCCCTGCTCCAGCCACGTGTACCAGGTGACGCCGACCCCCGACAGCTGTGCCACCTCCTCGCGCCGCAGCCCGGGCGTGCGGCGGCGCAGACCCGGCGGCATCCCCACGTCGGCCGGTGTCACCCGCGCCCGCCTGCTCCGTAGGAAGGCGGCCAGCTCCGGCCGACGCCGCTGTGTCGTGGCCATCGTCGTCACATCCCCCATCGTCGACCCCCGCCCCGGCCCCTGCCAGGTGCTGTCAGTACCAGCATCGACGGGCTCTCGGCACCCGTACCCGCCCGCCCCCACGCTCGATGCCATGACGACGACAACCCCCGCGGGCCCGGACTCCGCACCCGGACCCGGTCCCGGACCAAGCCCTGCACCAAGTAAAACTCCCGGCACTGACAATCGCCCCGGACGCCTGCTCGCGATCGTCCTCGCCGCCCAGTTCATGGCGCTCCTCGACGTCTTCATCGTCAATGTCGCGGTGCCCACCATCGGCGCCGAACTCCACGCCTCCGGCGCCGAACTGCAGCTGGTGGTCGCCGGATACGCCATCTCGTACTCAGTGCTGCTGATCACCGGCGCCCGCCTGGGCGACCTGCTCGGCCACCGCCGCGTCTACCTGGCCGGCCTCGCGCTGTTCACGACGGCCTCGCTCGCCTGCGGACTCGCCCAGGGCACGGGCGAGTTGATCGCCTTCCGGCTGATCCAGGGAGCCGGCTCGGCCGTGATGATCCCGCAGGTCCTCAGCCTCATCCAGCGGAACTTCACCGGCGAGGCCAGGGGCAGGGCCCTCGGCCTGTACTCGGCGGTCCTCGCGACCGGCGCCGCGGCCGGGCAGGTGGTCGGCGGGGTCCTGGTCAGCGCGGACCTGTTCGGCACGGGCTGGCGCCCGGTCTTCCTGGTGAACGTGCCCGTGGGCGTCGTACTGCTGGCGCTCGGAGCGCGCGTCCTGCCGCGCGACGACGCACGCGCTCCGGAGCGCGCGCACCGGCTCGACCTGCCGGGCCTGGTGCTCCTGGGCGCGGCCGTGTCGCTGCTCACGGTGCCGCTGGTGCTCGGGCAGGAGGAGGACTGGCCCCTGTGGTCCTGGCTGTCGCTCGTGGCCGCCGCGGTCGCCTTCGCCCTGTTCTGCGCGTACGAGTCCCGGCTCGCCCGGCGCGGCGGCACGCCGCTGATCGCGCCCAGGGTGCTGCGCCACCCCGGCATGGGGCTCGCGGTCTTCCGGATCATGGCCGTGATGGCGGTCAACGGAGGCTTCCTGTTCGCGCTCACCCTGCACGTCCAGGGCGGCCTCGGCTTCAGCGCGCTGCGTGCCGGACTCACCTTCGCGCCGACCGCGGTGGTCTTCGGGCTGGTCGGGCTGACCTGGCGCGGGTGGCCCGCCTCCTGGCAACGCGCCCTGATCCCGGCCGGATTCGCGCTCGCCGCGGTCTGCGTCGCGGGCGTGGGCCTGGCGCTGCGGGACGGCCACGGGGCCGGCTTCTGGCTGTACGTGGCGTTCGCCGGCGTCGGCACCGGGCTCGCGCTCGGCTTCAGCCCCACTCTCACGCGGGCGCTCGCCACCGTGCGTCCCGAGGACGCGGCGGACGCCAGCGGCCTGCTCGCCACGGTCACCCAGCTCGGTCAGCTGATCGGTGTCGCGGTGTTCGGCACACTCTTCTTGAATCGACTTGAGTCACTTGGGGCCCTGGGGGCGTATACCTCTTCGGACGCGCTTCTCGTCTGCATGTTCGCGCTGGCCGCGACCGCCGCGACGGGTGCCGTGTCCGGACTGGTACGAAGGCGTCGCTGACCGTATTGGCCCGGCCGTGGCAGAATCAAACGGCCGGAAGGGGCGGCCCGACGGGAGGGAGTGGCGATGCCTGCGAGCATCCTCGGGGAGGTCGACGACCTTCCCGGATCCGAGGTGATACGGGACCGGATCACCCGCCTCGACCGCCCTTCCCGCGGTTCGGCCCACGTCGCCCTGCTTCTCGGCGACAGCGGCGGAACTTCCTACGTGTGCACGGCCTGCGGCCACAGCTGGAGCTGATCGATGGGTGCACACAGGCGCAAGTGCGATTGGTGCGGCAGTGGTACGCCCATCGTGCGCGACATGGAGCCGGTCAACCACGACTACCAGTACTGGTGCGAGGAATGCGCTCGGGCGCTGATCATAAAAGGCGACCCGATCGAGACGTACCGAGAGCTGGAGGGCGAGCCGATCTACGGCCGACTCCTCGACGAGCACTGCACGCTCAAACGGTTCTACTCCTTCGCCACTGCCTGACGCCGACCGGGGATTCGCCACAGGGTGCCCCGGCCACGGCGACCCCGGGTCCCAAGACGGCCGTGAGCGCCGCTGAGGCGACCGCGGAGGCCCGTTCCGGGGTGCGTGGCAGCGAGCGGACATCCCGCACGGCGACGGGCCGGAGATCGGCGCTGTCCGCCGTGACCGTCCGCCTCGTCCACGCGTACCGGAAACGATTTGGTGGTGCACCGGGGGACCGGTAATGTTGGCGTCGCCGCCGGGGAAGTCCGGTGGAACACCGCAAGGGGCTATAGCTCAGTTGGTAGAGCACCTGCATGGCATGCAGGGGGTCAGGAGTTCAAATCTCCTTAGCTCCACAGCAGATGAAGGCGGGCCATCCGATAAGGATGGCCCGCCTTTTGCATTCGCTCGCTGTTGTGTCTCTTGCTTGTGCGGTTCGGCGGTTCGGCGGTTCGGCGGTTCGGCGGTTCGGCGGTTCGGCGGCCCGGTCTCCCGGGCCGCCGGTGTGTCAGCGGCCGCGGCCCAGGGCTCGGCGGCCGCCGCCACCGCCCTCGCGTACGGCGGGGAGGTTCTGGCGGGGGGCCGCTCCGCGGGTGTCCTCCTCCAGGCGCAGCGCGAGCGCCGGGCAGCGGCGTACGGCACGTAGCGCCTTCGCCTCCGCGTACCGGGGCACCCCCGCCTGCGCGACGGTCGGGAAACCGTCGGCGCCCAGCTGGAAGACCTCCGGGAGGATGTCCGCGCACAGGCCGTGTCCGCGGCACAGTGTCCAGTCGACGTAGATCTTCTGGCGGCTGGGGCCCTGCTCCGGCTCCGCCTGGCCGCCCGGGATGCCGGTGGGCTGCTGGCCGCCCTCGAAGAGCGGCAGAACGCCTTCCACGGGCCGTCCGCAGCCGTTGCCGAGGACATGCGCGGCCAGGTCGTCCGTGAACGCCTTGATGGTCGACTCCAGGAACATCGCGGAGCCGTCGGGGTGCGAGCACGCGCCGCGCCGCTTCACGGCGTTGGCGACCTGCTTGAGCGCCTCCAGGGCCGCCGGGCCGCCGCCGTTGAGGATGTCCTCCATGCCGCGCGCCGCGGCGGGCAGGCCGAGGTAGCAGGGACCGCACTGTCCCGCGCTCTCCTCCGCCAGCCACTGCGCCACCCGCAGCGACTCGCCCAGCGGGCAGGTCGCCGTGCTGATCGGCAGGATCGCGCCCGCGCCGAGCGCACCGCCCACCGCGTCCAGGGAGTTGCGCGAGACGATCGCCTCGTTGACCGTCGCGGAGTCGATCCACTTGCCGTGGTACCCGCCGGTCAGCACGCCCTGCGGGACCGGCGGGGCGCCGGCCAGCTGCAGGATGTACCGCAGCGGTACACCCGTGGGGGCCTCGATCACCATCGGGCGGGCGACCGCTCCTGAAACGGTGAGCATGACCGTGCCGGGCTCGTCGTACAGGCCGGTGTTGCCGTAGCGCTCGGCGCCGATGCGCGCGGCGATCGCCAGCTGGGCGAACGTCTCGGCGTTCGACAGCAGCGTGGGTGCGCCGCCGACACCGTTCTGCGAGGCGCTGGTCTTGCGGCCCGGCGGGATCGCGGGACCGCCGTCGATGGAGCGGACCAGTGAGGCCGCCGCTCCGGTCACCATGCGCACCGGATTGCGCTGCACGCGCGCGCGGATGGTCGCTCCGCGCCGGTTGGTCAGCCCGCGCTCGGAGAGCGCCGCCTCCATCGACCGCTGCGTGGACTCACGTGTCACCCCGACGACCAGGGTGCGTGCGCCCAGCGCCTCGGCGACCAGCAGGGCGCCGTCCAGGATCAGGTGCGGGGCACGGTTGATCATCACCGTGTCCTTGCGGCAGGCGGGCTCGTCCTCACTGCCGTTGACGACGACCACGGGACGAACGCCGCGGCGGATCGCCGCCTCGGCGACCGACCGCAGTTTCTTGTGGAACGGGAAGCCCGCGCCACCGCGGCCCTTCAGGTTGATGCGTTCGGAGAGCTGCGCGAGCTGCTCTCCGCCCATCGGCTCGAGCGGTCCGTGCACCTTCAGGTGCATGGGCAGGTCGAGTCTCTCGACGAGATCGAAACCGGAGGTGAGCTGGGGAAGGCCCACCACTCGGACTTCGGGGACGTCGGGAAGGGCCTCGTTCACTAAAAGCCTCCGGAAGGCGCGTTCCAGGGTTCGCCGTTGCTCGGTGCCTCGTAGGAACCGGGCAGCGTTTCAGTGGCGGGACCGCTGTTGTACGTGTCGTTCGGGTTGTACGTACCGAGGGGGTCGTTCGTCTCACCGGTGTCGTACACATCACTTGTGCCGTACGCGGGGACGGCGCCGGTGTCGTACATGGCGTTCGCGTCGTACGTGGGGATGGTCCCGGTGTCGTACGTCGGTGTCCCCGCGGGGCGCGGCGGGGCCTCGTAGAGCGGCGGGGACGGGGCCGGCCAGCGGGGCCCGGTGTTGCCGTCGACCCGCGGCATCGCCTCCGTGGGCTGCATGTCCATCGGTACCTGCATGCGCTGGGCGGGGTCGGGCGTCAGCGGGTCCTGCGCGCGCGGGGTGTTGACGGCCCGGTACGCGGCCGCGAAGCCGCCCGTGTCCGTGAGCGATCCGGTGTCCGTGAAGGACGCCGAGTCCTGGAGGGCGGAGCGCTGCGGGGACTCGTACGCCCCGGACGGGGACGACGTCCGCTGCGAGGGAACCGCCATGTCCGGGAAGCCGGGACGACCACCACCGCCGGGCAGCGAGGAGTCGGCGGCACGGCGTGGCCCGGGCTCTTCGCGGTAGGAACGGTTGCCGCCGTCGAGCAGGGACAGGACGCGCCCGGCGACCTTCCGCTTGAACGACAGGGGGGCCGACCGCAGGAGCAGCGCGCCCATGACTGCGACCAGGGCCAGGCCGTAGAGGATCACGAAGACCGGCTTCGCCTCGCGCCCGGCGAAGAGGCCGTGGATCAGGGCCGAGCACCAGGCGGGGTAGGCCAGCATGTGCAGCGCGCGCCAGCGACCGGCGACCTGCACGGGGGACGAGAAGGCGCTGCGCAGTGCGCCGGTGAGGGCCGTGACGACCATCAGGAGGCCGGCCAGGGTGCCGAAGCCGATGAGCCCGTCGGTGCCGGTGACGCCGAGGCCGAAGGGGATCACGACCGCGATCGCCGAGGTGTGGTCGAGCACGAGCTTGACCGAGATGTGCAGCAGCAGGAAGCCGACCGAGGCCACCGCCGTGCTCCTGTGCACGGCCTGGGCCGTCAGCCTCTGGCGCGTGTTGAGGAAGACCCGGTCGGTCGCGACGAGCCCCCAGAGCACCGAGAGGGTGAGGGACACGAGCGACAGAACGCCCGCTCCGAAGTTGAGGAATTCACGGAATCCATCACCTCCGACCACGACGACGAGGGGTATCAACAGCAAAGCGGCAGCAGTCACTCCGCCCCGGACCGATCGGCTCGGCTGGGTGAGTGTGCTGTTGTTACGGCGAGAGTTCATGGGGGCAACTCCGAACAGTTCGGGAAAGCGGTCCCGCTGCCGCACTCTAGGTCGAGCCATACCGAGGGGTACGAGGTTTGAGTTATTGCGCTGTTATCAAGGGGCAGCGAGGGAGTTGTGATGTCCCTTAGAGGCCCTTACGCGAAGTAACTTTTGACTTTTGTTCAGCTTCGGTCGACCTGGTGCGGGCGTGACACGCAGTGCCGCAGCGTAGCCGAAAGCGCGTCGCGGTCCGCTCGGCCGCTGCGGTACCCTGACGTCATGCGTGCCGTACGCCTTCTGCTTAGCGAGCCGCGCTGATCAATCCCGGTCGCCGGAAACCACGACCGGCATCGGCGCGGCGCCCCCTCCTGTGCGAGGGGTTTTTTCATTTCCTGAGCCGCTGGCAGAGACGATCGATGGAGCTTTGAGGATCATGAGCGAGACGAACAACGCTGCCGCCTCCGAGGTGGCCGCGCCGCACCGCTACACGGCCGTCATGGCCGAGCAGATCGAGGCACGCTGGCAGGACTTCTGGGACGCCGACGGCACGTACGAGGCGCCCAACCCGAAGGGCGACCTGGCCGGAGACCCCTCGCTGGTCGCCAAGCCCAAGAAGTTCATCATGGACATGTTCCCGTACCCCTCCGGTGCGGGCCTGCACGTCGGTCACCCCCTGGGCTACATCGCCACCGATGTATCCGCCCGGTATCAGCGCATGACCGGCCACAACGTCCTGCACACCCTGGGCTTCGACGCCTTCGGCCTGCCCGCCGAGCAGTACGCCGTGCAGACCGGCACGCACCCGCGGGTGTCCACCGAGGCCAACATCGAGAACATGAAGATCCAGCTGCGCCGGCTGGGCCTGGGCCACGACAGGCGCCGGTCGTTCGCGACGATCGACCCGGACTACTACAAGTGGACCCAGTGGATCTTCCTGCAGATCTTCAACTCCTGGTACGACGACGAGGCGGACAAGGCCCGTCCGATCGCCGACCTGGTCGCACAGTTCCAGACCGGTGAGCGCGCCGCACCCGGTGGACGCTCCTGGAGCGAGCTGACCGATGTCGAGCGCGCCGACATCCTGAGCGAGTACCGCCTGGCCTACGCCTCCGAAGCGCCTGTCAACTGGTGCCCCGGGCTGGGCACCGTCCTGGCCAACGAGGAGGTCACCGCCGACGGCCGCTCCGAGCGCGGCAACTTCCCCGTCTTCAAGGCCAAACTGCGCCAGTGGAACATGCGGATCACCGCGTACGCCGACCGCCTGCTGGACGACCTGGACGCGCTGGACTGGCCCGAGGCCATCAAGCTGCAGCAGCGCAACTGGATCGGCCGCTCCGAGGGCGCCCGCGTCGACTTCCCCGTGGACGGCGAGGCCATCACGGTCTTCACCACCCGCCCCGACACCCTGTTCGGCGCGAGCTACATGGTCCTGGCGCCCGAACACCCGCTGGTCGAGAAGTTCACCCCGGCCGCCTGGCCCGAGGGCACCCACGACGCCTGGACGGGCGGTCACGCCACGCCCGCCGAGGCCGTCGCCGCCTACCGCGCGCAGGCCGCCTCCAAGTCCGACGTGGAGCGGCAGGCCGAGGCCAAGGACAAGACCGGCGTCTTCATCGGCTCGTACGCGACCAACCCGGTCAACGGCGAGCGGATCCCCGTCTTCATCGCCGACTACGTTCTGATGGGCTACGGCACCGGCGCGATCATGGCCGTACCGGCGGGCGACCAGCGCGACTTCGAGTTCGCGCGTGCCTTCGAGCTGCCGATCCACTGCATCGTCGAGCCGACCGACGGCCGCGGCACCGACACGTCGACGTGGGAGAGCGCTTTCGGGGCGCACGACGCGAAGATCATCAACTCCGCCAACGACGACATCTCACTGGACGGCATGGGCGTTGCCGACGCAAAGGCGCGCATCACCGAGTGGATGGAGCGCAAGGGCATCGGCCACGGCACCGTCAACTTCCGGCTGCGCGACTGGCTGTTCAGCCGCCAGCGCTACTGGGGCGAGCCCTTCCCGATCGTCTACGACGAGGACGGCATCGCCCACCCGCTGCCCGAGTCGATGCTGCCCCTGGAACTGCCCGAGGTCGAGGACTACTCGCCGCGCACCTTCGACCCGGACGACGCGAACACGTCCCCGGAGACCCCGCTGTCCCGCAACGAGGACTGGGTCGACGTCACGCTGGACCTGGGCGACGGCCGCGGTCCGCGCAAGTACCGCCGCGAGACCAACACCATGCCCAACTGGGCCGGTTCCTGCTGGTACGAGCTGCGCTACCTGGACCCGCACAACTCCGAGAAGCTGGTCGACCCGGAGATCGAGCAGTACTGGATGGGCCCGCGCGAGGGCCAGCCGCACGGCGGCGTCGACCTGTACGTCGGCGGCGCCGAGCACGCCGTGCTGCACCTGCTGTACGCGCGCTTCTGGTCCAAGGTCCTGTTCGACCTGGGGCACGTCTCGTCGGTCGAGCCGTTCCACAAGCTGTACAACCAGGGCATGATCCAGGCCTTCGTGTACCGCGACAGCCGTGGCATCGCCGTACCGGCCGCCGAGGTGGAGGAGCGCGACGGCGCGTACTTCTACCAGGGCGAGAAGGTCTCCCGGCTGCTGGGCAAGATGGGCAAGTCCCTGAAGAACGCGGTCACTCCGGACGAGATCTGCACCGAGTACGGGGCGGACACGCTGCGTCTGTACGAGATGGCGATGGGGCCCCTGGACGTGTCGCGGCCGTGGGACACGCGCGCGGTGGTGGGCCAGTTCCGGCTGCTGCAGCGGCTGTGGCGCAACGTGGTCGACGAGGCGACCGGTGAGGTCACCGTCGTCGACACCGAGCCGGACGAGCAGGCGCTGCGCGCCCTGCACAAGGCGATCGACGGCGTGCGCCAGGACCTGGAGGGCATGCGTTTCAACACCGCCATCGCCAAGGTCACCGAGCTGAACAACCATCTGACCAAGGTGGGCGGTCCGGTCTCACGCACGGTCGCCGAGTCGCTGGTGCTGCTGGTCGCGCCGCTGGCCCCGCACATCGCCGAGGAGCTGTGGCGCAAGCTGGGCCACACGGACTCCGTCGTCCACCGGGACTTCCCGGTCGCCGACCCGGCGTACGTCGTGGACGAGACCGTGACCTGCGTCGTGCAGATCAAGGGCAAGGTCAAGGCACGCCTGGAGGTCTCCCCGTCGATCTCGGACGAGGAGCTGGAGAAGGTGGCGCTGAGCGACGAGAAGGTGGTCGCGGCGCTGCACGGGGCGGGCATCCGCAAGGTGATCGTGCGTGCGCCGAAGCTGGTGAACATCGTTCCCGCGTAGACGGTGGCCCGAGCGGGCCGGGGGTAGGCCGGGGGTGGTTCCCCTTGTCGGGGTAGTCCCCTACGGGCAGGTTGGGGGTTCCGCTGGAACCCTCGGCCTGCCTTTTCCGTTTACCGTGGAAGAGCCGCCGGCGCCGCCGGGCACTGGAAGCAGCACCCGAGAGGATCGTCATGGAAGCCGTGGTCGCAATCGTGGCGCTGATCTTCGTGCTGTTCGTGGCGCTGGGGGCGTATGCCACCGTGAAGGTGGTCGGCGCGGCCAAGCGCGGCGTGGACCGCACCGTCGCACAGGCCCGCCGCACGGTGGAGGACTCCACGCTCAGGGCGAAGACCTTCGCCCAGCCGGGCCCCCAGGGCGAGGTCGCCCAACTGCGCCTCTCCTTGCGCACGTCGATGCGTGCCACCCAGGACGCGCTGCACGCGGGCGTGACGGAGGACGAGTCGCTGAAGGAGTCCCTGGCGCTCTTCGAGCGGCTCAGCGCTCATGGCCACGAGCTGGACGGCGAGCTGAAGCGGCTGGAGCGCGAGCCGGACAGGACCCGCCTCACCGAGCGCCTTCCCTCACTTCGGGAGCGCACGGAGCGGATAACGAAGTCGGCGGACGCCCTGCGCTGGGCGGCCCGCGACCGTGCGCAGCGCTTCGGGAACGACGACCTGGACTCGCTGAGCACTCAGATCGACATGGAGGCGGGCGCGCTGCGGCACTGGACGACGGAGCCGGCTCCTACGGGGACATCAGCGGATCCGTCTTCCGCGGGGTCGGCCGGTCCGTCCGCGGGGGTGCCCGGCTCCTCTGCGGGGCGATCGGGTTCTTCCGCAGGGATGCCCGGTCCGTCCGCGGGGGTGCCCGGTTCGGCGTCCACGCGGACGCCGGAGCCGGCTGTGGCACAGACGCCGCCCCCGGCCCCGTGGCCCGAGGCACCGCCCGTCCCCGCCGATCAGCAGACCTGGCCGGAGAGCCGCGAGTCACGCAGGGCCGAGGAGCCCACCCGGGCCGCGATCGACCCGCCCGTGCAGCGACAGGCCTACCCTTGGGAGAAGAAGCCCCGCCCCGAGAGCACGACTTGATCCCGCCTGCCCGGCCGCAGGTGGGAGGGGCCGGACTGCCGCCCACGCTCACTGACAGGTAACCTCCAGCTCATGTCCCGCCATGTCGCGATCGTCACCGATTCAACGGCCTACCTGCCGCCACGGACGATGGAGCGCCACGGCATCACCGCGGTGCCCCTGACCGTGGTCCTCGGCGACCAGGCACTCGAAGAGGGCACCGAGATCTCGGCCCGTTCACTGGCCCAGGCGCTGCAGAAGCGACGGTCCGTCACCACCTCCCGGCCCAGCCCCGAGGTGTTCGCCGAGGTCTACCGCAGGGTCGCCGCGTCCGGCGCGACCGGCATCGTCTCGCTGCATCTGTCGGCGGAGTTCTCTGGCACGTACGACGCGGCTGTCCTGGCCGCGTGCGAGGCGCCGGTGCCCGTGCGGGTGGTGGACACCGGGATGGTCGCCATGGCCCTCGGCTTCTGCGCGCTGGCCGCGGCCGAGTCCGCCGAGGCGGGCGGCACGGTCGACGAGGCGGTCACCGCGGCGGAGAAACGGGCCGCGGGTACGTATGCCTACTTCTACGTGGACACCCTCGACTATCTGCGCCGCGGCGGCCGGATCGGGGCGGCGCAGGCGCTGCTCGGGTCGGCGCTGGCCGTGAAACCGCTGCTGCAGCTGGACGGCGGGCGCATCGAGCTCCTGGAGAAGGTGCGGACCGCGGCCAAGGCGATCGCCCGCCTGGAGGAGATCGTGGCCGAGCGGGCGGGGAGCGCGCAGGTCGACATCGCGGTCCACCATCTCGCCGCGCCCGAGCGGGCGGCGGCCCTCGCGGAGCGGTTGCGGGTTCGGGTCCCGGGGCTGGCCGAGCTGCATGTGAGCGAGGTCGGGGCGGTGATCGGGGCGCACACGGGGCCCGGGTTGCTCGGGGCGGTCGTATCGCCTCGGTGAGGTCCGGTCGGTGAGTCCGGGTCGGTAAGTCTGGATCGGTAAGTCTGGATCGGTGAGGTCGGGTCGGTAAGCCCGGGTCGGTGAGGTCGGGCTGACTCGTGTGGGTGACGGAGTTATCCACAACTGGGCGGTAATCCCCGGGAATTGAGCAAGATCATCGCGGCGGGGCGGTTGTGCCCGATTCTCGTCGCATGGCACTTCGATCACCTTCACGGACAGCGGCAGCAACCAGCGGGCCGGGCCGAGGCCCGGTCTCCGACAGTCGTACGCGACACCGCCGCCATCACCGCTATCGCGGCAGGTCCCGGCGCCGAGAAGCCTCCGCGGAGGCGCTGCGCCTGCGCGCGGAGACCCTCTTCGCCGAACGGACGAGAGCGCGCGGGGAGTTGAGGCACGGTCCGCCGGTGGTGTCGGGGCGGCGGCAGGGGCAGCCGGGGTGGAGTCGTGGCGGCAGCGGTGTGGTCGCCGGTGTCGCCACCGATCTCGGAACTGGTGTTGGGAGCGGTGCTGGAACTGGCGCTGGAACTGGTGCCGGGGTCGACGTGGAGATGGACGCGGTTGGGGACCGAGCCCGAGCGGGGGCGGAGTTCGAGGCCGAGTTCGAGGCCGAGCCCGGGGCTGCGGCCGGAGCCGGAGCCGGAGCCGGAGCCGGAGCCGGAGCCGGAGCCGGAGCCGGAGCCGGAGCCGGAGCCGGAGCCGGAGCGGGGGCGGGGGCGGGGCCGGCGTGGCGGGAGCGGACCGGGCTCGCCGTCCGGGAGCGGATGCCCTTGTGGCTGCAGTCCAGGTGTGGGCTGGAGCGGAGGGGCGTGGTCGCGCTCACGGTGGTTCTCGTGGTCGCGGCCGTCTTCGCCGCGCAGCACTTCTGGTCGGGGCGGACCCAGCCGGTACGGGCACCTGAAGTGGTGCGGGCCGTGGGTTCGTTCGAGGGAGAGGGCGGGCAGGAGGCGGCGCCGGGATCGTCCGCCGCAGCACGGGACCCCGTGGGCGTGGCCGGTACGGCTGGTGCTGCCGGTGCGGCTGCCGGCGCTGTGGTCGTGGTGGATGTCAGTGGCAAGGTGCGGGAGCCCGGTCTCCAGCGGTTGCCGGCCGGTTCCCGGGTCGCCGATGCCCTCCGGGCGGCAGGTGGGGTGCGTCCAGGCACGGACACCGAGGGCCTCAACCGAGCGCGGTTGCTCGTGGACGGTGAGCAGGTGGTGGTCGGAGGGCCTCCGGCCGTCGCCGGGCCCGGTGCGGCGGCGGGCGGTCCTGGGGCCGTGGGCTCCGGCGGAGCCGCCGCGGGGGCTGCCGCCGCTCCGGTCGGCCTCAACACGGCCACGCTGGAACAGCTGGACACCCTGCCCGGTGTCGGCCCCGTACTCGCCCAGCACATCATCGACTACCGCACCCAGCACGGCGGCTTCCGCTCGGTCGACGAACTCCGTGAGGTGAACGGAATCGGCGACCGCCGTTTCGCCGATCTGCAGAATCTCGTACGGCCATGAGGGGCCCGGAGACGCACGGTCGGGCGGGGCCGGTAGGGGCGGTAGGGCCTGGAGCGCGGCAGGCTTCCCGGGCGCCCGGCCCGGCGAACAGCGCTCAGCGGTCCGGCGACCGCCGCCCGGGCGTACACGCCACGTCCGGCAATCCGCTCGGCGCCGCGCACCCTCGCCAAGAGGCGCCGACGGATCTGCGGTTGGTGCCGCCGGCGCTGGCGGCGTGGGCGACGGCGGCGTTGACGCTGGACGCGTCGGCAGGGTGGGTCACCGGCGTGGTGATCGTCTGCGTGGTCGTGGCCGGTGGGTTGTTGGCCACCCACCGCAGCCGCCCGAGCGGTGAGCCGCGGCCGCATCATCGGCCGGAGCCGGAGCCGGAGCCGGAGCCGGAGCCGGAGCCGGAGCGAGGGGATGTGCCGCGAGGCGGTTCGTGGCGAGGCCGGTGGCGTTCGTGGCCGAAGGTCTCCGTCGCCGCCGTGTTGCTCTGTGTCGCGGCGGCGGCTGCCTCGGGCGGTCTGCACGGCGCGGATCTGCGGCGTGGACCCGTTCCGGAGCTGGCGCGGCAGTACGCCCAGGTGACCGCCGAGGCGGAGGTCACCTCGGACCCACGGCTGACACGCCCGCGGATCAAGGGCAACCACGCGGCTCCGACCGCCATCCTGCTCAACGCAGAGGTCAGACGGGTCGAGAAGCCGGACGGGACGGTGGCGGAAACACGAACGCCGGTGCTGCTGATCGTGGACGCGGGCGGACGGGCCGTCCGTGAGCGTCAGGGCTCGCCCTGGCTCTCCCTTCTGCCCTCCACGAGAGTGCGCGTGACGGCGCGGGTCGTGCCCCCGCTCGGGGACGGTGACCGGATCGCGGCGGTGCTGCGTGTGCGCGGCAGCGGCCCGCCGCGAGTGGTCGGGCAGCCGTCGGACACTCAGCGGTTCGCCGGAGAGCTGCGAGGCGGGCTGCGGGCGGCGACCGACGGGCTGGAGCCGGACCCGCGGGCGCTGTTGCCGGGCCTGGTGGTGGGGGACACCTCACGGATCACGCCGGAGCTGGACGAGGCGTTCAAGGCGACGGATCTCACACACATCCTGGCGGTGAGCGGCGCCAACTTCACGATCCTGCTCGCCCTGCTCATCGGGCCACCCGGCCGTGCCCAGCAGGCGGAGCGCCGAGGGCTGGCACCGAGACTCGGCATCCCACTGCGGGCGACCGCCCTGGCAGGCGGGGCGCTCACGCTCGGCTTCGTCATCGTGTGCCGACCGGATCCGAGCGTGCTGCGAGCCGCGGCCTGCGGATCGATCGCGCTGCTCGCCATCGCGACCGGCCGCCGCCGGTCACTGATCCCGGCGCTGGCCACGGCGGTTCTGGTGCTCGTGCTGTACGACCCCTGGCTCGCGCGGAGTTACGGGTTCCTGCTCTCCGTGCTCGCCACCGGAGCCCTGCTCACGCTGGCCCCGCGGTGGAGTTCCGCGCTGCGGAGGCGTGGGGTGCCGCCGCGGCTGGCCGAGGCGTTGGCGGCCGCGGGGGCCGCGCAGGCGGTGTGCGCGCCGGTGGTCGCCGTCCTCTCGGCCCGGGTGAGCCTGGTGGCGGTGCCGTGCAATCTGCTGGTGGAGTTCGCGGTCGCGCCGGCCACGGTGCTGGGCTTCGCGACCCTGGCCACGGCTCCCTGGGCGATGCCGGTCGCCAAGGCACTGGCGTGGTGCGCGAGTTGGCCCGCCGGATGGATCGCGGACATCGCCCGTGCGGGGGCCGCGCTGCCGGGCGGAGGGGTGGACTGGCCGGGCAGCTGGACGGGCGCGCTGCTGCTGGCCCTGGTGATCGCCGTTGTGGTGCTGGTCGGCCGCAGGCTCCTGAGACACCCCTGGCTCAGCGCGGCCTGTGGAGTGCTCCTTCTGCTCGTGATGGTGCAGCCACCTCCTCTCACACGGGTGATCACGGGGTGGCCGCCGCCCGGCTGGCGGTTCGCGATGTGTGATGTGGGACAGGGGGACGCGACGGTGCTCGCGGCGGGCGACGGCACCGGTGTCGTGGTCGACGCGGGACCGGACCCGACGCTGGCCGACCGGTGCCTGCGCGCGCTCGGCATCACACGGATTCCGCTCGTCGTGCTGACCCACTTCCACGCGGACCACGTCGCCGGGTTGCCGGGGGTGCTGCGCGGGCGATCGGTGGGCGCGATCGAGACGACGGGCTTCGAAGAGCCGCTGGACCAGGCGGAGTCCGTCCACCGGCAGGCGGCGGCCCGGCGGATCCCGGTGACGCGGGCGGTGGCGGGGGAGCGGCGTCGCACGGGTGCGCTCGACTGGCAGGTCCTGTGGCCGCCACCGGAGCGGGCCCCGGGACCCGAGGGCCCGAACGACGCGAGCGTCACCCTGCTCGTACGGTCGGCGGGGCTGTCGCTGCTGATGCTCGGAGACCTCGAACCACCGGCACAACAGGCACTGTTGAGATCACCGGCCGGCGCCGCCCTGGGCAACGTGGACGTGCTCAAGGTCGCCCACCACGGGTCGGCCTACCAGGACCCGGACCTCATACGCCGGGTGGCACCGCGCCTCGCCCTGATCTCCTGCGGCGCCGACAACCCGTACGGGCACCCGGCGCCGAGCACGGTGGCGGCGCTGCGGGCCGGGGGCGCGGAGGTGCTGCGTACGGACGAGGACGGGGCGGTCGCCGTGGCCGGAGGCGGTGAGCGCCTGCTGGTGGCGGGAGACTGAGGGTATGAAACCCGCACAGGCTGATGCCTACCTCCGCCGTATCGGCGCCGCACACCCCGCCTGGCCCACCGCCGACGTACTGCGTGAGCTCCAGTTGCGGCACCTGTTGACCGTGCCGTTCGAGAACCTGTCGATCCATCTCGGCGAGGAGATCGTGCTGGAGGAGGAGCGGCTGCTGGACAAACTGGTGGGTTCCCGGAGGGGCGGTTTCTGTTACGAACTGAACGGGGCGTTCGGGATGTTGCTCGGGGCACTGGGCTTCGATGTGACATTGCTCGCGGCGCGCGTGTACGGGGAGGAGGGGCGACTGGGGGTTCCGTTCGACCATCTCGCGCTGCGGGTGCGGACGGTGGACGGGGGTGACTGGCTCGTCGACGTCGGCTTCGGGGCGAACAGCCACTATCCGCTGGCGTTCGGGGAGCGGGGCGAGCAGACGGATCCGGGCGGCGCGTTCCGGGTGATCGTGGCCGGAGCGGATCCGGCGGGGGTGCGAGGGAACGACAGGCGGTTCGGGGACCTGGACGTCGTGCGGGACGGCAGGTCGCAGTACCGGCTGGAGACCCGGCCGCGGGTGCTCGGGGACTGTGTGGCCGGGGCCTGGTGGCACAGCACCTCGCCGGCCTCGCACTTCACGCAGTCGCTCGTCTGCTCGCGGCTCACCGAGGACAGCGGGCGCATCACGCTCAGTGGGCGCACGCTCACGGTCACGGACCCCGACGGCGGAAAGGAACGATCGGATCTGGCCACGGACGAGGAGGTGCTGGCGGCGTATCGGGAGCGGTTCGGGATCGAGCTGGAGAGCGTCCCGGTTGTCAGAAACGGCTAATTCCGGGGGGAAAACATAAACGGAGCTGCCAATTCGGGCTACTCGTGCGTAGTCCCAGCACATGTGCTGGATTCCTGCGATGTGGTCGTCTGTTGCCTCGAAAGTCGCATCAGTGGTCGAATACCTCCTCGGCAACGGTGATTTCACAACGTTCGTGTCGCGCGGGGGTGGGTCGCAGATGGTCGGCAGCTGGCTGGGGAACCGTTCGAATCGTTCCAATCGAACGCAACGGGCGGATCGTGGCGCCGCGGTGCGGATGCCGGCCGGGGCCGGAGTGCTCAGCTGCCGGGTGTTGGATCCGGTCAACCAGCCGGTGTCGCATGCCGAGTTCGTGGTCACGGACACGGCGGGGCGAAAAGTGGTCGGCGGGGGGCTGGATCCGTTCGGGTCGTTCACGGTGACGGTGCCGGCGGGCGAGTACCGGCTCGCGGTGTCGGCCGAGGGGTACGCCCCGTTCCGGGCGAACGCCAGGGTGGAGGAGGACGCGCTGGCCTCGCTCGGCGAAGTGACGTTGCACGTCGCCCGGCCGCCCGCACTGCCACGGCCGGGGGACTGGGAGATCGAGCCGACGCACTCCACGATCGGGTTCACCGCCCGGCACATCGGGCTGGCCAAGGTGCGTGGCAGGTTCAACACGTTCGCGGGGGTGATCCGGCTGGCCGAGCGTGCCGAGCAGTCGGCCATGCATGTGGTGATCGACGCGTCGTCCATCGACACGAACGTGAAGATGCGGGACGACCATCTGAGGTCCGCGGACTTCCTTGACGTCGACCGGTTTCCGACGCTGGAGTTCTACAGTGACCGGTTCGCGCACCGGGGTGGCAGCCGGTGGGCGGTCACCGGGGCGCTGTCGCTGCACGGGGTGACGCGGACGGTCACGCTCGACATGGAGTATCTCGGCGTCGGCAACGGCATGGAGGGCGAGGTGCGGGCGGCCTGCCGGGCCAGCACCGAACTGCGCCGCGACGACTTCACGGTGAGCTGGCAGACGATGCTCGCCCGGGGGATCGCCGTGGTCGGCCCGAGCATCACGGTCGACCTGGACGTACAGATCGTGCCCAAGGGCTGACGGCACTGGCGGGGCTGACGGGGCTGGCGGGACTGACAGGGCTGTCCGACGGTCTGACGGGTCTGTCTCGGATGACCGGTCTGACCTGGTGTTCTGCCGGCCGCCCGCCCCCGGCGCGGAGTGTCGTCCGCGTACCGGAAAATGGCTGGGTGAGCGATGTGAGACATGTACTGGTCCTGCCCGACCGCGATGCCGCGCACGAGGCGGCGGAGGCGCTCGGGGAGCGGTTCGCACTCGACGAGGAGCCGCAGCTCGTACGGGACGCCCTGGCCGGCGAGGACGACGCCGAGGACGCGCAGTGGCTGCTGGTCCTGCGGGACTCGGACGGGCGGCTCGATGCGGGGGAACTGGACGCGTTCGCGGGGGAGTGGGACGGGTGGCGCGAGGAGCCGTAGGCCGCCGTAGCGGGTGAAGGCGGCCCGTACAGCGTGGGCCCACCGCCAGGGCTGTCGGCCACCCGTGAAGGTTGGCCTGGTCCACGACTGTTGGCCACCGCGTGATCGTTCGGCTTGTCCGGCGGGCGTCGGTCAGTGCATGACCGTTGGCTCGTCCCATGGCCGGCGGCGCTCCGCGTGGCCGGTGACCTTCCGCGGGATCGGGATCGGTGGCCCTTCGCGTGGCTGGCGGCCCTCCGCCCGGACGGAGGCCCCTCCGTGCGGCCGTAGGCCTACCGCACGGCCGCGTCCGCCCGCCAGGCGCCGATGCCTCCTACGGCCGTTGCTCGCCCGCCGAGCCGCCGGTACACCTGCGGGCGTCGGGGCGCCCCCGGCCGCCGGTCCGCCCCTGGGCCGCCGGTCCACCTCACGGGCGGAGTCCGTTGTCAGTGGTGCGTGGGATGCTTGGGCGCGATGGCCAGGAACTCTGCACAGGACAACCCGCTCGCCCCCGTCACGATCGCCGTCGGGCAGGAGGACCTCCTGCTCGACCGCGCCGTGCGGGAGGTGGTGGTCGCCGCGCGGGCCGCCGACGCGGACACGGATGTACGGGACCTCACGTCGGACCAGTTGCAGCCGGGCACGCTCGCCGAGCTGACCAGTCCGTCGCTCTTCGCGGAGCGCAAGGTCGTCGTGGTGCGCAACGCCCAGGATCTGTCGGCCGACACGATCAAGGACGTGAAGGCGTATCTGGGCGCCCCCGCCGAGGAGATCACGCTCGTGCTGTTGCACGCGGGGGCGGCCAAGGGCAAGGGGCTGCTCGATGCCGCGCGCAAGGTGGGTGCGCGGGAGGTCGCCTGCCCCAAGATGACGAAGCCGGCGGATCGGCTGGCCTTCACCCGGAACGAGTTCCGGGTGCTGGGGCGGTCCGCCACGCCTGAGGCCTGCCAGGCCCTTGTCGACTCCATCGGGAGCGATCTGCGGGAGCTGGCGTCCGCCGTGACGCAGCTTGTCTCGGACATCGAGGGGACGATCGACGAGGCCGTCGTCGGCCGGTACTACACGGGCCGGGCCGAGGCTTCCAGCTTCACGGTGGCGGATCGGGCGGTCGAGGGGCGGGCGGCGGAGGCGTTGGAGGCTCTGCGGTGGTCTCTGTCGACCGGGGTCGCGCCTGTGATGATCACCAGTGCGTTGGCACAGGGGGTGCGGGCCATCGGGAAGCTGTCGTCGGCTCGTGGGGGGCGGCCCGCTGACCTTGCTCGGGAGCTGGGGATGCCGCCGTGGAAGATCGATCGGGTTCGGCAGCAGATGCGGGGGTGGACTCCGGACGGGGTTTCCGTTGCGCTTCGGGCGGTCGCGGAGGCCGATGCGGGGGTCAAGGGTGGCGGTGATGATCCCGAGTACGCCCTTGAGAAGGCCGTCGTCGCCATTGCCCGGGCGGCTCGCGCGCGGCGCGGCTAGCTGCCGCCAGGCGTTTTCTCGCCCCCGCCGCCCCTACCCTCCCCCACTCTCGGCTTCGCTCGAGCGGGGGGACCCCCACCGTCCCTTTCTGGGGGCTGCCGCCCCCAGGCCCCCGTATCGCGCTGACGCGCTCGTCCTCAAACGCCGGACGGGCTGAAAGTGCTGGCCGGGGCTGAAAATGTCGGCCAAAGCGCGCCAGAGCATGGGCCGAGTCCGTCACACCCCCGCAGCGCACCCCCGGCCTCCCAAGGCGCACGCCAAAGGCCCCGGCCCTCCCCCTGGGGAAGGGGGAGCAGCCGGGGCCTCGGTTTGTGCTGGGGACTCGTACCCGCGTGGCGAACGCAGTCGCGTACGAGTCGGGGTGCCGGTCGGGAGCGGATGAGAGAGGGCCCGCTCAGGTCCTTCCGGCGGTCAAATCAAGTGAGTTCAGCCCTTGAGGGTGGAGACCTTGGAAGCAAGCGCCGACTTCTTGTTGGCGGCCTGGTTCTTGTGGATGACGCCCTTCGAGACAGCCTTGTCCAGCTTGCGCGAAGCCTCGCGCGCGGCCTCCGTGGCCTTCTCGACGTCACCCGCGGCAGCAGCCTCACGGGCCTTGCGGATCGCGGTCTTCAGCGAAGACTTGACGGCCTTGTTGCGCAGCCGAGCCTTCTCGTTGGTCTTGATCCGCTTGATCTGGGACTTGATGTTCGCCACGAATGAGCCTTCTCAGGTTCTGGCACGCGAGAAACGAGAACGGGAAACGAAACACGCCCCACCCACACGCCTCACGCGCCGTTTGGTTTCTTGAGGTTGTGCCTCCTGCAGAGAGGGCATGAGACACAGCTGTTCAGGCTACCAGTCACCGCACGAGTGGCCCAAACCGGTCGCACGCCCCCGCCCGTGGGACCATGGAGCCTACGTATCGATCCGACCCGAGGCGACAGGCGCCTCAAGAGACAGGACCCTGCGTGCCCGCGACCCCTAACAATGTGCCCGAGCCGAGCCGTACCGCCCCGGCGCTGCTCCGTAATTTCTGCATCATCGCGCACATCGACCACGGCAAGTCCACGCTCGCCGACCGCATGCTCCAGCTGACCGGAGTGGTCGATGTGCGTCAGATGCGCGCTCAGTACCTCGACCGCATGGACATCGAGCGCGAGCGCGGCATCACGATCAAGTCCCAGGCGGTGCGGCTGCCCTGGGCCCCGACCGAGGATCCGGGCAGGACCCACATCCTCAACATGATCGACACCCCCGGGCACGTGGACTTCACGTATGAGGTGTCCCGGTCGCTCGCCGCCTGCGAGGGGACCGTTCTCCTCGTCGACGCGGCCCAGGGCATCGAGGCGCAGACTCTCGCCAACCTCTACCTGGCGATGGAGAACGACCTCAAGATCATCCCCGTACTGAACAAGATCGATCTGCCGGCCGCCCAGCCCGAGAAGTTCTCCGAGGAGCTCGCCAACCTCATCGGCTGTCAGCCCGAGGACGTGCTCAAGGTCTCGGCGAAGACCGGCATCGGCGTGGACGCGCTCCTGGACCGGGTCGTCCGTGACGTTCCGGCCCCGGTCGGCGTCAAGGACGCCCCCGCCCGCGCGATGATCTTCGACTCGGTCTACGACTCCTACCGGGGCGTGGTCACGTACGTCCGTGTCATCGACGGGCAGCTCAACAAGCGCGAGCGCATCAAGATGATGTCGACCGGCGCCACCCACGAGCTCCTTGAGATCGGCGTCTCGTCCCCCGAGATGACGCCGGCCGACGGCATCGGCGTCGGCGAGGTGGGCTACATCATCACCGGTGTGAAGGACGTCCGTCAGTCCAAGGTCGGTGACACGATCACCAGCAAGGACAAGGGCGCCACCGAGGCCCTCGGCGGGTACAAGGACCCCAAGCCGATGGTCTTCTCGGGTCTGTATCCGCTGGACGGTTCCGACTACCCCGACCTCCGCGAGGCGCTGGACAAGCTCCAGCTCAACGACGCCGCCCTGGTCTACGAGCCGGAGACCTCCGCGGCGCTGGGCTTCGGTTTCCGTGTCGGCTTCCTGGGGCTGCTGCACCTCGACGTCATCCGTGAGCGGCTGGAGCGCGAGTTCAACCTCGAACTCATCGCCACCGCGCCCAACGTGGTCTACCGCGTGATCATGGAGGACGGGAAGGAGCACACGGTCACCAACCCGAGCGAGTTCCCCGAGGGCAAGATCGACAAGGTCTTCGAGCCGGTCGTCCGGGCCACGATCCTCGCTCCCAGCGAGTTCATCGGCTCGATCATGGAGCTCTGCCAGACCCGCCGCGGCACCCTCCTCGGGATGGACTACCTCTCCGAGGACCGCGTCGAGATCCGCTACACGCTCCCCCTCGCCGAGATCGTCTTCGACTTCTTCGACAACCTGAAGTCCAAGACCCGCGGGTACGCCTCCCTGGACTACGAGCCCACCGGCGAGCAGGACGCCTCGCTGGTCAAGGTCGACATCCTGCTGCACGGCGACCGCGTCGACGCCTTCTCCGCCGTCACGCACAAGGACGCGGCGTACGCGTACGGGGTGCGGCTCGTCGCCAAGCTGCGCGAGCTCATCCCGCGCCAGGCCTTCGAGATCCCCATCCAGGCGGCCATCGGATCCCGGGTCATCGCCCGCGAGACGATCCGCGCCATCCGAAAGGATGTCCTCGCCAAGTGCTACGGCGGTGACATCTCGCGTAAGCGGAAGCTGCTGGAGAAGCAGAAGGAAGGCAAGAAGCGGATGAAGATGGTGGGCTCTGTGGAGGTTCCGCAAGAGGCCTTCATCGCCGTTCTGTCCAGCGACGACGCCGCCGGCTCGGGCAAGGGCAAGAAGTAGCCGCCGGCCCTGTCAACCGCAGGCCGCGGAATCACGGGCCCGTCGCGCTTCCGCGCGGCGGGCCCGCCGCGTCAACGGACTGCCGCGTTCCGCCCACGCTCTGTAGGAAGTGACAGCACGCCGCCCCTTACGCACCGGGCGGACGGGCTTTACTCTGATCACCACTCGTTGGTTACTCATGAGTTAAACAACGGGTGCGCCGAGCCACTCGCCAGTGACTCACCAGCACCAATCTGCCCCTGAGCCAACTGTCAGAGCCAACCGCAATCAGCCAGCCACACGCACTGTCGCGGGCCCCGGAGGATGTCGTGAGCGACACACAGACCCTGATCGAGAACCGTCCGCCGTCCGTGGCGGCCCTCTTCCTGGAGCGCGTGGCGGCGACGCCGGACGCGGAGGCGTACCGCTACCCGGTGCCGACCGCCTCGGGCGAGGGCCCGGACGACTGGAAGTCCCTGAGCTGGGCGCAGGCGGCCGACCGGGTCTACGCGATCGCGGCCGGTCTGATCGAACTGGGTGTGCAGCCGGAGCAGCGCGTCGCGCTCGCCTCCTCGACCCGCGTCGACTGGATCCTCGCCGACCTCGGCATCATGTGCGCGGGCGCGGCGACGACCACCGTCTACCCGCAGACGAACGCCGAGGAATCGGCCTTCATCCTGGCCGACTCCGCGAGCAAGGTGCTGATCGCGGAGGACGCGACGCAGCTCGCCAAGGCCCAGGAGACGCGCGGCGACCTGCCCGAGCTGACCCATGTCGTGGTGATCGACCCGGCCGGCGTGGAGTCCGGTGAGGGGGTCCTCACCCTCGCCGAGCTGGAGACCCGCGGCGCCGCCTACCTGGAGAAGAACCCCGACCTGATCAAGGAGAAGGTCGGGGCGATCACCAAGGACCAGCTGGCCACCCTCATCTACACCTCAGGCACCACGGGCCGCCCCAAGGGCGTCCGGCTGCCGCACGACAACTGGTCGTACATGGCGAAGGCCATCGCCGCGACCGGACTGGTCGGCCAGGAAGACGTGCAGTACCTGTGGCTGCCGCTCGCGCACGTCTTCGGCAAGGTGCTCACGTCCGGCCACATCGAGGTCGGGCACGTCACCGCCGTCGACGGCCGCGTCGACAAGATCATCGAGAACCTGCCGGTCGTGCAGCCGACGTACATGGCGGCCGTGCCCCGCATCTTCGAGAAGGTCTACAACGGGGTCGCCGCCAAGGCGCGGGCCGGCGGCGGCGCCAAGTACAAGATCTTCCAGTGGGCGGCCGGCGTCTCCCGCGAGTACGCGAAGGCCACGCAGGACAACTTCCGCCGCACCGGCACCGCCTCCGCGCCCTTCGGCCTCGCCGCCAAGCACAAGGTCGCCGACGCGCTCGTCTACGCCAAGATCCGCGAGGCCTTCGGCGGCAACCTGCGCGCCTGTGTCTCCGGCTCGGCCGCCCTCGCGCCGGACATCGGCTTCTTCTTCGCGGGCGCCGGCATCCACATCCTGGAGGGGTACGGGCTCACGGAGTCGTCCGCCGCCTCCTTCGTGAACCCCGGCGAGGCGTACCGCACCGGCACGGTCGGCAAGCCGCTGCCCGGCACCGAGGTGCGTATCGCGGACGACGGCGAGATCCTGCTGCGCGGCCCCGGCATCATGGAGGGCTACCACGGGCTGCCCGAGAAGACGGCCGAGGTGCTGGAGTCCGACGGCTGGTTCCACACCGGCGACATCGGCGAGCTGTCCCCCGACGGCTATCTGCGCATCACGGACCGCAAGAAGGACCTCATCAAGACCTCGGGCGGCAAGTACATCGCGCCCGCCGAGGTCGAGGGCCAGTTCAAGGCCGTCTGCCCGTACGTCTCCAACATCCTGGTGCACGGCGCCGACCGGAACTTCTGCACCGCGCTCATCTCCCTCGACGAGCCGTCGATCCTCGGCTGGGCCGCGGACAACGGCCTGTCGGGCAAGTCGTACGCCGAGGTCGTCGCCGCCCCCGCGACGGTCGAGCTCATCGACGGCTACGTCAGGACGCTCAACGAGGGCCTCCAGCGCTGGCAGACCATCAAGAAGTTCAAGCTCCTCCCGCGCGACCTCGACATCGAACACGGCGAGCTGACGCCCAGCCTGAAGCTGAAGCGCCCGGTCGTGGAACGGGAGTACAAGCACTTGATCGACGAGATGTACGCGGGCTCGCGCGAGGCCTAGCCCGGCGAAGCGATGGTGAGGGGCGGGGTCACAGACCCCGCCCCTTTCGCATCTCTCGTAGCAGGTCCTCCATGTGGCGTATGTGGTGGCGGAGTTCGGTCACGTCCTTGAGGTCGCTGGTCGCCATGTGGGTCTCTATCGCGCGCAGGCGGTCGGCGAGTTCGTCGAACTGCGCCTGCTCGCGGGCGAGCATCCGCTCCAACTGCCGGTTCTTGCGGTGCAGATCGAGGAAGACGGTCACCTTGGCGCGCAGCACCCAGGGGTCGAACGGCTTGGTGAGGTAGTCGGCGGCCCCGGTCGCGTACCCGCGGAACGCGTACCCCGCGTCGGAGTCCGTGCCGGTCAGGAAGATGATCGGTACGTCCTTGGTCTGGTCGAGCCGCTTGATGTTCGCGGCCGTCTCGAAGCCGTCCATGCCCGGCATCCGGATGTCGAGCAGGACGACGGCGAACCGCTGCCGCAGCAGCGCCTTCATCGCCTCCTCGCCCGAACGGGCGCGTACGAGCGGTTCGTTGAGGGACCCCAGGACGGCCTCCAACGCGATCAGGTTGTCCTCCATGTCGTCCACGAGGAGGATGCTGGCGCGCTCGTCGGTCGAGCCTTCAGTGCTCATGGTGATTGGTTGCCTGCCTCATTGGTTCGCCGGCGGGACGGTGGGCTCCTCCGACGCGACGGACTCGGGCGCACCGGAACCGACGGGTTCCGGAGCGCCGGTCGCGACGGAGAGGCCCTGCTCCTCGGTATCCGTGCTCTCGGGGTCCAGGAGCGCACAGACGACGGTCAGCAGCTGATCGACGTCCACCGGCTTGGGTACGTAGTCGTTCGCACCGCGCGCGATGGACTTCTCGCGGTCGCCCGGCATCGCCTTGGCGGTGAGGGCGACAATGGGAAGTCCGGCCCAGCGCGGGGTGCGGCGGATGGCGGAGATGGTCTCGTAGCCGTCCATCTCCGGCATCATGATGTCCATCAGTACGAGTTGGACGTCGGGGTTGCGCTCCAGTGTCTCGATGCCCTCGCGCCCGTTCTCCGCGTACAGGACGGGCATCCCGACCCGGCCCAGTACATGGGTGAGCGCGAAGACGTTGCGGATGTCGTCGTCCACGATCAACACCCTTCGCCCGGGCAGGACCTGACCCGCCCGACCCGCCTTCCACGCCTCCAGTTTGGTGGGTGCCGGCCAGCCGTCGTCCTGGTCGTGAACGGTGTACGGCTCGGAGGACAACTGCTCGGGCATGGTCAGGGCCCGCTCCTCGGCGCCCGGCTCGGTCGCCGAGTGCCCGGGGCTGACGACCGGCACGTACAGCGTGAAGGTGGAACCCCGGCCGGGCATGCTCTCGGCGATGATGCGGCCGCCCAGCAGGCCCGCGATCTCCCGGCTGATGGACAGGCCGAGACCCGTGCCGCCGTACTTGCGGTTCGTCGTGCCGTCGGCCTGCTGGAACGCCTCGAAGATCACCGGGAGTTTCTCCGGGGCGATGCCGATGCCGGTGTCGGAGACCGCGAAGGCGATCACGTGGTCGCTCTTCTCGCGGGTGTAGCGGTGCTCGGTGTCCTTGACGCCGTTGACGCGCAGCTCGACCCGGCCCGTCGCGGTGAACTTGATCGCGTTCGAGAGCAGGTTGCGCAGGATCTGCTGGAGCCGCTGCTCGTCCGAGTACATCTCGCGCGGTACGTCCTCGCCGACCGCCACCTCGAAGGCGAGCCCCCGGTCCAGCGTGAGCGGCCGGAACGTGGCGTGGACGTAGTCGAGCAGCTTGATCAGCGGCAGCTTCTTCGGGCGTACGTCCATCCGGCCGGCCTCGATCTTCGACAGGTCGAGGATGTCGTTGATCAGCTGGAGGAGGTCGGAGCCCGAGCGGTGGATCGTCGTCGCGAACTGCACCTCCTGGTCCGAGAGATGACCGTCAGGGTTGTCGGAGAGCAGCCGGGCCAGGATCAGCAGCGAGTTGAGCGGGGTCCGCAGCTCGTGCGACATGTTCGCCAGGAACTCCGACTTGTACTGGGAGCTGGTGGCCAACAGCGCCGCCTTCTCCTCCAGTTCGGCGTTCGAGCGCTGCAACTCGGCCTGCTGCGACTGCAGTTCGTCCGAGCGGTCCTGGAGCTGGACGGCCAGGCGCTGCGACTCGCCCAGCAGCGACTCCGTACGGGAGTTGGCGATGATGGTGTTGATCGCGACGCCGATGGTGTTCACGAACTGGTCGAAGAACGCCAGGTGCACATCGGAGAAGCGGGAGAACGAGGCGAGCTCGATCACCCCCAGCAGCTTGTCCTCGAAGAGGATCGGGATGATGACGACACTCGCGGGAGCCGCCTCCCCCAGACCGCTGTTGATCTTGATGTAGTCCGGCGGGGCCTCCTCCACCAGGATCCGCTTCTTCTCCCGCGCGGCCTGCCGTACGAGCCCATGCACCGGCATGGTGCCCGTGTCGACGGTCGCGCCCTGCGCCGAGCCGTACCCCGCGATGAAGGCGAGCCCCTTGGCGGGCACGGCCGTGTGCAGCGAGGCGCCGTCCTCCTCCGGGTCGGCCAGGAAGAAGGCGCCGTACTGCGCGTTGACCAGCGGAGTCAGCTCGCGCAGGATCAGGTCGGCGACCTCCATCAGGTCCCGGTGGCCCTGCATCAGGGCGGCGAGACGGGCGAGGTTCGACTCCAGCCAGTCCTTCGCACGGGTCGTCTCGCGGAGGTTGGCCACCATCAGGTTGATGTTGTCCTTCAGCTCGGCGACCTCGCCCTGCGTCTCCACCGTGATGGAGCGGGACATGTCGCCCTGGGCCACCGCGGACGCCACCTCGGCGATCGCGCGGACCTGGGTGGTGAGGTTGGACGCCAGCTCGTTCACGTTCGTCGTCAGGCGCTTCCAGGTGCCGTACACGCCCTCCACCCGTGCCTGGCCACCGAGTTGGCCCTCGGAGCCCACCTCGCGGGCCACGCGCGTGACCTCGGACGAGAACGACGACAGCGTGTCCACCATCGTGTTGATCGTGGTCTTCAGCTCCAGGATCTCGCCGCGCGCGTCCACGTCGATCTTCTTGGAGAGGTCGCCCTGGGCCACCGCGGTCGCGACCTGCGCGATGTTCCGCACCTGCGAAGTCAGGTTGTCCGCCATGTAGTTGACGTTGTCGGTCAGGTCCCGCCAGACGCCGGACACGCCGAGTACCTGGGCCCGGCCGCCGAGCCGTCCGTCGGTGCCGACCTCGCGGGCCACGCGGGTCACCTCGTCGGCGAAGGCGCGCAGCTGCTCCACCATCGTGTTGACGGTGTCCTTCAGTTCCAGGATCTCGCCGCGCGCGTCGACCGTGATCTTCTTCCCGAGGTTGCCGTTCGCCACGGCCGTGGTCACCTGGGCGATGTTCCGCACCTGTGAAGTCAGGTTCAGCGCCATGAAGTTGACGTTGTCGGTGAGGTCCTTCCAGACGCCGGAGACACCGCGCACCTGGGCCTGCCCGCCGAGGTTTCCTTCTGTTCCCACCTCGCGGGCGACGCGGGTGACTTCGTCGGCGAAGGCGGAGAGCTGGTCGACCATGGTGTTGATGGTGGACTTCAGCTCCAGGATCTCGCCCTTCGCCTCCACCGTGATCTTCTTGCCGAGGTCGCCCTGGGCCACGGCGGTGGAGACGAGCGCGATGTTGCGGACCTGTGAAGTCAGGTTGTCCGCCATGAAGTTGACGTTGTCGGTCAGGTCCTTCCAGACCCCGGACACGCCACGGACCTGCGCGCGCCCGCCGAGGTTTCCTTCCGTGCCGACCTCGCGGGCGACGCGGGTGACCTCGTCGGCGAAGGCGGAGAGCTGGTCGACCATCGTGTTGATCGTCGACTTCAGCTCCAGGATCTCGCCCTGCGCGTCGACCGTGATCTTCTGGCTCAGGTCGCCGTTGGCCACGGCCGTGGTCACCTGGGCGATGTTGCGGACCTGTGAAGTCAGGTTCGAGGCCATGAAGTTGACGTTGTCGGTGAGGTCCTTCCAGACCCCGGACACCCCGCGCACCTGCGCCCGGCCGCCCAACCGGCCCTCCGTGCCGACCTCACGGGCCACACGCGTGACCTCGTCGGCGAAGGCGGAGAGCTGGTCGACCATCGTGTTCACGGTCAGCTTCAGTTCGAGCAGCTCACCGGTCGCCTCGACCGTCACCGTGCGGGTCAGGTCGCCGCGCGCCACCGCCGTGGTGACCAGGGCGATGTCACGGACCTGGGCGGTCAGCCGGGACGCCATCGTGTTCACCGCCTCGGTCACGTCCCGCCAACTGCCCGACAGGCCCGTCACCTTGGCTCGGCCGCCCAGCCGACCCTCCGTGCCGACCTCGCGGGCGACCCGGGTCACCTCGCCGGTGAACAGGGACAGCTGATCGACCATCTTGTTGACCGTCCGCCCCAACCGGCGCAGATCGCCCCGCAGTTGACGGTTCCCGTCGTGCAGGTCGACGCGCTGCGTCAGGTCGCCGCCCGCCACCGCGTCGAGCACCCGGGTCGCGTTGGCGGCCGGCGCCACCAGCGCGTCCAGCAGCTGGTTCACGTCGTTGACCCGGGTCGTCCAGTGGCCCTGGCCCGGACTCGCGGAGAGCCGCTCGTCGAGCCGGCCGTGGCGGACGAGCTCCCGGCGGACGCGCTGCGCCTCGGAGTTGAAGTGCAGGCTGCGGTCCAGGATCTGGTTGAACACGGTGACCAGCTCGGCCACCATCCCGTGGCCGGATTCGGGCACCTTGCTGAAGTCGCCGTCTCGGGCGGCGGTCATGGCGGCGAGCAGAGGACGCAGATCTGATGCCCGAATCTGTCCGTCTTCGAGCACACGCGTAGCACTGTTCTCACTCATGGTGGCCCAACTTCGGTAACTCGGCGCTTATGGGCGTGGTCAGTCTGTCACTCTGTCCGCATCGCCTGAGGCGTATTCGTCCGAACTGCTCAGGGAGCCGCACAGTGGGGCCCATACCGACGCAACGGGAGTCCATGTCCCGTGTTCCTGAGGCGCCGGAGCGCCCGCGGGCGGTGGCGCGCACGTCCTTACCGGGCAACCCTCTCGCGCCGGGCGCCGCCCGTCGGTTCGTCCGTACCGCGCTCGCCGAATGGACCGAACTCGCCCTGCCCGGCGCCGAGTTCATCACCGACCTGCTCGTCGCCGACGCCATGGTGGTCGTCAGTGAACTCGTCACGAACGCGGTGGTGCACGCCGGCACGGACGTGGAGCTGCTGTGCCGGCTCGGCGGCTGCTCGGAGGACTGCCCGGCGGCCGCCGCGGCCGACTCCGGCGCCGCACGGGCGGCCGTTTCGCACGACGGCTCGCACGCAGGTTCGGGCAAAGACTCGGCCAACGGCTCGGCCAATGGCTCGGGCGACAGCTCGGGTGACAGCTCAGGTGCCGGCCCGGCTGCCGGCTCCGGCAATGGCTCCGAGGCGGGGCCCGTCCCCGATTCCGGCGTCCTTGTCATAGAGGTCTCCGACCACCACCCCGCACGCGTGGTGCGGGACGACGGGGCCGAGCGGCCGTACGACACCGTCGAGTACGGCCGGGGCCTGCACCTGGTCTCCGCGCTCTCCGAGGCCTGGGGCATCACCTACCGCACCGGCGTCAAGACCGTGTGGGCACGCCTGCCCGTCGACGGGACCGCGACCGTCGAGGAGGAGGCCGAGGCGTACGACGGCGAACACGCGCTGCGGCGCGGGCAGCGGGCCGCCGAGATCCTCGCCCCCGCACCCCGGCGCGGCATGCAGGACCAGGACTGGCGCAGCCGGGGCGTCCTCTCCTTCCTCGCCGAGGCCTCCGACCTGCTCGCCGGGCAGCTCGACGAGGACCTGGTCGCCGCGCTCACCGGGCAGCTGCTCGTCCCGCGGCTCGCCGACTGGTGCGCGGTGTGGCTGGAGGACGAGGCCCCGGGCCGCGCCGACGGGGGCGTCGTCGGCGGGCCACGGCTCGCCCGCGTCTGGCACGGCAGCGAGAACCGCATCGAGGAGCTGCGCCGGCTCCTGGAGAAGGACCCGCCCGAGCTGCCCGAATCGGACCGCGCCGGGCCCGTGCCCGTGCCATGGCCCGCCGAGGCGCTGGAAGCGCGGGCGACGGGCGGATCGGCACTCGCGTTCCGGCTGATCGCGGGCGGCAGACCGCTCGGCACGCTGGTCATCGGCCGGGCCGGGCAGACCCGCTTCCCCGACGAGATCACGGGGCTCGTCGAGGACCTCAGCCGCCGCGTCGCGCTCGCCATCGGCGCGGCCCGGCAGTACGCGCGCCAGGCCACCATCAGCCGCGTCCTGCAGCGCGGACTGCTGCCCGGGGCGGTCGCCGAGATCCCCGGCGTACGCAGCGCGCTCGTCTACGAGCCGTGCGACAAGGGCGGACCCAGCGGGGACTTCTACGACCTCTTCCCCGCCGGGGACGGCCGCTGGTGCTTCGCCCTCGGCGACGTACAGGGCAAAGGGCCCGAGGCGGCCGTGGTGATCGGGCTCGCCCGGCCGTGGCTGCGGCTTCTCGCCCGGGAGGGGTACGAGGTGCCCGACGTCCTCGACCGCCTCAACCAGCTGCTCCTCGACGACGCGACCGAGGCCGCCGACGCCGCCGCCCGGGCCCTGGTGTCCGCGGGCGGCACCGGGCTCGCGGACGAGGGGCCGCAGACCCGCTTCCTCTCCCTCCTCTACGGCGAGCTGGTGCCCTTCGACGGCGGAGTGCACTGCACGGTCGCCTCCGCCGGACACCCGCTGCCGTTGCTTCTGCAACCGTCCGGGGACGTCGGCGAGGTGGCCCAGCCGCAGACCCTCCTCGGCGTCTTCGAGGACGCCAGCTACCTCTGCGGGACCTTCGAGCTGCGTCCCGGCGACAGCCTCCTGTGCGTCACGGACGGCGTCACCGAGCGCCGCAGCGGGCACCGGCAGTTCGACGACGACGACGGCCTCGCCGCCGCGCTCGCCGGGTGCGCGGGCCTGAGCGCCGAGCTGATCGCCGAGCGGATCCGCCGGCTGGTCCACGAGTTCGGCGGCAAGGCACCGGAGGACGACCTGGCGCTGCTGGTGCTGCAGGCGGAGTAGGCGGAGCAGACGGTTCGGAGGCGGCCGGGCGGGGGCTGGGCGGGGAGTGCCGAAGGTGCTGGACAATGGAGTACATGCCTTCCGCACTTCCCGACGGCGAGCCCGTCCCCGACGACGGGGCGCTGCCCGCGCACGCCCTGGCCGGCGCGGCCGACCGTCCGCTCGGGTTCTACCTCCACGTCCCGTACTGCGCGACGCGCTGCGGCTACTGCGACTTCAACACGTACACGGCGACGGAGCTGCGCGGCTCGGGTGGCGTGCTCGCCTCCCGCGACAACTACGCCTCGACCCTGATCGACGAGATCCGCCTGGCCCGCAAGGTCCTCGGCGACGACCCGCGGCCCGTCCGCACGGTCTTCGTCGGCGGCGGTACGCCCACACTGCTGCCCGCCGGCGATCTCGTACGGATGCTGGGGGCGATCCGGGACGAGTTCGGGCTCGCGGCGGACGCGGAGATCACGACGGAGGCGAACCCGGAGTCGGTGGACCCGGCGTATCTGGCCGCGCTCCGGGAGGGCGGGTTCAACCGCGTCTCGTTCGGCATGCAGAGCGCGCGGCAGCACGTGCTCAAGGTCCTGGACCGTACGCACACGCCCGGCAGGCCCGAGGCCTGTGTCGCCGAGGCCCGCGCGGCCGGGTTCGACCACGTCAACCTCGACCTCATCTACGGCACGCCCGGTGAGAGCGACGACGACTGGCGGGCCTCGCTCGACGCGGCGATCGGCGCCGGGCCCGACCACGTCTCGGCGTACGCCCTGATCGTCGAGGAGGGGACGCAGCTCGCGCGCCGCATCCGGCGTGGGGAGGTGCCCATGACCGACGACGACGTGCACGCGGACCGGTACCTCATCGCGGAGGACCGCCTCTCCGCGGCGGGCTTCTCCTGGTACGAGGTCTCCAACTGGGCCACGTCCGACGCCGGGCGCTGCCTTCACAACGAGCTGTACTGGCGGGGGGCCGACTGGTGGGGGGCCGGGCCCGGGGCGCACTCCCATGTGGGGGGTGTTCGCTGGTGGAACGTAAAACATCCGGGGGCGTATGCGGGGGCTCTGGCGGCGGGGAGGTCACCCGGGGCGGGGCGGGAGCTTCTGTCTTCGGAGGACCGGCGGGTGGAGCGGATCCTGCTGGAGCTGCGGCTCCTTGAGGGGGTTCCGCTCTCTCTGCTCCAGGTGGACGGCCTGGCGGCGTCTAGGAGGGCACTGGCCGATGGGCTGCTCCAGCCTGGGCCGTACGAGTCCGGGAGCGCGGTGCTCACCCTGCGGGGGCGGCTGCTCGCGGACGCGGTGGTACGCGACCTGGTGGACTGACGCCTTTTCTCGCCCCCGCCGCCCCTACCCATTCCCTTCCCTTACTCAGGGGCTCCGCCCCCGAACCCCCGCTCCTCAAACGCCGGAGGGGCTGAATTTCAGTGGGGGTCTGGGGGCGTCGGCCCCCAGGGGAAGCCCTGCGGCCGCCCCGCTCACTCCGGTGCCGTGACGAAGTCGATCAGTTCCTCCACGCGGCCCAGCAGCTCCGGCTCCAGGTCTCGGTAGGAGTGGACCGAGCCGAGAATGCGCTGCCACGCGGCACCCGTGTTGTCGGGCCAGCCCAGGGCCCGGCACACCCCAGTCTTCCAGTCCTGCCCCCGCGGCACACGGGGCCAGTCGGGAATGCCGACGGAGGCCGGCTTCACGGCCTCCCAGACGTCGATGTACGGATGCCCCACGACAAGCGCGTACTCGCTCGTCACGGCCTCCGCGATCCGCGACTCCTTCGTGCCGGGCACGAGATGGTCGACCAGCACCCCCAGCCGCGCGTCCGCCCCGGGACCGAACTCGTCGACGATGGCGGGCAGATCGTCGATGCCCTCCAGGTACTCGACGACGACACCCTCGATCCGGAGGTCGTCACCCCAGACCCGCTCGACCAGTTCCGCGTCGTGCCGCCCCTCGACGTAGATGCGCCCCGCCCGGGCGACCCGTGCCCGGGCCCCGGGCACGGCAACCGAACCGGAAGCCGTACGACTTGGGCGTACGGGTGCGGACGACGGGCGCACCAGCGTCACCACGCGCCCCTCCAGCAGGAACCCCCGAGGCTCCAGCGGAAACACCCGGTGTTTGCCGAAGCGGTCCTCCAGCGTGACCGTCCCCGCCTCGCAGCGGATCACGGCACCGCAGAACCCGGTCCCGGGCTCCTCGACCACGAGCCCCGGCTCCGCCGCCACCTCGGGCACGGGCTTGGGCTTCTTCCACGGAGGGGTCAGGTCCGCTGAGTACTGGCGCATTCGGATGACGATAGATGACGACAGGAGAAGGTACCCGCCCGGCACACCGAGCCTCCCGCGACCTGCCGACAGGCGCCCGGGCCTCGCCGACGAGCCTCCTGCGAGACAGACCCACGAGCTCCCTACGACACGCCGAAACGCCGTGCCAGCGCGTCCCGTTGGGCCCGTACGAAGCCGGCGTCGACCGCCGCCCCGTGGCCGGGCACGTACACCGCGTCCTCGCCCCCGAGCTCCAGCAGCCGGTCCAGGGCCGCGGGCCAGCGGGCGGGGACGGCGTCGGGGCCCGCCTGGGGTTCGCCGGACTCCTCGACGAGGTCACCGCAGAAGACGATCCTCGGCGAGCCGGTCCCGGGACCGCTGGGGCGGCTGGGGCCACTGGGACCACCGGGGCTGCTGGGGCCCGCCGGGCCTCCGGGGCCTGCCGAGCCTGCCGGACCTGCCGGACCTGCCGGGCCTCCGAGGTCTCCCGGGCCTGCCGAACCTCCCCTGCCCCCGACGTCCCCCAGCTCGCCGTGGACCAGAACCGCCAGGTCGTGGGACGTGTGGCCGGGGCCCACGTTCGCCAGTAGGACCCGGACTCCGCCGCCCAGGTCGAGGGTCCTCTCGCCGGAGACGAGGTGCCGGGGGTGGACTAGCAGGTCCGCCGCGTCGGCCGCCTCGCTGGGGTCGGCGCCGTTGCGTACGGCGTCCGCCCGCAACTCGTCCCGTCCGTCGACGAGCACCCGCTCAAGACCCGCCGCTCCGAAGACCTCGGCCCCCGCGAACGCCGCCGCGCCGAAGACATGGTCGAAATGCGGGTGGGTGAGCGCGAGATGGGTGACCCGCCCGCCCCCGAGCAACCGCCGCGCCTCCGTACGCAGCCGCGCGCCCTCCCGGGGCCCCGACCCCGCGTCGATCATGAGCGCCGCACTCTCGCCCACCACGAGCCCCGCCGTGCAGTCCCACACCGGAAGCCGGCAGCGCCCCACACGCGGACCCAGTTCCTCCCACCCGGCCTCTTCCCAAGTCACCCTCATACGCCGACGCTAGCTCTACGCCCCGTGAAGTGCGCGGACAGCAGCGGGCGGCAGCGGACAGTAGTCGGGACAGAGCGGGACAGGCCCGTACACGTCGTCGTGACATCGCGGGGACGGCCTTGCCCGGGTCGTGCCCAGCGGCCGTACACTTGGCCCGGGGATGCTGGCACTCGCGCACGCTGAGTGCCAGGCAAGGCGATCGAGGATGATCGAAGACCGCGGGGAAGACCAGCTGGAGGTGTGCGCGATGCTCAGTGAACGCAGGCTCGAAGTGCTGCGCGCCATCGTCCAGGACTATGTGGGCACCGAGGAGCCGGTCGGTTCCAAGGCGCTCACGGAGCGCCACCGGCTGGGCGTCTCCCCGGCGACCGTCCGTAACGACATGGCCGTGCTGGAGGACGAGGGCTACATCGCCCAGCCGCACACCAGCGCCGGCCGTATCCCCACGGACAAGGGCTATCGCCTCTTCGTCGACAGACTCGCGGGCGTCAAGCCGATGACCGCGCCGGAGCGGCGGGCGATCCACAGCTTCCTCGACAACGCCGTCGACCTCGACGACGTCGTGGGGCGGACCGTCCGGCTCCTCGCGCAGCTCACCCGGCAGGTCGCCGTCGTGCAGTACCCGTCCCTGACGCGTTCGACCGTGCGTCATGTGGAGCTGCTGGCGCTGGCCCCGGCCCGAGTCATGCTCGTACTGATCACGGACACCGGCCGGGTCGAGCAGCGCATGGTGGACTGTCCGGCTCCCTTCGGGGAGGCCTCCGTGGCGGATCTGCGCGCGCGGCTCAACAGCCGGATCGCGGGCCGCCGTTTCGCGGACGTCCCGCAGCTGGTGCAGGATCTCCCCGACGCGTTCGAGTCGGACGACCGGGGTACGGTCGCGACGGTGCTCTCCACCCTCATGGAGACTCTCGTCGAGGAGACCGAGGAGCGGCTGATGATCGGCGGCACCGCCAATCTCACCCGCTTCGGACATGACTTTCCCCTCACCATCCGTCCGGTCCTGGAGGCACTTGAGGAGCAGGTCGTTCTCCTCAAACTCCTTGGTGAGGTCAATGATTCGGGCATGGCCGTACGGATCGGTCACGAGAACGCCCATGAGGGACTCAACTCCACGTCCGTCGTCTCGGTCGGCTACGGTTCGGGCGTCGAGGCAGTAGCAAAACTTGGCGTCGTCGGACCGACGCGCATGGATTACCCCGGAACGATGGGAGCGGTACGAGCGGTGGCACGGTACGTAGGACAGATCCTGGCGGAGTCGTAAGTGGCCACGGACTACTACGCCGTACTCGGCGTGCGCCGCGACGCGTCCCAGGACGAGATCAAGAAGGCATTCCGGCGGCTCGCACGCGAGCTGCATCCGGACGTCAATCCCGATCCGAAGACGCAAGAGCGCTTCAAGGAGATCAACGCCGCGTACGAGGTGTTGTCGGACCCGCAGAAGAAGCAGGTCTACGACCTCGGCGGTGACCCGCTGTCCCAGGCGGGCGGCCAGGGCGCGGGTGGCTTCGGCGCCGGCGGGTTCGGGAACTTCTCGGACATCATGGACGCCTTCTTCGGCACGGCGTCGCAGCGGGGCCCGCGGTCGCGCACGCGGCGCGGCCAGGACGCGATGATCCGGCTGGAGATCGACCTCGACGAGGCGGCCTTCGGCACGACGAAGGACATCCAGGTCGACACGGCCGTCGTGTGTACGACGTGCAGTGGCGAGGGCGCGGCGCCCGGCACCTCCGCGCAGACCTGTGACATGTGCCGCGGGCGCGGTGAGGTGTCCCAGGTCACCCGGTCCTTCCTGGGCCAGGTCATGACGTCCCGGCCGTGTCCGCAGTGCCAGGGGTTCGGGACGGTCGTTCCGACGCCGTGCCCCGAGTGCGCCGGTGACGGGCGGGTCCGCTCGCGGCGGACCCTGACCGTGAAGATTCCCGCCGGTGTCGACAACGGCACGCGGATCCAGCTCGCGGGCGAGGGTGAGGTCGGGCCCGGCGGCGGTCCCGCCGGTGACCTCTACGTCGAGATCCACGAGGTCGCGCACTCCACCTTCCAGCGGCGCGGTGACGACCTGCACTGCACGGTCACCATTCCGATGACCGCGGCGGCTCTCGGGACGAAGGTTCCGCTGGAGACGCTCGACGGGATGGAAGAGATCGACATCCGTCCGGGGACCCAGTCCGGGCAGTCGGTTCCGTTGCACGGGCGCGGGATCACGCACCTTCGCGGTGGCGGGCGCGGGGATCTCATCGTGCATGTCGAGGTCATGACGCCGAGCAAGCTTGATCCCGAGCAGGAGAGGGTGCTGCGGGAGTTGGCGCAGCTTCGGGGGGAGGAGCGGCCCACGGGTCAGTTTCAACCCGGGCAGCAGGGGCTGTTCTCCAGGCTGAAGGACGCGTTCAACGGTCGCTGAGGGGTTGTGCGGGGGGTTTGTTTCGCCCCCGCCGCCCCTTCCCGTCCCGTCTCGGGGGCCAGCCCCCGAACCCCCGCTCCTCAAACGCCGGAGGGGCTGAAGACTTCGCGGCCCGGGCCGACACCTTCAGCCCGTCGTGGGGGTCCCCCCGCTCGAGCGAAGCCGAGAGTGGGGGAGTTTGAGGACGAGGCCGTTCAGGCCGAAGGGGAAACCGCCCCGCGGCCTGATTCCCGTGGCTTATGCCCGAGGGAAGGCCGGATTCGGACTTGTACGGAGGACGTGACAACATGCCGTCATGTCCTCCGCGCTGACCGATCTCTTCCCACTCCCGATCGTGCAGGCCCCCATGGCGGGCGGCGTCTCCGTGCCGCAGCTCACAGCGGCCGTGTCCGAAGCCGGGGGGCTCGGTTTCCTCGCCGCCGGCTACAAAACGGCCGACGGCATGTACCAGGAGATCAAGCAGTTGCGGGGCACCACGAGCCGCCCGTTCGGCGTGAACCTGTTCATGCCGCAGCCCGAGTACGCCGACGCGGCCGCGGTCGAGGTCTACGCCCACCAACTCGCCGGCGAGGCCTCCTGGTACGAGACCGAACTGGGCGACCCCGACAGCGGACGCGACGACGGATACGACGCCAAGCTCGCCGTACTCCTCGACAACCCGGTACCGGTCGTCTCCTTCCACTTCGGCTGCCCCACGCGTGACGTCCTGGACTCCCTGAGCCGGGCCGGCACGCTGACCCTCGTCACGGCGACCACCGCCGAGGAGGCGCAGGCCGTGCAGTGGGCGGGCGCCGACGCGGTGATCGTGCAGGGCGTCGAGGCCGGCGGCCACCAGGGCACCCACCGCGACAACCCGGAGACCGACGGCTCGGGCATCGGACTGCTCTCGCTGATCGCACAGGTCCGCGAGACCGTGCAGATCCCGATCGTCGCGGCCGGCGGCATCATGCGCGGCAGCCAGATCGCCGCCGCGCTCGCCGCGGGCGCGAGCGCCGCCCAGCTCGGCACGGCGTTCCTCGCCACCCCCGAGTCCGGCGCCAACGCCGTGCACAAGCAGGCACTGACCAACCCCCTCTTCGTACGTACGGAGTTGACGCGCGCCTTCTCCGGCCGGCCCGCGCGGGGGCTGATGAACCGCTTCATGCGCGAGCACGGGCCGTACGCGCCCGCCGCCTACCCCGAGGTCCACCACCTCACCTCCCCCCTGCGCAAGGCCGCGGCCAAGGCGGGGGACGCGCAGGGGATGGCGCTGTGGGCGGGACAGGGCCACCGGCTCGCGCGCGAGCTGCCCGCCGGACAGCTGGTCGAGGTTCTCGCGGCCGAACTCGCCGCCGCGAAGACAGCGTTGTCGTCCAACTCGGGCGCGGGGCCGGTCCGTTGACCGCGCCGGTGTTCGTGGTGGATGTGGTGCCGGGCGGGCCCGAGTTCGTCCTCGACGGCCCCGAGGGACGGCACGCGGTGTCGGTGCGGCGGCTGCAGCCCGGCGAGGACGTCGTCCTCACCGACGGGCACGGGCGCTGGGCCGAGGGCGTCGTCAAGGCGGCCGAGGGCAAGGACCGGCTCGTGGTGACGGACATCGCCGGAGTACTTGAGGAGCCCGAGCCGGCTCCCCGTATCACCGTCGTCCAGGCCCTCCCCAAGGGTGACCGCGGTGAACTCGCCGTCGAGACCATGACGGAGACCGGTGTCGACGAGATCGTCCCGTGGGCCGCGTCCCGCTGCATCACGCAGTGGAAGGGCGAGCGGGGACTCAAGGCGCTCGGGAAGTGGCGGGCCACCGTGCGTGAGGCGGGCAAGCAGTCGCGGCGGGTGCGGTTTCCGCGGGTCGCGGACGCGATGACCACCAAGCAGGTTGCCGCGTTTCTCGCCGAAGCGGAGCTTGGGGTGGTGTTGCACGAGGACCGGGAGTACGGGAGCGAGCCGCTCGCTTCCGCCGAACTCCCTTCCTCCGGGCGGATCGTGCTCGTCGTCGGGCCCGAAGGCGGGGTCTCTCCCGAGGAGTTGGCGGCCTTCACCCAGGCGGGGGCGAAGGCCTGCCGGCTGGGGCGCAGCGTCCTGCGGACCTCCACGGCAGGCACGGCGGCGACGGCCCTGCTCCTGACCCGCACGGGCCGCTGGTCCTGACGAACGGGGTTAGCCCCCGCCGCCCCTACCCATTCCCGTCACTACTCGGGGGCTCCACCCCCGAACCCCCGCTCCTCAAACGCCGGAGGGGCTAAGAATTTCGCGGCCCGGGCCGACACACTCAGCCCGTCCGGCGTTTGAGGACGAGCGCGCCAGCGCGACAGGGGGGTCTGGGGGCGCAGCCCCCAGGGACGGGACGGGTAGGGGCGGCGGGGGCGAAATCATGGCCGCATGCGGTCTATCGAGCTTCGCTCGAGGGTGGCACGCTGCCGTCTATGGGGGCATTGAGGCGGATACGGCGACGAGGACCGGTCGCGGCCGGCGTCGCGGCCGTGGCCGTGTTCGGCGCGGTCGCGTGTGAACCCGGCAACGGAATCAGCGCCGCCGCGGTGGCGATCACGACCGACCAGACAGGAACCCGCGAGCTGGAGAAACAGGGCGTCGACGTCCAGTGGCTCAGCTGCACGGCCTCGTACGGCGACAAGGGCCAGACGGCGGGGAGTTCGACCGGCGCGCGGAGTGTCGCGACCGTCGACTGTGCCGGGGAGGAGAAGGACGGGCGGGAGATCACCATCAAGGGCAAGGTGACACAGGAGGTCAACGGGACCTGCGTACGGGGTGATCTGACCGCCAGGGTGGGCGGCAAGGAGTGGTTCCGGGTGGACGTGCTCGGGAACTGCAGGGCGGGCACGCCGGGTACGACGAAGCCGTGGACACCGCCCGTCGATCACGATACGACCCCACCGCCCGAGCGGCCCGGGGCGACCGTCACGGTCACGAGGACCGTCACCGAGTACCCGCACCCCACCTGCTCGTGCTTCCAGGGCAAGTGATCGAAAGCTCTGGTCGTGGACAGGACCGCTGCATAGGGTGATCGGGTGACACAGACCGCATCCGCCGCATCTGCCCCGTATCTCCGGTACCCGCATCTGCACGGCGAGTTGATCGCCTTCACCGCCGAGGACGACGTCTGGGTCGCGCCGCTCGACGGCGGCCGTGCCTGGCGGGTCAGCGCCGACAACGTGCCGGTGAACCATCCCCGCATCTCCCCGGACGGAACGACCGTCGCCTGGACCTCCACCCGCGACGGGGCACCCGAGGTGCATATCGCCCCCGTCGACGGCGGTTCCACCAAACGCCTCACGTACTGGGGGAGTTGGAAGACCCAGGTGCGCGGCTGGACCCCGGAGGGCGAGGTCCTCGCGCTCAGCACACAGGGCCAGGCGAGCCTGCGCCGCAGCTGGGCCCGGGCGATCCCGCTCGACGGCGGCCCGGCAACCACCCTCCCGTACGGGCCTGTCGGCGATGTGGCCCGGGGCGGCCCCGGCACACTCCTGCTGTCCGCACCCATGGGCCGTGAGGCCGCCTGGTGGAAGCGGTACCGGGGCGGCACGGCCGGCAAGCTGTGGATCGACCGGGAGGCGGGGGAGGCCGGCGAGTTCGTACGGCTGCACGCCGACCTGGACGGGAATCTGGAGTACCCCTCGTGGGTCGGGGAGCGGGTCGTCTTCCTCTCCGATCACGAGGGTGTGGGGGCCGTGTACTCCTCCCTCGCCGACGGGTCGGATCTGCGGCGGCACACGGGAGTTGACGGGTTCTACGCCCGCCACGCCTCCACCGACGGGACGCGCGTCGTCTACGCCTCCGCCGGTGAGCTGTGGATCCTCGACGACCTCGACGGGGCCGAGCCGCGGCGGCTCGACGTCCGGCTCGGCGGACAGCGCGTCGATCTGCAGCCGCATTCCGTGAGCGCGGCCCGCTGGTTCGGCGCCGCCGCGCCCGACCACACCGGACGCGGCAGCGCCGTCGCCGTACGCGGAGCCGTCCACTGGGTCACCCACCGCTCGGGCCCGGCCCGCGCACTCGCCGCCGAACAGGGCGTACGGGCCCGGCTGCCGCGCACCTTCCGCGCGGACGGCGAGGAGCATGTCGTGTGGGTGACGGACGCCGAGGGTGATGACGCTCTTGAGTTCGCGCCCGCCACCGGTGTCGCGCCGGGCGCCACCCCGCGACGGCTCGCCGCCGGACAGCTCGGGCGGGTGCTCGGGCTCGCGGTGGCGCCGGACGGCAGTCGCGCCGCGGTCGCCTCGCACGACGGACGCGTACTGCTCGTCGAGCGGGAGACCGGCGAGGTGCGGGAGGTCGACCGCAGCGAGGACGGCGAGGTCTCCGGGCTCGCCTTCTCGCCCGACTCGGCCTGGCTCGCCTGGTCGCACCCCGGCCCGCGACCGCTGCGCCAGCTCAAGCTCGCCAACACCGCGGACCTGTCCGTGACCGAGGCGACGCCGCTCCGATTCCGGGACTACGCGCCGGCGTTCACGCTCGACGGGAAGCATCTGGCCTTCCTGTCGGCGCGGTCCTTCGACCCCGTCTACGACGAGCACGTCTTCGACCTGGCCTTCGTCGGGGGCTCGCGGCCGCATCTCATCACCCTCGCCGCGACCACCCCCTCGCCCTTCGGGCCACAGCGGCACGGCCGGCCCTTCGAGGCGCCCGACAAGGACGAGACGCCCGACAGCGAGGGCTCCCCGGCGACACGGATCGACCTCGAAGGGCTCGGCGACCGCATCGTGCCGTTCCCCGTCGAGGCCGCCCGCTACTCCGGACTGCGGGCCGCCAAGGAAGGGCTGCTGTGGCTGCGGCACCCCGTACGGGGCGTGCTCGGCGCCTCCCGCGCCACCCCGGACGACCCGGACCCGAAGACCGACCTGGAGCGCTACGACCTCGCCCAGCAGCGCATGGAGCATCTCGCCTCGGACGCCGACGGCTTCATGGTCACCGGCGACGGCAAGCGGATCCTGCTGTGGACCGACGGAAAGCTCAAGGTCGTACCGAGCGACCGGCGAGCCTCGCTCGACGACGAGAGCGACACGAACATCACCGTCGACCTGTCGCGCATCCGCCAGACCGTCGACCCGGCCGCCGAGTGGCGGCAGATGTACGACGAGACCGGCCGCCTCATGCGCGACAACTTCTGGCGCCCCGACCTGGGCGGCACCGACTGGGACGGCGTACTGGACCGGTACCGGCCCGTGCTCGAACGGGTCGCCACCCACGACGACCTGGTCGACCTGCTGTGGGAGGTGCAGGGCGAACTCGGCACCTCGCACGCGTACGTCATGCCGCGCGGCGGCTACGGCGGCGGCGAGCGGCAGGGGCTGCTCGGCGCCGACATCTCCCGCCACGAGGACGGCCCGCAGGGCTCGCCGCAGTGGCGCATCGACCGCATCCTGCCCTCGGAGACCTCCGACCCCGAAGCGCAGTCGCCGCTCGCCGCGCCCGGGGTCGCCGTACGCGCCGGGGACGCGATCGTGGCCGTCTCCGGGCGGCCCGTCGACCCGGTGACCGGGCCCGGACCGCTGCTCGTCGGCACGGCGGGCAAGGCCGTCGAGCTCACCGTGTCCCCTGCGGGCGGCGGCGATCCGCGGCACGCCGTCGTCGTACCGATCTCCGACGAGGAACCGCTGCGCTACCACGCGTGGGTCGCCGACCGGCGTGCCTACGTCCACGAGAGGTCCGGCGGCCGGCTCGGCTATCTGCACGTGCCCGACATGCAGGCGCCCGGCTGGGCCCAGATCCACCGCGACCTGCGGATCGAGGTCGCCCGCGAGGGCCTCGTCGTGGACGTCCGCGAGAACCGCGGCGGCCACACCTCCCAGCTGGTCGTCGAGAAACTCGCCCGGCGCATCGTCGGCTGGGACCTCGCGCGCGGCATGCGGCCCACCAGCTATCCGGAGGACGCGCCGCGCGGGCCCGTCGTCGCCGTCGCCAACGAGTTCTCCGGCTCGGACGGCGACATCGTGAACGCCGCGATCAAGGCCCTCGGCATCGGCCCGGTCGTCGGTACGCGTACGTGGGGTGGTGTCGTCGGGATCGACAGCCGGTACCGGCTGGTCGACGGGACGCTCGTCACCCAGCCCAAGTACGCGTTCTGGCTCGAGGGTTACGAGTGGGGCGTGGAGAACCACGGCGTCGACCCGGACGTCGAGGTGGTCCAGGCGCCGCAGGACTACGCGGCCGGGCGTGATGTGCAGCTCGACGAGGCGATTCGTATCGCGCTGGCGGCGCTGGAGGAGAACCCGGCGAGGACGCCTCCGCTGTTGCCGGGTTCGTAGGCGACTCGGGTTCGTCGGGTGCGGGTGCGCGGGGGCTGGTGGTGGAGTTCCCCGCGCGCCTAAGGGGGCACGTGTGTGTGGGGCCCTCGGTACCATGCCGGGGCAACGATCATCCAGCGTGAGGAGCCACGCATGGCAGGCGCAGCGAAGCAGGACTGTCTGTTCTGCAAGATTGTCGGGGGGCAGATCCCGGCGACCGTCGTCCGTGAGACCGAAACGACCGTCGCCTTCCGGGACATCAACCCGCAGGCACCCATCCACGTCCTGGTGATCCCGAAGGTCCACCACCCGGACGCCGCCTCCCTCGCGATCGCCGAACCGGCGATCCTCGCCGACGTCGTGCGTGAGGCCGGTGAGGTCGCCGCCGAGGAGAAGCTCGACAGCTACCGCATCGTCTTCAACACCGGCAGCGGGGCGGGCCAGACCGTCTTCCACGCGCACGCCCACGTGCTGGGCGGCCGCGGCATGCAGTGGCCCCCGGGCTAGTCGCGGCGCCAGGGAAACTCGGGTAACTCGACGTGTCCGTACGCGAATTGGTGGTCCTCGGCACCGCCAGCCAGGTGCCCACCCGGCACCGCAACCACAACGGCTATCTGCTGCGCTGGGACGGCGAGGGCATCCTCTTCGACCCCGGCGAGGGCACGCAGCGGCAGATGCTGCGCGCCGGGGCCGCCGCGCACGACCTCCACCGGATCTGCGTCACGCACTTCCACGGCGACCACTCCCTCGGCCTCGCCGGGGTGATCCAGCGGATCAACCTCGACCGGGTGCCGCACGAGATCACCGCCCACTTCCCGCGCTCCGGGCAGCGGTTCTACGACCGGCTGCGGTACTCGACCGCCTACCGCGAGACGGTCCCGCTCACCGAGGCGCCGGTCGACTCCGACGGCGTCCTCGCGTCCACGGCGTCGTACACGCTGGAGGCCCGCAAGCTCTCCCACCCCGTCGAGTCGTACGGCTACCGGCTCGTCGAGCCCGACGGGCGGCGGATGCTGCCCGAGCGGCTCGCCTCGTACGGGATCAAGGGGGCGGACGTGGGGCGGATCCAGCGGGAGGGCGCGCTGGGGGAGGTGTCGCTCGACGACGTCAGCGAGGCGCGGCGCGGGCAGCGGTTCGCGTTCGTCATGGACACCCGGCTGTGCGACGGGGTGTACGCGCTCGCGGAGGGCTGCGACATGCTCGTCATCGAGTCGACGTTCCTGGACGGGGACGTCAAACTCGCCGTCGACCACGGTCACTTGACGGCAGGTCAGGCGGGAGCGGTGGCCCGGGCCGCGGGCGTACGGCATCTCGTGCTCACGCACTTCAGCCAGCGGTACGACGATCCCGCCGAGTTCGAGCGGCAGGCACGGGCCGCCGGGTTCGAGGGGGAGCTGACGGTGGCGCACGATCTGCTGCGGGTGCCGGTTCCGAAGCGCAGATGAAACGGCCGTACGATGCCTTGATGCCCATCCCGAAAGCCGAACTGCACCTGCACATCGAAGGCACCCTGGAGCCCGAGCTGGCCTTCGCGCTAGCCGCGCGCAATGGTGTCCCGCTCCCGTACGCGGACACCGACGATCTCCGCAAGGCGTATCAGTTCTCGGACCTGCAGTCGTTCCTGAACCTGTACTACGAGCTCATGGCCGTGCTCCGGACCGAGGACGACTTCGCCGACCTCGCCGACGCGTATCTCGCGCGGGCCGCCGCGCAGGGGGTGCGGCACGCGGAGATCTTCTTCGATCCGCAGGCGCACATCTCCCGGGGCGTCGGGATCGGGACCGTCGTGGAGGGGCTCGGGCGGGCGCTCGACCGCAGCGAGACCGTGCACGGGGTCTCCACCCGGCTGATCATGTGCTTCCTGCGGGACGAGTCCGCCGAGTCCGCGATGGAGACGCTGCAGGCCGCGAAGCCGTACCTCGGCCGGATCGTCGGCGTCGGACTCGACTCCGCGGAAGTCGGGCATCCGCCCGTCAAGTTCCGTGAGGTGTACGAGGCCGCCGCCGCGCTCGGGCTGCGGCGGGTCGCCCACGCGGGGGAGGAGGGGCCGCCCTCCTACATCACCGAGGCGCTCGACGTGCTCGGCGTCGAGCGGATCGATCACGGGCTGCGGTGCATGGAGGATCCTGAGCTGGTCGCTCGGCTCGTGCGGGAGCGGGTGCCGTTGACGTTGTGTCCGCTGTCCAACGTGCGGCTTCGGGCCGTGGACGTCCTGGAGGAGCATCCGTTGCCCGCGATGCTCGACGCGGGGCTGTTGTGCACCGTCAACTCCGATGATCCCGCGTACTTCGGTGGGTACGTCGGGGACAACTTCCTTGCCGTGGGGGAGGCGTTGGGGCTGTCCTCCGAGCGGTTGCGGGACCTCGCCCGCAACTCGTTCGTGGCGTCCTTCCTCGACCACGACGAGGAGCGGCGGGCGCGGTACCTCGCGGAGGTGGAGGCGTACGAGTTCCCGTAGGGGAGCGGGGCTTTTCTTCGGCCTGAACGGCCTCGTCCTCAAACGCCGGACGGGCTGGTAGTCAGCCCCTCCGGCGTTTGAGGAGCGGGGGTTCGGGGGCGGAGCCCCCGAGTAGTGACGGGAACGGGTAGGGGCGGCGGGGCGAAATCCGTCTGGGCCCGGCGTGACCCGGCACGCCCCGTCGTGCGATTGGTGCACACTGGCCTGATTCCGCACCACCTCATGGGAGCGCACCGTGACCGCGTCCAACGGAGAGGGACGGCACAGCCAGGCCGCCCAGGTCGACCCCCTCACAGGGCTGCGCGCCCAGGACGACCCGCCCTGGGACGTCTACCTCACCGGCACAGTCTTCCTCGACATCATCTTCACCGGACTCGACTCCGCCCCGGTCCGCGGCACCGAGTCCTGGGCCCGCGGCATGGGTTCGAGCCCCGGCGGCGTGGCGAACATGGCGACCGCACTGGCCCGGCTCGGCCTCAGGACGTCCCTGGCGGCGGCCTTCGGTGACGACCACTACGGCGAGTACTGCTGGGACGCCCTGGAGCAGGGCGAACGCATCGACCTCTCCACGTCACGCACGGTACCGGGCTGGCACTCCCCGGTGACCGTCTCGATGGCGTACGAGGGCGAGCGGACGATGGTCAGCCACGGCCACGAGCCGCCCCCGGAGGAGCCCGCCCCGGACTGCCCGCCCCGCGCACGCGCGGCCGTCGCCTCGCTCACGCCCGGCATCCGCGCCCCCTGGCTCGCCGGGGCGGCGGGCAAGGGGACCAGGATCTTCGCCGACGTCGGCTGGGACGACACGGGCCGCTGGGACCTCGCAGGCCTCCCCGACCTGGCGCACTGCGAGGCGTTCCTGCCGAACGCCCAGGAGGCCATGCGGTACACGGGCGCCACCTGCCCCCGCGCCGCCGCCCACGCGCTCACCGAGCACGTGCCGCTCGCCGTCGTCACTCTCGGTGCCGAGGGCGCGTACGCCGTGGACGGAAGGACCGGGGAGACCGCCGAGGTTCCGGCCATCGAGGTCGAGGCCATGGACCCCACCGGCGCGGGGGACGTCTTCGTGGCCGGGTTCGTCACGGGCACCCTGGCCGGCTGGCCGCTGGCCGACCGGCTCGCCTTCGCGGGCCTCACCGCCGCCCTGTCGGTCCAGGAGTTCGGGGGATCCCTGTCCGCCCCCGGCTGGTCGGAGATCGCGGGGTGGTGGCGGCGTGTGCAGTCGTACGACCACCAGGATCCGGCGGCGCTCGGCCGGTACGCCTTCCTGGAACCCCTCCTTCCGGAGACGAGCCGGGCGTGGCCCCTGAGGCGGGCGGTACCGACGATCGGGTTCGGCGGATCCGCGTGAGGGCACGGGCGGATTCGCCCGGGGCCACCGGTGCGGGCGAAAAGTCCTACGGCGTTGTCGGTGCCCCGTCGTACTCTTGGAAGCACAAGGCTGCCGTACCGGCAAGCGTGCCTCACCGAGGAGGATGAGCAGGCCTACAGAGCCGGCCCATGACGCAGACACCCACAGCTCACACCCCCGCGCAGGGGCAGTCCCGAGCGCAGTTCACCGTCCCGGCCAAGCACCCCATGGTGACCGTGCTGGGATCTGGAGACGCCCTTCTGCGCGTGATCGAGAAGGCCTTCCCGGCGGCCGACATCCACGTCCGGGGCAATGAGATCAGCGCCGTCGGCGACGCCCGCGAAGTGGCCCTCGTCCAGCGCCTGTTCGACGAGATGATGCTGGTGCTCCGCACCGGACAGCCGATGACGGAGGACGCAGTGGAACGCTCGATCGCCATGCTGAGGGCGAGCGAGAACGGGGAGGGCGACGGCCAGGAGACCCCGGCCGAAGTGCTCACACAGAACATCCTGTCCTCTCGCGGCCGCACCATCCGCCCCAAGACGCTCAACCAGAAGCGGTACGTCGACGCCATCGACAAGCACACCATCGTCTTCGGCATCGGCCCCGCCGGCACGGGCAAGACCTACCTCGCCATGGCCAAGGCCGTGCAGGCACTGCAGTCCAAGCAGGTCAACCGCATCATCCTCACCCGCCCCGCGGTGGAGGCGGGAGAGCGCCTCGGCTTCCTGCCCGGCACGCTCTACGAGAAGATCGACCCCTACCTGCGCCCGCTGTACGACGCACTGCACGACATGCTCGACCCGGACTCGATCCCGCGGCTGATGGCGGCCGGGACGATCGAGGTGGCGCCGCTGGCGTATATGCGGGGAAGGACCCTGAATGACGCCTTCATCATCCTGGACGAGGCCCAGAACACGAGCCCCGAGCAGATGAAGATGTTCCTCACGCGTCTCGGCTTCGAGTCGAAGATCGTGATCACGGGTGACGTCACCCAGGTCGACCTGCCGAGCGGCTCGAAGTCCGGGCTGCGTCAGGTGCAGGACATCCTGGAGGGCCTCGACGACGTCCACTTCTCGCGCCTCACGTCCTCCGACGTCGTACGGCACAAGCTGGTCGGCCGTATCGTCGACGCGTACGAGAAGTACGACAGCGATAACGGTACGGAGAACGGCACCCACAAGGGCGCCCGTAACAAGCGGAAGTAGACCAGCGCGACCATGTCGATCGACGTCAACAACGAGTCCGGAACCGAGGTCGACGAGCAGGCGATCCTCGACATCGCCCGCTATGCCCTCGCGCGGATGCGGATCCACCCGCTCTCCGAGCTCTCGGTGATCGTCGTGGACGCCGACGCCATGGAGCAGCTGCACATCCAGTGGATGGACCTGCCCGGTCCGACGGATGTGATGTCGTTCCCGATGGACGAGCTGCGGCCGCCGTCGAAGGACGACGACGAGCAGCCGCCGCAGGGGCTGCTCGGTGACATCGTGCTCTGCCCCGAGGTCGCCGAGCGGCAGGGCAAGGAGGCCGACACGCAGCACTCCATGGACGAGGAGCTCCAGCTCCTCACCGTCCACGGAGTGCTGCATCTGCTCGGCTACGACCACGAGGAGCCCGACGAGAAGGCCGAGATGTTCGGTCTCCAGGCGGCCATCGTGGACGGCTGGCGTGCGGAGAAGGGCCTGACCGGCCCGTCCCCGGCCCCGACCGTCTCATGAGCCCGCAACTCGTCGTAGGCGCCATCACCCTTGTCGTGGTCGCCTGGCTCGCCGCCTGCGCGGAGGCCGGTCTCGCCCGCGTCTCCAGCTTCCGCGCCGAGGAGGCCGTCCGGTCCGGCCGTCGCGGCAGCGCCAAGCTCGCCCAGGTCGCCGCGGACCCGACCCGCTATCTGAACGTGGCGCTGCTGGTGCGCGTCGCCTGCGAGATGGCGTCCGCCGCGCTCGTCACGTACGCCTGTCTGCAGGAGTTCGCCGAGACCTGGGAGGCGCTGGCCGTCGCCATCGGCGTCATGGTCCTCGTCTCGTACGTGGCGGTCGGCGTCTCCCCGCGCACCATCGGCCGACAGCACCCGCTGAACACGGCCACGGCGGCCGCGTACGTCCTGCTTCCGCTCGCCAGGATCATGGGCCCGATCCCGCCCCTCCTGATCCTCATCGGCAACGCGCTCACGCCCGGCAAGGGCTTCCGGCGCGGCCCGTTCGCCTCCGAGGCCGAGCTGCGGGCGATGGTCGACCTCGCGGAGAAGGAGTCGCTCATCGAGGACGAGGAGCGCCGCATGGTGCACTCCGTCTTCGAGCTGGGCGACACGCTCGTACGGGAGGTCATGGTCCCGCGTACGGACCTGGTGGTCATCGAGCGCTACAAGACGATCCGGCAGGCGCTGACGCTGGCCCTGCGGTCCGGTTTCTCCCGCGTCCCCGTGACCGGGGAGAACGAGGACGACGTCGTCGGGATCGTGTATCTGAAGGACCTGGCCAGAAAGACGCACATCAGCCGGGACGCCGAGAGCGAGCTCGTGTCGACGGCGATGAGGCCGGCGGCCTTCGTCCCGGACACGAAGAACGCCGGTGATCTGCTGCGCGAGATGCAGCAGGACCGCAACCACGTCGCCGTCGTCATCGACGAGTACGGCGGCACGGCCGGAATCGTCACCATCGAGGACATCCTCGAGGAGATCGTCGGAGAGATCACCGACGAGTACGACCGTGAGCTGCCGCCCGTGGAGGACCTCGGCGACGACCGCTACCGGGTGACCGCGCGGCTCGACATCGGTGACCTCGGCGAGCTGTACGGCTTCGAGGCGTACGACGACGAGGACGTCGAGACGGTGGGCGGCCTCCTCGCGAAGGCACTCGGCCGCGTGCCCATCGCCAGTGCCTCGTCGGTGGTCGAGCTGCCCGACGGGCGTGAGCTGCGGCTGACCGCGGAGGCCTCGGCCGGCCGCCGGAACAAGATCGTCACGGTGTTGGTCGAGCCCGTGGGCGCGGCCGACTCCTCGGAGGAGGAGAAGCCGGAGTGACCCCGCAGGAGCTGCGCACGTTCTGTCTGTCCTTCAACGCGGCCGTCGAGGACTTCCCCTTCGCCCCGGAGTTCTCGGTCTTCAAGGTGCTGGGGAAGGTGTTCGCCCTGACCCGTCTGGACGCCCGGCCGCTCACGGTGAACCTGAAGTGCGACCCCGATGACGCGGTGCGCCTGCGCGGCGAGCACGAGGGTCTGATCATCCCCGGCTACCACATGAACAAGCGCCACTGGAACACGGTGACGGCCGACGGAGAGCTCCCCGACCGGCTCGTCAAGGAGCTCATCGAGGACTCGTACGACCTCGTGGTGGCGGGGCTGCCCCGGTCGGAGCGGCTGCGGCTGGACCGGAGCTGAAGGAGCGCACGGCGGCCGTGCCTGCTTCAGGAACCTGTTCCAGCGGGCTCGCCATCGCGTGGGCGGGGCGGCAGAATGGGGGGACCGGTGGAAGCGAGACGGCTCCACTCCGGGCACCGTCCAAGGAGACTCGGAGTGGAACACTTTGTACTGGCGTCCACCTCACCTGGCCCCGGCCCCTCAGGTCGGGGCCACGTGTGTGTCACACGTGGAGGATCCAGTCGTCGATGATCTCGTAGATCACGGCGATGAGGCTGGCCCAGGGGGCGGCGATGACCGCCCATTCGGCCCACGTGCGGATGTTGCGACGCCCGTCCGGCTCTTCGGCCATGGGGCTGTTCTCCTTCCTCGGTCCCGGCTCCACGTGATGTCGTGGATACCGCGGTGAGCCACGAACGGGTGGTTCCGAGGCGGTGAAGGAGAGGGCACTCGATGGGGTGAGCCGACGTGTGCGGTCGCCTGACGATCAACCTCCTTGCACTGCTTGGCAGTTGGGTACACCACTGCTTTGAGCCAGCCTAGCCTGAAGGTCCCTTTATGGGTAGTACTGTCGGCGAGTTGGCGGATGTCATGAGGAATTCCGGTTGCTCCGTTGAGACGCCTCCGTTCAGCCTCATGGCTAGGAGCGAGGTAGCGTTCGGCAAACTGCCGGAGGGAGCGCCGCTGATCGCCGACCCATGTGCGTCATTCGAGGTTCCTTTCGGCTGCCCAGTAAACTGTCAGCCAGGAAGGACTCGATGAGTGAGATGCTAGTCTGCTATGTTGCAACTCGGATGGTCTGTTTGGGGGTGGAGCCATCGTGAGCGCGCCAAGTGCGGCACTACAGCGGCTACGGCTGCGTACGGAGCTCCGCAGGGCACGTGTCGCCGCCGATCTCACACAGCGCCAGGTCGCGGCGAAGATGGAGTGGAGCCCCTCCAAGCTGATCCGTATCGAGGCGGGCGAGGTCGGCATCTCGGTCAACGACCTGCGCCCACTTCTCGCGGCGTACGGGATCGGTGACCGGCGCAAGATCGACGGCCTGCTCGATCTGGCCCGGGGCAGCCGGAAGATGCCCTTCACGGAGTTCCGGGACTTGTACGGCAAGGAGTTCCTCCAGTTCCTTGCCCTGGAGTCGGCGGCGTCGATCATCCGGCACTACGGCTCTCTGGTGATCCCCGGCCTCCTCCAGACCGAGGAGTACGCGCGCTCCGTGATGACGGCCTATGACAAGGGGGTCTCCGACGAGGCCCTGGACCGTGCCGTCGAGGCGCGGCTCACCCGTCAGGAGGTGCTGTCCGCCGAAGGCGGGCGTCAACTGTTCTTCATCCTCGACGAGTCGGTCGTGCGCAGGCGCGTCGGCGGGCGTGGGGTGATGCGGGCCCAGCTGGAGCGGCTGGCCGAGCTGGCCGCCGAACCGCACATCAGCATCCAGGTCCTCCCGTTCAGTATCGGCACCCATCCGGCCATGCAGGGGCCCTTCACGCTCTTCGAGTTCGAGGCCGAGGAGATGCCGGACTCGCTGTATCTGGAAGACCCTCGCGGCGGCACCTACGCCGGCAACTCGGCCGAGGAGACGGGGCGTTATCTGGGGACGTTCTGGGAGCTGGAGGACCTGGCCATCAAGGACGAGGCCGGTGTCGTGCTGCCCAGGCTCGCGGCCAGGATGGGCGAGGGATCCGACGACCTGGAAACGCTTATGGAGAGCGAAGCGGAGTAGCGGCGGTCTCCCCGCCTGGCGACGGCGTCAACTCGCGTTGGTGTGAGGGATGTTGGCGGGATTCAGCTCTCCATGTCCGGTTGGCCCCGCACTATCCTGAGAGAGGTGCTGCCTGCCCGCGCGCCAGCGGTACGAGGGGAAGCCGTGGTGGGCCCTTTGCACCCGGGCTGGAGGAGAAGCGTGGGTGGCTCATGGGCATGGCGCAAGAGCAGCGCGAGCCAGGGGGCGGATACCAACTGCGTCGAAGTCGCCTGGACCGGCGAAGCCGTGCTGGTGCGCGACTCGGTCCGCTCTCGTGGCCGCGTCGTCGCCCTCGGGCCGACGGCATGGTGTGCTTTCCTCGACCTGATGGCGACTCCGTCGCCGCGAGACACCTCACATCCTTCGCACGATACGACGGCCCGCGCCTGAAGCACTTCGGCGCGGGCCGTCGTCGTGCCCCGGTCAGTGGCGCGGCGCTCGGCCCAGGCCCAGCGCGACCAGGACCGCCGCCCCCAGCACGATCGCCGCGTCCAGTGCCACCACCGTGTGAACGCCGGAGAGGAGGCTCGGGGAGGTGGTGGCCAGGATGCCGAGGAGCGGGATGCCGACGGTGATGCCGACCTGCTGGGTGGAGGTCACCAGGCCCGTGGCGAGGCCCTGTTCGTGGTCGGGGACACCCGAGGTGACGGTCAGTCCGTACGAGATGATCGCGCCCAGGTGGCACATGCAGGCAAGTGACACCGCGGCCGTGGCCAGCCAGATCGACCCTCCGCCGGTGCCGAGGGCGAGCAGGGAGGCGATGAACGCGCCCTGGCCGGCGAGCGAGGCGACCAGTGTGCGGCGGGCGCCGAGGCGGCCGATGACCTTCGGGGCGTAGGTGCCCGCCACCGCGGACATCACGCCCACGACGCCGAAGACCAGGCCCGTCTCGAAGGCCGACAGGTGCAGCGTCTCCTGGAGGTAGAGCGTCAGGACGAAGATCACCGTCGACATCATCGAGAAGGTGACCAGGCCGCCCAGGTTGCCCCACGCCACCGTGCGGCGGCGCAGCATCGGCAGGGAGACCAGGGGCTCAGCGGTGCGCGACTCGACGTACCCGAAGAGCGCCAGCAGGGCGACTCCGGCGACCAGGGCCGCGATCACGTCCGTGCTGCCGAAGCCGCGTTCCGCCGCCGTCGACAGGGCGTAGATCAGGGCGAGCAGGCCGCCGGTGACGGTCACCGCGCCCGGGACGTCCAGGCGGGGGCGCTCGGTGTGGCGGGACTCCGGCAGCAGGGCCGGTGCCAGGGGCAGCACGATCAGGGCGAAGAGCGTCAGCAGGCCCATCGTGGAGCGCCAGCCGAACGCGTCGGTCAGGACCCCGCCCGCCACCATGCCGACGGTGAAGCCGAGGGAGAGCAGGGTGCCGCTGATGCCGAGGGCACGGTCGCGGGCCGGGCCCTCCGGGAACGTCGTCGTCAGTAGCGACATGCCCGTCGGTACGATCGCCGCCGCGCCGAGGCCCTGCAGCGCCCGTCCGGCCAGGAAGGACGCCGGGTCCCAGGCGAAGGTCGCGAGCAGCGAGGCCGCGCCGAAGAGGGCGAGCCCGGCGAGGAACAGCCTGCGGCGCCCGTACAGGTCACCCATCCGTCCGAAGAGCAGCAGGAATCCGCCGGACGGCAGGGCGAACGCCGTGACCGCCCACTGCAGGTTCGACTGGCTCATGCCCAGGTCCTGGCCGAGAACCGGCAGGGCCACGTTCAGCACGGAGAAGTCGAGGGCGACCATGAACTGGGCCGCGCAGAGGACGAAGAGGACGAGTCTGTCGCGGGTGGAGAGGCCAGGGGCGGAGAGGGGAGGGGTGGAGAGGCGGGGGGTCGGGGCTGCCGGTTCTCGGCCTGTTGGTTCGTGCCGGTAGCTGTGTTCGTGTTCGTGCGCGCGTCCGTTCTCGTGCTCGCGTTCTTGCTCGTTCTCGTGCCTGCGTTCGTCCACGGGGGTGGGTGAGGAGGATTCGATCGCCATGGGCACGAGCTTGTGGCCGTCGGAATATCGGTGGGGAGCCGGAACTTATGCTGGTGTTGCGACCACCAGCCACCCGGAGGGGGATTCGTACGTGGTTGATGACGTGCTCAGGACCCGTCGGCTGAGCGAACTGCGTGAGTTCCTGATGAGCCGCAGGGCGAGGGTGTCCCCGGCCGAGGCCGGGCTGCCGGACGGCGGTGCCCGTCGGCGTACTCCCGGGCTGCGTCGCGAGGAGGTCGCCGTACTCGCGGGCGTGGGCGCGTCCTGGTACCAGTGGCTGGAGCAGGGGCGGGACATCTCCGTGTCGCCGCAGGTCCTCGACTCGGTGGCCCGCGTGCTGAGGCTGAGCAACGCCGAGCGGCGGCATCTGTATCTGCTCGCCGGGCTCAATCCGCCCGCGCCCGAGGTCGCGCCCGGGGACCGGGACATGTGCGAGGGGCTGCGGCGGTTGATCGACACGTGGATGCCGTGTCCGGCGCACATCATGGACGCGTACTACAACTGCGTGATGTACAACGACGCCGCCGGGGCGGTCCTCGGCATGCGTCCCGAGAACGCGCAGAACTGCCTCCTCGACTTCTTCACCGACCCCCTCTACCGGGGCCGGTCGCTGACCTGGCAGGAGAACGCCCGGACGGTCGTCGCCCAGTTCCGGGCCTCCTGCGCCGCCGCGCCCGACGACGAGGGATTCCAGGACGTACTGGCCCGGGTGAGGGCGGCCAGTGCCGAGTTCGCGGAGCTGTGGGAGCGGCGGGACATCGAGGCCCCGGGGCAGACCCGCAAGGAACTCGACCATCCGCTGGTCGGGGTGCTGGCCCTGGAGGCGACCGCCATGAAGGTACCGGCGCGGCCCGACCTCACGGTCGTGCTGCACACACCGCTGCCCGAGGCGAACACCTCGGCGAAACTGGAGTGGCTGGCCTCGGCCGAGGGGCGGCGTGGGGCGATGTATCCGGTTGCCGGGTAGCGGGGATGGCGGGGGCGGGCCACAGCCCGGGGCGGCGGGGATGACTGTGCACGGCGTACGGATGTGCCGGGCCTACGGGTGGGCCGTGTCGCGTACCGCCGCGCGGGGGGCGGGTCGGGCTTCGTATGCTCTGGGCATGACCGACAGCACCGCGCTCGATCCCGAGGACCGCAAGATCGTCACCCTGGCCCGTTCCGTACGGGCTCGCAACGGTGTGCCCGAGGGGGCGGCCGTGCGTGACGAAACCGGCCGTACGTATGTCGCGGGGGCCGTTGACCTGCCCTCTCTGCGGCTCAGCGCGCTGCAGACCGCGGTGGCCATGGCTGTGGCTTCCGGGGCGAAGTCGTTGGAGGCGGGGGCCGTGGTGACCGAGGCGGAGTCCTTGGCGGACGGCGATCTGGCGGTTGTACGGGATCTTGGCGGTCCCGGGACGGTTGTGCTGGTCGCGGGGCTCGACGGGGAGGTACGGGCGCGGGTGGCGGCGGGCTGAGGCCTGGGCTTTCCCCGGCCCCGCCCCTTCCCGAGACCGGGGGCCGACGCCCCCGGACCCCCGTTGAAAACCAGCCAGCTCCTCCGGCGTTCGAGGAGCGGGGGTTCGGGGGCGGTAGCCCCCGAAAAGGAAGAATCCCCACCGCTTCTCTTGCAATCCCGAGCCGCTCGCGTATCAATGGACGGCAGCTCTTCCGACGGACCGTCAGATTCGTCGCCGCGCAGCGTGTCCGCACACCGCTCGCGGTGACTGGTCCGTGCGCACGCGATCCCCGTACCGTCGCCGGCCCACGAACAGGGACCGGCGGCAAGCACGTGTGCCCGCACGACGGCGCGTCCGTCGAACGTCCCCACATGGCAATTCCCGTACAAGGGAAGGGAATCCCCCAATGAGATGCAAGCGACTCGGAATCGGTGCGGCGTTAGCAGCCGGCACCCTCGCAGCCGGCCTGGCCCTCGCTCCGGGTGCCGCGGCCGTCGTCCCCACGAGTGCCACGATCATCGCCGACTGCGGCGTCTACGGCGGCGGTGAGGCCACCCTCACGGCCAAGCAGACCGGCACCACCGCCACCATCACCCTCACCTCCTCCGAGATCACCGCCCCGCTGGCCCTCGCGGCGGACTCGATCGCCTCCACGCTCACCATGACGAAGGCGGGCGGTGGCACGACCGTCTTCTCGGGCACCAAGAACCCCGCGATGGCCGTGGGTGACGGCGTCTCGGTCGGCCCGCTGACCGGCACCGTCGCGGCCGGTGACAGCCTGGACGCGAACGGCGGCTCCCTGAAGATGGTGATCTTCGGGTTCATCACGGTGACGTGTACGCCGGACGGGCCGCAGTCTCCGGGCCCGTTCGTGTTCTAGCAGTCCTCCGCTTCCAGCAGTCCTACGCGGGACTCCGACGAGGAATCCCGCACGAGCGGTTCCGCACGAGTAACCCCTACGAGTAGCCCCCCACGGGTGAGTCGAGCCATGGACCGGTGTCGCCTGCGCGCGGCGGCACCGGTCTTCGCGCTGCATCTCACCCTCGGGGCCGGAGCAATGGTGCTTCAACTGCCCTCTACCGTAACGAAGTTGACAGAACCTGATGGCCCATCAGTTGTCGTCCGGCGATTCCATTGACATTTCACACAACCCACACATCAATGTCCCCCTGTCGGCGCAGAAGAACGCGGAAGAGCCGCTGCGCCCACATCCTCAGGAGGGGCAACCATGGGTTCAGGAACCCGAAGACGCCACCGTTGGGCGGCACTTCTCGGAGCGACCGCACTCGCGGTCACCGGGGGAGGCGCACTCGCCTGTCCCGCGAGCGCGGAACCTCAGCAGGTCGAGTTCGCCACACGCTGCGTCCCGCCGCCCATCGCGGGCATCCCGGCGATCGACGGCACGACCACCGCCAAGATCACGGTGGACAAGGCCGCGCCCAAGGTGGGCGACACGGTCACCGTCACGTACACGGTGGTCAAGCCCGCCGCGAGCAACCCGGTCGACATCGCTCTGCCCGCCGACATCATGACGCCCACCGGCAAGGTCACTCTCGGTGGCGCACAGACCGGTTCCATCACGGTCGTGGGCCCGAAGAAGAACGACCCGGTGCCGGGGAAGGGCGCCTTCCCGCCGTTCTCGATGACCGGCACCTTCACGGTCACCACACCCGGCGCGATCACCCTCTCGCCCGGCGACTACAACATCCACACCAGCTACCTCCTGGAGCTGGACACTCCGTGCACGGTCATCAACCCGCCCGCCCCCGTCTCCGAGACGGTCACCGCGACGGACGGCGGACAGACCAACAGCCGTGCCATCAGCCTCGGTACGGCCTCCGGGAAGCCCGGTGACAGCGTGACCGTCACCGGCACGAACTTCACCCCGGGCGCAGCGGTCACCCTCGCCGGACGGGCCGGCGCCGCCGAGACCGCCGACAAGGGCACCACCACCGCGAACGCACAGGGCGCCATCAGCGGCACCCTGGCCGTCAACGACAAGGCGACGACCGGCGTCGTGGCGTACGAGGGAAGCGCCTGGAACGATGCCAAGGGGGCCGGTCCCGCCGCCTATGTCGTCATCGACGACACGCCTCTCCCCGAGGGCAGCCAGAAGCTCAACTCCTCGGTAAAAGCAGGCACGTTGTCCATGACCCAGGCCGGTGACACCGTCGAACTCGCGGCGGTCGACTACGGCAAGGGCGGCTTCTCGCGCGGCTCCCTGCAGACGGTGACCGTCAAGGACTTCCGCGGCGGACCCGCGGGCTGGTCCCTGACCGGCAAGGTCACCGACTTCGGCGGTCCCGGCGGGGCGAAGATCGACGCCGCCAAGCTGGGCTGGACCCCGGTCTGCGCCACCAAGGCCGGCAGCCCGAGCACCTGTCAGGCCGGTTCGCCCGGCTCGGTCGGCAGCGCCGGAGCCACTCTGGCGTCCGCCCCCAACGGCGCGCAGACCGGTGGTGAGTTCACCGTCGACGCCAGGCTGTCGCTGAACGTTCCGGCGTTCACCCCGCCGGGTGCGTACTCCGGCGTGCTGACGCTCACGCTCACCTGACAGTCGTCAGCACATCTGACGGTTCGTCAACAGAGCTGTCAGCAGGCTCGTTTCGTCGGTGGTCGGGCGCGCACCCGCCCGTCCGCCTCGCCCGACTCGCTCACCGGGGGTCCGCACCCATGCGCAAGCCGTTCGTCCTCCTCCTGTTGCTGTTCCTCGGCCTGACCGGGGCGCCCGCGTACGCCGCCGACAACGGCAGCTGGTCCGTCTACCCCGTCTCGACGGACCTCGCCTCGCGGCCCTACTTCCACCTCTCCGCCGACCCGGGGACGACCCTTGAGGACAAGGTCACCGTCGCCAACAAGACCGGGCGGCCACAGACCTTCCGGCTGTACGCCGCCGACGCCTACAACACCGCCCGGGACGGCGGGTTCGCGGTGCGCACCAGCAAGGAGAAGCAGCGGAGCGTCGGCGCCTGGGCGAAGCCCGCCAAGTCCCGGGTGACCGTGCCCGCCCACGGCTCCGTCACCGTGCCGTTCACGATCCGGGTGCCCGAGGGCGCCGAACCCGGGGACCATCCGGGTGCGCTGGTCGCTCTCGACGAGCGGATCGACGGCGGGTCGGGGGGCGTCGAGGTCGGCGTGCAGCGGGCCGTCGGCGCCCGGATCTATCTGCGGGTGGGCGGGCCGACCGTGCCCGCCGTCGCCGTCGAGGACGTCCGCATCACCCACCACCAGCCGTTGGTCCCGGGCATGGGCGACAGCACGGCCACCGTCTCGTACACCCTCCAGAACACCGGCAACGTCACCCTCAACCCCAAGGTGGAGCTGAAGGCCGAGGGGCTCTTCGGCCGTACGCTGCTCTCCCGCGACCTGGCCGAGGTGCCTTCCGAGCTGCTGCCCGGGCAGCGGGTGAAGCTGACCGAACCGTGGCGTGGTGCGCCCCAACTCGACTGGGGCGACGTGACGTTGACCGCCAGCGCGCACGACACCCGCGAGTCGGCGAGTACGTCGTTCTTCGCGCTGCCGTGGCTCGTGGCGGTCGTGCTGGGAGCGGGGCTCGTGGGCGTGGCGGTGGGGATCAGGATCAGAGGGCGTCGGGACCGCGCTCGCCCGTCCGTACCCGCACCACCGTCTCCACCGGCACCGTCCACACCTTCCCGTCGCCGATCTTCCCCGTCCTCGCCGCCTTCACGATCCCTTCGATGACGGCGTCGGCGTCCGCGTCCTCGACGACGACCTCGATACGGATCTTGGGGACCAGGTCGACCTGGTACTCGGCACCGCGGTACACCTCCGTGTGGCCGCGCTGACGCCCGTACCCGCTGGCCTCCGTCACGGTCAGCCCGTGCACGCCGATGTCCTGGAGGGCGGTCTTGACCTCGTCGAGCCGGTGCGGCTTGACGATCGCGGTGATGAGCTTCATGCCGGGGTCCTGGCCTTCTGCGCGATGCGGGTTACGGGGGCGGGCGGGGAGGGGCGGAGAGTGGTCGTGGGCACGTACGAGGGGGCGGGAGCCTTGCTCCGCGAGGGGGCGGAGCCTTGCTCCGGAACCCCGTGATCGTAGGGCGTCCGGGCCTGTGCCGTAAGGACCCGGACGGTGTGGAGGGCCGCTGGGTGCGGCGGGGCTCCGATGATCAGGGACAATGGGGCTCATGAGCGTTCGTACCCAGTCATCCGAGCCGCCGGAATCCTCGGGGGCCAGCCACCGCGCCGGCTTCGCCTGCTTCGTGGGCCGCCCCAACGCGGGCAAGTCCACCCTGACGAACGCTCTGGTCGGCCAGAAGGTGGCGATCACGGCGAACCAGCCCCAGACGACGCGGCACACCGTGCGCGGCATCGTGCACCGGCCCGACGCCCAGCTGATCCTCGTGGACACGCCTGGGCTGCACAAACCGCGCACGCTGCTCGGCCAGCGGCTGAACGACGTCGTACGGACCACGTGGGCCGAGGTCGACGTGATCGGGTTCTGTCTGCCGGCGAACGAGAAGCTCGGTCCCGGTGACCGTTTCATCGCGAAGGAACTGGCGTCGATCAAGAAGACGCCGAAGATCGCGATCGTGACGAAGACCGACCTCGTGGACAGCAAGACGCTCGCCGAGCAGCTCATCGCCATCGACCAGCTCGGCAAGGAGCTCGGGTTCGAGTGGGCCGAGATCGTGCCGGTGTCCGCCGTCGGGGACGAGCAGGTCGATCTGCTCGCGGATCTGCTGGTGCCGTTGATTCCGGAGGGGCCCGCGCTCTATCCCGAGGGTGATCTCACGGACGAGCCCGAGCAGGTCATGGTGGCCGAGCTGATTCGTGAGGCCGCGCTGGAGGGGGTGCGGGACGAGTTGCCGCACTCCATCGCCGTGGTCGTCGAGGAGATGATTCCCCGCGAGGACCGGCCCGCCGACAAGCCTCTTCTCGACATCCACGCGTTCGTCTATATCGAGCGGCCCAGTCAGAAGGGGATCATCATCGGGCCCAAGGGGAAGCGGTTGAAGGAGGTCGGGATCAAGTCGCGCAAGCAGATCGAGGCGCTGCTCGGTACGCCCGTCTTCCTCGACCTCCATGTCAAGGTCGCCAAGGACTGGCAACGGGATCCGCGGCAGCTGCGCAAGCTGGGCTTCTAAGGCCTTTCTCCTTCCCCAGCCCCACCCCTTCCCGAAACTGGGGCTGCGCCCCCAGACCCCCGTATCGCGCTGGCGCGCTCGTCCTCAAACGCCGGACGGGCTGAAGGTGTCGGCCCGGGCTGCGAAATTCTTAGCCTCTCCGGCGTTTGAGGAGCGGGGGTTCGGGGGCGGAGCCCCCGAAAAGGACGGCTCACCCTCCCTGGGTTCGGATCACGTCCCGTAGCCAGTCGTACGACGCCTTCGGCGTGCGCGTGAGTGTCTCGAAGTCCACGTGGACGAGGCCGAAGCGGCGGGCGTAGCCCTCTGCCCACTCGAAGTTGTCGAGGAGCGACCAGACGAAGTAGCCGCGGACGTCCACGCCCTGCTCCAACGCCCGGTGCAGCGCCCGGAGATGACCGTCCAGGTAGGCGATCCGGTCCTGGTCGTCGAGCCCCTCGTAGGAGCAGCCGTTCTCCGTGATGACGACGGGCGGGAGCCGGTCGCCGTACCGCTCGCGGAAGTCCACCAGCAGTTCCGTGAGTGCCTCCGGGACCACCGGCCAGCCGAAGTCCGTGACCGGGTAGCCCTCGATCTCCCTTACGGAGAAGGGGAGTTCGGCGGGCATCGTCAGTCCGCCGAACTCGATCTCCGAGCCCTGGGGTGCGCCCACCCTCGTCGGGGCGTAGAAGTTGATCCCGTACCAGTCGATCGGCTCCGAGATGACCTTCAGGTCGGCCTCGACGTCTCCGGGCATCAACTCGCCCAGCCCGTCCGGGTATTGGCCCGTCAGCACCGGGTCCGAGAAGAGCCGGTTGAGGAGGAGGTCGTAGAAACCGGCCGCCTCCAGGTCCGCCGGCTCCTGGGACGCGGGCCAGGTCGGGCCGTGCGAGTTGGCGATGCCGATGTCCGTGACTCCGGCCGCGCGCAGGGCCCGTACGGCCAGGCCGTGGCCCAACAGCTGGTGGTGGGCCACGGGCAGCGAGTCGAAGAGGAGCTGTTTTCCCGGCGCGTGCGCGCCGAGCGCGTGGCCCAACAGGGTGTGCTCGGCAGGCTCGTTGAGGGTGATCCACTTGCTGATCCGGTCACCGAGCCGGTCGGCCACCACGGCGGCGTACTCGGCGAAGCGCTCGGCCGTGTCCCGGTTCAGCCAGCCGCCCGCCTCCTCGACCGACACCGGCAGATCCCAGTGGAAGAGGGTCGGGACGGGGCGGATGCCCGCCGCGGTCAGTTCGTCCACCAGGCGGTCGTAGAAGTCCAGGCCGCCGGGGGAGTTCACCCGCGGCCAGGAGATCGAGAAGCGGTACGCGTCCACGCCGAGGCCGTTCAGGAGCGCGACGTCCTCCGGGTAGCGGTGGTAGTGGTCGCAGGCCACCGCCGCGGTGGAGTTGTCCTTGATATGCCCCGGTTCGGCCGTGAAGGCGTCCCAGACCGAGGGCTCGCGCTTGTCCGCCGCGCCCTCGATCTGGTGGGCCGAGGTGGACACGCCCCAGAGGAAGCCGGCCGGGAACTGGGGTATCGGGTTCGTCGCCGTGTTCGCCATGCGCGCGATCATCCGCAGCGGCCCTGAGCGAAGTCAACGGGGTTGGGTGAACTGGCCGTTACTTGTTCCGCCGGGGCGCCCGAGGGCAACCGACGGCAACCGAGGGGCCCGAGGGGAGGGGGCCCGTGCGGCGGTGTCGCCACGACCTCTCCTTCAGGACCCCTCCTTCAGGACCCTTGAGATCAGCTTGCGTTGTTCCTCCGTCAGACGTGGGTCCGCGCAGTACACCGTCCTGCCGTTGACGCTGATCCGGTAGCTGAAGCCGTCCGGGACCCCGATGGGGGGCGTGCCCCGGCCGGACGCGATCGCCTGTTCGGCCAGGGCGTGCCACTCCTGGGCGTCGGCGCGGCCCGAGGTCTCCACCTCGGCCTGCCGCTCGATGCCCGCGAATCCGCCCGTGCGCCTCACCTGAATACGCATGGGTCCTGTCTAGTACGAAACGGCTCCACTACGAAACGGTGGCGCGGGTCCTGGTCACAGGGTTCGTACCCCGACCTGCTCCCACGCCTTCGTCACGGCCTGCAGCTCGTCGCCCTCGCCGAACGAGGCGCGGGCCTTGGCCACGGTCAGCGTCGCGAAGTCCGTGAAGTTCGCCTTCGAGCCCAGCTCGCCGCCGGTCAGCACGTCGTACCAGATCCGTCCCGCGCGCTCCCACGCGTGGCCGCCGAGCGCGGTCGCCGCGAGGTAGAAGGCGTGGTTGGGGATGCCGGAGTTGATGTGGACGCCGCCGTTGTCGCGGCCCGTCTGTACGTAGTCGTCCATCGTGGCGGGCTGCGGGTCCTTGCCGAGCACGTCGTCGTCGTACGCCGTGCCCGGGGCCTTCATCGAGCGCAGGGCCGTGCCCGTGACGCGCGGGGCCAGCAGGCCCGCGCCGATCAGCCAGTCGGCCTCGGCGGCGGTCTGGCCGAGCGTGTACTGCTTGATGAGCGCGCCGAAGACGTCCGAGAAGTGCTCGTTCAGGGCGCCCGGCTGGCCGAAGTACGTGAGGTTCGCCGTGTACTGCGTGACGCCGTGGGCCAGCTCGTGGCCGATGACGTCGACCGGGATGGTGAAGTCGAGGAAGATCTCGCCGTCACCGTCGCCGAAGACCATCTGCTCGCCGTTCCAGAAGGCGTTGTTGTACTCCTCGCCGAAGTGCACGGTCGCGTTCAGCGGCAGCCCCTCGCCGTTGATCGAGTTCCGCTCGTACGCCTTCTGGAACAGCTCGAAGGTCGCTCCCAGACCGGCGTACGCGCGGTTGACCGTGGCGTCCTTGCCGGGCTTGTCGCCCTCGCCGCGGACCTTCCTGCCGGGCAGGTCCTGCTTGTGCTTCGCGTCGTGGATCGTGCGGTTCGGCTTGTCCTCGGCGGCGCCCTTCGGCGGGGCCAGGGTGGGCGCGCCGATGACGGTGGTCAGCCGGCGGTGGGTGCGCTCGAAGGCGTCGCGCTCCAGGGTGCGGCGTGCCTTGCCGGCGAGTGCCGGGTCCTCGGCCTGGGCCAGGGTGTCGAGGACGTGGGGTGGAACGATGGTGCAGAAGACGGGCTCGAAGCCCCCGTTTGTCGTCATGACCCGCACCATTGCACTGTGTGATGCAACTGTCACCAGCCGCAACCATGATTGGTGAAATGCGGGGATACGGGCGCCGTGGGGGTGACTCTTTGTGGTAGAGCCGCGGGCCGTGTGTGACTGGTCGCGCCCGCGGCGCGGCCGCGAATCGACACAGCCCCGCCCCTGGAGATGGCCGTGTCAGTGTGCCGATATGTGACCTTGTGCACCTTTTCTGTCGTAATTCCCTGGCGTCCCGCATACTGATACGAACCCTCGCGTGGGGCTTGGCTCGGCTAGCATGCGGAGCATCATGCGTATCGGGCTGCTTCTCCTTAGCTGCCGCGGCGAGGGCCTGTAGTCGAGGCCGACCCCCTCCCCGCGGAGTTCGGCGTTGCGCCGTCGGCCGTCCCTCGGATTCTCTCCGAGGATCAAGCGGACCAAGAGGAGCCCCTCGCATCATGGCGAACCGCCAGCAGCCCACTTCCATGCCGATCCACAAGTACCGCCCGTACGACCAGGTCGACATCGCCGACCGTACGTGGCCGGGCAACCGGATCACCGTCGCCCCCCGCTGGCTCTCCACGGACCTGCGTGACGGCAACCAGGCCCTGATCGACCCCATGTCGCCCGCGCGCAAGCGCGAGATGTTCGACCTGCTGGTGAAGATGGGCTACAAGGAGATCGAGGTCGGCTTCCCGGCCTCCGGCGAGACCGACTTCGCGTTCGTGCGCTCGATCATCGAGGACGAGGGCGCGATCCCGGACGACGTCACCATCTCCGTACTGACCCAGGCCCGCGAGGACCTGATCGAGCGGACCGTCGAGTCGCTGAAGGGCGCCAAGCGCGCCACCGTCCACCTGTACAACGCCACCGCCCCGGTCTTCCGCCGGGTCGTCTTCCGCGGCTCCAAGGACGACATCAAGCAGATCGCCGTCGACGGCACCCGGCTGGTCGTGGAGTACGCGGAGAAGCTGCTGGGCCCCGAGACGACCTTCGGCTACCAGTACAGCCCCGAGATCTTCACGGACACCGAGCTGGACTTCGCCCTGGAGGTCTGCGAGGCCGTCATGGACGTCTGGCAGCCGGGTCCGGGCCGCGAGATCATCCTCAACCTGCCTGCCACGGTGGAGCGTTCGACCCCCTCGACGCACGCGGACCGCTTCGAGTGGATGTCCCGCAACCTGTCCCGTCGTGAGCACGTGTGCCTGTCCGTCCACCCGCACAACGACCGAGGTACGGCTGTCGCGGCGGCCGAGCTGGCGCTGATGGCCGGGGCCGACCGGATCGAGGGCTGCCTGTTCGGGCAGGGCGAGCGGACCGGCAACGTCGACCTGGTCACGCTGGGCATGAACCTGTTCTCCCAGGGTGTGGACCCGCAGATCGACTTCTCGGACATCGACGAGGTGCGGCGCACCGCCGAGTACTGCAACCAGATGGAGGTCCACCCCCGTCACCCGTACGTGGGCGATCTGGTCTACACGTCCTTCTCCGGCTCCCACCAGGACGCCATCAAGAAGGGCTTCGACGCCATGGAGGCCGATGCCAAGGCCAAGGGCGTCACCGTCGACGACATCGAGTGGGCCGTCCCGTACCTGCCGATCGACCCGAAGGACGTCGGGCGGTCGTACGAGGCCGTCATCCGCGTCAACTCGCAGTCCGGCAAGGGCGGTATCGCGTACGTCCTGAAGAACGACCACAGTCTGGACCTGCCGCGGCGGATGCAGATCGAGTTCTCGAAGATCATCCAGGCGAAGACCGACGCCGAGGGCGGCGAGGTCACCGGCAAGGACATCTGGGCGGTCTTCCAGGACGAGTACCTGCCGAACGCGCAGAACCCCTGGGGCCGTATCCAGGTCACCAACGGCCAGTCCACGACCGACCGTGACGGCGTCGACACGCTCACCGTCGAGGCCGAGGTGGACGGCACCGAGACCGTTCTGGTCGGTACCGGCAATGGCCCGATCTCGGCGTTCTTCCACGCCCTGCAAGGGGTTGGGATCGACGCCCGGCTGCTCGACTACCAGGAGCACACGATGAGCGAGGGCGCGTCCGCGCAGGCCGCCTCGTACATCGAGGTCGCGATCGGCGACAAGGTGCTGTGGGGAATCGGCATCGACGCGAATACGACACGCGCCTCACTGAAGGCCGTTGTCTCCGCGGTCAACCGCGCGACCCGATAAGGCCGTTCACCTGCGTTTCTCCGGTCCCGTCCGCCTCACAGGCGGGCGGGACCGCGGCGTGTATCAAGCCATGTCACAGAGTGGTCTCGCCCTGGGTACTGACTCTTCCTCAACAATGTGGCTAACATCACGCCAACGCGGCGATGTTGCCGCGGCGTTACGGAGGTGCGACGTGCTGCCAGAACGGGGACGAAACGGCCGGTTTGTCCGCGCCGGCTCCATGGGCGTTTCGCGCATCCTCGGAACCCGCACGGCATGGACCACCGTCGGCGACGGCGAGTTCTTCTGCCCCGGCTGCGGAGGCGACCGCAACTACCAGCGCCTCACCGGCCGCCGCCGCTTCACCTGCCTCGGCGTCCCGGTCCTCCCGCGCGGCGAGACGGGCCCCGTCGTCGAGTGCGCGGCCTGCGGTCACCACTACAGCGCGGACGTCCTCGACCACCCCACCACGACCCGTTTCTCGGCGATGCTCCGCGACGCCGTCCACACCGTCGCCCTCGCCGTCCTGGCCGCCGGCGGCACCTGCTCCCGTACGTCCCTGGAGACGGCCGCGAGCGCCGTCCGCTCGGCCGGCTTCGACGACTGCACCGAGGAACAGCTCGCGGCCCTCGTGGAGGCGCTCGCCGCCGACACCGGCCGGATCTTCGGGGAGCCGTGCGGGCCCGGGCTGGCCATAGAGCTCCACGAGGCCCTGGACCCGCTGGCTCCGCACCTGGCCCCCGGCGGCCGGGAGGCGATCCTCCTCCAGGGCGCCCGCATCGCCCTCGCGGACGGCCCGTACACGCCCGCCGAACGCGAGACCCTCGCGACGGTGGGCGCCGCGCTGACGATCTGCGCGGACGACGTGACGCGGTTGCTCACGGCGGCGCGTACGCCGTCGTAGGGCGCGGCTGCCGGGACGGCGTGCACGCCGCCTCAGGGCGCGGCTGCCGGATCGTGCGTACGCGGTCTCAGGGCGCGACTGCCGGGACGTGCGTACGCCGCCCCAGGGCGCCGCCATGCCGTTCCAGGACGCCCTCGCCGTACGTCCTCCCGTTACTCCCCGGGGAGTACTCCAGCCCTCCGGTCACCCTCGGCAGTACCCCCGAACTCGCCCTCCCGCGCGACGTGTTGACCCTTCCGCGCAGGGAGTCTGGTCATGGCCAGACACCCGTTCAAGGAGAGGGGGACCCCGCCATGGGGCCCGGAAAGACAACCACGCGTACGCGGCGGCGAGCCGTGCCCTGGGTGCTGCTCGGGCTCTGGGTGGGCCTGCTCGTCTTCGTGAGCCCGTTCGCGTCGAAGCTGTCCGACGTGCAGCACGACCGAGCCGTGGACTATCTGCCGGCGAGTGCGGACTCGACCCAAGTAGCCAAGATCGAGGAGCAGTTGCCGGGCGGTGAGACGACGGAGCTCGTGCTCGTCTACCACCGGGACGGCGGGCTCACCACCGCCGACCGTACGACGGCGCGGCAGCAGGTCGACGAGATCGCGGGCGCCCACCAGCTCACCGCGACGCCGAAGGGCGTGCCGTCCGAGGACGGGACCACCCTGATGTACCCGGTCACCAGCAACGAGCCCGGGACCGAGGAGCTCCGCGACGAGTTCGTGGGCGAGGTACGCGATGTCGCCAAGGGGGACCACGGGCTGAGCGTCGACGTGGGCGGCCCCGGGGCGCTGGCCACCGACGCCGGCGCGGTCTACGACTCGCTCGACGGCCCGCTGCTCTACACCACCATCGGCGTGGTCGCGATCCTGCTGATCATCATCTACCGCAGCCCACTGCTGTGGCTCGTACCGCTCGCCGTCGGCGGCGTCGCCAACTACCTCTCGATGGGCGTCGCGTACGGTCTCCACTCGGCGTTCGGCACGCCCATCTCCGGTCAGAGCACGGGCATCATGACGATCCTCGTCTTCGGCGCGGGCACCGACTACGCGCTGCTGCTCATCGCCCGTTACCGGGAGGAACTGCGGCGTGTCGAGCGGCCCTACGACGCGATGCGGGCCGCCCTGCGCGGCTGCGGCCCGGCCGTTCTCGCCTCGTCCGGCACAGTCGCCGCCGGACTGCTGTGCCTGCTCGCCGCCGACCTCAACAGCAGCCGAGGCATGGGCCCGATGGGCACCGTCGGTGTGCTGTGCGCGCTCGTCGCGATGCTGACGCTGCTGCCCGCGCTCCTGGTGCTGTTCGGCCGCCGGGTCTTCTGGCCGTTGGTGCCCGCGTTCGGGAGCCGGCCGAAGGAGCGCAGGTCCCTGTTCGCCGCGATGGGCAGTTCCGCCGGACGGCGGCCGCTGGCCGTGCTCGCGGGTGGCGTGGTCCTGCTCGGCGCCCTCGCGATGGGCATGCTGAACCTGCCCGGGGCGGTCAAGCAGGAGGACTCCTTCGTCGACAAGCCCGACGCGGTCGTCGCGATGGAGACGCTTGCCGCCGCCTATCCCGAGCACAGCACCCAGCCGATCGACGTGATCACCCCCAGCGGGCGGGCCGACGCCACGCTGGCGACGCTGCGGGACCACCAAGGCGTCGCGAGCGTCGAGCGGGGGCGCAGCGGGGACGGCTGGACGGAGATCTCCGTGGTCGCCAAGGGCGCCCCCGAGTCGGCGGCCGAGACCACCACGATCAAGTCCCTGCGCTCGGAACTCGAGGGTTCCTACGTCGGCGGTCCGAGCGCCGAACAGCTCGACCTGAAGGACACCAACTCCAGCGACATGAAAATCGTCGTGCCGCTGGTCCTCGCCTCCGTGCTGCTGATCCTGGTCGCGTTGCTGCGCAGCCTGGTCGCGCCGCTGCTGCTGGTGGCCGCCGTGGTCGCGGTATGGGGCGCGGCGCTCGGTATCGGTGGCATGGTCTTCGGCCCGGTCTTCGGGTTCGAGGGGACCGATCCGGGGCTCGGGCTGCTGTCCTTCGTCTTCCTCGTCGCCCTCGGTGTCGACTACGGGATCTTCCTGATGCACCGGATGAGGGAGGAGTCCCTGGCGGGCGCCGAACCGGTGACCGCCGCGCTCACCGCGCTGCGGACCACGGGCGGTGTCATCGCCTCCGCCGGTCTCGTCCTTGCCGCGACCTTCGGGGTCCTGCTGAACATGGGCCTGGTGCAGCTGGTCGAACTCGGCTTCGTGATCGCCGTCGGCGTACTGCTCGACACCTTCCTCGTACGGACGTACCTGGTGACCAGCGCCAGTGTCGCCCTGCGCCGGAAGGTGTGGTGGCCGGGCAAGCTCTCCCGCGAACCCGGGCCAAGCGCCGGGCCGGGCGCGGGACCCGGCGCCGGACCGACCGAACGGACCGGGCCGCCGAGGGATCCGGAACCGGTCGCCGCGCCCTGACCACCAACCCGTCCAACCCCTGAACCCCTCAACCCGTCGTACTCGATCGGGCGCCTCTCCTGCCACCTGCCGGAGAGGCGCCCCCGTACCGGAAGATGGAGCCGTGCAACAGGAACGGGGAGCGACCACAGCCGTACGCGGTGACGCGCGGCCTCGACGCGTCGACCGTGTCATGGCGGTCGTCAACCGCGACCCGCTCACCGCACCGCACCGCACCCGCAACGACGCGCTCATCGCCGTCGGTGTGGCTGCGCTTGCCGTCGCCCTCGCGCTGTTCGTCGACGACGGACGCCCGCTCGGCCCACTCGGCTGGGCCCTGCTGGTCGGCGCCCATGTGCCGCTCGTGTGGCGGCGCAGCCGTCCGCTGCTCGTGCTGCTCGCGGTGGCGGCCTGCGCCACCCCGCACCACGCCCTCGACTACAACCACTCCGTACCGATCCCCGCGACCCTCCTGGCGCTCTACACGGTCGCGGCGACCGGCACGGTACGCCGCACGCTGTTCACCGCTGTCGGCGTCCTCGGCCCGACGCTGATCGTCAACACCTTCACCAACCCGGACGGGGCACTGGAGCTCCTGCGGATCTCCGGCTGGATCATCGCGGTCCTGTTCTTCGGTGTCGACGCCCGCTTCTACCGCCAGTACGTCGCCTCCATCGTCGAGCGTGCCGAACGCGCCGAACGGACCCGCGAGGAGGAGGCCCGGCGCCGCGTCGCGGAGGAGCGGCTGCGGATCGCACGTGACCTGCACGACCTGCTCGCGCACAGCATCACCCTGATCGGCGTGCAGACGTCCGTGGCGGCCCACGTCCTCACCGCCGATCCGCAACGGCTCGACCGCGAAGCCGTCGCCCGGGTGCTGGACGACATCGCGGGGACCTGCCGGACGGCCCGGGGGGAGCTGCGTACGACGCTGGAGGTGCTGCGGGCGAACGAGGCGAGCCTGAGCGTCGGAGGGGAGCAGACGGCGGAGCCCGGCTCCGGATTCGGTTCCGTGGACGGGCGCGGGCCGCTGCCCGGGCTCGACGGGCTGGGCTCGCTCGCGGAGGCGGCCAGGGTTGCCGGGGCCAAGGTCGAACTGTCCGTCCACGCCGACGGCGTACCGCCCTCCGTGGGCGCCGCCGCCTACCGGATCGTGCAGGAGGCGCTCACCAACGCCGTACGCCACGGTGGCCGGGAGGACCTCACCGTGCGGGTGGGCCTGTGGACCGCTGACGGCGCCCTGCGGGTGAGCGTCACGGACGACGGGACGGGCGGGGACACGGGCGCGAGTGGCTCGGCGGGCCCGTCCGGCGGCACGCCGGGGTTCGGGCTCGTCGGGATGCGGGAGCGGGCCCGTAGCGTGGGCGGCACACTGGACGCCGGACCGGGCCCCACCGCGGGCTTCGAAGTGACTGCCGAGCTACCGCTGCCCCGGGAGGAGCCCTGATGACGGCCCCGATGCCGATCCGCGTCCTGCTCGCCGACGACCAGACCCTCGTACGGGCCTCCTTCGCGATGCTCGTCTCGTCGGCCGGGGACATGGAGGTCGTCGCCGAGGCGGGGACCGGGCGGGAGGCCGTGGAGCTGGCCCGGTCGGCGCGGGCCGATCTCGTCGTGATGGACATCCGCATGCCCGACCTGGACGGGATCGAGGCGACCCGGCTCATCGCCGCCGACGAGGATCTCGCGGGTGTGAAGGTGCTCGTCCTGACGACGTACGACACCGACGAGCACATCGTCGAGGCACTGCGGGCCGGGGCGTCCGGCTTCCTCGTGAAGGACATCAGGCCGGCCGAACTCCTCGACGCCATAAGGACGGTGGCCGCGGGGGAGTCCCTCCTCTCGCCCGGCCCCACCTCGCGGCTCATCGCCCGCTTCCTGCGCGCGCCGGACACCGCGACGACCTCCGCGATGGGCGGGCCGAGCGGGCTCTCCGAGCGGGAACGGCAGGTGCTCGCGCTGGTCGCGCGCGGTCTCAACAACACGGAGATCGCCGACGCGTTGGGACTCAGTCCGCTGACCTCGAAGACCCATGTCAGCCGGATCATGGGCAAGTTGGGGGCGCGGGACCGGGCGCAGCTGGTGATCGTGGCGTACGAGTCGGGGCTTGTGATACCTGGGGCCGTCTGAGCTTCGGGCCCGTCACTTCGGAGGTTCCTCAACTTCCTTTAGCTGCAAGGGCATTGCTCTGTCGCTCGGTGCGCACTAGTTTCTCGCCTCTCAGGACATCCCACGTCCCATGTCTCGCCATGCCCGCCGTCTCACGTCTGCTGCCTTACGCCCGCCGTCTCACGTCCGTCTCTGTGTGTCCTCAGGAGAAACCGTGGCTTCCTCGCGTTGTCGTCGTCTTCGTCCTCGTTCGATCGTCCTTGCCGGTGTCGCGGGGCTCGTTGCCGGACTCGCCTCCGGAATCGCGTCCACCGGTACCGCGTTCGCCGCGGAACGGCCGTCGCGGGGGTGCGTCTCCTCCGTTCCGTACGCGGCCGGGCAGCACGGGTACGACACCTACCGCATCCCCGCCACCGTGACGACCCGGACCGGTGCCGTGCTCGCCTTCGCCGAGGGCAGGCGTGACGGTGCCGGGGACACCGGGAACATCGACGTCGTCCTCAGACGGTCCTTCGACGGTGGCTGCACCTGGGGGCCGCTGTCCGTCGTCGCGGCCGGGAAGGGGGACACGCGCGGCAATCCTGCGCCCGTCGTCGACCCCCGTACCGGGAAGGTCGTCCTCCTCACGTCCTACAACAGCGGTGCTGTGACCGAGGCGCAGATCATGCGCGGGGAGGTCACCGCCGAGCAGAGCCGACGGGTCTTCGTGCAGACCAGCCGGGACGACGGGCGTCGCTTCAGCGCGCCCCGGGACATCACCGGGGCGGTGAAGCCGCCGGGGTGGCGGTGGTATGCCACCGGGCCCGGGCATGCGGTGGCTTTGACCCGGGGGCCGTACGCCGGGCGGCTCGTCGTCCCCTCCAACCACTCGGCCTCGCCGTCGGCCGGCTCCGCCGACACCGGGCAGGAGGCCAAGTACTACGGAGCGCATGCGATCTACAGCGACGACGGTGGGGTGACCTGGCGGGTCGGGTTCGTGGACGACTCGTACGACGGGGTGGACAACGCGAACGAGAGTGCCGTGGCCCAACTGCCCGACGGGCGGCTGTACTTCAGCTCCCGGGATCAGCACGGGAGCAGTGCGGGGAACCGGCTCGACAGCTACTCCAGTGACGGGGGTGTGACGCTCGACCGGCCCTATCTGGTCCAGCCGACGCTCGATGACGTGCCTGTCGTTCAGGGCAGTGTTCTCCAGCTGGTGGGCAGTGGTGGTCGGGGGGTGGGGGCTCCGTTGCTCTTCTCCGGGCCGTCCGTGCCCACGGTTCGCCGGTCCATGGCGGTCTGGCGCAGCGCGGACGCCGGGCACTCCTTCACCAAGGCGAAGACGCTCTCCATGCTGCCGGCCGCGTACTCCGACCTTGTGCAGCTGGGGTCCGACCGGGTGGGGGTCCTTTATGAGACGGGGGCCGCGGGGACGTACGAGGGGATCGAGTTCCGGCGGGTGCGGGTGGGCGAGCTGCGGGGGTAGGGGGTTTTTCTCGCCCCCGCCGCCCCTTCCCATTCCCGTCCCTTTTCGGGGGCCAGCCCCCGAACCCCCGCTCCTCAAACGCCGGAGGGGCTAGATTTTCCGCGGCCCGGGCCGACACCTTCAGCCCGTCCGGCGTTTGAGGACGAGCGCGCCAGCGCGACAGGGGGGTCTGGGGGCGCAGCCCCCAGGGACGGGACGGGAAGGGGCGGCGGGGGCGAAAAAAAGCCCTACAACAACCCCGCCCCCGCCAAGAACTTCCCCACCCCTTCGATCTCCTCCGCAGACAGCGGGACCTGCGGCTCCGCCGTCGCCGGGCAGGCGATGATGCCACGCAGATGCAGGGCGGCCTTGAACGCACCGAGCGCCGACGAGCTACCCCCCATCCGCCCCGCATCCCCCACCCGCACCATCCCGAACAACGCACACAACCGCTCCTGCTCGGCCCGGGCCCGCTCCCAGTCCCCCTCACGGCAGAGCCGGTACAGCCGTACGTACCCGTGCGGATCCACGTTCGCGAGCCCCGGCACCGCCCCGTCCGCCCCCATCGCCAACGCGCTGTCCACGACGAGCTCGGACCCGGTGAGCACCGAGAACCCGGAGACCCCGGGATGCGCTCGCGCCCCGGTCACCACGGCCCGGAAACCCCCCTCGTCCCCGCTGGAGTCCTTGAGCCCGGCCAGCACCCCCTCCGCCGCCAGCTCCAGCACCGACTCGGCGCCCAGCTTGGAGTGGACGGCGACCGGGAGGTCGTACGCGAACACCGGCACCGGAGAGCGCGCGGCGATCAACCGGTAGTGGCGGGCGATCTCCGCCGGGTGCGTACGGGTGTAGAAGGGGGCCGTCGCGACCACCGCGTCGGCGCCTGCCTCCGTCACGTACCGGACGTGGTCCAGGACTCGCGGGGTCGTCATGTCGATCGCCCCGGCGAGTACGGGGAGTTGGCCGGACACATGGCCCACCACCGACTCGACGACCAGCCGACGGTGACGGTCCGTCAGGTAAGCCGCCTCCGACGAGGAACCCAGGACGAACAGGCCGTCCACCCCGCCGCCCACCAGGTGGTCGACCAGCCTCAGCAACGACGGGACGTCCACCTCGCGGTCCGGAGTCAGGGGCGTGCAGACGGGCGGTACGACACCGGTCAGCGGGGCGGGAATGGTCATCAAGGCTCCCTAGGGCTGCTTCTCTGTGGCGATGTCGGCCATGGCGGTGGCCTCCGGAACAGTGGTGACGGCCTGTGCGACCAGGTCACGGGTCGACTGGCCGTCCTCCACAGGATGGTGGCACCGGAACCGGTGCCCGGGACTCGACGCGGCCGCGAAGTCCGGCATCGTCCCGGCACAGACCGGGTCCGCCTTCCAGCAGCGGGTGCGGAAGGGGCAGCCGCTGGGCGGGCGCGTCGCCGACGGTACCGGGCCCACCAGCGGGATCGGGTCGATCGGGTCCAACAGGCCCGGCGTCGCCGAGAAGAGGGCCCGCGTGTACGGGTGCCGGGACCCGTCCGTCACCGCGTCGGCCGGGGACTCCTCGACGATCCGGCCGAGGTACATGGTGATGACCCGGTCGCTCATCCTCCGTACGGTCTGGATGTCGTGGGAGACGAACACCAGGGCCAGGCCCAGCCGTTCCTTCAGGTCGAGGAGGAGGTTGAGGATCTGGGCGCGGACCGACACGTCCAGCGCGCTCGTCGGCTCGTCCGCGATCACCAGGTCGGGGTCGAGGGCCAACGCCCGTGCGATGGCGACCCGTTGGCGCTGGCCGCCCGACAGCTGTCCGGGGAGTCCGTCCGCCAGCGCCTTGGGCAGGCCAACCAGGGACATCAACTCCCGTACGCGGTCCTCCCGTTGCCGGGGCGTTCCCCGCCGGTGCACGTCGAGGGGGTCGCGCAGGATCTGGCGTACCGTCAGGCGGCGGTTCAGGGCGGTCGACGGGTCCTGGAAGATCATGCCGGTGCCCGCGCCCACCGCGATCCGCCGTTCGGCCGGTGGCATCGTCCACAGGTCGCCGCCCCGGAAGGACACCGTGCCGGACGTCGGCCGCTGCACCCCCACCAGCACCTTGGCAAGCGTCGACTTGCCGCAGCCGGACTCCCCGACGACGCCCACCGTCTCGCCGGGCGCGATGGTGAGGTCGGCGCCGGTGAGGGCGTACACCCGGTCGCGTGCGAACAGGCCGCCGGTGCGCGCCTTGTGGACGACGTGTGCGTCGGACAGCACCACGAGGGGGCTCTCGGGGCGGCTCACTTCATGGCCATCGGCAGGCTGGGTCATCTCACGGCCTCGCTTCCGTCGGCTCGGCCGGCCCTGTTGATTCGGTCGGGCCGGTCGAGGCCGTGGGCATGGTCAGGGCGATCGCCGGGTGGTGGCAGGCGACCTCGTGGCGGCGCGGCGGGCCCGTCAGTCGCGGAGCCGTCGTACGGCACGCGTCCGTCACCAGCGGGCAGCGGTCGGCGAACCGGCAGCCCGCCGGGAAGTCGGCGGGCGACGGTACGACTCCCTTGATCTGCGTCATCCGCTCGGCCGCCGACTCAAGGGACAGGACGCTGCCCAGCAGCCCGCGCGTGTAGTGGTGCGAGGGGGATTCGACGAGGTCCGCCGTCACGCCCGACTCCACGATCTGGCCGCCGTACATCACGACCACCCGGTCGGTGACGTCCGCGATGAGGGCCAGGTCGTGCGAGACGAGGACGAGTGCGAAGTCCAGTTCGGCGCGCAGCCGCAGCAGCAGCTCCATGATCTGCGCCTGCACGGTGACGTCGAGGGCGGTCGTCGGTTCGTCGGCGACGATCAGCTTGGGGTCGCGGGAGAGCGCCATGGCGATGAGGACGCGCTGACGCTGGCCGCCGGAGAGTTCGTGCGGGTAGCTGCGCAGGGTGCGTTCCGGGTCCAGGCCGACCAGTTCGAGGAGTTCGGTGGCCGTGCGCGTGCCGCCCCTCCTCACAACCTGCTTGAGCTGGGCGCGGATTGTCATCGCCGGGTTCAGGGAGGAGAGGGCGTCCTGGTAGATCATCGCCATCTCGTGGCCGAGGAGCTTGCGGCGTACGCTCATCGGCTCGCCCACCAACTGCCGCTGGTTGAACCGTACTTGGCCGCGCACCCGGGCGCCCTTCGGCTCCAGGCCCATCACGGCGAGCGCGGTCAGCGACTTGCCGCAGCCCGACTCGCCCACCAGGCCCAGGACTTCACCGGGCTGTACGTCGAAACTGATGCCGTCGACGATGTCCACACCCCCGTGGCGGGCATCGAATCCGATGGCCAGGTTCTCGACACTCAGCACCGGTTGGCCCTCGGGCAGAGGGCGTGCCCGGGCGCGCAGCCGCTGGGCCGCCTCCGTCAGTCCCGGCAGTTCGAGGACCTTGCCGCTGCCGGGCTCGGGCGCCTCAAGGCGGTCCTCCTCCTCGCGTGCCTCGACGTCCCGGGCGGCCGGCGCCGCCCACGCGTCCGAGACGCCCTCGGAGAGGATGTTCAGCGACAGCACGGTGAACAGCATCAGCAGACCGGGGAAGACGGTCGCCCACCAACCGCCGGTCAGCACCATGTTCTTGCCGTCCGCGATGACACTGCCCCAGGACGGGTCCGGCGGCCGCACACCCGCGCCGATGAAGGACAGCGACGCCTCGAAGACGATCGCCTCGGCGACCTGCACCGTGCAGAACACGAGGACCGGAGCGGCGCAGTTGACGGCCACGTGCCGCCACACGATGTGCGGTGTACGCGCTCCTATGACCCGCTCGGCCGTCACGTAGTCCTCGCCGTACTGGTCCATCACGTTGGCCCGTACGACCCGTGCCATCGGCGGCATGTAGAGGAACGCGATCGCGCCGATGAGGATCGGGATGCTGCCGCCGAACACCGCGACGAAGACGGCCGCGAGCGCGATGCCCGGGAAGGCCATGACGATGTCGAGGCAGCGCATCAGCGTCTCGTCGACCGCCTTGCGCGAGGTCGCCGCGATCGCGCCGATGAGCGCCCCCACGACGAGCGCGAGCCCGGTCGCGCCGAGGCCGATCGCCAGGGACCAACGGGCCCCGTACATCAGCCTGCTGAGGATGTCGCGGCCCAGGCTGTCCTGCCCCATCCAGTGCTCGCCGGACGGTGCGCCCTCGCCGTTGCCGTTGTCGACCAGGGTCGCCTGGTCGAGCGGGTCGTGCGGGGCGATCAGCGGGGCGAGCAGGGCCGTGAGGACGACGATCCCGATGACCACGACCGCGATCCGCGAGATCAGGGGGAGCCGCCTGAAGCCCCTGAGGCGGATGCCGGGCAGGGAGAGCTTCTCCGCCAGCCGCTTCCGGTACATCAGCATCATGCTTCGGCACTCCTCAGACGCGGGTTGACCAGCAGATAGAGGATGTCGATGACGAGGTTCACGACCACGAACCCGAAGGCGATCGTGAGCACACCGCCCTGCACGACGGCCGGATCACCGTTCTTCACGGCGTCGATCATGAGCTTTCCCATCCCCGGCAGATTGAAGATCGTCTCGATGACGACCGCACCGCCGAGCAGATAGCCGACCCGCAGACCCAGGACGGTCAGCGGGTTCATCAGGGCGTTGCGCAGCACGTTCCGCCCGACCACGACCACCGGCGGCAGCCCGCTGCCGATCGCCGTCCGTACGTAGTCCTTGTCCAGCTCCTCGACCACCGCCGTGCGGACGATCCGGGTGAGCTGGGCGGCGACCGGCAGCGACAGCGCCAGCGCGGGCAGCGTCATCGTCTTCAGCCAGCCCGTGAACGAGTCGGCCGGGTTCACGTAGCCGCTGGTCGGGAACCAGCCCAGGTCCACGGCCAGGTACTGGATCATCAGCAGCGCCAGCCAGAAGCCGGGCGCCGCGACACCGGTCAGGGAGACGACCCGGATCAGCTGGTCCGGGAAACGGTCCCGGTAGATCGCCGCGGTGACCCCGCCGACCAGCGACAGCACCACCGCGATGCCCAGGCCCAGGAAGGTCAGCTGCATGGTGAGCGGCAGCGCGGTGGTGACCTGGTCGACGACCGGCGCCCGCGTCAGCGCGCTGACTCCCATGTCACCCCGGATCAGGTCCCCGACGAAGTCGAAGTACCGCACCGGGAACGGATCCAGCAGTCCGTTGCGCTCCCGGAAGTCGTGCAGCTGCTGCTCGGTCGGGTTCGCGCCCTGGAAGTACGCGGACGCCGGATCGCTGTCCGAGAACCGCATCACGACGAACACGAACAGAATGATCCCGAGCATCAACGGCACGAGCAGGACGATCCGCCGCCCAAGAATTCTGACGATCGCGACCACGGATTCTTCTCTCCTCGCCGTTTCGGACTAGACCCACTTCGCCTGGAGAACGTTTATCCCCGGATACGGCTGAGGCCGAATACCCGAAAGGTCCCTGGAATCCCACGCGGTCATCAACTCGTTGTGGATCACCGGATAGATCACGGCATTCTCCGCGACGATGTCGATGTACTCCTGCGTCATCGACTTCTTCTTCTCCGCGTCCGGCTCCCGCGTGGCCTGATCCATTCGCTTGAACAGATCCTTCGCCACGGAGTTGTTCTCCCAGCGGGCATACCGCATCCAGGTGTTCCCGGGCCCGTAGTTGTAGTGCATGATCAGATCCGCGTCGAGACCGAACTGGTTCGGATTGGACGCGGCGGCGACGACCTGGAAATCCTTCTTCTGGTCGAGCTTCGTGAACAGCGCGGCCGTTTCCTGCGGTTCGAGGGTCGTCTTGACGCCGATCGCGTCCCAGGAGGCCTTGATGGTCGGCAGACAGTCCACGATCCAGCTCACGTTGACCGCCATCAGACTGACCGTGAGCCCGCTGACCCCGGCCTCCTTCAGGAGCGCCTTGGCCTTGTCCGGGTCGTACTCGTAGACGGTCTTCGCCTTCCGGTACGTCGGATTCCCCTCGTTGAGATACGACGACGCCGGCTTTCCGTGACCGCGCAGCGCGGCCCGGATCATCTTCTCCTTGTCGATGGCGTAGTGCATCGCCTGCCGCACCCGCACGTCGTCGAAGGGTTTGTGGGCGGTGTTGAAGAGGAGGAAGATGTGGTTCATTCCCGCCCCGCCCTCGACCTTCAGGCCGCCCTTCGCCAGCTGGGAGATATTGGCGTACGGAATGTTGTCGGAGATCTGCGCACCCGCGCTCGAACCCGAGATCTTCGCGACGCGCGGCGCGGCGTCCACGATCGTCAGCCAGTTCATCTTCTTGAACGCGGCCTTGCGCGGGCCGTTGTAGTCGGCGAACGCCTCGAAGGTGGTGTTGGACTTCGGGTGGTGGGCGGCCTGCCGGTACGGGCCGGAGCCGATCGCCTTTCCCGTCGTCGCCTCGTCCAGCGCACCAGCCTTCGAGAACACGTGCTTCGGCATGATTTTCGCGAGGGTGAGCCGCTGGGCCCCGTCGGGGAAGGGGAACTTGAGAACGAGTTCCACCGATTTCTCGTCGACCTTCTTCACCTCCTTCAGCCAGGACGCGAAGAAGTTCCTGGCGAGTGTCGTGGTCCTCGGATCCAGTACGCGCTCATAGGTGAAGACCACGTCGTCGGCGGTGACGGGCTGTCCGTCGTGCCACTTCGCGCTCTCGCGGAGCGTGAACTTCCAGGTCGTCGCCCGGAGATCCGCCGGAATCGCCGTCGCGAGCGCCGCGTACGGCTCACGGCTGATCGGATCGGTGTCCAGCAGCCCCTCGTAGATGTGGTGGTTGCCGGCCATCGCGAAGGCCGAGGCGGTCATCAGCGGGTCCCAGCTCTGGTCGTTGCCGTAGCCGATGACCGCGGTGAGCGTCCGGTCGGCGCCCTCGCCCCCGCCTCCCGTCTCGTTCGTGGACTCCGGTCCCGACGAGCAGGCGGAGAGCGTCGAGCTGATCGCGGCGGCGGCGCCCAGCGCGCCGGAGTACTTCAGGAACGACCGGCGGTGCAGCGCCGGTGCGTGGGTCGCGTCGCGCACGGTTCCTCCAGCAAGGGGTGGGAGATACGACGTCCTACGTCATAGGTGCAGCGTGACCATAAGAGGGCGCGTGGGGGTGGTCAAGGGAGCGCGCACGAATGCCGTTTCTTCCAGAGGTGCGACCAATGTCGCCCTGGAATGCACGGAGTTGACGGGCGGTCAATCACCGATTGACGCACCGATTGACGCACCGATTGACGCACCGGTTGGCGCATCGATTGACGGCCGATCCTGTCTGGAGGTGGGACGTGGGATGTCTCGCGCGCGTACGATGCGGCGCATGTCTGAGCGGCGCGTATCCGACGACCCCAGGAACGACAGCCCGAGCAGCGAAGGCCGGCCCAAGGACGACGGGCCCAAGGAGGCTGGTCCCAAAGGCGCCGGCCCCCGGAAATCCGTCCCCCGGGCGCGCTCGGTCCGTGAGCCGCGGGTGAGCAGCCAGATCCGGCGCGAGGTCATGCAGCTGATTCTCGACCGCAGGCTCCGGGCCGGTGCGCCCCTGCCCACCGAGGCCGAACTGATGGAGTCCCTCGGCGTCAGCCGCAACTCCGTCCGCGAGGCCCTCAAGGCACTCCAGGCCCTCGACATCGTGGAGATCAGACACGGCTACGGTACCTACGTCGGCGAGGCGTCACTGACCCCGCTCGTGGACGGCCTCACCTTCCGCACGTTGGCCCAACAGGGCGACGACACAGGCGCGTTGGCCGAAATACTCCAGATCCGTGAGGTCTTGGAGGAGGGGCTGGTCCGGCGGGTCGCGGGCAAGCTCTCGGACGCGGAGCTGGCGCGGCTGGAGGCCGTGGTGGCACGGATGGAGGAGGCGGGCCGGGCAGGCCGTCCGTTCCCCGAACTCGACCGCGAATTCCACGAGTTGCTGTACGCGTCACTCGGAAACGCCTTGGTGCCCCAGCTGTTGGGCGCCTTCTGGACCGTGTTCCGGCGGGTCGCCGGTGTGCGGGGCTGGACGGACGATCCGACGCCCGGCGTGACCGTCCGCCGCCATCGTGACATCGTGATCGCTTTGAGAGCGGGAGACGTGGAGGGGGCGCAGAAGGCGATGGCGGATCATTTCCGCGGTATCGAGGCGCGGGCCGCGCAGGAGTCACGGGGGGTCGGATGAGCGGGAGTTGGGACGACGGGGCGGCCGGCGTGTTGCGGCTGCCGTCCGGGCGGCTGGTGCGGGGTCGGGGGCTGCGGCACGGGCTCGACCCCTCGGCGGTCCCACCGACGTACGGCCTCTATCTCCTCGGCAAGCAGCCGCCCGAAGTCCCTTGGGACACACGGTGGTTGAAGTGGCCGGACTTCTGGCTGCCCCGGGACAAGGAGGGCGCGCGGAAGGTCCTCACGGAGACCTGGGGGCGGGCCGCGGACTCCGGCGAGCGCGTCGAGGTCGCCTGCGGGGGCGGCCGCGGACGGACCGGCACGGCACTGGCCTGCCTCGCCGTCCTGGACGGCGTACCACCCGAGGAGGCCGTGGAGTTCGTACGACGGAACTACGACCGCCACGCCGTGGAGACACCGTGGCAGCGAACGTACGTACGTCGGTTCCAGTAGGGAGGCAGCGGGGCCCGTTTCAGTAGGGCGAGGCAACTGTCGCGAGAGTCCCAGCGACACGCCGTGAACACGGCGTGTCGCTGGGACTCGCCGCCCACTTACCGCCGATGCCGGGCGGGCTGCTGAGCAGTCCGTGGCTGGCCGGGTTCACGGGCGGGTGGCGCGGAAACGGACGGCACCGGAGTCTGGGTGCCGGTCCACCGACACGTCGGCGAAGCCCGCCTTGGCGAGGCGGTCCGGAAGGCCGGCCGGATCCACCGTGTTCATCGTGTCCCGGAAGTGCAGCACCCGGAACCGGAAACTCGGCTGGCTGTCGCACCCGGCGAAGACACCGCCGGGGCGCAGCACACGGTGCGCCTCCGCGAAGATGCGGTCCTGCTGGGCGGCCGTCGGCACGTGGTGGAGCATCACGAAGCAGACGACGGAGGAGAAGCTCTCGTCCGGCAGCGGCATCGCGGCTCCGTCGGCGTGCAGGATCGTGGCCCGGTCGCCCCACCTCCCCTCCAGCAGGGCGGCGGTGCCCTCGTCGATCTCGACGGCCGTGACACGGGGGACCTGTTCGATCAGTACGCGGAGATTCGCGCCGTAGCCCGGACCGATCTCCAGTACGTCGTCGCCGAGGGGCGCGTCCGCCAGGGCCCAGGGGAGGATGTGGTCCCTGGTCGTCAGGGCCCACTTCTCGGAGCTGCACAGCTTGCGGTGTGCTCGGTTCATCGGCATGAGGCGACGGTACGAGCGGGGCGGCGGTGTCCGACACGGGCTACGCTGCCGTTCCATGTCGCCAGACGGACAGCCGGTCCGGCGGTCGGCCGGACAGTCGGCCGGACAGCCGGCCGCCACCGCGATCTTCATCGGCGACTTCGCGATGCCGAGGGGCAGCGCGTTCGGCAGGCACTGGCACAACTTCCACCAACTCGCCTGGGCGGCAAAGGGGTTGCTGCGGGTGACCAGCGAGCGGGGCGCCTGGCTGCTGCCGCCATCGCTGGCACTGTGGATCCCCGCCGGGCTGGCCCATACGACGGAGTCGGAGGGGGACGCCGTCATGCGGAGTCCGTACGTGAATCCGACGGCGTGCCCGGAGATCACCTGGACCGAGCCCACGGTGGTGGCCGTGGACCCGCTGCTCCGGGCGCTCGTCGACCACCTCGTGCGCGGGGACCTCGCCCCGGGTGCCCGGTCGCGGGCCGAAGCCGTACTCCTCGACGTACTGCGTCCCGTACCGGTGACGAGCGTGTCCGTGACCGAGCCCCGGGATCCCCGCACTCGGGCGGTGGCCCGGGCGCTCGCCCAACACCCCGCCGACGGACGCGCGTTGGATGCCTGGGGCAGGGAGGTCGGCGCGAGCGCCCGTACGCTGGCCCGGCTCTTCGTCGCCGAGACGGGCCTCGCCTTCGGCCAGTGGCGCGAACGCCTGCGCATGCAGATCGCGATGCCGCTCCTCGCCGAGGGGCTGACGACCGAGGCGGTGGCCCGGCGGGTGGGTTACGCCTCCGCCAGTTCCTTCGTGGCGGCGTTCCGGCGGATCGTGGGGGTCACGCCTCGGCAGTACTTCCCGGTCCCCGACTGAATGGCCTGGGACTGAGTGGTCTGCGGCTGAAGGGTCTGCAACTGGCGGGCGCGCGCTACGAGTTGCCCGAGCCCGAGTTGGTCTCCGTGGCCCTCTGTCCTCGGCGGTGGGCCGCGACGCGTTCGCGGGTGGCGCAGCGGCGCGAGCAGTAGCGGCGGGCCGGGCCCGGGCCCGAGGTGATGTAGACGTTTTGGCAGGTGGGGGAGGCGCAGAGGCCGCCGGGCGGGCGCTGGTGGTCCCAGAGGAGGACGGTCAACGCCAGGCAGGACGAGGTCAGGAACCACTCGTCCCAGGGGGCGTCGTCGTGGCTGTCGAGGTGGGGGTGCCACGGAGCGCTGCCGCCGTGTGAGGTGAGGCGGAGTGGTCCGGTCTGTTCCGCCAGCAGGCGGTTGAGGGCTGCCGCGGCGGTGTCGACCACCTCGGCGGCGAAGACCTCGCGTAGGAGGAGAGCGGCCGCACGCATCCGTATGACGTCGTCCGGGGTGAGCTCGACGGGCTCCGACTCGCCGTACTCCCGCAGCACTTCGGCGACCGCATCGGTCGCCGCTCTGGGCTGTTGTGGCTTCCGGTCGCCCGTATCGGACAGGACGTTGATCAGGGCCGCTGTGCGCCGGGCGTTGGTCAGGACGGAGTGCCGCGTGGACCAGTCGGCGGAGAGGGCTGCCATGGGCCGAATGTAACGCATATTGCATAGGTTTGAGTTACGTACGTAACGTCGTCCCGGTGAAGAGGCGTTACGCGATGAGGTCCTTCCTCGCCGGGGCGGCAGCGGCGCGGGCGGGGGACGAGATGTCCGGGCCCGCGCTGTTGCTGGCGGGGTACGCGGTCGGAGGGTCGGCCACGGAGGCGTCGGCGCTGCTGGCGGGCATCACGGTCTCGGCGGCGGTCGGCGGCCCACTGCTCGGAGCGCTCCTCGACAGGTCCCCGAGGCCGGGCCGCCTGCTGGCCCTCGCCCTCGCCTTCTACGGGACGGGCCTGGTGCTGATCCTCCTGAGCCTCGTCAGCCGCCTTCCCCTCGAACTCACGGTCCTGATCGCCGTGTTCACGGGGCTGCTCGGGCCGGCTCTCTCGGGCGGCTGGACCGCCCAACTCCCCAGGGTCGTGCCCGGCGAACGGATGCCGCGCGCGAACGCGCTCGACGCGATGACGTTCAGCCTGGCGAGTCTGGTCGGCCCGGCGCTCGCCGGAGCGCTCGCGCATCTCCTCGGAGCATCGGCCGCCGTGGTGGCGTCGGCGGCGCTGATCGCCTTGGCCCTGCCTGCGGCGTGGACCCTGCCGACGGTCCGCTGCCGCGGACGCCAACGCGAACGCGGCCGGGATCGGGACCAGGACCAGGACCGGGATCGAGATCGGGACCAGGGCCGGCGCCGGGATCGAGACCAAGGCCAGAATCAGGCCCAGGCCCAGGCCCAGGCCCAGGCCCAGGCCCAGAATCAGGCCCAGGCCCAGAATCAGGCCCAGGCCCAGGCTCGGGGCAAGACGCCGCCCCCCGCCCCCCTGACCGCCGACCTCGCCGCCGGCATCCGCCACATCGCCCGCACCCGGCCGCTGGCCCGGGCCACCCTCGTCTCGGTCGTCTCCTGTGCGGGTCTGGGCATGCTGGTCACCTGTACCCCGCTGCTCGGTGAGCGGGTCTTCGGTTCGGCTGCCGGCGGCACGCTGCTCCTGACCTGCACGGCGGTCTCGGCCCTCGTCGCCAATGCCGTGCTCGCACGCCGTCCCCGCGCCATCGCGCCGGACACGATCATCTGGGGCAGCACGCTGCTCCTGGCGGTCGCGCTCGTGCTGTCCGCGACCGGCAGTCCGGTCCTGGTCGTCGCGGCGGCCCTGACGGCGGGTGTGGGTGAAGGCCCGCAGCTCGCCGCGCTGTTGGCGATCCGGCACCGGGAGTCAGCTGAACGTCTCCGTAGTCAGGTCTTCACGACAGGCGCGAGCCTCAAGATCACCGGCTTCGCCCTCGGCGCGGCCGTCGCGGGCCCGCTGGTGACGCACTCACTGCAGACCGCGCTCCTGACGGCCGCGGGGGTTCAACTCGTCGCGGGCCTGAGCTTCCACGTGTTCGCTCTCGGCCGGGGCCACTCGGGGCGAGGGGACGCGCTGCTTCAGGAGGGCGACACCGAGCGGGGCGAGGGTGTTTCCCCGTGCTCATGAGCTCCGACTTGCTTCGACTTGCTTCGATGTGTTCCGACCCGCTCCGACCTGCGTTGTGTCGGCAGGGTCGTATGAGCATGACAGCGACGGTGGAAGACCGGGACCATGGGTTCGGACCGGTCGGAAATCCGAGAAGGGGGAACACATGCGGACTTTGACGAGAACGTTAGTCAGCGCCGCCGCGGTCGCCGGGATGCTCGTCGGCAGCCTCGCGGGTGCGAGCAGCGGTTTCGCGGCGACAGGGGAGGCCACGAAGCCGGCGGCGAGCGCCGAGACCGTCAGCCCGCTCGCGGTGGACAACCACGGTCTGACCACGGGGGGAGCCAGAAACGTCCAGTGCTGGCTGATGGACAACTGGGGCTACCCCGGCCCGCTCAACGGCCAGTTGGGCCCCGACAGCTGGAAGGCGATGCAGCGCTTCCTCCAGGCGAACTGGGGGTACACCGGCCTGATCGACGGAATCCCCGGGGTCGGCACCGACAGGTCATTGCTGCGCTTCCTGACGGCGGAGTACGGCTACTCCGGCCCGTTCGACGGAGACTGGGGCCCCATGGCCACGGTCGCCTTCAGGAGGTTCGCCGAGTGGTGCGCCGCGTCGTGCTGACCCAGGTGGACCTCGTCTGCCCGCGCTCCGTCGTGTCGGCCGGCTGACCGGCCGACACGACCGGCCGGTTCAGAAGGCGTGCGCCATCAGCTCCGCGAACAGCGCGTGCTCGTCGACATCGAGGCCGCGCGAGCGGAACCAGCCGCAGATGTTGGCGCAGTCGCGCTGGAGGAAGTTCATCCCGTTGACGTTGCCGACCAGGTCGACGATCTGCGGCAGGTCGATGACGACCAGCCGCTCGCCCGCCGCCAGAATGTTGTACGCGGAGAGGTCGCCGTGCACGACGCCGTTCTGCACCATCGTCGCGAGCGCGTCGGTGAGCTGCTCGAAGTACGACGCCAGCAGCTCGGGTGAGGGCCGGGTCTGGGCGAGCCGGGGCGCGGTCGCGACGGTGCCGTCCTCCTCGACGACGGTGATCCACTCCATCAGGATCTCGGTGCCGTCGATCTGGACCGGGTAGGGAACCGGCAGCCCGAGGTTCCAGAGCCGTACCAGCGCGCCCCACTCGGACACCGCCCACTCGCCGGCCGCGACCTGTCGGCCGAAGGTGCTCTTCCGCTTGATGGCCCGCTCGTCACGTGAGCGTTTCATCGAGCGGCCCTCGGTGTAGGACGCGGAGCGGTGGAAGGTCCGGTGCTCGGGCGAGCGGTACCGCTTGGCCGCCATGACCACCCCGCCGGCGGGGTCGAGCGGGTCGGCGCGCTCGACGAGGTGGACGTCGGCCTCCTTGCCGGTCTTGAGGACGCCGAGTTCGGTGTCGATCGCGCCCTGCGAGGTCACCACCCAGTCCGGGAGCGGCTCGGGGCCACGGCAGAGGGGTTCGACACTGAGCCAGGTCGACCAGCGCTGGCCGTCCTCGACGTCGCCGTAGGAACGGAAATCGAAGACGAACCGGTCGTCGATGTCGCCCAAGTGGCCCAGGTCGTCCGGCTGCGGGACGTGGCGGTAGGGGGCGGCGTCGGTGCTGAAGTCCTCAGGAAACGCCGGGTGTTGAGGCTGCTGAGGGTGTTGAGGGTGCTGCGAGAGATCGTCGTGAGACATCGCTGGAGGTGCTCCATGGGGTACGAGAGAGGCGGTCTGCGGACAGGCCGAGGACAGTCGTGGTCACCGTCACGCCTCCTCTCGTGGAGCACCGGGCAGCTCCCGGTGTCCCGCCCATGGTGAGGGCAGGCCACCGAGAGCGGCAACCGAATAAAGCCGGCCCGCGCCGAGCGCCCCCGGACGCCCGGAGCGGCGCGTCAGAAGGGCAGGCCCCGCAGGTCCACGCCCACGGTGGGATCAGGCAGACCGGCCAGGTCGTAGATCATGGTGGTCAGTGGCGATGTCCGCGGGCCGTCGGGCTGCCGGAAGGTGACGGGCACGGAGAGCCGGCTCCATCCCAACCGCGTGTGGAGCGGGACCAGTTCGGGGCGGCAGAGCAGAGTCATCGTCTCGGCCCCGGCCGCTCGTGCGTGTTCGACCGCCACGCTGACCAGCGTCCGGGCGATGCCCCGGCCTCGATGGGTGGGATGCACCAGCACACCGCTCAACCCCGCGGCACGGCGCGGCGATCCGTCGAAGGCCATGTCCCGCAACAGCCAGCCCGCGGTAGCCACCGGCCGCCCTTCGGAGACAGCGGTGAGGGTGTGCCGCGTGTCGGCCCACACCAGGCCGAGCCCCTTCACCCCGAAGGGGTCGGGCAGGCCATCGCGGAGTGCGGCTCTGTCATCCGGAGAACCGGGGCCCGGCGCATGGACCAGCTGGAGGTCCGTACGGCCGCCGTCCACCACGTGCTCCGCAGCGGCCGTGGCGGCCGTGGCGGCGGGGGCGGTGCGGGCGGCGGGGTCGAACCGGTAGCGCAGACAATGCAGGCCGCTGGACTCGACAGTCCCGTCCGCCTGGGCGCCCAGGCGGCGAAGTACCGCGATCGAGGCCGCGTTGTCGGGGAGAACAAAGGCGAAGACGGCAGGCAGCGAGAGGCGGCGAAACGCCAGGTCCAGGCATGCACGGCCCGCCTCACCGGCGATCCCGCGGCCCTGGGCCCGTGGGTGCAGGGCGAAACCGAGGTCGACTCCGTGCCGGGCCCGATTGCGCAGTCCCACGCGGCCGAGAAACGCGTGCGTTGCCGCGTCCCTGACCGCGAAGTCGCCGTAGCCGTGTCTGGTCCAGTGGGTGACGTGGTCGTCGCACATGGCCTCGGCCGCGGACCGGCTGTCCGCCCGGCCGGTCGCCAGCCATCGCATGACACTGTCCTGACCGACCACGGCCTCGAAGAGATCGTCGCTGTCCCCGCGGCGGATCGGCTCCATCACGAGCCTCTCGGTGCGCAGAACGGGTCCACTTGACCGGGCCACTCGGCAACTCCTCTCGGCAAAGGAGTGAAGGAGCGTACCTGGACGGCCCTTTGGAGCAATCGGGAGTCACTCGGTCGACGTGTCCGGTCACGGCACCATGTGGTGGCTTGGTGGCTGTCGGATGCCCGGCGTTGTCCCGCTCCGCCAGGTTCTGGCGGAGTGAAGCCCTGTTCACGCCCGATTGAACTGGCTCGGACGGGTGAACTCCCGGAGTTCCGCTTGCAGCTCCCGCTCCCGCTCCCGTGGGTTTAGTAAATGCTAAACTCGCGAAAGGGTTGAGGGTGGAAGAGCAGTGGGACGTCTATCTGACCGGCGAGGTGGATCAGTGGCTGAACGACCTTGAGAAGGCCGATCCGGACTCGTATGTCTTCGTCAATCAGGCGATCTGAATCCTCGCCTGCCACGGACCCGCCGAAGGCAGGCCGTTGGTCGACCGGATCAAGGGGTCGGCCTTGCACAATCTGAAGGAACTACGTCCTGGTTCGGCGGGACGGAGTGAGGTGCGCATCCTGTTCGTCTTCGACCCGTGGCGTTCCGCGATCCTGCTGGTGGCCGGGGACAAGTCCGGTAACTGGAACGCCTGGTACGACGAAGCGATCCCGTTGGCCGAGGCCCGGTATGCCGAATACGTGGCTGACCGAAAGAAGGAGTCGGAGAAGTGAGCGGAGACGTCAGGTGGTCGGCCAGCGGGCATCGTGAGCGGGCGGAGGAGCTGTCGGGGGGTCGGGACGCTTTCTTGGAAGGGGCTCAGCGCATGCTGGCCGAGGCCCGGGCCTGGCGACTGGTCGACATGCGGCAGGAACGCGGGTTCACCCAGGCTCAGGTGGCCGAGCGCATGGGCGTGACCAAGGGGCGGATCTCGCAGATCGAGAGTGGTCAGGTGTCCGGGACGGACGTCATGGCTCGGTACGTCGAGGCGCTGGGAGGCAACCTGGTCATGGTTGCGGTCTTTGACGACGGGGAGTTGCGCAAGGTCGGCTGACGCGTCCTGCGCTACCCCGGCGACCCATCTCCGTACAGGAACACGGACCGTCCGCCCGCTTTTCGGGCGGTACGTGTCACACCGCGACGGTTCCGACGAAGTGCGTCCAGGCTGTGGCGCCGATCAGTACAACGGGCCCGCCCACGACCTTGCTGTCCCGCACGGGCACGACACCGGGGACGCCGTCGGCGACTTCGAGGCAGTCCTCCCCGCCACTGCCGCCGCTGTAACTGCTCTTGCGCCAGCGGGCGTTGCTCAGGTCGCACTCGCGCATCGTCTGTGGTCCTCCGCCGCCGACTCGATCAGGGACAGGGCCGCCTCCGGTGACAGCGCGGCGGCCCTGATGAGATCGTAAGACGACTGGGTCCGCTTCACCACCGCTGGTTCGTCCAGCAGGTTCCCCGAAAGCACAGCCTCTGTATAGACAGTTGGCGGGGCGTCCTCGAACTGCATGAGCTTCATCATCTTGCCCATCTCCCGGTGCGCTCCCGTCGCGAACGGCAGTACCTGCACCAGCGCCTTGCGCTCCCGTGCCAGTGCCGCGATGTGGTCCAGTTGGTGGGCCATGACGGCTGGGCCGCCGACCTGGACTCGTAGGACCGTCTCATGGAGGACCACCCAATACACGGGCCTTGTAGCGTCCTTGAGGAGTCGCGTCCGGGCCATGCGTCCCTTGAGCAGTTCCTCGATGTACTCGTCGGCGGCGAGCGGGTTGCCCGCCAGGAACACCGCCTGCGCGTACTCCCGCGTCTGGAGGAGTCCGGGGACCACCGTCGGCGCGTACTCACAGATCTCTGTCGCCAGCCGCTCCAGCTCCACCACGTGGGCGAAATACTCGGTATACGGCTGGTCCTTGATGAGCTTTCGCCAGAGGCGCTCGAAAAAGCCATCGGTTTGTAGGACCTCGTCGATCCGCTTCGCGACATCCAACTGTGGTTTGCGAATGGCCTGTTCGAATTGCCCGATGTAGCCGCCCGACACAAAAACGCGATGACCCAAGTCCACTTGGGTTAACCCCGCATCCTCGCGGCGTCTCTTCAGCTCCGTACCGAAGAACTCCCAAGCCGCCTGCCGCGAACCATTGGCCATGGCCAGCCCCCTTGTACTGCCGTGTACTGCACCGACGTTGCTGAGCGTAGAGGTCTTCCAAAGTCTAAGCGGCAGGCGTCACCGTGGAGATGAAAAGCGTGAAACCCAATTGGAAAGGGGAACACGGTGAAGGCTGACGGGATCGGCCACGCCGCACAGCACTCGGTGGCGTGTGTCGAACAAGCGGAGGAAACGGTGAAGGAATTGCGCGCGGCACTGGCAACGGCAGGAATTAAGTTGCCGACACTGGGGATCGACCCGGCAAGTTTGGCGCGGGAGGCCCCTTGTCCGCTCGTCGAATTGGGGCGGTGTTCCGTCGAGACGGCGGCGCGACTCGCGGCGGTGCTGGGATGAAGCCGACGGTCGGGACGTACGTCGTCGACACGAGGACGGGAAGGGTGGGCGTGGTGATGGGGCACGAGGGACCCTACGTACAGCTGAGGCCGTACGGCGGCGGCAAGGAGTGGGACTGCGCACCGGACACCGTCCGGGGAGCCACCGCGGCGGAACGTCTCAGCGCGGCCACCGCGTACGCCAACGCACGCAGCCGTGGCGAGGTCCCCTGAAACGCTCTGAGGGGCCTGTCATAGGGTGCTGCGCCATGGCGACATGGATATGGAAACGTCGCAGGCGGAAGGCCGCGCGCAAGTACCCCGTTCCCCTCACCATGCACCAGCTGTGGATGGTGTCGCTCAGCGCGCCGGTGAGCCGGGACCGGGACGCCTCGCGGACGACCCTGTACCCGTTCACCCGCATCGACGACGACAAGGCCGGGCGCTGGCTGGCCGACCAGTGGGAGATCACCTCGCGTGACGAACTGGTCGGCCGGCTCGACGGCCTCGCCCGGTCCGGCTACCGCGCCCGCGCCCGGCTGCGGCTCGGCGTCGAACCACTGGCGTGGGACGCGGGTCTGTACGTCGACATCACCCGCCGGGGCTTCGCGTGCGGGATGCTGGGCGAGGCCGACGCGTGGACCGCGCTGAAGAACATCGTCCCGGCGGTGGTGAGGTCGTACGCCTCCTGGAACGAGTACGCCGAGCACTACCTGCTCGGCAGGATGGTCTGGCGGGACAATCTTCGGGGCACCCCGGACGCCCCCGCCCCGCAGGCGGTCTCGGACGCCCATCTGAAGTCGCTCCTGGATCCCGCGAACCGGGCCAGCCCCTGGAACATGGCGCCCTGGCACGCGATCAGCCACCCCGACCACACCCGCTGACTCCGTACGCGAGAATGGGCCCATGAGCCTGTTCCGTGACGACGGCGTTGTCCTGCGCACCCAGAAGCTGGGTGAGGCGGACCGCATCATCACGTTGCTCACTCGCAGTCATGGACGCGTACGTGCCGTCGCGCGGGGCGTACGGCGGACCAAGTCGAAGTTCGGGGCGCGGCTCGAACCCTTCTCCCACGTCGATGTGCAGTTCTTCGCGCGGGGCAGTGAGCTCATCGGGCGCGGGCTGCCGCTGTGCACGCAGAGCGAGACGATCGCTCCGTACGGTGGCGGGATCGTCGCCGACTACGCGCGGTACACCGCCGGGACGGCCATGCTGGAGACCGCCGAGCGGTTCACCGATCACGAGGGTGAGCCGGCCGTGCAGCAGTATCTGCTGCTGGTGGGCGGGCTGCGGACGCTCGCGCAGGGCGAGCACGAGCCGCACCTCATCCTCGACGCCTTCCTGCTGCGCTCCCTCGCGGTCAACGGCTACGCGCCGAGCTTCGGCGACTGCGCGAAATGCGGCATGCCGGGACCGAACCGGTTCTTCTCGGTCGCCGCGGGAGGTTCCGTCTGCGTCGACTGCCGGGTGCCCGGCAGCGTCGTACCCTCGGCGGGGGCCCTCGAACTGCTCGGCGCGCTGCTGACGGGGGACTGGGCGATCGCGGACGCGTGCGAGCCGCGGTACGTCCGGGAGGGCAGCGGTCTGGTGTCGGCCTATCTGCACTGGCACCTGGAGCGCGGACTGCGCTCGCTGCGTTACGTGGAGAAGTAAGCAGACAGAAGTACCCGTAGACACGTCACGTATGACACGTCACGTATGGCACGTCACGTATGAGGAGACGAGAAGCACATGGTGGTACGCGGGATCCTGGGGCGCCAGCGCCGCGAGTACAAGACGCCGGAGCCGCACCCGTCCGGCGCGCGCTCGCCCAAGCTGCCCGGCGAGCTGATCCCGAACCACGTGGCGTGCGTGATGGACGGGAACGGCCGCTGGGCCAAGGAGCGCGGGCTGCCGCGCACCGAGGGGCACCGGGTCGGCGAGGGCGTCGTCATGGACGTCCTCAAGGGGTGTCTGGAGCTGGGCGTCAAGAACCTCTCGCTGTACGCCTTCTCGACGGAGAACTGGAAGCGGTCGCCCGAGGAGGTCCGCTTCCTGATGAACTTCAACAAGGACGTCATCCGGCGCCGTCGCGACGAGATGGACGAGCTCGGCATCCGGATCCGCTGGGTCGGCCGTATGCCCAAGCTGTGGAAGTCCGTCGTCCACGAGCTCCAGATCGCCCAGGAGCAGACGCAGAAGAACGACGCGATGACGTTGTACTTCTGCGTCAACTACGGCGGTCGCGCCGAACTCGCCGACGCCGCGAAGGCGCTGGCCGCGGATGTCGCCGCCGGGAAGCTCGACCCGGCCAAGGTCTCCGAGAAGACCATCCAGAAGTACCTCTACTACCCGGACATGCCGGACGTGGACCTGTTCCTGCGCCCGAGCGGTGAGCAGCGCACGTCCAACTACCTGATCTGGCAGTCCAGTTACGCCGAGATGGTCTTCCAGGACGTCCTGTGGCCCGACTTCGACCGCCGCGACCTGTGGCGCGCGTGCGTGGAGTACGCCTCCCGCGACCGCCGCTTCGGCGGCGCCGTCCCGAACGAGGACCTCCTCGCGATGGAAGAGGGCATGCGGGGGCGCCCCGACGGGGCCTGATCGTTACGGCCCCGATCCGTCAGTGGGATCGCCTGTGGCCCGCACCTCGGTGCGGGCCACAGGCGATCCATTTCCGTCAGTCCATTTCCGTCAGCCCGTTTCCGCCGGTCCGTTCACGTCAGTGGTTCCCGCGCGAGAGCAGTAGGCCGCACGCGCTCGTCACGCTCTCGCACGCGGCGTCGCCCACGGCCAGTACGGTGCGGGTGCCGGGAACGCCTTCGATGGCGTAGACCGTGCTGCCCCAGCTCGTCGAGGTGAGCTCGGCCGGAAGTTCCTCGTCGGTCCAGGTGGTGCCGTCCCAGCGGGAGAACAGCGCGTGGCCGCCGCCCTGGGGCGGCCAGCCCGCGACCCACACGCCTCCCGAGCCGTCCGAGCCCACGGCGTTCACCTCATCGACCGCGGGGGCGGGCAGCTGCTGCCACGTGCGGCCGTTCCAGCGCGTGGAGAGCAGCGCGGTCGGCGTCCCGGGATCGTTGGTCTTGCCCAGCACCTGAACCGTTCCGCGCTTGGTCGAAACGATGCGGTTGGCCACCCAGCCGGGACCGTACTCGAAGGGAACGGGGACGGTCCGCACCGTCCAGCGGCGGCCGTCGAAGTGGTGGATGAGGGACGTGGCGACGCCGTCCGTCTCGCTCAGGGAGCTGACCCACACGTCGTCGGGGCCGGTGCCGGTGATGCTCGATGGCTCCACCGGCCTGCCGTCCGGTGCCGGGGGCAGTGCCGTACGGCTCCACCTGCGGCCGTCCCAGTGCTCCAGCTGTCCGGAGTACGCCTTGGCCGGGTCCGTCGCCGTCGGGTTCCAGTCCATGGTGGTCAGCCACACGGAGTCCGCGCCCACCGACTTCAGTTCCAGGACGAAACGCATCCATCCCTCGGCGGGTGCCGGACGCGCCACCGGCTTCCAGCGGGTGCCGTTCCAGTGCTGGAGCACGATCGCGTTGGCGGCCGCGGGGAGCGCGGAGCCCTTGCGGAGCCGGTCCGCCAGGGTGTTCGGCAGCCGCTCCAGGAGGGTGTCCGGCAGCCGGCCGGCCTTGAGGCCCTCCGGCGTCCGGGCGGTGCCCGGGGAGGCGGCGGCCATCTCGATGTCGTTGTACGTTCCGGCCGCCCAGACGTCGTCCGGGCCCGAGGCGGCCACCGCGTCCAACTGCGCGGGTCTGCCGTCGGTCCCCGCGAGCGGAACATCGCTCCACCGGGTGCCGTCCCAGTGCCTGGCCACCGGAGTCGTGGCCCAGGACTCGTCCGTCTTCCTGCCCACCGCCCACGCGTCGTCGCGGCCCGTCGCGGTGACGTCGTGGAAGCCGATCGACTCCGCCCCGGACAGCGGCAACGTCAGCTTCCAGGGCGTCCTCGCGAGGGCGGCCCCCTGCTCGGCCGACACCTGCGCCTGCTCCGGCGCCTGTGCCTGCGCGGCATACGGAGTGAGTGCGATGGCGCAGGCCGCGAGTGCGGTGGCCACGCGGGCGGCGGGTGAAGCCGACCGCCGTACAGGTGTTGTCATCTTCTCCTGTGCTCCCACTGGATCCTGTTGCTCTTGCCGGAGGGCGTTGAGGGCGTTGAGGGTGCCGAGGGCGTTCCCGGCGGTGCTCCGGAGGGTGTTCCGCCGGAGCACCCGCGCTCAGTCCTGAGCGTTCTTCGGCACCGTGATCTGGTTCTCGCCCCAGCTCATCCGGGTCGTCGCCGTGTAGTTCACCGTCGTGCCCGCGGCGAGGCCCGCTTCCCGGGCCCGGGCCGAGGGGTCGGCCAGCACGAGCTGCTCGGCGAGCAGCTCGCCGGTGGACCTGTCGACGACCAGCCGCTGTTCCACGCTGCCCAGCGGTGTCTTCGCCGTGCCGGGGAAGGCGAAACCGACGCCCTCGCGCCCCAGCGGATCGGTGACGCGTCCCAGCCCACGGACGCCGGGCAGGTCCGCCATCACCCGGTACGCGGCCGCCCGGACGGCGGGCTTCACCGGCATCGTGATGAGATCGGCCGCCTGGCGCAGCACGTACGCCGTGCGGCCGACGCCCGCGTCGGCACTGCCGTCCGCCGCGTGCAGCCGCTCCAGCTCCTGGCGCAACTTCCCGCTGTCGGAGGGCAGTTCACGCACATCCTGGTAGGAGACGTTCCGCGGGCCGATGGCGTAGATCTTGTCGTCGGCGTCCGTCCGCATGACCGTCGGCTGCCCGGTTCCCATCTTGTAACCGAGCGTGCCGCCCTGCTCGTTCCCCGTGACCTCGGCCTGCAGCGTTCCGGGCGAGCCGGCGGCCTGCCAGCGGGCCCGGTCCTCCTTGGTCCGGGGCTCGACCACGGCGTCGATACCGGAGACCATCAGGCTCTTGGTTCCCGGGCGCACGCCCACCGACCACTCCGCGGTCGCCTTGTCGCGCACGGCGAAGAGCGCTCCCGGCTCACCGACGACGTTCACGTCCTCCGAGCGCGTGGTGGTCTGCCAGTACGTGCCCTCGGCGGCCGGCGTCTCCGCCTTCTTCGCCACACTGAGCAGTTCGAGGCGGCCGTCGACGCGGACGTCACCCTGGGCGTCCGACGCCGAGGAACCCGGGCGCACGCCCAGCGGATCCTCCTGGTCGAGAGTGCTCACGACCACCGCGGACGCCGCGACGGCCGCGAGGGCCACCACGGCCCCGAGCGGCCGGAACCCGCTCCAGAGGCGGCGCGGCTCCGGGGAGCGTGCCACGCGATCGTGGGTCGCTCCGGCCAGGATGCGTGCCAGGTCGTCGTACTGCCGAGTGGAGCCCGCCAGCCTGGACGGGTCCAGCTCGTCGGGCCGGGCGCTCGCGAGCACCTCCATGACGTCGGGCCGCCCGGACCGTTCGCGGGTGTTCTTCATGTGAGTGCTCCTTCGGGGTCAGTGCGGTGCGGGGGCTGCGGGAGTCGGGCGGAGGCCGCCTTCTGCGCGGATCCCGGTCTCTGCGCGGACATCGGTTCCGGTACGGACGCCGGTTCCGGTACGGACACGGGTTCCGGTGCGGGTGTCGCCTTGGGTGCAGGTGCCGTGTCCGCCGAGTACGCGGGCTCCAGGGCCTTCTCCAGACGGCGGCGGGCCCGGTGCAGCCGGACGGTCAGCGTCGCGGTGGTGCAGCCCAGGACCCGTGCGGCCTGCTTGGAGGTCAGCCCGTGCCAGGCGATCAGCGTCAGCAGTTCCCGGTCGGCGTCGGAGAGGCTCGCCAGGGCCTGCAGCGCGGCTTCCCGGTCGGTCACGTCCGCCGCGACGTCACCGACGTCGGCCCGGGCGCCGCTGCTGATGCGCTGTGCCTCCGCGGCGGCGAGGGCGTACTGGTGGCTGTCCCGGCGGCGCAGCTCGCGCACCAGGTTGCGGGCCACTCCCAGGAGCCAGGGCAGTGCGGGCTGCGGAATGTCCCGCACCCGCCGCCAGGCCACGGTGAGTGTCTCGCTGGTGATGTCCTCTCCTACCTGCCGTCCCACCAGGCTCGTGGTGTAGGCGAGGACGCGCGGGTAGCACTCCTCGTAGATTTCCCGGAAGCGTTGGGCATGTGTCACGCGCCGTCCCTTCATCTCGGCTCTCTTACCAAGCAATGCGCGTGGCGGCCCACTTCTTACAGGGGAGCCGAAAAAACCCTTCCGGGCCGACATCAACTCGTCGGCCCGGAAGGGCATTCGCACCATTTGGGGGCGCGGGGAACGGCGTAATCCTTTGGTTTTCAGGGGCGCGGGGAACGGCGCAGTCTTCTAGGGGCGCGGGGGAACTGCGCGACCAGCCCGCACCGGCCCGCACCCGAGCACGAACCGCCCCCGCACTACCCCTTGGCAGCGCGCGCGGCGCACTCCGCGCAGGTGCCGAAGATCTCCACCGTGTGAGCCACGTTCACATAGCCGTGCTCGGCGGCGATCGCCTCCGCCCACTTCTCGACGGCCGGCCCCTCCACCTCGACGGCCTTGCCGCACACCCGGCACACGAGGTGGTGATGGTGGTCGCCGCTCTCACAGCGGCGGTACACGGACTCGCCGTCCGACGTGCGCAGGACGTCCACCTCGCCCGCGTCGGCGAGGGACTGCAGCGTGCGGTACACCGTGGTCAGCCCTACGGAGTCGCCCTTGTGCTTGAGCATGTCGTGCAGGTCCTGGGCACTGCGGAACTCGTCGACCTCGTCGAGCGCCGCCGCCACGGCGGCACGCTGCCGGGTGGAACGGCCCCGAACGGGCGGTCCAGCGGTCGTCACCGTTGCCTCCAAACGTCTGCGGCTTGCCGGGCCATTGTGCCAGCTCGGGCAAGGCCGACGAGTGTCAGTCAGACGCCGATCTTCCCGGTGGGTGTGCGGGTGGCCGGAATCGCACATTCCGCCGGGTCGCCGGCCTCCTGGGCCGCGGCCTGCGCGGCGGCCCGTGCCCTGCGCCGGGCCAGTGGTGTGGCCAACGCCGTGAGCAGGATGAACACGCCGATGGTCAACAGGACGATCGTCGCACCGGGCGGCACGTCCTGGTAGTACGAGGTCACCGTGCCGCCGATGGTCACGCTCACCCCGATCGCCACCGCGATCGCGAACGTGGCGGCGAAACTGCGGCTGAGCTGCTGCGCGGCGGCCACCGGCACCACCATCAGCGCGGAGACCAGCAGCAGGCCGACGACCCGCATGGCGACCGTGACGGTGACCGCCGCGGTGACGGCCGTGAGCAGGTTCAGGGCGCGCACCGGCAGCCCGGTGACCCGCGCGAACTCCTCGTCCTGGCTCACCGCGAACAGCTGCCTGCGCAGCCCGACCGTGACGAGCACGACGAAGGCCGCCAGCAGACAGATCGCCGTCACGTCCTCCTCGGAGACCGTGGAGAGCGAGCCGAAGAGGTACGAGGTCAGGTTGGCGTTGGAGCCGCCGGGCGCGAGGTTGATGAACATCACACCGCCCGCCATGCCCCCGTAGAAGAGCATCGCCAGCGCGATGTCGCCGCGCGTCTTCCCGTACCAGCGGATCAGTTCCATCAGGATCGCGCCGACCACGGAGACGGCCGTCGCCATCCACACCGGGGACCAGGAGAGCAGGAAGCCGAGGCCGACGCCGGTCATCGCGACATGGCCGATGCCGTCGCCCAGCAGGGCCTGGCGGCGCTGTACGAGGTAGATGCCGACGGCGGGCGCGGTGATGCCGACGAGGACCGCGGCGAGCAGGGCCCGCTGCATGAAGGCGTAGTCGAGGATTTCGAGGTTCATGGCGATCAGCTCAGCAGTCCCGTCCGGATCGGTTCGGCGTCGTGAGCCGCGTGGGGGTGTACGTGGTCGTGGCCGGGCAGCGCGTGCTGGCCGAGCGCCTGCGGGGGCGGGCCGTCGTGCGTGACGCAGCCGTCGCGCAGCACGACCGCGCGGTCGATCAGCGGCTCCAGCGGGCCCAGTTCGTGCAGGACGAGCAGGACGGACGCGCCCTGGGCGACCTGATCGCGCAGGGTCTGGGCGAGGACCTCCTGGCTGGCCAGGTCCACACCGGCCATCGGCTCGTCCATGATCAGCAGCTCGGGCCCGGCGGCGAGGGCACGGGCGATGAGTACGCGCTGGTGCTGCCCGCCGGACAGCGCGTTCACCGAGTCCTTGGCGCGGTCCGCGAGCCCGACCAGGCCGATGGCCCGCCGGACCGCCTCGCGGTCGGCCCCGCGCAGGACACCGAAGCGGGCACGGGACAGCCGCCCGGAGGACACCACCTCGGTGACAGTGGCGGGCACTCCGCCGGCGGCGGTCGTGCGCTGCGGTACGTAACCCACGCGCGCCCAGTCGCGGAAGCGGCGCCGCGGGGTGCCGAACAGCTCGATCTCACCGCCGGTGACCGGGACTTGGCCGATGACCGTGCGGACGGCCGTCGACTTGCCGGAGCCGTTGGCGCCGAGCAGCGCGACGACCTCACCGCGGTTCACGGTGAGGTCGATACCGCGCAGGACGGGGCGAGAGCCGAGCTCGGCCGTCACACCGCGCAGGGAGATGACGGTCGATGCGCCGGACTCGTCCCTCGTGCCGCCGTCCTTCATGCCGCCACCCTCCGGGGGTTGGTCACTTCGCGCCCAGTGCCGACTGCAGCGCCTTGAGGTTGGACTCCATCACCTGGAAGTAGTCGTCGCCGCGGGACTTCTTCGTGATGCCCTCGATCGGGTCGAGCACATCGGTCCTGAGGTCCGCGTCCGCGGCGATGGTCTTCGCGGTCTTGTCGCTGACGAGCGTCTCGTAGAAGACCGTGGAGACGCCGTCGGCCTTGGCCATCTTCTCAAGGCCCTTGACGCGGTTCGCGCTGGGCTCGCTCTCCGGGTCCAGGCCGTTGATGGCCTCCTCGGTGAGGCCGTAGCGCTCGGCGAGATAGCCGAAGGCGGCGTGCGTGGTGATGAAGACCTTCGTCCGCGTGTTCTTGAGGCCGTCCTCGAACTGCGTGTCGAGAGCGTCCAGTTGCTTCACCAGGGCCGCGGTGTTCTTCGTGTAGTCCGCCGCGTTGTCCGGGTCGGCCTTCTCGAAGGCCTTGCCCACACCCTCGGCGACCTCGGCGTACTTCACGGGGTCGAGCCAGATGTGCGGGTCCTCGCCGGAGCCCTCCTCGCCCTCGTGGTCGTCGTGCTCGGCCGCGTGGCCGCCGACCTCGTTGCCGTGCTTCTCCAGGCCGGTGAGGGTGGCCGCGTCGATCTTGGTCTTGATCTCGGACTGGGCGACCGCGTCGTCGACGGAGGGCTGGAGGTTCTTCAGGTACAGGGCCACGTCCGACTCCTGCAGCTGCGCGGTCTGCTTGGCGCTGATCTCCAGGTCGTGCGGCTCCTGGCCGGGCTCGGTCAGCGTGCTCACACTGACGTGGTCCCCGCCTATCCGCTCGGCTATGAACTGCAACGGGTAGAACGACGCCACGACGTCGAGCTTCCCGCTGTTGCCGTCGGCCGCGTTGGACTCGGACGAGCAGGCGGAGAGGAGCCCGAGACCCAGGGCGGTGGCCGCGGCGACCGCGGTGCCGGTTACAAGACGTCGTCGTACGTTCATGACACCCATTTTCAACAAATCTGGAAACGATTGTCAATAACGCGTCTTGTGATCCGGGCTTCATCCCGGTATGGGAGAGGTGTGACGGGGGAGGTGGGGGCGGTGTGCGGCCAGGACCCCAACCGATTTGATCCGGGGGCAGGGGCCGCCGGTAATCTGAAGCATTCGCTCTGAAGCAACTGCTTCGTCGCCCGTCGTCGTAATGAAGAGAGCACCGTGGCCGCCGACAAGATCGACACCATCGTCAGCCTGAGCAAGCGCCGTGGCTTTGTCTACCCGTGCAGTGAGATCTACGGCGGCCAGCGTGCCGCCTGGGACTACGGGCCGCTGGGTGTCGAGCTCAAGGACAACATCAAGCGTCAGTGGTGGCGCAACATGGTGACGTCGCGCGAGGACGTCGTCGGTATCGACTCGTCCGTGATCCTGGCCACCGAGGTCTGGGTGGCCTCCGGCCACGTCGCCACTTTCTCCGACCCGCTCACCGAGTGCACCTCGTGTCACAAGCGGTACCGCGCCGACCACCTTGAAGAGGCGTACGAGGCCAAGCACGGCCGCACCCCCGAGAACGGCCTGGCCGACCTCAACTGCCCCAACTGCGGCAACAAGGGCACCTTCACCGAGCCCAAGCAGTTCTCCGGCCTGCTCTCCACGCACCTCGGCCCCACCCAGGACAGCGGCTCCGTCGCCTACCTGCGCCCCGAGACCGCGCAGGGCATCTTCACCAACTTCGCCCAGGTCCAGCAGACCTCGCGCCGCAAGCCGCCGTTCGGCATCGCGCAGATGGGCAAGTCCTTCCGCAACGAGATCACGCCCGGCAACTTCATCTTCCGCACCCGCGAGTTCGAGCAGATGGAGATGGAGTTCTTCTGCAAGCCGGGCGAGGACGAGAAGTGGCAGGAGTTCTGGATGCAGGAGCGCTGGAACTGGTACACCGGCCTCGGTCTCCGCGAGGAGAACATGCGCTGGTACGACCACCCGGCCGAGAAGCTCTCGCACTACTCCAAGCGCACCGCCGACATCGAGTACCGCTTCCAGTTCGGCGGCAACGAGTGGGGTGAGCTGGAGGGCGTCGCCAACCGCACGGACTACGACCTCTCCGCGCACTCCAAGGCCTCCGGCCAGGACCTCTCCTACTTCGACCAGGAGGCCGGCGAGCGCTGGACTCCGTACGTCATCGAGCCGGCGGCGGGTGTCGGCCGCGCGATGCTCGCGTTCCTCCTTGACGCGTACGTCGAGGACGAGGCGCCCAACGCCAAGGGGAAGATGGAGAAGCGGACCGTTCTGCGGCTCGACCCCCGGCTCTCGCCGGTGAAGGTCGCGGTGCTTCCGCTGTCGCGCAACCCCGAGCTGTCGCCGAAGGCGAAGGGGCTCGCCACGGCGCTTCGCCAGAACTGGAACATCGACTTCGACGACGCCGGGGCCATCGGCCGCCGCTACCGGCGGCAGGACGAGATCGGTACGCCGTTCTGCGTGACGGTGGACTTCGACACGCTCGACGACAACGCGGTGACCGTTCGCGAGCGGGACTCGATGAAGCAGGAGCGCGTGTCGCTGGACCAGATCGAGGGGTACCTGGCCAGCCGCCTCATCGGCTGCTAGCCGCTGGCCGCTAGCTGCTTTGCGGGTGAGCGTCTGCGTGGCTGGTGTTCGCTGCCGACTGCGGGTTCGTCGTGGCTGGTTGCGCAGTTCCCCGCGCCCCTGAAAGCGGTAGGTTGCCGCGGCCCTGAAGCAGAGGGGTCCGCGCCCCTGAGGAAGAAGGGGCGCGGACCCCTTTCAAATGCCCCGGTTTTGTTACGTCCGTAACGGATGTAATGGAACCGGGGTTTTTGCAATCCGGGGGGCGGGAGGTTCCGAAGGAGGGGGCAGGCGGCCCGCAGCAGGCGGGCCGGCACCTTCTACGGGGGCACGGATGCGCAAGCAGGCAGTCATGGGCGTACTGGCGATGGCGGTGGCGATCGGGACCGTCGGGGCCGTCGGCTCCGGGGCGTTGGGCGGGTCGGAGGAGAAGCAGTCCTCCGGGGTCGAGGCCGGGACAGAGGGCAAGGGTGGTGCGGGCGGGCTGCCGGGGGCGCTCGCGTCCGGTGGGCCGCGGGCCGTCGGGCTCACGGCGGACCAGCGGCTCGTTCTGTTCCGCGTCGACCGGCCGGGAGCCGCGGTGCCGCTCGGCAAGGTCGGCGGGCTCAAGGGCGACCGGACGCTGGTCGGCATCGACTACCGCGTCCAGAACCGGAAGCTGTACGCCGTCGGGGACCGGGGCGGTATCTACACGATCCGTGAGGCGGGCGCCCGCGCCACCAAGGTCTCGCAGCTCAGTGTGGCCCTCCAGGGCGGGGCCTTCGGCGTCGACTTCAACCCGGCCGCCAACCGGCTCCGGGTCATCAGCGACACCGGCCAGAACCTCCGCCACAACCTCGACGACCCGGCCGGCGCACCGGCTCCCGGCACCACCGCCGTCGACGGCACCCTCACCAACCCGCCGGTGCCCCCGAACCCGGGTGCCACGGCGCTCGGCGTGACCGGGGCCGCGTACACGAACAACGACCTCGACGCGACGACGGCCACCACCCTGTTCGACCTCGACACCACGCTGGACCAGGTGTCGGTGCAGTCGCCCGCCAACGCGGGCAACCTCGCGCCGACGGGCAAGCTGGGCGTGGACGCGCCCCTGAACTCCGGGTTCGACATCCACAGTTCGGCGCGGAACGGGACCAACACCGGGTACGCGGTGACGGGCGGCAAGTCGTTCCGGGTCAACCTGCTGACGGGGAAGCTGACTTCGCTGGGCTCGTTCCCGCACGGGCGGCAGGTGGTGGACATCGCGCTGCCGTTGAACCAGGGGTGACGAGGGCGAGGGTGGCCATGATCGGCAACTGAGCGCTGACGGGTGGCAGTTGGCAGGGCGCGATGCCTGCCGACTGCCACCCGTTTCTGTGTCGTCCCGTCAGCTTCCGTCTGTGGCGGGCTGTTTGGTGAGAGCGGTGGGCTGAGCGGGGAGCGCGTCCGCGCCCTCGGCGACGGGAGGCTTGGAGGGCTGCCCCTTCTCGGCCGTCTCCGCCTTCTCTTCCTTCTCGTCCGACTCCTCCACGAACGGGAGTTCGCCGTCGAGCACCTTCTTGGTGCGTTCCGAGTCCAGGGCGCCCTCCCAGCGGGAGACGGCGAAGACGGCGACGCAGTTGCCGAGCAGGTTGGTGGCGACGCGCATCGAGTCCATGATGCGGTCCACGCCGAGGAGCAGGGCGACGGCTCCCACGGGGATGACCCCGAGCGCGGAGGCGGTCGCGGACAGGGCGAGGAACGCCGAACCCGGCACGCCCGCCATGCCCTTGCTGGTCAGCATCAGGATCAGTACGACGGTGATCTGCTGGCCGAGGGACAGGTCCACGCCGACGGCCTGGGCGATGAAGAGCGTACCGACGGAGAGGTAGATCGAGGCGCCGTCGAGGTTGAAGGAGTACCCGGTCGGCAGGACCAGGCCCACGGCGTCGTCGCGGCAGCCGGCGTGGCGGAGCTTCTGCATCATGCGGGGCATGACGGTCTCGCTGGACGCGGTGCCGAGCGCGAGGAGCATCTCCTCGCGGGTGTAGCGGACGAACTTCCACAGGCTGACGCCGGCGACGAGCTTGAGCGCGACGGCGAGCAGCAGCAGGAAGATCAGCGCGGTCGCGTAACAGACGAGGATGAGCTTGCCGTACGTGGACATGACGCCGACCCCGTACTGACCGACCAGGTGGGCCGTGGCGCCGAAGACCGCGAGCGGGGCAAGCTTCATGACGAAGCCGACGATCGCGAAGACGATCTCCTGGGCCTGCTGGACGGCGGGCAGGATCGCGGGCACCTTGGTGTGGCCGAGGTGGAGCACGGCGGCGCCGGTCAGACAGGCCAGCACCAGGACCTGCAGCAGCGAGTTCTCGGCGAAGGCGCCGACCGCGCTGTCCGGCAGGGAGTGCAGAATGAACTCGCTGGTCGAGGGCAGGGAGCCCCCACCGGTCTTCTCGTCGACCGCCGAGGCGTCCAGCTTCGACGGGTCGACGTTCATGCCGGCGCCGGGCTGGACGAGGTTCCCGGCGAGCAGCCCGAACAGCAGAGCGAACGTGGTCGCGACCTCGAACCAGATCAGGGCCTTGAGTCCGATCCGTCCGAACGCCTTGAGGTCACCGGCCTTGGTGATGCCGACGACCACCACGCAGAACACCAGGGGCGAGATCACCGCCTTGATGAGCCGGATGAACCCGTCGCCGAGCGGCTGGGCGGTCGTGGCGATGTCCGGCCACAGCTTGCCGACGAGGATTCCGAGTACGAGCGCGCAGGCGACCTGCGCGAAGAGCGAGGTCCGCAGCTTGCGGACGGCGCGTCGCGGCAGGGACGGTACAGACGGTGGCACGGTGTTCCTCCAAGCGACTTCTGTCATACGGAAAAGAACTTCCGCATGGTGACCGTCGTCACTATGCCCCGGTCGTGTGTTCCATAGAAGAACCCCGTCACAGATCAGGCCAAATCTTGGATGTTGCTCCAAAAAAACGGAGAGCGCGGCGCGGCGGGGGTCCGGATTACGGACCCCCGCCGCGCCGCGCTGTGACCGTGCCCGGTCTGTGCTCCCTCAGGCCGCCGACGGATCCACTGTCGCCTGATGCGCCTCCGCGAGGTGCTCCTCGGCCTTCAGCCAGGGCAGGAACTGGGCGGCCTTCCGCCAGTCGCAGGTGTCGCATCTGATCGTCCGCTGCACGCCCGAGCGCTGGACTCGGACGATGTGCTCGCGGCCGTGCTGGTCCCAGCGGCTCACCTTGCTGGTGTTGATCTGCAGCATGACGCCTCCTGGTGGTCGCGCTCCGCTTGCGCGCGCTAGGGCCTGTCTGGCAATTCCCGTCGTCGCCGCGAGGCAGACGGGAATTGCCAGACAGGCCCTAAGGAGTGTGCAGCATCAACAACATCAACAGGGACACAACTGTGGTGAGTTGTGTGCGAATTCCGCGCACTGTTCCGTGCGCTGCTCCGCCCTGCTCCGTGGCCCTACGCGATGGCGCGGGGCAGTCGCAGGCTCAGCCCGGTGGTCAGTACGACACCGGCGAGCTGGACCAGAAGCGTCGTGACCAGGGCGTCCCGCATGCCGTGGACGGGGGTGAGGGTGAGGAAGAGGGTGCCGAGGGTGGCCACGCCCAGGGCCAGGGCGGACTGCTGGGCGGTGATCATGACGCCGCTGCCCACGCCGGCGCGGGCCGGGGGCACCTCGGAGAGGATGACGCGGAAGAGGATGGGCAGTTGGAGGGCCTGACCGGCACCCGCGATGACCACGCCGGGCCAGAGTTCCAGGCCGCCGACGTGGGGCCAGGCCGTGGTCGATCGTGGGCAGGGCGACGTTCACCTTGTTCTTGCGAGGATGCCCGGCGTTTACGCCGGGGAGGGATCGCATCTCGTGTTGGCGACGCGGAGGGGCGCCTCATCCAGTCCCCTGTTGCGCGGAGCGCCCACAGGGCCACGGCGGAGCCGGGAAGCGAACGCGCGTACCCCCGTTCGCCGGTTGGGGTGATGTTGCATGATCAGGGCACGGGTGTGCGTATGTCGCACGTACGGTCTCTTCGTGATGGCTGGGACGGCGCAGCGGAGCACGAGGCAGGGGTGAGTTCATGTCGGCATTGAAGGCGGTCGGGGAGGCGGCTGGGCAGGCCCGGTACACCTACCGGCTGCGCGTGTCATCGGCAGGCCGCGATGAGCTCCTCGCGGAGTGGGCGCGGTGCCGTTGGGTGTGGAACGAGTGCGTGGCCCGCTCGAAGAAGGCCCACCGGGACGGCGAGACATGCGGTCCGGCCCGGCTCGACAAGCTGCTCACCGAAGCCCGGGGCGTGAATGCGTGGCTGCGGGCGGGCAGTTCGGTACCGCAGCAGCAGATCATCCGCGACTTCGGTAGGTCCCGCGCCAAAGCACTGAAGGACATCAAGGACCGACTGCCGATGCGGCAGCGCGTCGGAATGCCCCGGCACAAGAAGAAACACCTGGCACATCCCACGCTCGATTACACGCGGCGCGGCTTCCGTATCAGGGACGGAAGCCTGCACCTGGCGGGCGGAGTCGTGCTGAACGTGGTGTGGTCGCGGGACCTGCCCGCCGAGCCGTCGTCGGTCCGCATCTACCGCGATGGCCTCGGCCACTGGTATGCCTCCTTCGTCGTGCCCGCCCCGGCGCAGCCGCTGGACGCGACCGGCCGGGCTATCGGCGTCGACTGGGGCGTCAGGGAGATCGCGACCACCACCAGCGACCACCACGACCTGCCCCACCCTGAGCACGGCAGGAAGGCCGCCGAGCAGCTCGGCGGCCACCAGCGGAAGATGGCCCGCCGCAAACCGAAGCGCGGGCAGGCTGCGTCCAAGGGCTACGGCAGGGCGAAGCGGCAGGCCGCGAAGGCCCACCAGAAGATCGCCCAGCAGCGAAAGGACACGGCCCGCAAGTGGGCCAAGCACGTGGTGCGCGAGCATGACGTGCTGGCGGTGGAGGACTTCCGCCCCAAGTTCCTCGGCCAGGACCAGCATGGCCCGCAAGGCCGCCGACGCGGCGATCTCCGCCACCAAGCGGGAGCTGATCAACATGGCGCGCAAGCACGGGCGCATCCTGCACCCAGCGCACCCCGCGCACACCACCATGGACTGCGGCAGGTGCGGAGCGAGGGCCAAGCACGCCCTGCCGCTGTCGGAACGTACCTACACCTGCTCCGCCTGCGGAGCCGTCTCCCCGAGAGACAAGAACTCCGCGCGTGTGATGCTCGTCCGGGCAGGTCTCGACCCGGCTGGTGTTGATCGCAGAAGACTCGACCGTCCGTCGGACAGTCGAGCAGCGTGAGCCAGGCATCCCCTCCCTTCAGGGAGGGGAGGATTCAAGATGAAGAAGTCGATGAGGGGCAGGGCCGCGCCGAGCAGCACGGTGAACAGCCCGAGCCCGCCGAGCATGGGCTGGGCGACGGGAGCGGACGGTACGGGGATCGAGGATTTCGGTCACGCCCACCACGCCACGCCGGACGCCCACTTACCTCAGGGGCGCGGGGAACTGCGCGACCAGCCCCCACCGGGCCGCACCCTCACACAACCCCCGCCGACTCCTTGACCTCGGGCGACTCCAGCTGCTGGGCCGTGCGTTCGGCCGTTCGCCGGGCCCAGGGGCCGCTGGTGAGGGCGCCGAGGACCAGCACCGCCAGACCGCACGCGGCGATGATCCACCAGGCGGGGCGGGCCGCCGAGACGAAGGTGTCCCGGTAGGAGGAGGAACCGACGCCGGAGGCGAGGACCGCGCCGATCACGGCGACGCCCAGCGTCTGGCCGATCTGGCGGCTCGTGGAGGCGACGGCGGCGGCCACCCCGGCCTGGGCACGGGGCATGCCGGAGACGGCGGTGTTGGTGATGGGGGCGTTCACGAAACCGAAGCCGAGGCCGAAGAGGAAGTACCCGATGACGAGGGTCACGTTCGCCGTCTCGGCCTCGAAACCGGCGAAGAGCACCCCGCTCGCGGTCATCGCCGTCCCCGCGATGAGCAGCGGCAGCCGAGGGCCCCGGCTGCCGACCAGCCGCCCCGACAGAGGCGCGCAGACGAAGGTCATGACCGCCATGGGCAGCATCCACAGGCCCGCGTGGAGGGCGTCCAGACCGCGTACGTTCTGGAGGTAGAGCGTCGAGAGGAAAAGGAAGCCGCCGAGCGCCGCGAACGCGCTGATCGCCACGACCGTGGCCCCGCTGAAGGGCACCGAGCGGAAGAAGCGCAGGTCGATGAGGGGTTCGTCGCGGCGGGGCTCGTACCAGAGAAGCGTGACGAGCGCGGCGAGCGCGACACCGCCGAAGGCGAGGGTCTGGCCGGCGGCGGAGGAGGGCGCCTCGATGATCGCGTACGTGAGGGAGCCGAGCAGCGCGATCACCAGGAACTGGCCGACCGGGTCCGGGCGGCGGGCCTTCGGGGCGCGGGAATCGGGCACGTACCGGAGTGTGAGCAGGAGCGCGGCCAGGCCCACCGGCAGGTTGATCCAGAAGATCGAGCGCCAGCCGACCGAGTCCACGAGAAGGCCGCCGACCAGTGGGCCCGCGGCCATGGATATGCCGACCACACCGCCCCAGACCCCGATCGCGCGGGCACGCTCGCGCGGGTCCGTGAAGGTGTTGGTGATGATCGACATCGCGACCGGGTTGAGCATCGAGCCGCCGACCGCCTGGATCATGCGGAAGACGACGAGCGATTCGAGGTTGGGCGCGAGCGAGCAGAGGACCGAGCCGATCGTGAAGGCGACCAGGCCGGCCATGAAGACCTTCTTGCGGCCGATGCGGTCCGCCGTCGAACCGGCGAGCATCAGCAGCGAGGCGAGTACCAGGGTGTACGCGTCGATCGTCCACTGCATGCCCGCCAGACTCGCGTCCAGGTCCTTCTGCATGGAGGGCAGGGCGACATTGAGGATGGTGACGTCGAGGCTCACGATCAGCAGACTCATACAGCAGATCGCGAGCACCAGCATGCGTCGCCGGTGGCTGAGCTCGGGCATGCCGACCACGATACGCCCGCTTCGGTAGTGTGCCTAACTAATTACCGAGACTTTAGGGGCACCTGTCGGCGTACGCGACAATGGGGGAATGCCCACGCCCACATCCACGGTGAACTCCGCCGTGAACTCCGCCCTGCGGATCGGCCCGCACACCGTCCAGCCGCCCGTCGTCCTCGCCCCCATGGCCGGGATCACGAACGCGCCGTTCCGCACGTTGTGCAGGGAGTTCAGCGGGGGCAAGGGCCTGTTCGTCAGCGAGATGATCACCACTCGGGCGCTGGTCGAGCGCAACGAGAAGACGATGCAGCTGATCCACTTCGACGCGTCGGAGACCCCGCGCTCGATCCAGTTGTACGGGGTCGACCCCGCGACCGTCGGCAAGGCCGTCCGCATGATCGCGGAGGAGAACCTCGCCGACCACATCGACCTGAACTTCGGCTGCCCCGTGCCGAAGGTGACCCGCAAGGGCGGCGGGTCCGCGCTGCCGTACAAGCGGCACCTGCTGCGGGCGATCCTGCGCGAGGCGGTGTCCGGGGCGGGTGACCTGCCCGTCACGATGAAGATGCGCAAGGGCATCGACGACGACCACATCACGTACCTCGACGCCGGGCGTATCGCCGTCGAGGAGGGCGTGACGTCGATCGCGCTGCACGGCCGCACGGCCGCCCAGCACTACGGCGGCACCGCCGACTGGGAGGCCATCGCCCGGCTCAAGGAGCATGTGCCGGAGATTCCCGTGCTCGGCAACGGTGACATCTGGTCCGCCGACGACGCGCTGCGGATGGTCCGGGAGACCGGCTGCGACGGGGTGGTCGTCGGCCGTGGCTGCCTGGGGCGGCCGTGGCTGTTCGCCGACCTGGTGGCCGCGTTCGAGGGGCGCGGGGGTGACTACGCCCGTCCGGCTCTCCGTGAGGTCGCGGGCGTCATGGTCCGCCACGCGACCCTCCTCGGGGAGTGGATCGGTGACGAGGCGCGCGGAGTCATCGACTTCCGCAAGCACGTGGCCTGGTACCTGAAGGGTTTCGCGGTCGGCTCCGAGATGCGCAAGCGTCTCGCGATCACCTCGTCACTGGCCGAACTCTCGGAGGGGCTGGAGGAGTTGACGCTGGACCAGCCGTGGCCGGCCGGTGCCGACGGGCCCCGCGGGCGTACGTCCGGCAACAACAGGGTTGTCCTGCCGGACGGTTGGCTCAGGGACCCGTACGACTGCGCGGGCATCAGCGAGGACGCGGAACTGGACACGTCCGGGGGGTGAGGGTCGGGTACGGGTCTGGTGGGGGCTGGTTGCGCAGTCCCTCGCGCCCCTGGCTTTTATCTTTTAGGGGCGCGGGGAACTGCGCGGGCAACCCCCACTCACCCGCACCCGCATGCGCACCCTCTCAGCGAAGCGTCACGCGCCTCCTACCGCCGTGAGCAACGCCAACGGCGCCGCGGCCGACCGCGATTCGCGAACGCACGCGTGCGGATACGGCACCGGCTCCGCATGCGTGTCGCGGCCGTACCCCGCGAGAACCTCCGGCAGCCGGTGCCCCGCCGCCGTCGCCGCGTCCACCAGCGCGTGGGCCACCGTACGGGCCTCGTCGTGGAGCCCGTACCGCGCCAGCCCCAGCGTGATCAGCGCGTTGTCGTGGGGCCACACCGAACCCCGGTGGTAGGACAGCGGATGGTACGCGGGCTGGCCCGAGGCGACCGTGCGGACGCCCCAGCCGGAGAAGAAGTCCGGCTCCAGCAACCGCCGCCCCACCAGCTCCCCGTACTCCTTGTCCAGCAGCCCGGACCAGAGCAGGTGCCCCGCGTCGGACGCGAGCGCGTCGACGTGGTTGCCGTCGCCGTCCAGGGCGAGCGCCGGGAAGGAGTGGTCCGGCATCCAGAAGTCCCGCTGGAACCGGTCCCGGAGATCCGCCGCCGCCTGTTCGAGGAGTGCCGCGTACACCTCGTCGTCCCATACCGTCCGGGCCAGGTGCGCGGTCCGGCGCAGCGCGTCGTACGCGTACCCCTGCGCCCCCGCGGCCGTCACCGGACCGGTCGGCCGGCTGCCGTCGCCGGAGCAGATGGCGCCGGGGGAGTCCTTCCAGTTCTGGTTGGCGAGGCCGCCCTCGTCCGCGCGGTAGACGAGATATCCGCGCGAGGTCAGCCCGCCGTGGTCCAGCATCCAGCCGATCGCCGCCCGGGCGTTGGGCTCCAGTCGGCGGGCCAGCGCCACGTCCCCGGTCTGCTCGACGTACGCGCCGAGGAGGACCAGGAAGAGCGGGGTCGCGTCGACCGAGCCGTAGTAACGCCCGTACGGCACCTGCCCGAAGTGGGCCAGCTCCCCGTGCCGCATCTCGTGCACGATCTTGCCGGGCTGGGCCACCGCGTCCACGCCGACCTCGGTCGCCTGGGCCGCGGCGAGCGCGGGCAGGGTGGCGGCGGCCAGCTGGGGGCGGTAGGGGAGCGCGAAGAGGGAGGTGAGGAGGGCGTCGCGGCCCAACAGGGTGAGGAACCACGGGACTCCGGCCGCCGGGACGCGAAGTTCCTCTCCGTCGGGGCCCGTTGCGGGCACCTGGAGCACGGCCAGGTCGGACAGGCCCCGCGCACAGGCCGCGGCCAGCTCGGGCCAGCCCGTCGGGAAGGGCACGCCCTCCGCGAACTCCCTTTCCAGCGCCAGGAGTCGGGCGTTGGCGGCGGCCGGGGAGAGGGGCACCTCCGGGTGTGGCATACCGTGCGGGCGCGCCGCCACCCGGAGGGCCAGCTCGGCCGATTCGTGCGGCTGGAGTTCGAGGGTCCACACGAGGCGGCGCGCGCCCGTGCCGGTCTCCTCCACACCGTCCGGCGCGGGCTCGGAGGTCACGGTCGTGGTGGACCGCCACTCCCCGCGCTGGTAGGTGAACTCCACGCCATCGTCGAGGACTTGGCGGGAGCGCACCACACCGATCTTCGTGTACGTCCGGTGGTCGGAGCGCAGCTCGAACTGGTCCGTGAAGTCGGCGTCCGCGGTGACCGCGATCCGGACCGTCGTCGGCGCCGGACGGTTGCTGGTGACCCGCAGCGACTCGACGAACGCCCCGTCCGCCACTGCCTGTTCACGGAAGATCGTGTACGCGGGCGGCTCCTGCCGGCCGCCGCGAGGTACGAGCACACAGCGGGCCGTGTCGCCGTCCGCGACCGGCGTCAGCGCCTCGGGCACCGCCCCGTCGACGGTCAGCTGCCAGCGGCTCAGATGCCGGGCGTCGCGCACGAACAGCCCGTGGGGCGAGCTGGCGCCGCGCACTCCGTTGATGTCCCCGCCGTCGCCCACGGCCGCGAACGTCCCACCGTGCACGAGCAGATGATGCCGGTCCGTCATCGCCGGTCCCCTCCCTTGGCGCCCTTGCCGAACTCTTCCGTCGTGCTGTGCACCGCTTCGGGTGCCTCGTGCAGCAGGTCCAGCGTCAGCGCCGCGGTCCAGCTGAAACCGAGCGCTCCGCAGGCCTCGCCGGTGTACGGATCCACGTACTCCGCGAACCCGGAGGTGTCCGCCGTCTCCAGCAGCGCGCCCCGCAGCTTTTCCGCGCGCGCGTGCTCGCCGTGCAGCCTGAGCCCGCGCTCCACCAGCCAGTTGGTGTTGAACCAGGCCGGACCGCGCCAGTACCTGTGCGGGTCGAAGGCGTGCCCGGTCAGGTCGTAGCTCGGGACGAGCCGGGTCGACCCGCCGAGCCCGAAGTGCGGCCCGTGCAGCGTCCGTACGAGCGTGGCGGCCGTGTCGCGGGGGAGCGTCGGGAGCAGCAGCGGGACGAGGCCGGAGACGCCGCGCTCGGGGATCAGCTCGTCCGTGCGCACGTCCCGGCAGAAGAACATGCCCTCGGCCGGGTCCCACAGCCGGTCGACGAGCGCCGCGGTCAGCCGCTCCGCGCGCGCGTGCCGGGCCGTGCCCGTCGCGCCCAGCTCCCGCGCGATCCGTGCCAGCGCGTGCTCGGAGGCGATCAGCAGCGCGTTGAAGGCCGGGTCCTCCACAGCGAACTGGCCCACCCCATCGGCGTACCCACCGTCCCGGTAGTCCGTCGCCAGCCGTACGTACCGTCCGTAGTCCAGGTCCGTCGGCCGGTCCTCCGCGGCGCCGTGGTCGAGGTCCGCGCGGCGGAAGGAGCGGGCCGGGGCGGGCGTCACCCGGGACAGCGGGGTGTCCCAGCTCGGCGCGTTGTCCATGCCCTGCTCCCAGGGGTGGACCACCGAGGCGAGGCCCCCGCCGCCCAGGTCCCGGCGGTGCAGCAGATAGCGGTGCCAGGCCGCCAGCCGCGGGTAGATCCGGGGCAGGAAGGACCGCGCCCGGGACAGACCGGGGTCGGAGACGTGCACCAGCCAGGCCGCCAGCGCGTGCACCGGTGGCTGCACGATGCCCGACGTCTGTACGGTGCGCGGGGCGCCCGCAGCGCGCCCCGCGGTCGAGGAGCGCCAGAAGTCGGGGCTCGGGAAGTACGCGTCGAGGGGGACGGAGGGGTTGAACACGATGTGCGGAATCCGGCCGTCGCCCCACTGCGCGTCGAGCAGCGTCTCCAGCTCGACCTGCGCCCGCAGCGGCGACAGATGGCGCAGGCCGATCGCGATGAACGCGGAGTCCCAGGACCACTGGTGCGGGTACAGACCGCGCGAGGGCACCGTGGACGTGCCGGTCCAGTTGCCGTGCAGTACCTCGGCCGCCCTGAGGTGCAGCGATCCCGCCGGGCGGACCGGATCGTATACGGCCACCCTGGAAGGGCCGATCTCACCATGGCCGGAAAACGGCGGTGAGGTCGCGGTGCGTACGGGATCCACGAGCCCGGTGCGACGGGCGGTGAGCTGGGTTGTGCGGTCCACTCAGGTCTCCCCGAAGACATGCGGCCGACCAGTTCGGCAGTAGCTACCGTAGGGTTACGTCTATTTAACACGCAAAACTCAATATGTAATGCAGAGTTGGTGAGCGCAAGGGGTTCGCATGACCGGAACCACAGGGAGTAGCGGAATGGCCACACGCGCCGGGAAGACCGGGAGCCAGGCGAGCTCCGGCGACCTGCTGGAGCTGGTGCGCAGCGGGCGCGCGACCACGCGCGGGGCCTTGCAGCAGGTCACCGGGCTGTCACGGGCCACGGTCGGGCAGCGGCTCGACCGCCTGTTCCGGGCCGGCTGGCTGCGTGAGGGCGCCGCGGGCCCGGTGGACTCGCCGCTCGGCGGCCGACCCTCGGTCCGGCTGGAGTTCGACGACGCCCACGCCGTCGTCCTCACCGCCGACCTCGACACCCGGCACGCCCGCGCCGCCGTGCTGTCCCTGACCGGTGAGCTGCTGGCCGAGCACACGGGTGCGCTGCTGATCGAGGAGGGCCCGGACGTTGTCCTCGGCGAGCTGGGCCGCTGGTTCGCCGAACTCCTGGAGAAGGCCGGGCACCGGGCGCACGAGGTGTGCGGCATCGGGCTCGCCGTACCGGGCCCTGTCGACAGCGAGACCGGCCGGGTCGTCCAGCCGCCGATCATGCCCGGCTGGGACGGCTACGACATAAGAGGCCGCCTCACCCGCGCCTTCACCGAGCACACGGGCGCCGGCGCCGTCCCGGTCCTCGTCGACAACGACGCCAACCTCATGGCGTACGGGGAACAGCGCACCGGCCACCCCGACTGCTCGGCCTTCGTGCTCGTGAAGGTCTCCACCGGTATCGGCGCCGGTGTGGTCGTCGGCGGTGCGATCTTCCGGGGCATCGACGGCGGCGCCGGGGACATCGGGCACATCCGGGTCCCGGAGGGCGCCGACGCGCTGTGCAGGTGCGGGTCGTTCGGGTGCCTCGCGGCCGTCGCGAGCGGTGGCGCGGTCGCCCGCAGGCTGGCGGAGACGGGCGTTCCGGCGGCGTCGGGCTCAGATGTGCGCGATCTGCTGGCCTCCGGGCATCCCGGCGCGGCCGCGCTCGCGAGGGAGGCCGGCCGCCACGTCGGTGACGTACTGGCGACCGTGGTGACGCTGCTCAACCCCGGCGTCCTGATGATCGCCGGAGACCTGGCCGGGACGGCGTTCCTGACCGGCGTCCGCGAACTCCTCTACCAGCGGGCCCTGCCCCGCTCCACCGCCCACCTGGACGTCGTCACCTCCCGGCTCGGCGAGCGGGCGGGCCTGGTCGGGGCGGGCGCGATGGTCGTGGAGCACCTGTACGCGCCCGAGCGGGTGGAGGAGCGGCTGCTCGTCATGGGTGTGTGACGGTCCCTCGCCACTCACTCGCCATGGGTGTGTGACGGTCACGTTTCCGTCTGTGTACCGGTCCGCATGGTGAAATCCGGGCGCTGAAAACTGCGTGATTCTCGCCACGCCTGATCGGGGTTTCGCTCAGATGAGCGGATCTTGGGCGGCTGCACTTCTCAAAGGATGGCACTGAGTGCCACCCGTTGATCATTTACGACGTAAACTCAGACGTGCTGAGCACCGCTCATGTGAGCGAAATTCCGGGTCTGTAGGTGCTGACCCGTTCAAGAAGTGAACGCGGTCGAGCGCCCGCCTTACTTCTCCTTGGCTTTCGATCTGCTGGCGGACGAGTGGTTACAGCCGTATGACGCGCAAGTGGACGTACCCAGGCGCCTTCGATCTGGGTATGTTCCCCGTCGTCAGGGCAGCCACCGCGTCCTCGAGGAGTCGAGACCCGTGTCGGAAAACAAAGATCCCCACGTAGCTGAGAGCGGCGCCGAGAGCGTGAAGTTCGTTTACGACTTCACCGAGGGCAACAAGGACCTCAAGGATCTCCTGGGTGGCAAGGGTGCCAACCTCGCCGAGATGACCAACCTCGGCCTTCCCGTGCCTCCCGGCTTCACCATCACCACCGAGGCCTGCAAGACCTACCTCGACAGTGGCGACGAGCCGGCGGCACTGCGTGACGAGGTGAGTGCGCACCTCGACGCCCTCGAAGCGAAGATGGGCAAGAAGCTCGGCCAGGCCGACGACCCCCTCCTCGTCTCGGTCCGTTCCGGGGCGAAGTTCTCCATGCCGGGCATGATGGACACCGTCCTGAACATCGGCCTCTCCGACAGGTCCGTGCAGGGCCTGGCCAAGCAGGCCGGTGACGACCGCTTCGCGTGGGACTCGTACCGCAGGCTGATCCAGATGTTCGGCAAGACGGTCCTCGGCGTCGAGGGAGAGCTCTTCGAGGACGCGCTGGAGGCGGCCAAGGACGCCAAGAAGGTCACCGTCGACACGGACCTCGAAGCGGCCGACCTCAAGAAGCTCGTCACCAAGTTCAAGAAGATCGTCAAGACCGAGGCCGGCCGGGACTTCCCGCAGGACCCGCGCGAGCAGATGGACCTCGCCATCCACGCGGTCTTCGACTCCTGGAACACCGACCGCGCCAAGCTCTACCGTCGCCAGGAGCGCATCCCCGGCGACCTCGGCACGGCCGTCAACGTCTGCTCGATGGTCTTCGGCAACCTCGGCCCGGACTCCGGCACGGGTGTCGCCTTCACCCGCGACCCGGCCAGCGGCCACCAGGGCGTATACGGCGACTACCTGCAGAACGCGCAGGGCGAGGACGTGGTCGCGGGCATCCGCAACACGGTCCCGCTCGCCGAGCTGGAGCAGATCGACAAGAAGTCGTACGACCAGCTCATGCAGATCATGTCGACCCTGGAGAACCACTACAAGGATCTCTGCGACATCGAGTTCACCATCGAGCGCGGGCAGCTGTGGATGCTCCAGACGCGGGTGGGCAAGCGGACGGCGGGCGCCGCCTTCCGGATCGCCACGCAGCTCGTGGACCAGGGCCTGATCGACGAGGCCGAGGCGCTCCAGCGCGTAAACGGCGCCCAGCTCGCCCAGTTGATGTTCCCGCGCTTCGACGACGAGGCGAAGGTGTCGCAGATCGGCCGGGGCATCGCGGCCTCGCCGGGCGCGGCGGTCGGCAAGGCGGTCTTCGACTCGTACACGGCCGTGAAGTGGTCGCGTTCGGGCGAGAAGGTCATCCTGGTCCGCCGGGAGACCAACCCCGACGACCTGGACGGCATGATCGCGGCCGAGGGCATCCTCACCTCCCGCGGCGGCAAGACCTCCCACGCGGCCGTGGTCGCGCGCGGCATGGGCAAGACCTGTGTGTGCGGCGCGGAGGAGCTGGAGGTCGACACCAAGCGGCGCCGGATGACGGTGCCCGGCGGGCACGTGGTCGAAGAGGGCGACGTGATCTCGATCGACGGTTCGAGCGGCAAGGTGTACCTGGGCGAGGTCCCGGTCGTGCCGTCCCCCGTCGTGGAGTACTTCGAGGGCCGGATGCACGCGGGCGCCAACGACGCCGACGAACTGGTCGAGGCCGTGCACCGGATCATGGCGTTCGCCGACCGCAAGCGTCGCCTGCGGGTGCGCGCCAACGCGGACAACGCCGAGGACGCGCTGCGCGCCCGCCGCTTCGGCGCCCAGGGCATCGGCCTGTGCCGTACGGAGCACATGTTCCTCGGCGACCGTCGTGAGCTGGTCGAACGGCTGATCCTCGCGGACACGGAGGCCGAGCGCGAGGAGTCGCTGAAGGCGCTCCTGCCGCTCCAGAAGCAGGACTTCGTGGAGCTGTTCTCGGCGATGGACGGCCTCCCGGTCACCGTCCGCCTCCTGGACCCGCCGCTGCACGAGTTCCTGCCGGACATCACGGAGCTGTCGGTCCGCGTCGCGCTCGCCGAGTCCCGCAAGGACGCCAACGAGAACGACCTGCGGCTCCTCCAGGCGGTGCACCGCCTGCACGAGCAGAACCCGATGCTGGGCCTGCGCGGCGTACGCCTGGGGCTGGTGATCCCCGGTCTCTTCACCATGCAGGTACGGGCGATCGCCGAGGCCGTCGCCGAGCGGAAGGCCGCCAAGGCCGACCCACGCGCGGAGATCATGATCCCGCTGGTGGGCACGGTCCAGGAGCTGGAGATCGTCCGCGAGGAGGCCGACCAGGTCATCACGGAGGTCCAGGCGGCGACGGGCACGGACCTGAAGCTGTCGATCGGCACGATGATCGAACTCCCTCGCGCCGCCCTGACCGCCGGTCAGATCGCGGAGGCGGCGGAGTTCTTCTCCTTCGGCACGAACGACCTGACCCAGACGGTGTGGGGCTTCAGCCGGGACGACGTCGAGGCATCCTTCTTCACCGCCTACCTGGAGAAGGGCATCTTCGGCGTCAGCCCCTTCGAGACCATCGACCGCGACGGCGTCGGCTCCCTGGTCAAGTCCGCGGTGAAGGCCGGCCGCGAGACCCGCCCCGACCTCAAACTCGGCGTCTGCGGCGAACACGGCGGCGACCCCGAGTCCGTCCACTTCTTCCACGAGGTGGGCCTCGACTACGTCTCCTGCTCCCCGTTCCGGATCCCGGTGGCGAGGCTGGAGGCGGGGCGGGCGGCTTCGTCTTCGCAGGGGAGCGATCATCGGTAGGGCGGGGGTGGATGGCTCTGGTCCACTTGTCGGCCGGGCCCCCAAAACCCCGGCTTACCTATAGGCCGGGCTCGCAGGACCCCGGCCCACTGGTTGGCCGGGCCGCAAAACGCCGGTCCATTTGTAGGCCGGGCCTGTAGAACCCGGGGTCGTCGTCCGTCATCCCACCCTCATCGACGGATCGCGGCCCCGGTGCATGAAAGCGGAGGGGCGGCACCTTGTGCGGAGGTGCCGCCCCTTCGGGCATTGTCTGCGGACCCTGTCAAGCAATGCTGCTGACCAGGCAATAGGCTGTTTGCTGGCGTTGGTTGTCGTTGAACGCGTGGGAATGTGTTGTGCCCTCTGGGCGTGATTGACGCCTGAACACGCCGCTCGCCTGGTCGGAGACGGGGGAACTGAACGGCGACCACGGGGCCCTTGGGAGGGGAGTCCTTGTACTGCTCGTACTTGCCGCAGAGCAACTCCACCGCCCGGTGCCGCTCCTCTCCCTCCTCCAGTACTTCCCCACGGCCGTCGGCGCGGGCCCACGACAGCGCTGACCAGTCCTCGTCGTAGTGGTCCACCAGCACCGTCACCGGGAGCTTCATACGTCCAACCGTAGCGAGGCGGGCGACCTGTGGCCGAGTTCGCCTTCCTGGTCGGCAGGGCCCTGGCGAAGTCGCGTGATGCCCGGTTCGTGTTCGTGAGGTCACCGGAGGTGAGGGGCGCCGAATATCGCATGCCCCACGAACTGGCGCGCTGATAGCTTCGCGTCCGTGATCGTGTATCCGCTGTGGCATGTGGGCCACCAGAACGAAGCCGGCGCTGACGGCTCGACAGTGCACGTCGATGAGAGCGGCGTGTTCTGCGACGAGTCGGACGGCGACGACGTAAAGCTGCTCGGTTTCTACTCAACCCGTGAACGGGTTGAAGAGCGTGTGCGTCAGGCTCGACTGCTGCCAGGTTTCCGTGATGAACCGGAGTGCTTCTACTTCGACGCCTGCGAGCTCGATGAGGACGGTTGGACCGAGGGCTTCGTTCGCGTTCTGCCGGGCGAGTAGGCCGGTGGGCGGAGTCCCGGTGGGATACCGGTCCACCGGGGCCTGCTCGATGGTCAGGCGGGTGACGGCGTAGACCGTCTTGACGATGGTCTTGCCGGTCCTGCGGTCGGTGCGCCGGCGCTTGAGTCGGTCAGCCTGGCGGGCTCGGGGGAAGAGGGGGCTGCTCTCACGGTGGCGGCCTGGATCCGGCGGATCTCAGAGCGGCCGTGGCCGATGTCCCGGGTGCGTCCCTCAGGCGGGATGTCCTTCCAGGGAAGGGGCTTGAGCTGTCGACGCAGCTTCTTGGCGACGGTGTCCAGCAGCGGCTTGAAGCAGATGATCTCGTTGGTCTTCTCGCCGACGTCCAGCTGGGGCAGGACCGGGCCGTTGGTGTGCTCCAGTGCGGCAGGCAGGTGGATCTTGCGGCCCCCTTCGCTTTTCAACCCGGTTGAGATCGAGCGGTACCCGCAGCAGATCCGGACCCGCCCGGGCTTCTGGCTGCTCCTCGCCCGCGACGGAAGCGAGGTGGTGGGGTTCGCGTACGGCTACCGGCTTCCGGTGGACACCGGTTGGTGGGGCAATCTGCTGGAGGCGATGTCTCAGGACTTCACCGGTGAGACGGGTGAGCGGACGTTCGTGGTCATCGAGATGGCCGTGCGCAAGCCGTGGCGCCGTCGAGGGGTTGCGGCCGGGCTGCACGCGCGGCTCATTGAGGGCTTGGTGGTGGAGCGGGTGACGCTGACGGTGCGCCCGGAGCCTGAGGCCGCGCCCGCGCGGTCGGCGTATGTGGCGTGGGGGTACCGGGAGGTGGGGCGGTCCCATCCGGGTGAGGAGGGGCCCGTGTACGACGCCATGGTGTTGGACCTGCGCTGAACCACGGCAGCGCCCGGCCGTCCGAGGGATGGCGCGGGCGCTCGCCCCGTCGTTGTCCTGTCGTGACGGGGTGTCTTCCGGGGCGTCTTCTCCTGTGGGGTCAGCGGGAGTTGGCACGCCTGCGTACCGTGAACAGCACCCCGCCACCCGCGAGCAGGACCGCCGCACCGCCGCCCGCGATGTACGCCGTGGCGCCGCTGCCGCCGGTCTCCGCCAGGTCGGTGTTCTTATCGCCGGTGTCGGAGGCGGTGTTCTCGGTGCCCTTGTCGTCAGTGCTCTCGTCGTCCTTGCCCTGGTCCTCCGCCGGGACGAAGTCCGAGGGGGGCTGGTCGCAGCCGATGCCGTCCTGGTCGCGGTCCAGGTCGTTGTCGTAGTGCTTGTCGCCCCTGGCGATGTTGTCGTACCCGTTCTCGTACGCCTCGGTGCAGTTCTTGAACGGGTGGTTGCCGTCATGGGCCTGGGCGGTGGTGGCCGACAGGGCGGTGAGCGCCAGTGCGGCGACGGCCACGGCGGCGGGCTTGCGGAGCAACTTCACGAGAGCACCTCAGATTTGGGTCGTTATCCGGACGCATGATCACGCAGGGCGATCAGTCGGATTTGAGGTGACGAAAGTATTAGGGGGCTGGTGGTGCGGTGGCGGAATGACGGACCCGTGATGCGAACGTGACGTGACCGGACAGTAGCTCTCCGCTCATGGGGCCGTCATCTGTAAACCCGGTGCGTATGCGGGGCGGGGTGCGGGCATCGATCCCCGTGATCGGCCGAGCAGCTCGTTGGGGCGGAGCGTTCCGGGGCATACTCCTGGTACCACTGGCCTGGCTGATGATCCGCTGGTGGCCGGAGTGCCGGGACTTCTTGCGACGTACTGCCGCCGTTTCTCGCCGCGGCCTGGGTGGACAGCGGGGCGGGTTCTGATGACGAAGTGGAATGAGTCGAGATGACACGGCGTACACCGCACACCTGGTGGGTCCTGCGAAGCTTCCGGCACCTCGACCGCCCCAAGGCGCTGGATTGGCCGAAGGCGCACGCGCGCGTCGCGTTCCTGACCCGGGAGCTGGGCCCCTGGCACCCCGACACCTTGAGCGCCCGCTCCAGCCTGGTCGCCTGGCTGAGCCTCGAAGGCGACCACGCCGCCGCGCTACGGCTGACCGAGACCGAAGTCGCCGACCTGATCGCGGAGTTCGGCTCCGACCACCCCGACACCCTGATCAAACGGTCGGCCCTCGCCTGGTGCCGTAGAAGGGTCGGCGATCTGGACGGAGCCATCGCCGGGATGACGGCAGTTGTCGAGGACAGGATCCGGCTGCTGGGCCCCGACGACAGCACCACCCACCGAACGCAGGCGTGGCTCGCCCAGTTCCTGGCCGAGAACGGAGACGCGGCCGAGGCGGTGGGCAGGCTGACCGCCTTGTACGCGAAGTCGCAGACCTTCGGCGTGAAGCGGCAGGACACCACCCGGTCCCTCCGCAATACCCTGATCACGGCACTGGAACTCAACCGCGACTTCGAGGAGGCCCTCGCCCTCCTGGACGAGGAGATCGACGCCGAGAGATCGACCGTCTACGGCATCGACGAGAACCTCGGCGACTACAACATGAAGCACCTGAAGGAGTTGCGCACCCGCCTCGTCGGGCGCGTCACCGCGGAGAGGGCGAAGAAGGAACGACGCGCGCGCTGACCCTGGCCACAGTGGATTCTGGCAGCCGTATGAATCCCGGCCGATGCCGCCGTATGTCCCACCCGCGCATTCCACCCGCACATCCCACACACACGTCCCTCGCGGCGGTTACGAGCGGAACGGCCCTCTCACCTCGTACGTGATCCCGGCGGACGAACTCCCGCTCGTGCCCCGCTGGCTGGAGAAGTAGAGGCGGGTTCCGTCGGGGGAGAAGGCGGGGCCGGTGATCTCCGAGCCGGACTGGCCGTCGATGCGGAGGAACGGGGCGATCACGTCGTCCGGTGTGATGACGCAGATCTCCATGTTGCCGCCGTCCTCCGCGACGAACAGGTCGCCCGAGGTGCTGCCGGTGATGTTGTCGACGCCGGTCAGCGGGGCCGTGCCGGAGGTCACGAGCGAGTCGTCGTACGCCAACTCGTAGGTGCCGGCGGCCAGGTCGAGCTGCCAGACGCGGTTGTCGCCCTTGGTGGTGAACCAGACCGTGTCGTCGGCGTAGTGGCAGCCCTCGCCGCCGTTGAACTTCTTCGAGCCGGAGACCTGCGTACGGGTCGTGGTGGGGGAGCCGTCCGGGTCGGGCACGTTCGCCCAGGTGAAGGAGCCCGAGGTGGCCGTCCCGGCGACGAGGACCTGGAGCGTGCCGGCCGACAGGTCGCCCCAACTCGTGGGCACGAAGCGGTAGAAGCAGCCGTTCGTCTCGTCCTCCGTCAGGTACACCGCCTCGCGCACCGGGTCGGCCGCCGCCGCCTCGTGCTTGAAGCGGCCCATCGCGTCCCGGCGCACGGCCGCGTTCACGCCCCACGGGTCCGTCTCGTAGACGTAACCGAGGGACACCTCCTCGCAGGAGAGCCAGGTGTTCCACGGGGTCCTGCCGCCCGCGCAGTTCTGCCGCGTGCCGGACAGGACGCGGTACGCGCCCGTGACCGCGCCGGCCGACGAGAACTTCACCGCGCTCGCGCCGCCGGAGGGGTTGGTCTCCGAGTTGGAGACGTAGATCCAGCCGGTGCCGTCGGCGTAACAGGCCCCGCCGTCAGGGGCGTTGTGCCAGGTGTACGAGGTGCCGGGGACCGTCTGGCCGGACCTGGCCATCACCTGGCTGGTGAAGCCGTTCGGCAGCCTGACGCCGTTCGAGTCCGCCGCGCCGAGTGCCCCGTACGGGCCGGTGCCGGGCTGGGCGGGTGCGGCGTACGCGGCGCCGCGCCACAGGGTTCCGCCGAAGACGGCGGACGAACCGCCGAGGACGGCCGCACGCAGGAGGGTACGACGTTCCACTGTCGCTCCAAAGGGGTGCCGTGACCGCCCCGTTCGCCGGTCGGCGACGGGGTCGCGCACCGCCGGAGCCTAGGAGTGCGGGATGGACGCGCCATGGCCAGGCGGTGACGTGTACGCGTCACCGCCTGATGTGCCCCGTACGCCCCCGCGTCACACCTTCAGCGCCTCGTACGTGACACCCGTCAGCCGCTCCGACTCCTCCCAAAGCCGTTGTCCCGCACGGTCGTTGAGGGTCCACCTGGCACGTCGCGACTTCGCCGGGGAGCCGCGGAGGCCGAGGATCGAGGGGCCGGTGAAGGAGTCCGGGCGTACGCCGGGTGCTGTCGCCGCGTACAGCGTGGGGAGGGCGCCGGACTCCGCGGACTGGGCGACGAAGCGGCTGCCGATCTCCATGAACCGCTCGGCGGCCTTGCGGCCCTCCATCCTCGGGGCCACGGTCATCAGGTTGGTGGCGGCGTAGCCGGGGTGCGCGGCCGCCGCCACGACATCGGAGCCGATGGCGGCGAGCCTGCGCGCCAGCTCGTGCACGAACAGCAGGTTGGCCGTCTTCGAGCGTCCGTACGCGGTCCAACGCCCGTACTTCCGCTCGCTGTTGAGGTCGTCGATGTCGATGTCGGCCAGCGCGTGCACGAAGCTGGACACGCTCACCACGCGGGCGCCGGGCGTGGCCAGCAGCGCCGGCAGCAACAGCCCGGTGAGCGCGAAGTGCCCGAGGTGGTTGACCCCGAACTGCGTCTCGAACCCGTCCGCCGTGCGGCCCTGCGGCAACGCCATCACGCCCGCGTTGTTCACGAGCAGGTCCAGACGGTCGTACTTCCGTCCGTACGCCGCCGCGAACTCCCGTACGGAGTCCAGGTCTCCGAGGTCCAGCCGCACGAACTCCGCCTCCGCGTCCGGCACTTCGACGGTCATGCGGTCGGCGGCCTCGGTGCCACGGCTCTCGCTGCGGCACGCGAGGACCACCCGGGCGCCCCGCCGGGCCAGTTCGCGGGCGGTGACGTACCCGATTCCGCTGTTCGCCCCGGTGACGACGACGGTACGGCCGCTCTGGTCGGGGATGTCGTGCGCGTTCCAGCCGGCCATGACCATGGCTCCCTCCGCCTACGGGTGGCTTCACAGCGTAGGCACGGCTGAGGGACAGCGCTCCCTAAGGAGCGCGGGGCTGTATCGAACGACCCGGGCGACGCTCACCGCGAGGCGTACTCCTCGGGCATGGGCCGCGTGTCGAGATAGAACCACTCGGCCGTGGGCCCGGGCCCCTGCGTCGGCCCCGCGGCTGCGGGCGCGTACGGCCGCCTGGGCAGCTCGGTTCCGGCCGACCGATCCCACTCATCAGCCAAGTCCGCCACAGGCGCAGTCGTGCCGACCGGCTTGGCCGGCCCCGGCATCAGCAGTTCCACCCGCAGGCCGAATCCCCGCTGCTGGGCGACGAACTCCTCCACCTGGTTGCGGCAGGCGTGGTCGAGGTGGGTCACGCCGGTCAGGTCGAGGCGGATGCGCGGCTTGTCCGCCTCCGCGGCGGCCTCCAGGGCCTCGATGAGTTGCGGCAGCCGCAGGAACGTGGCGTTGCCCGCCATGACGACCTTGGCGGTGTCCTCCTCCAGGTGCTGCTTGATGACGGTCTGCGACATGCGCAGCGCGGCCAGCACGATTCCGGCGGCGAGGCCGAAGAGGACGCCTTCGAGGAGCGCCGTCGCCACGATGACCAGCGTGGTGAGGGTCATGACCGCGAACTCGCCCCGGTCCTGGCGCCACATCTTCGGGAACTCCTCGGGAGCGAAGAGCTTCCAGCCGCTGTGTACGAGGACGCCCGCGAGGACGGCGATCGGGATCAGGGCGAGGACCTGGGGCAGGAGCAGCGCGAAGGCCAGCAGCCACAGGCCGTGCAGCGTGCGGGACAGCCGGGTCTTGGCGCCCGCCTGGACGTTCGCGGAACTGCGGGCCACGACCGCCGTGATGGGGAGCGCGCCGAGGATGCCCGCCACGGTGTTTCCGGCGCCCTGGGCGATGAGTTCGGGGTTGTAGCGGGTGCGCGGGCCGCTGTGCATACGGTCCACCGCGGCGGCCGTGAAGAGGCTCTCCGCCGAGGCGATCACCGTGAAGGTGAGGATGGCGGTGATGATCCCGACGTCGGCGAGGCCGGCGAACTCGGTGGCGCCGGGGACGTTCACGGACGCGAGCAGATTGCCCACCTGGAGCGTCTTCACGTCCACGCCCGGCAGGGAGGCGACCCCGATACCGATCCCGACGGCCACGAGCGCGGCCGGGACCTTCTTGACCGGGCCCGGCAACTTCTTCCACAGGAAGCTGAGCACGATGGTGACGACGCCGAGTCCCGCGGCGATCAGCGCCTGCGGGTTGGCCGCGGTGTCGGCGATCAGACCGGGGAGGCCGGCCATGTTCTCGATCGGGGTGCCCGGGGCCTTGGAGTCGGACATCGGGTACAACTGGCTGAACATCAGCGGGAGTCCGATGCCCGCGAGCATGCCCTGGACGACGGCCAGCGAGATCGCCTGGAAGATCTTGCCGAGTCGGACCAGCCCCAGGATGATCTGCAGGATGCCCGAGCCGAGGACGATCACACCGAGCATGGCGACGCCGTACTCAAGGACCGTCTCCGCCACGAGGGCCGCCAACCCGGCCGCCGGACCGCTGACTTGGAGCGTGCTGCCGCGCGCCGCGCCGACCACCAGGCCGCCGATGACGCCGGAGATGATGCCCAGCTCGGCGGGGACACCGGAGGCGACGGCCACGCCGATGCACAGGGGGAGCGCGACGAGGAAGACGACGAGGGAGGCGGTGATCTCGGTGGCGAGGTCGACCTTCGGCCCCTTGCCGTTCTTGCCCGTCCTGGCTTTCTTCTCCGTCTCGGCCGTTGGGGAGGCGGCCGTCGGTGTGATGTCCGGGCCGTACGTGGGGGCGTAGGCCGGGGCGTTCGGGGCGGGGAAGTCCGGGGCCGGGAAGTCCGGGGCGGGCGGGGCGTCCGGGATCCTGGCGTGTGCCGGTACGCGTCCGCGTGCGTGCATCCCGCTCATGCGGCGTGCACCCGGAAGCTACCGTCCTCGTCCAGCTCGTGGACCTGGCCGGTGTCGACCTCGTAGTACCAGCCGTGCAGCCGTAGCCGTCCCGAGTCGAGCCGGGGCTTGGTGAGCGGGTAACTCCGCAGTGCCGCGAGCTGGTTGACGACGTTGAGCTGGGCCACGGCCGGCATCGACGGATCCTCGAACGCGCCGTCGAGCAACGGTGCGAGTTCCGGGCGGGCCAGGTCCAGCCAGGCGTCCACCCCGGGCAGCGCGGACAGGTCGTCGCCGGACTTCAGGGCGCCCATCGCGCCGCAGTGGGAGTGGCCGCACACGACGATGTCCTGAACGCCGAGCACCTCCAGTGCGTACTCGATGGTGGCGGCCTCGCCGGACGCGCTCTGCCGTCCGTGCGGCGGCACGATATTGCCTGCGTTCCGCAGCTCGAATATCTCTCCGGGACGTGCGCCTGTGATCAGGGCGGGTATGACCCGCGAGTCCGAGCAGGTAATGAACAATGCCTCCGGATATTGGCCTTCGGCCAGCTTCCGGTATTCGCCGCTCTCGAAATCGACGCGCCTCTTGAACGAGCGGGCGCGGTCCAGCAGTGCCTTCACGGTTCCTCCCGGCAGGGGGGTTCGACCAGGGCTTTCCCGTCGTGCTCTCACCGTAGAGGGGCGACTGCCAGGCGAAGGTTAAAGGAACACTAGAGCGCGACCAGGAATGGGACATATTTTGTCCCCGGCGGGCTGAATCATCGTCAACGAGCCATCCATGGGCGGTTTTTGAGCGGCTGGTCACATTACCTCGGGTATAGGCGACGTGCCCATGACGGTTCTTGTAGCGTGTCCCCTCCACGGCGCGGAATTCGTGCTGTCCGGATTCATGGGAGAACAGGGCCTATGGGCGTACGAGTGCTGCTCATCGAGGACGACGAGACGATCGCCGAGCCGCTCGCCGAGGGTCTGGGTCACTTCGGGCTGACGGTCGACCACGTCTCGACCGGGGCCGCCGGGCTGAGAGGGCCGTACGGCGATGTCGTCCTGCTCGACCTGGGGCTGCCCGACATGGACGGCATCGACGTCTGCCGGGGGATCCGGCAGCACTCCGACGTGCCCGTCATCATCCTCAGCGCGCGCGGCGAGGAGGCCGACCGCGTTCTGGGTCTCGAACTCGGCGCGGACGACTATCTGGCGAAACCTTTCAGCCTGCGCGAGCTGGTGGCCCGGATACGGGCCGTCACCCGGCGCACCCAGCAGGGTCGTGGCCTCCAACAGGGCCTGACCGAGGGCGAGTTCATGGCGACTCCGCCGGGTGGGACGCCTGTGGTGGGCCCGTTCGGTACGAGTTCGCCCGGCACGGGTCCGCTCGGCGCGAGCCCGCTCGGGTCGGGGCCGCCCGGGTCCGGGACCCTGGGAGCGGGCGTGCGGGTGACCGGGCTGCTCGGCGACGGGGCGCCCGCCGGGGCGGGGACGCCTGGTTCCGGGTCTCCTGGTTCCGGCTCTCCAGAGGTCGGGTCTCCGGAGGTCGGGTCCTCGGGTGCCGGATATGCGGGTGCCGGGCCTTCGGCCGGCGGATTTTCGGGTGCCGGACTTTCAGACGCCGGCGCGTCCGACTGGCGGTCTCGCTCCGAGGGGGCGTACGAGTCGGGGTCCACTCCGGGTGCCGGGCCCTCCGGCGCACGGTCCCGTGCCGCGGAACCCCCGGCCGTGGAATCCCGAGCGGCGGAACCCCGGGAGGAGAAGCCGTTCAGGGGCGAGTCGTTCGGCGGCGAGCCGTTCGCGGGTGAGTCGTTCTCCGAGGGGCCGGACACCCCCGGGCGGGACACCGCGCGACGGGACACCGCAGGGCGGGGCGGCTCAGCGCGGGACGGCTTCGAGCCGGGCAACTCCGGGCGAGGCTTTGCCGGTTCGGGCGAACCGGGGCCGGCCGCCGCGGGGGCGGATACCGCATCGGCCACGCGGTCGTCGTACGACCGGACCGACGGCACGGGCGCGCGATCGTCGTACGACCGGACCCATGGCACCGGCGAGCGGTCCTCGTTCGACGGGACCGATGGTGCCAGTACGAGGTCCTCGTACGGCCCGTCCGATGGCGCCGGTACGCGGTCTTCGTACGGCCCGTCCGATGGCACCGGCGCGGGGTCCTCCTACGACCGGACCGACGGCACCCGCGGGCGGTCCTCGTACGACTCGTCCGGAGCGACTCGTGCGCCCGACTCGTACGGCTCCGCCGACGGCACCCGCGCATCGGCGGCGTACGGCTCTTCCGGCGGCACCCGTGCGCCGGACCCGTACGACCTGTCGTCCGGCGGCGCCCCCCGGTCCTCCGACGCGTACGACCCCCAGGCACCCCATGCGCCCCTCGACCCCTACGACCGGTCGTCCGGTGTCGGGCCGCGTTTCGACGAGTCGTCGCGCTCCTTCGATGGCGGGCCGGCCTTCGAGTTCGCGCCGTCGGTCCCGGCCGGGCGGTCGCGGCGGGAGGCGTCGGCGAGGGCCGGCGAAGGAGCACTCGGAGCCGAGGCGGAGCCGGGTGCCGAGACGCCGTCCGCCCCCGGCCCCCTCGTCGTCGACCGCCGTACCCGGCAGGTCTGGGTCGGGGACTCGCCGGTCTCGCTGACGCCGAAGGAGTTCGAACTGCTCGCGCTGCTCACCGAGGACCCCGGAGCGGTCTACTCGCGGCAGCAGATCCTGGACCGGGTGTGGGACCCGCACTACCAGGGCCCGACCAAGACACTGGACGTCCATGTGGCCACGCTGCGAAGGAAGTTGGGGAACTCGGCGTGGATCCAGACCCTGCGCGGGGTCGGTTTCCGACTCGCTGTGCAGAACCGGCCGCCCTCGGCGAGCGGGGCCTCGGGCGGCACCCTGGGCGGGGCGACCGATGGCTCGTACGGGGAGCAGCCCGGCAGACCGAACGGCTCGTACGGCGCATCCGGTTCGACCGGTTCGACCCGTTCGGCCGGCTCATACGGATCGTTCGAGTCGTTCGAGTCGTTCGGGTCGGGCGGCGCGTACGACGGCCTTCCGGACGGCGGATCCCACGAAGCCCGGCCGGCGGCGTTCCGGTGACGCGTCGCCTCCTGCTCAGCTATCTGAGTCTCGCCGTGCTGCTCCTGCTCTGCCTGGAGATCCCGCTGGGCTTCGTCTACTCCAGGGGCGAGCGGGAGCGGGTCACCAACATGGCGAAGGACGAGGCGGAGTCGGTCTCCGCGTACGCGTCGCTGGCCCTGTCCATGGGCGGCCGCGCGGGGCGGGACCTGCCCGGCAGGGTGAGCCGCTGCGCCGACCGCATCGGCGGCAAGGTGGTGATCGTCGACCGGTCCGGTGCGCTGGTCACCAGCTCGCACACCCTGTCGGCTACGGAGACCCAGGGCCTCGCCGCCCGTCCCGGGATCGCGGCGGCGCTGCGGGGGACCGCCACACAGGACGTCCGCACCTCCACCATCGGCGGCGTCCAGTACCTGTCCGTCGCGGCGCCGATCGCGTACGGCTCGTACAAGCAGGGCGCCGTGTGGATCACGCTGCCCACGCAGATGGTGCACGCCCGGGTGCACCACGTCTGGCTGCTGCTGGCCCTCGGGGGGCTCGCGGCCCTCACCGCCGTCGCGGTCATCGGCTTCGCCATCGCCCGCTGGACCGGCCGCCCCATCCGTGAACTGGAGCTCGCCACCCACGAGTTGGCCGACGGCGGCTCGGCCACGCCGGTGGCGATCACCAAGGGACCGCCGGAGGTACGGAGTCTCGCGGCCACCTTCAACCGTACGGCCGCCCGCCTCGAACACCTCCTGGCCTCCCAGCGCGCCTTCGCGGGCGAGGCCTCGCACCAGCTCAAGACGCCCCTCGCCGCGCTGCGGCTGCGCCTGGAGAACCTGGAGTCCGACATCGCCCTGCACGCCCGGGGCAACCTGACCGCCGCGATGACCGAGACCGACCGGCTCGCCAGGATGGTCGAGGGGCTGCTGGCGATGGCCCGGCTCGACGAGAGCGCGGCGGTGCGCGAGCCGGTGGACCTGGACCGGGTCTGCGCGGAGCGGCACCGGGCCTGGGCGCCGATGTTCGAGCAGCACGGCGTGCAGCTCGTGCTGCTCGGCGACTACGGCGGGCCGGTCCTCGCCCTGCCCGGCGCGGTCGAGCAGATCCTGGACAACCTGCTGTCCAACTCCCTGCGGGTGGCGCCCCCTTACTCCACCGTGTCCGTCGACCTGCGCAGGCCCGAGACCCACGAACGCCGCTTCCACCACCGCCCGGCGGGCCCGGCCCGTGTCGAACTCCATGTCATGGACGAGGGCCCCGGCATGACCGAGGAACAGCGCCGCCGCGCCTTCGACCGCTTCTGGCGCGCTCCCGACGCACCGAAGGGCGGTACGGGTCTCGGCCTGGCCCTCGTCCAGCGCCTGGCGCACGCGAGCGGCGGGGACGTGCTTCTGCGCGCGGGTGCCTCCGGCGGTCTTGACGCGGTGGTTCGGCTGCCGCCCGTCGTCGGTGCCCCGGCGGCGCCCCCGAGACCGCTGGAGAGCGCCGCTCAACGGGTGTTCTGAACGCGCCCACTACAGCGACGAACCCCCGTCGATCACCAGGTCGGTGCCGACCACGGACGCCGCGGCGTCGGAGGCCAGATACAGCACGGCCTCGGCCACCTCCTCCGTCGACGAGACGCGGCCGAGCGGTGACTCCTCCTTCATCCGCGCGGCACGGTCGGCCTCGGTCTCGCCGGGCCGCAGGGACATGGCGGTCGCGGAGGCGCCGGGGCTCACGGCGTTGATACGGATCCCGTCGGCGATGTGGTCGAGCGCGGCGCCGGCGGTGAGCGCGGACACGGCGGCCTTGGAGGCGGCGTACGCGGTGGTGTTGGGCCACTGCTTGTGCGCGCCCAGGTTGGAGGAGACGTTGACGATCGCCCCGCCGCCCGGCTGGGTCCGCATCTGCCGGACCTCGGCCCGCAGGGCGAGGAGTACACCGGTGACGTTGATGTCGAGCAGGGTCCGCCAGTCCTCCTCGGGGAGGTCGGCGACGGGCTGTCCGCCGCGGAAGACGCCCGCGTTGTTCACGGCGATGTCGAGCGAGCCGAAGCGGTCGACGGCCGTGCGGACGAGCGCCTCCACGTCCGCCGAGCGTGCCACGTCGGCGACCTGCGCGACCGCCGTGCCACCGGCCCGTTCGGCGAGCGCGACGGTCTCGTCGAGCGCCGCACGGGTACGGCCCGCCACGACGACGGAGGCGCCCTCGGCGGCGAACGCGAGCGCGACGGCCCGCCCGATCCCGGTGCCGCCCCCGGTGACGAGGACGGTGCGGTGCGAGAAGCGGGTGCGGTTCATGGGTGACTCCCTTTCGGACATGGTGAGTCGAGGAACGTGAGTTCCTCCTTACTGGACCGATCGTTTCAATATGAGGGCAGACGAAACGCGCCCCCTTCAGGGGTGCGGGGAATTGCGCAAACCTTTGAGGGGCGCGAGGAACTGCGCGACCGGCCGACAGATGCCCGCACACGACAAAGGGCCGGCGCGTGCCGAATCAATCCAGCAAGGTCAGAGCCTGCTCGGCCGCGTCCCGAACCCGCCCGGGGTCCGCCGACGCCTTGCCGACAACCCGCAGCCCCTGCATCAACACCAGCAACATACGAGCCAGCGCCCGAGGATCCCGATCCTCCGCGAGCTCCCCCTGTGCCTGCGCCCGTACGAGCGCCGAGTGCATCAGTGTCTCGATGTGATCCCAGCTGAGCTCCACGAGCCGGGCCGCCGCCGCGTCGTGAGGGGCGAGCTCGGCCGCCGTGTTGGTGACGAAACAGCCCGCGCTCCGGCGGGCGTCGTCCGTCGCCTCGGCGGCGAACCGCCGCACCAGCGCGCGCACGGCGGGCAGCGCGGCCCCCGCCTGCGACAGCTCGCGCAGCATCAGCGCGTCGCGCGACTCCCCGTACCGGTCGAGCGCCCTCAGGTACAGCGCGTGCTTGTTGCCGAAGGTCGCGTAGATGCTGGCGCGTCCGATGCCGAGATGCTCGACGAGATCCGCCATCGACGTCGCCTCGTAGCCGCGCCGCCAGAACAGCTCAAGAGCCGACTGCAGCGCGGCGTCCGGATCGAACTCCTTGGTCCTGGCCACGTACCGCAGCCTAGGCGTTTCTGAAACGATCGGTCAAGATGAATCCGGCGTGAGCGGGACCGGACGGAACCGGTGCCGGGGCGGCCGTCTACCGCGCCCGCACCTCGTACGTCGCCACCCTCACCGTCTCGTCGTCCAGGCACTGGCCCGACTCCAGGTCGAAGCGCTGCTTGAGGAGGGGGGAGGCGACGAACGGGCGGCCCTGGTGCGTGCCCGTGAGGCCGCGGGAGAGGACGGCCGCGCCGGAGAACGGGTCGCGGTTGTCGATCGCGTACATGCGGCCCATGCGGTCCAGGAAGAGCGCGACCTGCTGGCCGTCCGGGAGCAGTGCCGCCACCCCGCGGCCGGGCACCAGCAGGGTCAGGTCGCAGACCGTGAACCAGCCGTCCGGCAGCTGGAGTTGGACCGTCGCGGCGGTCGTCGTGGTCGTCTCGGGTGCCAGGGTCATCGCTGGGCGCTTCCTTCCAGGGGGCGCGTGCCGATGGTCAGCAGCGGCAGGTCGGGCTTGATCTGGTCGCGCTCGGGGACGAAGCCGACGACCGGGTCGGGGGTGTCCGGCGCGTTCACGAAGGAGACGAAGCGGGAGAGCTTCTCCGGGTCGTTGATGGTCTCGGCCCACTCGTCGCGGTAGTTCGCGACGTGCGCCGTCATCAGGGACTCCAGCTCCTCGCAGATGCCCAGCGAGTCCTCCACGACGACTTCGCGGACGTGGTCGAGGCCGCCGTCGATCCGCTCCAGCCAGGTAGAGGTGCGCTCCAGGCGGTCGGCCGTGCGGATGTAGAACATCAGGAAACGGTCGATCAGGCGGATCAGTTCGGCGTCGGAGAGATCCTGGGCGAGCAGGTCGGCGTGGCGCGGCGTCGCGCCGCCGTTGCCGCCGACGTACAGGTTCCAGCCGTTGGCGGTGGCGATGATGCCGAAGTCCTTCGACTGGGCCTCCGCGCACTCGCGGGCGCAGCCGGAGACCGCCGACTTGAGCTTGTGCGGGGACCGCAGACCCCGGTAGCGCAGCTCCAGGTCGATCGCCATGCGCACCGAGTCCTGGACGCCGTACCGGCACCAGGTCTGCCCGACACAGGACTTGACCGTCCGCAGCGACTTTCCGTACGCGTGACCGGACTCGAAGCCGGCGTCCACCAACCGGGCCCAGATCAGCGGGAGTTGCTCGACGCGTGCGCCGAACATGTCGATCCGCTGGCCGCCCGTGATCTTCGTGTATAGGCCGAAGTCCCGGGCCACCTCGCCGATCACGATGAGCTTCTCGGGGGTGATCTCGCCGCCGGGGATACGCGGCACGATCGAGTACGAGCCGTTCTTCTGGAGGTTGGCGAGGAAGTGGTCGTTGGTGTCCTGGAGCGAGGCCTGCTCGCCGTCCAGGACATAGCCGTCGGCGCCGATCGTGGGCGCCAGCGAGGCGATGATCGAGCCGACCGCGGGCTTGCAGACCTCGCAGCCGTCGCCGCCCCGGGCGCCCTCACGCCCGTACCGGTCCAGGAGTTGCCGGTAGGAGGTGATGCGCAGGGCGAGGACGATCTCGTACAGCTCCTCGCGGGTCTGGGAGAAGCAGCCGCAGAGGCCCTTGTCGACCTCGACGCCGCTCGCCTCCAGCTCGGAGGTGACCAGCTGGCCGAGAACTTTGACGCAACTGCCGCAGCCCGTACCGGCCTTGGTGCACTTCTTCACCTCGGGCACGGTCGTGCACTCGTGGTCGGTGACCGCGCCGCGGATCGCGCCCTTGGTGACGTTGTGGCAGGAGCAGATGATCGCCTCGTCCGGCAGCGAGGACGGGCCGAGCTGGACGGGCGCGCCGGCGCCGGCCGGGAGGACGAGCTGCTCCGGGGAGATCGGCGGGACCGACCCGGTGAACGCGCGCAGCGTGCCGTACGCCTCGGCGTCGCCGACCAGGATGCCGCCGAGCAGTTCACCGTTCCGGCCGATGACCAGCTTCTTGTACGTGCCGGAGCGGGAGTCGGAGTAGACGACGTCGAGGCAGTCCTCGGCGGTGCCGTGCGCGTCGCCGAAGGACGCCACGTCCACGCCGAGCAGCTTGAGCTTGGTGGACAGGTCGGCGCCGGTGAAGGACGCCTCGTCGGTGGCGATGGTCGCGGCGGCCGTCTCGGCCTGCTCGTACCCGGGCGCGACCAGGCCGTACACCCGGCCGTCGGCGGCCAGCGCGCACTCGCCGATCGCGAACACCTGCGGGTCGTTCACGGTCCGGCACTGCTCGTCGACGGAGATGCCGCCGCGCTCGCCGACCGTCAGACCGCAGTCGCGGGCGAGCTGGTCGCGGGGGCGGACACCGGCCGAGAAGACCACCAGGTCGGTGGCGAGTTCGGAGCCGTCGGACAGCTTCATGCCGGTCACGGCGCCCGAGGCGTCCGTGACGATCTCCTGCGTGCCCACACCGGTGTGGACGCTCAGGCCCATGTCCTCGATGGTGCGCAGCAGGGCCGCGCCACCGCCGTCGTCGACCTGCACCGGCATCAGGCGCGGCGCGAACTCCACGATGTGGGAGGTGAGTCCGAGCCCCTTCAGGGCGCCCGCCGCCTCCAGACCGAGCAGTCCGCCGCCGACCACCGCGCCGGTCGTGCGGGTCTTCGCGTACTCCTCGATCGCGAGGAGGTCCTCGATCGTCCGGTAGACGAAGCAGCCCTCGGCGTCCTTGTTCGGCACCGGCGGCACGAAGGGGTACGAGCCGGTGGCGAGGACGAGCGTGTCGTAGTCGACCGTCAGGCCGGAGCGGGCCGTTACCCGCTTCGCGGCCCGGTCGACCGTCTCGGCCGGGTCGCCGATGTGCAGCTCGATCCCGTGGTCCTTGATGAACTCCATGTCCGTCATGGACAGTTCCTCGGGCGTGGTCCCCGAGAAGTACGAGGTCAACTGCACGCGGTCGTACGCGGGGCGTGGCTCCTCGCACAGCACGACCACGCGGTGCGTGGCGGTCAGGCCGCGCTCGGCCAGCGCTTCGAGGAAGCGCTGGCCGACCATGCCGTGGCCGACGAGCACGATCGTGGGGGTGCCCCCCAGGGTGGCGGTCATTCAGGGCCTCCATCGTTGGTGAGCAGGTGGAGCAGGGGGCCGCCGTCGGAGGGCAGCGGCTCTGCTCCCTCCCAGGCGCGGGCGAGCGCGCCGACGGTGCCGAGCTCGCCGACAAGGACCCCGCCGACCAGGCGGTCGTCGCGGACGACGACCTTGCGGTACGTGCCGCGGGTGGCGTCGGTGAGCTGGATGACGTCGTCGCCGGGAAGCGGGGTGTGCTCCCCGAAGGCGGCGAGGTCGAGAGGGGTGCCGGAGGCGAGGGCGGGGAGGGCGAGGGTGAGCCGGGTGAGGGCGCGGGTGCCGGTGTAGCCGGTGCAGCCAGAGGTGGCCTCGGCCGAGTCCGTACCCGGGTCCGCCGTGGCCAGCAACTCGGCCAGGACATCGGCCTGTTCGAGGGCGGGCGCGGCGAGACCGTAGACGTTTCCGTCGTGCTGGGCGCAGTCGCCGATCGCCCTGATGTGCGGGTCGGAGGTGCGCAGCTCGTCGTCGACGATGACGCCCTTGTGCACGGCGAGCCCCGCGTCCTGGGCGAGGCCCACCCGAGGGTGCACCCCGCAGGCCAGTACCACCAGGTCGGCGTCGAGCGCGTACCCGTCGGCCAGCTCGACCGAGCGGACCGCGCCGCCGACGCAGCGCACATCGCGCACCCGGCACTCGGTGTGCACCTCGACGCCGAGGTCCTTGAGGTGCCGCAGCACCAACTTGGACGCGGACGGGTCGAGTTGACGTTCCATCAGCCGCTCGGACTGCTGGGCCAGCACCACCTGCGCGCCGCGCTCGGCGAGCGCGCGGGCCGCCGAGACACCGAGCAGCCCGCCGCCGATGACGACGGCCCGGGTGTCCGGCCGTACGGCCTTGGACAGGCCCAGGCAGTCGTCCATCGTGCGGAACGCGTGGACTCCTTCGGGCAGTTCGTGCCGGTCCGGGCCGAACAGGCCGCGCAGGGGCGGAAGTACCGGGTTCGAACCGGTGGCCAGGACCAGCGTGTCGTATGCGATCACCGAGCCGTCGGCGAAGTGCACCAGCCGCTCCGCGCGGTCGATGTGCACCGCCCGGCCGCGGGTCAGCCGCTCGGGCGTCGGCAGCGCGATGACCTCGGGGGCGTACCGCCCGGCCAGGACCTCCGCGAGCAGGACCCGGTTGTACGGGGTGTGCTCCTCGTCGCCGACGAGCTCGGCGGACACGCCGAGCTCTCCGAGCCTGCGGGCGAGCCGTACGCCCGCGAGGCCGGCGCCGATCACCACCACACGCGTATTCGAGGTCATGTATCGCAGCGTGCGGTGCCGGTGTTACCCGGTCGCATCACCACTGTTTCCCGCGGGGAACGCTGCCCTCAGCGGAGCCGGGACGCGGATGTGAGGGTTCTCGGCGGGCGGGGCGGGGGCGCGGTGAGGCCGCCCGGAACGGGGGCGGGGTGCGGTTATCCCCACCACCGGGTTCCGTGCGAGCACCATCGACCTCCGCCTCCGCCTGCGGCAGCCTTGAGACGCCGGGTCACCCGCGCCCCGCACGCGTACACAAAGGGAGCAAGCCATGGACACCGTCCGGACGAAGGGAAGTGGGTTCTGCGTCCCAGTGACACGCCGCATGCACGGCGTGTCGCTGGGACGCAGAACCCATTTGACTGCCTCGCGACCCACTTGACTGCCTCGCGACGGCGCTCCCGGCGCGGCCGTAGGTTGACGGCATGCGCCGACTGACCGCCGCGTTCGCGCTCGACGTCCTGAGGCGTCCGATCGCCGCCTTCACCCCGAAGGCCCTCGGCGTACTCCTCTACGCCCTGATCGCGCTCCCGCTCGCCCTCGTCGGCCTCGTGCTCACGCTCGTGGGGCTGGTCGTCGGCGGGGCCCTGTCCGTCACCACGCTGGGCCTGTGGGTGCTGGCACTGACCGTGCGGGGCGCCCTCGCGCTCGGTTCGGCCCAACGGGCCCTGGCGCGGCGGCTGTTGGGCCTGCAGATCGAGGAGCCGCCGACACCTCCCGCGCGGGGCGTGCTCGGCAGACGGCGGGCCCTGCTCCTCGGCCGGGCCGGCTGGCGGGCCGTCGGCTGCGCGCTGGGCACCCCCGTCACGGCCGCCCTGGGGTTCGCGGCGGTCCTGGGCGCGTACGCCTACGGGGTTCAGCTGGCCCTGCACCCGCTGCTCAAGCGCTGGAACCATCACACCGTGCGCGACGGCGACTCCGTACAGCATGTGTCGCTGGAGGTCTTCGGCGTCCAACTCGACTCCTGGCCAAGGTGGTTGATCCCGATGGCTGTCGGGCTCGTCCTGCTTGCCGTCGCCCCCTGGCTGCTGCGGCACGCCCTCGCCCCGCACCGCGCCCTGCTCGCCGCCACGCTCGGCCCGAGCGACGCGGAGCGCCGTATCCGCACGCTGGAGGAGACGCGCGCCCAGGCCGTGGACGACGCGGCGGCGACCCTGCGCCGCATCGAGCGCGACCTGCACGACGGCACACAGGCCCGGCTCGTCGGACTCGCGATGCATCTGACGATGATCAGGGAACTGGTCGGAGCGGACGCCGACCGCGAACGGCTGCTCGCCGTCGTCGACACCGCACAGGGCAACGCCAAGCAGGCCATCGTCGACCTGCGCCACCTCGTCAAGGGCATCCACCCTCCCGTACTGGACCAGGGCCTGGACACGGCCCTGGCCACCCTCGCGGCCGACAGCGCGCTGCCCGTCGAGGTCGTCACGGACATCGAGGCCCGCCCCGCGCCCGCCGTCGAGTCCATCGCCTACTTCTGCGCCGCGGAACTCCTCGCCAACGCGGCGAAACACAGCGGGGCGGCCGGCGCCACCGTGACGGTGACCGCCCGCGCCGGGCTGCTGCGGCTCACCGTCCAGGACGGCGGACGCGGCGGCGCGGCGATCGGCGCGGGCTCCGGGCTCACCGGCCTGCTGACCCGGGTACGGACCGTCGACGGCACGCTCACCTGCGACAGCCCACCGGGAGGCCCTACGGTGGTCACGGTCGAGCTGCCCTACTGACGGTCCTACCGACCGCCTTGCCGACTGCCCTACTGACTGCCTTACCGACCGTCTTGCTGACTGCCTTAGTGATCACGGGGGCCAAATGCGCGTTGTCATCGCCGAGGACTCCGCCCTGCTGCGCGACGGGCTGGCCCAGCTCCTCCAGCTGCGGGGCGTGGACGTCGCCGCGGCCGTCGGGGACGCCGACGCGCTGCTCGCCGCCGTGGCCGAGCACCGCCCGGACGCCGCGGTCGTCGACATCCGGCTGCCGCCGACCCAGACCGACGAGGGTCTGCGGGCCGCCGTACGCCTGCGCGCGGACCACCCCGGCACCGGGGTGCTGATCTTCTCCCAGTACGTCGAGACGAAGTACGCCGCACAGCTCCTGGGCACCAACCCGGGCGGTGTCGGCTATCTGCTCAAGGAGCGGGTCGTCGACATCGGGGAGTTCGTGGACGCGCTGGAACGGGTCGCCGCCGGCGGCACCGCCCTCGACCCGGAGGTCGTCGCCCAGCTCTTCGGCGCGAGCCGCCGCGCCAACGTCCTGGACGCCCTCACGCCCCGCGAACGCGAGGTGCTCGCGCTGATGGCCGAGGGCCGTACGAACCACGCCGTCGCCACCTCCTTCGGCGTCTCGGAACGGGCCGTCGAGAAGCACATCGCCAACATCTTCACCAAGCTCGGCCTGCTGCCCTCCGACACGGGGAATCGGCGGGTGCTGGCGGTCCTGCGCTACTTGGAGACGGTGGGCTGACGTTACTTGGAGACGGTGGGCTGAGCGCCTTCGTCCACCGTCTCCCCGAACCTCTGGAGAACCTCAAGGTTCACAGGATTCGTGGACGGCGCATCTACCTCGTCCATAGGGTCGCGATCATGCCCGACATATCGCTGACCATGGTCGTTGTCCTGTGCCTGACCGCTCTCGCGGCGGGCTGGATCGACGCGGTGGTGGGCGGCGGGGGCCTCCTGCTGCTCCCTGTTCTCCTCCTCGGGCTGCCGAACTCGGGCTCGGCCGCCCAGTACGCGCTCGGCACCAACAAGGCCGTGGCGATCGTCGGCACCACGGGCGCGGCGGTGACGTACGCGCGCAAGGCGCCCGTGGACGTCGGCACGGCCGTACGGATCGGTCTCGCGGCGCTCGCGGGCTCCTCGGCCGGCGCGCTCGTCGCCGCCGGGATGAGCACCGACGTGCTGAAGCCGGTGGTGATGGTCGTCCTGCTCGGCGTCGGCGCCTTCGTGATCCTGCGGCCCGCCTTCGGCACCGCGCCCTCGACCGCGCCCGTCACCCCGCGCCGCGTCCTCGCCGCGATCGGCCTCGCGGGCCTCGGCATCGGCTTCTACGACGGGCTCGTCGGCCCCGGCACGGGCACGTTCCTCGTGCTCGCCCTGACCGCGCTGCTCCACCTCGACCTGGTGACCGCCTCCGCCACCGCGAAGATCGTCAACTGCTGCACCAACGCGGGAGCGCTCGCGATGTTCGGCTGGCAGGGCACGGTCTACTGGCAGCTGGCCGCACTGATGGCCGTCTTCAACCTCGTCGGCGGAATGGCCGGGGCGCACACCGCGCTCAAGAAGGGCAGCGGGTTCGTCCGGGTCGTACTGCTGACGGTGGTCTTCGCGCTGGTGGCGAACCTGGCGTACCAGCAGTGGCTGGCATAGCGGCCGACGTGGAGGCCGCCATGACCGGCTTTTAGCGGCTGCCCGTCAGGTGGGCGAAGACGACCACGTTCCCCTGGTAGCCCGTCGCCTCCGAGTAGCCGCCGCCGCAGGTGATGACCCGCAGCTCCGGGCGCCGCGCGGCGCCGTACACCTTCTCGTCCGGGAAGTCCCGGGCGTCGTACGCCTCGACCGCGTCGACCGAGAAGAGGGCGACCCTGCCGTCGCGGCGCTCGACCTCGATGGTGCTGTCCTTCTCCAGGGCGCCGAGACGGTAGAAGACGGCGGGCCCCTCGGAGTTGTCGACATGGCCGGCGACGATCGCGGTGCCCGTCTCGCCCGGCGCGGTACCGGCCTCGTACCAGCCGGCGAGGTTCGCCCGGTCGGCCGGTGGCACGTCGAGGCTGCCCTGCGGGGTGAGGCCGAGGCCCAGGAGGGGGGCGTCCACCCGGATCGAGGGGATACGGACACGGGCGGGCGCGGCGGGCGGCAACGCGGCGGCCGCGGGCCGGTCCACATGAGCACCGGCACGCCCCTGTGCGGCCGAGGGCTGCGGCGGGGCATGCGTCTGTGCCCCACTGCGCAGCAGCCAGGCACCGGAGAGGAGGGCGACGAGGGTGACGGCGACCATTGAAATGGTGGCGAACCGATGCACGTACGTCTCCTCTCCGGGGGCTGAGGGCTGAGGGCTGGGGGCTGGGGTTCCCGGGGTTCTCGAATCCCCTGGTCACCCGGTCGTCCGGTCCCGCGTCCCCCTCCGGGACGCGAGGGGCGTCGGGCCCGGAGGGGGAGGGGACGGCGGTACCGGCGGACGGACAGCGGAGGGTGTCCGTCAGATCCCGTCGCCTCTCGCCCGGCGATGCAGGAGCCAGGTACCGCCCGCGGCGGCGACGGCCAGGGCCGCCACTCCCGCCGCGGTCTGCACGGGGTCGGGGCCCAGTGCGCCGCCGACCCCCGTCTTCACGCTTCCTCTCGGGTGGACCTGCTGCCCGCCCTCCTCGGTGGAGGTGAGCGTGACCACCAGGTCGCCCGTCATCCGCCTGCCGCTCGAACAGCGCACGACGATCTCGTACGTACCGGGCTGGGCGGACGGCGGCACCCGGAACTGCCCGACCGCGTCGCCCTCGTGCGCGCTGGTCGGCAGCGTGAAGGCACCCGCGCCGACGGCACCGGCGTCACCCGACACCGCGTCCGCCGCACCGCACGCCGCCGTGTTCACCGTGACCTCGGCGCCGGGCGCGACCGTGGCCGGGTACAGCTCGATGGACCCCGTTCCGACGCCGTACGCGGGGGCGGCGACGAGGGCCACCGCAGCGACGGCGAGCGCGGTACCGGTCAGCGGACGGGCTGTGCGCATCGTTGCCTGCTCCTCCGAGAGGGCACGACCCGCGGCACCCCCATGTGCCGCTGCGTCGGTCACGCCCCTGCCCTACCGAGGAAAGTGGCAGTCGGGGACACACGCCTCCTGATGAGGCGTCAGAATCGATGTGAACGGCTGTCAGGTGGAGGCTCCGGGCGGGCCGTCCGGGGATGTTTCGGCAGGTCATCGGCGTGTCGCCACCACATCCGCGAAAAGAACCCGAACGGAACGGCCGACGCGTGTGAACGGGTGACCGGTCACTCCGGGTGGCCACCCGACCGGCCGACTTGACCTGAAGTTTGGTTGAGGTATGAGGCTGGGGCCCATGAACTCCACCACCTCCACCACAGAGGTTCCGGTCCCCGTCTCCGCCTCCATCCCCGAGCCCGTTCCCCTCCCCGCGCCCCTGAAGATCGCCGTGATCGTCGGCAGCAACCGGGAGGGCCGGTTCGGGCCGGTCGTCGCGGAGTGGCTGCTGAGCCGGATCCGGGACCGGGCCGACCTCGCGGTTGACGTCGTCGACACCGCCGACGCACACCTGCCGACGGCCCTCTCCCACTCCCCGTCCGCCGAGGTTGCCGCCGAGCTGGGCAAGGTCACGCCCCGCCTGGCCGGCGCCGACGCCTTCGTCGTCCTCACCCCCGAGTACAACCACTCCTTCCCCGCGTCCCTCAAGACCCTCATCGACTGGCACTTCCACGAGTGGCGGGCCAAGCCCGTCGCCTTCGTCTCCTACGGCGGCCTCTCGGGCGGCCTCCGAGCCGTCGAACAGCTCCGCCAGGTCTTCGCCGAGCTCCACGCCGTCACCGTCCGTGACACCGTGTCCTTCCACAACGCGGGCGCGTCCTTCGACGACCAGGGCCGCCACAAGGACCCGTCGGCGCCGGACGCGGCGGTAAAGGTGATGCTGGACCAGCTGGCGTGGTGGGGTCTGGCGTTGCGGGAGGCGAAGTCGGTCCGGCCGTACGGGGGTTAGGGCCCTTCTGATGGATCTCCGTGGGAGAAGGAGCGGCGGTCGGTGCGTGCGATCGGCGTGCGGTGTGGAGGGTCATGTGGCGGAGCCACCTGGCCCTTCGCGCCGTGCGGCGAGCGTGCGTGCCGGGCGTCGCGACGCCGCGGAGATCCATCAGAAGGGCCCTAGCCGGTACGGAGGCCGGGCGCGCGGGCGCGAAGCGGTCAGGTGCCTTTGCGGGCGGTGACTGACGGGGTGCTCGACGAACCCGTACGCGGCGACGCCCCTCGCCAAGCCGCCCCTCGCCAAGTCGCCCCAGCCGTCGGCCGGGGCGGCGGATGCCTGAGCCCTGTGTCGATCCCTACGAGAGGATTCCGCCGGAAGAGGCCGATGCGGCGCTGCCGAGGAACGCGATGAGAACTACCCCCGCAGTCGTTGCCCGACGGGCCGAAAGCGTCCAATTGTGCTGGGTGAAGACAGGGTTGAGGAAGTGGAGTGCCGTAGCGTAGACGAGCACTTCTATCGCGAAGAAGTACTCGAACTCCCAGGTGTCTCGTACAGCCGATCCCGCGATATGGCCGACCACCACCGCGGCGCACCCCATGACGAACGGTCGGGCCGTTCCGGTCTCCGTGCCGCTGTGGCCGGCACCCCCTCTGGAACTCCGAGGGCTTGTCAGCAGCTCCCTGCAGATGAAGCCGTAAACGGTCACCACGGTGGTGAGCAGCAGGCAGATCGTCGCGATCGCCGACATGACATCGCCGGCGGACGACGTTGATTCCGCCATGACTGCCATAGTTCTGTCTCCTGTCCGTACCGCTCGATTGTTTGAGAACTTCTTCCCACGGCCATGACATCGCCGGCGGACACTGTATATTCAGCGGCTGCACGCGGGGGGAACGGTCAACTGACCTTGCTTGTCGGGTCGTTGGGGCAGCGGATGGCCGCTGGGGTCCGGGGACGCTCTACCGGGCCGCAGCGGGTGGCTTCATCATGAGGGGCATGGTCGCCGGGGCTGATGCTCGTGTCGTGGAGGGGCCGGCGGAGTTGCGCCCGTACCCCTACCGGGTAGGCGTTCTCGATCTCGAGGTGGCGAGCGACGCGCCCGCGGGGGCGCTTGTGTGTGTCGTCGTCGACGGCTCCGTGCGGCGCCTGCGCATCTTTGACTCCCGCCCCCGGATCCATGTTGCGGCGGTGGCAGGGGTGGGGATTCCACCCCGTGTGACGGTCCTGCTGCCGGATCAAGGCAATGGGCGGCTGCCCAGCCTCGCTTTTCGGGGACTCCACGTGGATCTGCAGGGCTGGCCCGACGAATTGGTCCTGGAGAGCGAATCGAAACTGGTCACGGTGCCGGCCGGCACGCTGGGCCGGCTTCGCGTCACCGGGCCCGCGTGCCTGGAGGGAGACGCGCGCGTCGACAGCCTGTGTCTGGAAGAAGGCCACTCGCTCGACCTGGCGGGGGTCCTTCGCACCCGGAGGATCGCCGGGGAGAGCGTGGTGGTGGGCGGACACGGCGAATCGGCCTGTCTGCATACCGACCAGTTGCATGATGACGTGCTCCTGAGCATCGGCGCAGGAGCACGGATCGTTGTCGAGCCCGATCCCGGCGAGGCGGACGCCCACATGCCGTCCGGGGTGCGCATCGCGGGTCCGGGCTTCCTGGAGCTGCGCGGTGGAGGGCTCGACCGGCCGCATTTCGGCGATCCCGCCGGCCTGGTACTGGGCAGCCGGGCACGGGTGCTGGCGGCGCAAGGAACGCTGGCGTCCTTGGCGATGCGTCCCGGGTGCCTGCTGCACGGAGATCCGTCCACCGGTGTCGAGGTCCGCCGGGTCAGGGAGGTCGCGGGGGCCGAACTCGCGGAAGTCTCTGCTTTCACCCTCGACCAGCTGGCACTGACGCGGCTGGGGGAGGCCGCACATGTCGCGTTCTGGGCCGGAGCGAACGGACGGGACGGAGCGGTCCGGGCACGAGCCATGCGTGCCTCCGCGGACGACCGCTACCTCGCGGCCTACTGGGCTGCGCTGCTGCGCACACTGGAGGAGCGTGGTGCCTCCGGCGGAGTGCGGATGACCGCACGGCACGCGGAGATGGACTACCGCCGGCGTGCCCAGTCCTGGCGCAGCACGGACCGTTGGATGCTCGAGTTCCTGCGCCCCATCCGGTACGGGCAGAGTGTCGCCGCCCCCTTGGTGGCGCAGCTGGTGGTCGCGACAGTCGGGGCACTGCTCCTGCATGCGATCGGGATGATCCCGGACTCCTCGGGCCGGGGATTCCTGGTCATGATCCCCCGACTGTATTTCGCGCCGCTGGGACTGACCGGGAACGTGGATGCGCTCAACCCGGGCCAGCTGCCCGGTGTCTGGGACACCGCGGTCTGGCTGGCGGCACTGCTCACCGGGTTCTTGTTCTTTCCCGCCGCCGCGCTGGCGGCACGCAGGCGCATCGTCTACCTGTGACCGCTGTGCCGACGGCGGCACTCACGACGTGGGCAAGCCATCAGCGGTCAAGTACAGCTGCCAGTCCCGCAGTTGCCGGCACACCATGTCCAGTGTCGAACCCTGTGGCGGGACAGAGGTGTCCACGAGCCGGTACCGGCCGTCGGCGAGTGCGACAGCGGCCCCCGTGTCGGCGGCCTGCGAGGCGCTGAGGAACACGTCGGGTACCTGATCGACCACGGCGCGCGCGGCGTTGCGGATGCGCAGGACGTCAAGGGGGGCGGTGATCTCCAAGGTGCAGACCCTCATCGCGCGCAGCGCGGGCAGTTGGGCGAGTGCCTGGGCGTAGTCGGCCGACGCGAATTCGACGATGGGTACGGCTGTCTCCGTGCCGTCCTGATAGCGGTGAATGAGGTCGTTGAACCCCTTGAGAGCCAGCCGCATCAGACGAGGCCGGTCGTCGAGTACGAGCTGCTCGCCCTCGTAGTGGTAGCCGGGCCCTCCGGGAGGTGGGCACTGCTGCCTGTGGACCGTGTCCAGAAGCAACAGGTCCGCGGCCGGGCCCGTCAGAGAGACCAAGGCCTTCGCGAGGGTCGACTTGCCGGCGGCCGGGGGGCCGATGATCAGGACGGCGGAACCCGGCTGAGGGCGCTCGCGCCGGTGTTGTCCGTCGGACGGGGAGACAGGGTCCATGGTGCGATCACGCTAGCCATGGCCGCGCGTCGAAGGCTAGCCGTGCTCGAAGAACAGCGGCCACATTTCTCGTGGCGGGCTCTGGCTTCCCAGGAGGGCCGCGATCTCCAGCAGCCGGTCGGTGGGCAGCGACGCCGGTTCGGTGAAGTTCGGCTGGATCCAGGACAGTGTCGGAGGCGCCAGTACCGCGCGGCTCAGCCGTCCGAAGGCTTCGAGCGCGCAGTAGCGCAGGAAGGCGTTGGCGACGGGCGGGTAGAGACGGTCGTGTTCCAGATGGGACTGCATCTCTTCGATCGACGCCCACGAAGTGCCGTGCACCGGAGAGGGAATGGACTCCGACGTGGTGAAGAGAAACGTCATGTCGACGTAGTGTCCGGTTGCTTCGCGCATATTGGTACAGGCGAGCAGGGGCCCGGGAGTGATGAGCCGTGAGGGCAGGTGAAAGCGCTGCTGGCCGTAGGCCAGGATGGTGTCGGCAACCGAGCCGTTTCGCTGCAGAGGCCCGCCGAACGTTCCCAGCGTGTCGAGACCGTTCTGCCAGGTACGCCGCGACAGGAAGAACCGCCCGTCGCGACGGCTGACCAGCAGAGCTCCGACGCCGATCGTGGGCTGGTCGATCCGTTCCTGTTGCAAGTCCTTGAGGACTTCGGCGAATTGCCACTGATACGGGGCCAGGTGTCCCTGGCGGGTACTGGTCACCGAGAGCACCTCACCCTCACCCGGTATCCGAAAGTGCCGCAGATGCGCGAGCTGCCGGATGACCTCCAGGCTGTCCTCGCACAGGGCGACCACGACAAAAGCCGTCTGGGGCTGCTCGTCCGCGACGCGCCGGATGACCTCGCTGATGCCGTTTCGGCCGGCCGCATTGGGCCCGGCGAACAGTACGACGGCGTCACAGTGCCTGCGCAGCAGCGTGTCCAGCTCCATGGAAGCGTCACTTCCGCCGACGCCGGTGATCTCCAACTCGTCGGCACCGAAAAGAAAATGTGAGACCTGACAGGTCGTACTTCTCAGGGGTGGGAACTGCCGCACGATGCTGCAGAGAGTCCATCTACGTATGCCGAACGGCTGGGTCGCCGTCGCTGCGTCAATGAGCCCGGCCTGCTCAAGAGCCAAATGGTCCGCATCGCAGACGAGAGCGATCAGACTCAGTTCCGGCACGCGACCTCCCCCAGCCGTGTAACCACGTGGCCACCGACAGTCGTCCACAGAATGCCGCACCGAACAGACAGCGGCAATGAGATGAACTCCCGTGCCGCCGGCTCAGAAGCGGATGCCCGTCTGCTGTACTGTTCCGCCGTGACAGCGCTCCAATTGGCAGGCGGAGTCTGCTTTGACGCCCAAGCCCGCCTCCTGCTCCTGCACCGCACCGCCCCGTCGCCCCAGTGGGAGCTTCCGGGCGGAAAAACCGAGGCCGGGGAGCCACCGGAGCAGACCGTCCGGCGAGAACTGCGCGAGGAACTCGGCATCGAGGTGACGGTCGGACAGCACCTTGGCAGCCACGACTTCGAACAGCACGGGCAGTTGATGCACTACGAGTGGTTCTCCGTGACCTTCGCCGATGGCGTTCCCACACCCCAGGAAGCCATCTTTGACGATCTTCGCTACCTCTCCCGGGCCGAAGTGAACGAACTGTGGGATCAGCTTTCGCCTAACGTACGCGCGCTGTTGTCGCACTGCGGCAGCGCCTTCAAAGCGGGGGACTAACCGAACGTGCACGTCCTTATCGACACCGTGAGCGCACACGAACTGCGCTCCATGCTCGACCGCGAGGTCAGGGCCGACTACGCCTACATGTACCCTCCGCGCCAGGCATACAGTCCGTTGACGGACGACGACATGACCCGTGCCGTGAACGCCTCCCTGAACCGGCAGCCCGGCAGCCCCGTCAACCTCTACCTCCACTTCCCGTTCTGTGAACAGATCTGCGGCTTCTGCAACCTGTACGCGGTCGCCGCACGCGACGGCGAGCTGGTGGACACCTACATCACGACACTCCTGCGTGAACTGGCCCACTGGGCACCGCTGTTGAGCCGTCGGCCCGTCGCGACCCTGTACTTCGGCGGCGGCACGCCCTCTCTGCTCACCCCCGCTCAGCTGGAGCGTGTCCTGAACGGGCTGCAGGACGTGCTCGGCCTGGACGCCAGTACCGTCCCGGAAGTGGCCATGGAGGTCAGCCCCTCCACGGTGGAGCACGACAAGTTCCGTGCCTACCGCACGCTTGGCATCAACCGCGTCAACCTCGGATTCCAGTCGCTGCAGGACACCGAACTGAAGGGCATCGGGCGTGCCTACACCGCGCACGTCCCTCTCGACGCACTGCAGACCGTCCAGGACGTGGGCTTCGAGAACGTCTGTGTCGATCTGATCTACGGCCTGCCCGGCCAGGACCGTCAGGCCTGGCGGAGAAGCGTCGACGAGGTCGTGCGCAGAGGCCCGGAGACCGTCTGCGCCTACGCGCTGACGCTGCGCCCGAGTACGGGGTTCGCCGCCCGGGGCTACACCGAACTCGACGGACCCGAGCAGTACGCGAAGTACGACTATGTCGATGAGCAGCTGCGCAAAGCCGGATACCAGCAGCAGACGCATGTCCGATGGGCTCGTGGCCCCAGTGGCGGCTACCGGCAGAAGGAGAATCACTGGGCATTGCAACCGGTGATCGGGATCGGTGCGGGTGCTCGCGGCTATCTGTGGGAGTGCGACTACCGCAACGGCTACAGCGTGCGTCATCGAATGCGTGCCTTGCGGGAGTACTTCGACGCGGTGGCCCGCACAGGCCATGGCCGGACCGGCGGTTTCCTGATGACGCATGACGAACGATGCCGTAAAGCCATGGCGCTCGGTCTGATCGACCTTGATCTCGACTGGTACTACAAAACACTCGGGGAACAGCCAGGAGACCGTTTCAGCACGGAGATCACGCTCCTCAAAGACCTTGAGCTGCTGGAAGAAACCTCCGGTCGGCTACGGCTGACTCAGCAGGGAATCCGGCACAGAGACGTGCTGGTGCAGCTTTTCTTCAGCCAACCTGTGAAACAACGCCTCGCGCAATTCGACTACGACGAGTGAAGGCATAACCCGTCGCCTCGGTGGCCGTGCCATCGCCGAACGGCGGTGCCAGTCCACGTAATACCTCGCCACGTAGTACTTCGTGGCGAGGTATTACGGGGCCCCGTTCGCGCCCCCGTACTCGGTCAGCGCCTCCGTCACCGCTCGGTGTGCCACGGCGGCGAGTACGGGGTTGGTGACCCGGTAGTGGTGTTCCGCGGCCAGGCCGAAGCACAGGGCCCAGCCCCGTCCCCGGGCCCAGGTCACGTCGTCGACGTCGGCCGCCTCGCGGAACAGGCGGCGGGTCTCCGGAGTGAAGACGGCCCAGGCGGCGAGTACGTCGGCCGCCGGGTCGCCGACGCCGAGGCCGCCGAAGTCGATGACCGCGCTGAGGCGGCCTCCGTGGGCGAGCAGGTTGCCCGGCAGGAGGTCGCCGTGGAGCCAGACCGGGTCGCCGTCCCATTGGGGGAGCCGCAGGGCCTCTTCCCAGGCGGTGGTCGCGAGGTCCGCGTCCAGCGTGCCGGCCGTACCCAGGTCGCGGATCGCGGCACGGACGTCGTCCTCACCGTCGTCGGTGAGGGGCCCGCCGCGCCAGGACGGCGGCCCGCCGGTGGCGTCGACCTTCCGCAGCGCAGCGACGAACTGACCCAACTCGACGGCGGCATAGGCGAGTTCGGCGTGACCGGTGAGAGGCGCGTCGTAGACGTTCTCGCCGTCCAGCCAGCGGAACACACCCCACGGCAGCGCGTACCCCTCGCCGGGCGCCCCCTTGGCGAGCGGCACCGGCACGGCCAGCGGAAGGTGCGGCGCCAGGCGCGGCAGCCACCGCTGCTCCTTGTCCACCTGCCGTGCCCCACCGGGCAGCCGCGGCAGCCGTACGACCATGTCGTCGCCCAGCCGGTACATGGCGTTGTCGGTCCCGGCGGAACGGACCTCCCGGACGGGCAGGTCCGCCCACTCGGGGAACTGCCCCGCCACCAGTCGGCCGACGAGCGCGGCGTCGATGTCGAGTTCGTCGGCGTGCATCTTCGGGCCGGAGGGCATGGGTCTCCGTAGGTCGGTCGTGGGCAGTCGTCGGGAGATGGTGCGGTCAGAAGACGGCCGTCGTTGGGAGACGGAGCCGTCAGGAGACGAACAGGCCGTGGCCGACGCCGATCCGGTGAAGCTCCTCCCACGGATACGGGGTTCGCCTGCTCTCGTTCTGGAGTGTGCGGCTGAAGTCCGCGAACACCGTGGCCAGCGGCGCGTATCGCGTCACGATCGCCGCGGCGGCGTCGGGGAGTTCGGCGGGGTGCGCGCCGTGGGCGCAGGCGCGGATCATTTCCTCGCGCTCGTCCCTCCCGTACTCGTAGACGGCGGTGATCAGCCATTTCACCAGGTAGGTGATCGTGTAACAGCGGTCGTACGTCCGGTGCCGCTCGAAGAAACGGGTGTGTTCCGGGGAGAGGTCGAAACCGGAGGACAGGGCCAGGCCGTAGTCGGCGAAGTACAGGCGTCGGCCGTCGGTCAGGATGTTCTCGAAGTGGGCGTCGAAGTGGACGAGCCCGCGCGAGTTCATGAAGGACGTGCCCGCGTGCAGGGCCTCGTCCACCCAGGAGCACGCCAGGTCCGCCGACTCCCCGCCCTCCCCGATCCGTTCCCCGAGCCACTGGTGGAGGGTCTGCGGGACGTACTCCAGGAAGAGGGTGAGGCTCGCCGATGGCTCCCGGAGCCCTTCGAGCCGCCGGCGCACCTCCGGGCTGCCGTCCCAGAACGCGACGACCTGGTCGACGTCGGCCAACTCTTCGGGGAGAGCCCGCGAGTCGCTCAAGTCGTCAGCGTCGCTCGTGTGGTCCGCGTAGTCCGGCAGTACGCGCCAGTGGTACGTCAGCGGAAAGCCCTGGAAGTCGTTCGCGAGCACCCAGTCGGTGGTCATCTCGTGTACGGCCAGTTCCTGCCAGGCGCCGAAGCCGGGCCCGCCGATGCCGTAGTGGCAGATGGGAGGCAGGCCGTAGACGTTCGCGGTCGACCGGACGTTCCCCGGCCGCGTGTCCACCACGGTCAGGGGCACGCGTTTGACGAAGACCTGGGTGCCGTCGACATCCAGGAGCGCCGACCGCCCGCCGATGCCGGAACCGAGCGGCGCCGCCCCGCGCACGAGGGCGTCCAGTTCGTCGTCGTCGTACTTGGCCAAAGCGGCGGAGACGGTGCTGTACGTGGCCAGGCGCGCGCCGTGCCGCCTGCTGGAGGTGTCACTGCGGTCGCTGGGGTCACTGTGGTACCGGGAAGCGGGCATTGGTTCAGAGTTCCACAGGGGCACGTCCGGAGACACCGGGAATTCTCCACGGGCTGATCTCGGGACCCGGACGGCTCTATCTTGCTCGGGCAAAGGGCGGAGGGGGGCCGGGTCCCGTCATCCCCAACAGGGCTGCACAGGTAGGGAGTTGGACATGGGCGCGCAGGACGGGCCGGACGCACCGGGCGTACCGGATGAGCCGGGCGAGGCGGACGCACCGGACGCGCCTAACGTGCAGGACGCGCAAGACACGGCCACCAGGCCCTCCCCGCCGTCGAACCGTTGGTTGATCTTGACGCGGTAGGTGTTGGCCGCCTGGACCGCACGCCGCCTCCGCGCGCTAGATGGCGTCCGACTGGCCGCGGCGCCGGACCAGTTACGCGCTCCGGGTCAGCAGACCGGCGTCGATGACCTCAGCGACAAGGGTGGCGCCGCGGCTGTTCTGGTGGATGTGGTCGGTCGTGAGCACGAGACCTCGGCGCCGCGAGATCGTGTCGAGGCTGCGGCGCAGCACCGCGTGCTGGACGAGGACGCCGACAGCCGCTGCGGGCGTCACCTCCCGGTATGGAATCGGCGGCGGGTCCGCTCGGCGCAGTTCCTCGATCTGGCGTTCGTGGAGCGGAAGGTAGGTCACCTCGTTGGTGGCGGCGACCTCGGCGATCATCCGGCTGTACGCCTGCGATGCCTGTGCCGCCGCTCCGTCGAGTTGTTGGCCGAGTACCGGGAGCGACAGCAGACCGACCGTCGCGTCGGTCTCCGCTCGCAGCCGTGCGACGACGGCTCCCAGGCACTGTCGGAACCAGCCGGCCGACGGGCGCTCGGGGAGCTGTTTGCGCTTCATGGCCTGCTCGACGCGGTAGCCGGCAATGCTCGCTCGGGCGTCGTTGCTCCCGATCAACACGGTGATCACATCGGGCGGGTTCGCGACGACGGCATCGAGGCGCTGCAAGAGGTTGTACGCGAAGTCGCCGTTGGCGCCGAAGCGGGCGAGCCGCACGTCGCCGGGCGGGTGGCGTCGCCCGAGAAGGTCCAGGTAGTCGACGCTGAACTGCGCGCGGGTGAGGCTGTCGCCGAGGCACGCGATGCGTGTCGTCACGGCGTTTCCTCCAGGCCGGGTGTGCCGACGCGTTCGGTCGGGCGGGTGTCGGTCCGAGGACGGTGGTCGGTGCCGAGACTCGCGGTGATGGACAGGATGGACGCCGGCCCCTCCATGTCGACCGCGTGCCATACCCCGGCCGGGTTGACGGTGGCCTCGCCCGGCCCGAGCAGCACGCGGTCGGGCACCCCGTCCACCTCGCGGGTGACCGTCACCGAACCGCTGAGGCAGACGACCAGTTCGTCGCCCGCGGAGTGGCTCTCCCAATGGTCGCCGGGGCCGTCGCCGTCGAAGATCATCACCATCCGGCCCTCGGCGCCGTCCGGCGCGACCGCGGCGCTGTAGGCCCGGAGCACCTCCGGGTCCCAGGCGAAGCCCTCGACGGGTTTCGCTCTCGATCCCAGCCCGAGGTGCACGGGGGTGGTCCGCAGGTCGATGGCGTCGCGTTCGTTGTTGACGAGTCTCATGCCGACGATCGTCACAGGACAGCGATCGGGCGGTCTTGAAGGAAAGGGAACAGAAAAGGAAAGGGAACAGAAGCTGACGCGACGGGCGGACGGTCGGCGGCTACCCGGCCCCGAGGAGGACTTCGCCACGGCGCCAGGCCGTCGGCGATCGGCCCGTGAACTCGCGCCAGTCCCGCACGAGATGGGCCTGGTCGGCGTAACCGGAGACGGTCGCCACATCGGCCCAGGGGAGCGGGTCCTGCGCCGCCGCCAGTTCGTGCGCGTGCTCGAAGCGCAAGACTCGGGCGAAGGTCTTCGGCGACAGGCCCACCTCACCGCGAAACCGCTCGGCGAGGTGCCGACGGCTCCAGCCGAGATCCGCGGCGACCGCACCGACCTGGACGCGGCCCCGCGCGGCGACGAGGCGGCGCCAGGCCTCGGCCACCTCGGGGTGCACCCGGCGCACGCGGTCGCCGCCGGCGCCACGGCCGACAGCTCGGAGGAGCAATTCGTCCAGCGCGGTGAACCGCGCCGCGCATGTTGTCGCCGCTCGGAGCCGGTCGACCAACTCGACGCCGAGCGCTCCGAGAAGCTCGTCAAGTGGAACCAGTCGGTGGGCGAGCTCGGCGGCGGGCATGCCGTAGATGGTCCGAGCCCCGAGCGGTGTCAGCGATACCTTCACACCTTGCTGGCGTCCGTCGTGGTGGATCGCGACGGACCGGCACATCAGACCGCCGGCCACGCTGCTGAATCGGGTGACCGGCGACCCGTCGTCAACGCCCGCCGCCATCTCCATAGGGTCTGACAGGCTGATCACCGCGGTGAGTACGCGGCTCGGCGGGCCGCAGTGCACCCCCGCCGGGAGCCCGCGGAGGTCGAAACCGACATACGAGTCGACATACCGTCGCAGGGCGGGCGCCGGACGTGCACCGATCCCGGTGGCCGTGTGGTCCTCCATCTTCGCCAGTGTACGAGCGCCGCCGAGCCCGGCAAGATCACCATCCGGACCGCGAAGCCTTGTCCACAGCCGAACAGCTACTCGCCCTCGCCGAGCGCGTCTTGCGGATCTCCGTGTCAGATCCGAAGGGGGAGCCACGGCCGAGCCTCCGTGAGGACCTGGCCGGGCGGGGCCGGGAAGCCCTCGCCCGAACGTCGGCACGCGGTCCGTCAGGGACGGGCGTACGGCCGGGTCATGATCTCCATGTTGTGGCCGTCCGGGTCGGCGAAGTAGGCGCCGTGGCCGCCGAACAGGTCGTTGGTCCGGCCGGGTTCGGTGTGGCTGGGGTCCGCGTAGTACGTGACGCCGAGCACCTCCAGGCGGGCGATCATGGCGTCGAACCGGGTGTCGGGGACGAGGAAGGCGTAGTGCTGGGACTGGATCGGCCCGTCCCTGAACTCGTAGTAGTCGAGGGTCACGCCGTTGCCGAGGTCGATGGGCAGGAAGGGCCCGAAGGGGGCGCCGACCTTCAGCTCCAGGACCGCGGCGAGGAACTCGGCCGACAGCTGTCGGTCCGTCGCGTAGACGACGGTGTGGTTCAACTGGACGGTGGCCGTGGGCAGTTCGGAGGAGTTCAGGTTCGGCTGCTGCTGGTCGTGTGACATGAGTGAGGTGTCTCCGGGTCTTTGGGTGCGCGCGTCGATGGGCGCGTGTACGCGCATGCGCGTTCTGGGCCAGGGCACACCGCTCGGGCGGCTGCGCCTGCTGCAAAGACACGGAGAAACGGCGGGGCCCTGGCCCGCCTCGCGCTCACGCCGAGGCCGGGAACCCCACTCGTGCATGGCCCAAGGCCGACCCGGCAGTCACCCGAACGACCTTAGTGCCGGGCCGGGGCCGGGGCAACGCGGTTTCCCGGCCGAGCCCCAGAGGGCTCCCGCCTCCTACCTCCTACTTCCTACCGCGCCGCCCCTGCCCCGCTGCACGAGCCCGCCCGGTGTCAGTTCACGGACACCGCCGACCAGGCCGCACCCACCGCCCGGTACTCCGCACTGCTCGCCCCGTACAGATCCTTCGCCGCGCTCAGCGTGGCGACCCGCGCGCCCGCGTACTTCGTGGACGACGTCATGTAGACCGTCAGCGCCCGGTACCAGATCGCGCCGAGCTTGGCCTTGCCGATGCCGGTCACCTTCGCGCCGTTGCAGGTCGTGCCGTTGTGGGCGACGCCGCCGATGGTCTTCGGGCCGCTGCCCTCCGCGAGCAGGTACGCGAAGTGGTTGGCGACGCCCGAGGAGTAGTGGACGTCCAGGTCACCGACCGTGGAGGTCCAGCAGTCCGCGGAGTCGCCGTCCTTGGAGGGCTGGTCCATGTAGCGCAGCGCGGAGCGGCCGAAGCCGGACTTCACGATCTTCTCGCCGATCCGCCAGTCTCCCGGGTCGGCGGGGTTCTTGGCGTAGAACTCCACCAGCGTCCCGAAGATGTCCGACGTCGCCTCGTTCAGGCCGCCTGGCTCGCCCGAGTACGTCAGCGCCGCCGTCTTGGACGTCACGCCGTGCGACATCTCGTGCCCGGCCACGTCCAGGGACACCAGCGGTCCGAAGGTCTTCCCGTCCCCGTCCCCGTACGTCATGCAGAAGCAACTGTCGTCCCAGAACGCGTTGTTGTACGCGCTGCCGTAGTGCACCCGGTTGAACGAGCCCTTGCCGTCGCCCGCTATGCCGGTGCGCTTGTGGACGTTCTTGTAGTAGTCCCAGGTGGTGTCGGTGCCGTACTGCGCGTCCACCGCCGCCGAGGCCCTGCTCGAAGTCGCCCCGGTTCCCCAGTGGTTGTCGGCGTCGGTGAGGACGGGCGCGGGGGCACGCTGGTAGCAGATGATGAGAATGCAGGAGTCCGTCTTGTTCTTCGTGTCGCCCGTGTACGTGTTTCCCCGTGTGGCGTCGGAGAGTTGGTACGTCGAACCGGACCGCGTCGTCTCCAGCGGGACCTTGCCGCTGTAGAGGGAACGGCCGTCCCCGGTCGCCGTCTCGATGCTGTCCCAGGCGTCGATCTGCTTGCCCGTGACCGCGTCGGTGAGGACCACGCGGGCGACCGGGTTGCCGAGCGAGTCCTTGCCCCCGGCCTCGGTACGCCAGGCCAGCCTGGGAGCACCGTGCAGGGCGTCAACGACCAGCCGGGGCTTGGCGGTTACCTTGCGGAGCGTCTCGCCGACGTTCGCGAGGCGCAGCGCCGCGGCGGCCAGATCGGCGGCCTTCGGGGCGGACACCGACGGCGTGATGCCCGTGAGGGAGAGCGGGCGCGTGGTGGCCCGGTCGGTGGACCGGTAGGCGCCGGCCGCCGTCATGTGGACCACGAAGTCGCCGCCCAGCACGGGGAGTTGGCGGTACGTCCGGTCGTAGCGCACATGCTGGGTGCCGTCCGCGTCGACGACCACGTCACGGGCCCTGGTGTCCTGCGCGGAGGTGAGACCCAGCCGGGCGGCCTGGTCGGCGAGCACCGCCGCCGCGTTGCCGAGGACGGTGTCCCGGGTCGGACCGTCGGCCGTCACGGCGCTCGGGGCCAGCGCCCCCGCCAGCAGAGTGGTGGCCGCCGCCGATATACCGACGGTGGCGAGGCGCGAGCCTCGGATGTGCCGTGTCCGACTCATCGAACTCCTCGGGAAGGCACGCGAAACGCGTGGTGGTGGGGGGAGTGGGGAGTGACTGGTGGGGGTGTCCGCCCAGTTCTAGGTGGCCCGGACCTGGCATGTCCATAGCGGACTGCCGGGGGATGTGTGAGGGGTGAGAATCGTTTCTGCAAAGGTCCGGGCACGCCGGGAGAGACCGGTGGGAGCAACCCCGGAGACGCTGGGGAGAGCAAGCCCCGGAGACGCCGGGGAGACCGGGGAGAGGAGACCATCGGGTGAGCGGCCGACTGCCCTTCTTCGTCTACGGGACCCTGCGCCCCGGCGAGCACAACCACGACCTCTTCCTGCGCGGCCGTACGCGCTCGGAGGTGCCGGGACGACTCACCGGCGCGGTGCTCTACGACGGTCCGGGCTATCCGTACGCCGTCGAGGAACCCGGCGGCGTGGTGTGCGGCGAACTGGTCACGGCCGACCCCGACCGGTACGGCCAACTCCTCGGCGCCCTCGACCGGTTGGAGGAGTACGCCCCGGGCGACCCCGGCAACCTCTACGAGCGCGTGGCCCGAGAGGTGACCCGCGAGGACGGCACGGACGTACGGGCCTGGGTGTACGTGGCGGCCCCCTCGGTCGCGGCGGCGCTGCGGGCCCGGGGGAGACGCATCGACGGGGGCGACTGGCGGACGCGCTGAGGCGGGGGATCACGTGACGCCCCTTTTTAGGGGCGCGGGGCTGTGTCAGATGCGGCCCCTCCCCCACTCTCGGCTTCGCTCAAGCGGGGGACCCCCAGCGTGGGCGCGACAAGCCGCAACGGGCCCACGCTCGACCCACAAGACCGACCCACAAGATCAGCCCACCCGCTCAACCCTCTCCACCCGCACCGCACACGCCTTGAACTCCGGCATGCGCGAGGTCGGGTCGAGGGCCGGATTGGTCAACGTGTTGGCCCGCCCCTCGCCCGGCCAGTGGAACGGCATGAACACCGTGTCGGGCCGAATGGAGGTGGTGATCCGCGCGGGCGCGACCGCGCGCCCGCGCCGCGACACCACGGCCAGCGGCTCCCCCTCCACGGCCCCGACCCGCTCGGCCAGCCGAGGATGCAACTCCACGAACGAACCGGGCGCGGCGGCGTTCAGCTCGTCCACCCGCCGGGTCTGCGCACCGGACTGGTACTGCGACACCACCCGCCCGGTGGTCAGCAGCACCGGATACTCCTCGTCCGGCTCCTCGGCCAGCGGCCGATGGTTCACGGCGACGAACCGCGCACGCCCGTCAGGGGTGGCGAACCGGTCGAGGAAAAGACGAGGGGTGCCGGGATGGACGCCGGTCTCCTCAGCACCACCCTCCTCAGCGCCACCTTCCTGGTCACGGGCGGAGCCACTCGCCGGACACGGCCAGAACACCCCGTTCTCCTCCACCAGGCGGCGATACGTGATGCCCGAGTAGTCGGCGGGCCCGCCCGCGCTGGCCCGGCGCAGTTCCTCGAAGACCTCCTCCGGGTCGGTGGGGAAGCCCTTCGACACGCCCAGCCGGCCGGCCAGTTCGTGCATCACGTGCAGATCGCTGTGGACGCCCTGAGGAGGAGTGATCGCCTGCCTGCGCAGCAGGACCCGCCCCTCCAGGTTGGTCGTCGTGCCGCTCTCCTCGGCCCACTGGGTGACGGGCAGGACGACGTCCGCGAGCTCGGCCGTCTCGGACAGCACCACGTCGGCGACCGCCAGGAAGTCGAGGGACTTCAGCCGCTCCTCGATGTGGGCGGCCCGGGGCGCGGACACCACCGGGTTCGACGCCATCAGCAGCAGCGCGCGGATGTCCGTACCCATGGCGTCGAGCAGCTCGTACGCGCTGCGGCCCGGGCCCGGCAGCGAGTCGGGATCGACACCCCAGACCTCGGCCACATGGCGGCGGGCCGCGGGATCGTCGAGCTTGCGGTAGCCGGGCAACTGGTCGGCCTTCTGGCCGTGTTCACGCCCGCCCTGCCCGTTGCCCTGCCCGGTGAGGCAGCCGTATCCGGAGAAGGGCCGCCCCGGACGCCCGGTCGCCAGACAGAGGTTGATCCACGCGCCGACGGTGTCCGTACCCTTGGAGTGCTGCTCGGGCCCGCGCGCGGTGAGCACCATCGCGGACTCCGGCTCGCAGAACATCCGTACGGTCTCCCGGAGTTGGGGCACGGACACGCCCGTGATCCGCTCCACGTACTCCGGCCAGTGCGCCATCGCGGCGGCCCGCGCCTCCTCCCAGCCGCTCGTACGCTCCTGGATGTACGCCTCGTCCGTACGCCCCTCCGCCACCACCAGGTGCAACAGCCCGAGGGCCAGGGCGAGATCAGTGCCCGGGCGGGGCGCGAGGTGCAGGTCGGCCTGCTCGGCGGTCCGGGTGCGGCGCGGGTCGATGACGACCAACGTGCCGCCGTTCTCCCTGAGTTCGGTGAGATAGCGGAGCGCCGGCGGCATGGTCTCGGCGAGGTTGGAACCGACCAGGATGACGCACCCCGTCTTCGGGATGTCCTCCAGGGGGAAGGGCAGTCCCCGGTCCAGGCCGAAGGCCTTGATACCGCCGGCCGCCGCGGACGACATGCAGAAGCGGCCGTTGTAGTCGATCTGCGAGGTGCCGAGCACGACCCGGGCGAACTTCCCGAGCGCGTACGCCTTCTCGTTGGTCAGCCCGCCCCCGCCGAACACCCCGCACGCGTCCGGGCCATGCTCCGTACGCGTGCGGGACAGCTCCTCGGCGATCCGGTCGAGCGCCTCGTCCCAGCCGGCCGGCTCCAGCACTCCCGCCCTGCGGATCAGGGGCGAGGTCAGCCGCACCCCGGGGGAGAGCAGCGCGGGCGCGGTACGGCCCTTGCCGCACAGGGCGCCCCGGTTCACCGGGAAGTCCGGGCGCTCCGTCACCTCGACCGGACTGCCGGCGCCGCCCGGCGCCGGCGTCAGATTCATGCCGCACTGCAGGGCGCAGTACGGGCAGTGGGTGGGCGTGGCGGTGGTCTGCATACCGGTCAGCGTGCGGCGGCCGTGTTACGCGGCGGGACGCTCCCCGTTACACGGCAGGCACGGGGACCTCCCCGCCGGAACCGGCGGGACGTGAGGACGTCCCGCCGGCCCCTCTCAGAACCAGCGGCCACTCAGCCGCCGGTTCGGTCGCCGGCTCAGCACACGTACGCGTAGTACGGGACGTCGCCCGGGTCCAGGCCGATGCGTCCGACCCCGCCGGGGCCGATCTGGATACAGCTCGGGTCGAAGCCGTCGACTTCGACACTGGCCTTGATCGTGTAGTTGCACACGTTGTGGATGTCTGCCCAATCCTCGCCGTAGGCACCGAGCTTGGCGCATCCCGGCTCCTTCGCCGCCGCGTCGTCGTCCGCCACGGCGGTCGTCATGGCGGCCGGAGCCGAGAACAACGCCGCAGCCATCGCGGCGACGAAGGCGGTACGCAGACCAGTCATCATGTGTCCTTTCCCTTGGGCCCGGTTCGGATCCGAACCCCCGAAAAAGACACTATCCGTAATCAGTTGACTACAGAGCGCTGCGTAATCGGTTTCACGCGGCAGGGTGAGCGGTCCGCGTCAAACCCGGCGGCCCGCGTGATCTGCGTCTCGTCGACTATCGGCCACTCGCCGCCAACGCCCGTTCCACGCCCGGCTCTTGGGGCCCGAGGAAGTGGGGATCCGGCTCGAAGACCGCGTCCAGGAGCGCCTTCCCCGCCGCGAAGACCTCCCGGGCGCCCCCGTAGTACCAGGTCACGTCGTGCACGGCGTCCACCCCGACCCCGTACGACGTCACGCCCGCCTCCTGGCAGAGCGCGACCGCCCGCCGGATGTGGAAGCCCTGGCTGATCAGCACGGCCCTGTCGACACCGAAGATCTTCTTGGCGCGAACACAGGAGTCCCAGGTGTCGAAGCCCGCGTAGTCGCTGACGATCCGCGCGTCGGGCACGCCACGCTCCGTGAGGTAGGTACGCATGGCGTCCGGTTCGTCGTAGTCCTCGCGGCTGTTGTCGCCGGTGACCAGAACCACCTTCACGCGTCCGTCCCGGTACAGCTCGGCCGCCGCGTCCAGCCGGTGCGCGAGGTACGGCGACGGCTCGCCGCGCCACAGCCCCGCCCCGAAGACGACCGCCACCTCGGTGCGCGGCACGTCCGCCGTCGTCCGCAGCCGGTCGCCCGTGACCACGTACATCCACGTCGACGGAAGCAGCGCGAGGACACACCCGGCCATCACGGCCTGCACGGCCCGCCGCTGCCCGGTCCGGGTGCGCGGCAGACGCGGTCTCGGCAGATGCGGCCTCGGAAGGCGAGGTCGCAGCAGGCGCGGTCTCGGCAGCTTCGGCAGCTTCGGACGTCGCATCGGACGGTCCCTCCCCAGGTGGCCTCGACCCTGAGGACGCCCATTACGGTGATCCGGTTCGCCCGGCGTACAGTGACCAGCTTCACTCGGAGAGCCGTATTCGCAGGTCACGGCGCCTCACAGGCCCCGTACACCCCACCGTGAACCCCCGGAAAACACCCGTCATTCCCGCGCAACGGGGCGGCAACCTCCGACCCGCACCATTGGTGCATGACGGCGTCGAACTCCGCTCGCGACGAGTCCAAGCCCCGCCCCGGCGGCCAGCCGCTGCGTGGCGCCCACCTCGACAGTACGGCGCAACTCATGAACCGGATCACCAGCCAGCTCGGCAGCCAGCTCAGCCTCGTGTCCCTCGACGGCACCCGGCGCCCCGCCCCGCCCGCGCTCGTCCTCGTGGGCCACGGCAGCCGCGACCCGCGCGCCCTGAGCACCGTCCGGACCCTCCTGGACCGGATCCGCGACCTGCGCCCCGGCCTGCCCGTGCACCTGGGGCACATCGAGCTGAACGAGCCCCTGCTGCCCGACACGCTCGCGGGCCTCGGCACCGGCGACGCCGTCCTCGTACCGCTGCTGCTCAGCCGCGGCTACCACGTCAAGCAGGACATCCCCGAGGCCGCGGCCGCCGCACGGGCGAACACCCGCGTCGCCGGGCCGCTCGGCCCGCACCCGCTGCTCGTGGAGACGCTGTACGAGCGCCTGACGGAGGCCGGCTGGCGGGCGCCCCGGGACGACGCGGAGCGCCGGTCCAGCGGGGTCGTGCTCGCCGCCGCCGGATCCCGCGACCCCGACGCGGCCGTCGACACCCGCCGCACCGCGGGCCTCCTGGCCGAGCGACTCGGCGTCCCCGTCGTCCCGGCGTACGCCTCCGCCGCGTCCCCCACCGTCCCCGAAGCCGTACGGGCCCTCTCGGCCCGGGGTCGCCACCGCGTCGCGGTCGCCTCCTACTTCACGGCCCCCGGCCGCTTCTCCACCGAGTGCGCGGCGGCGGCCCCCTGGATCGCCTCGGCTCCCCTGGGCGCCCACCCGTCAATGGCCCGCCTGGTCCTGCACCGCTACGACCAGACCCTGGCGACCCCGGCGACACCGGAACGGGCACTGGCCTCGGCGTAGCCGCTCAGCCCCCGGCGGACGCGCAGGCGCACAACGCCCGCGCCCCGATTGTCGGCGGCTCCGCTTACTGTTCAGGACATGGAAGGCACCAGCACCGACACCGCCCAACCCCCGTACGAGCCCCATATCGCACCCCCCGGTTACGACCCCACGTCGGTGGCCCGCTGGGCAACAGAGCCGGACAAACGCCCCGGTCGCACCGCCTTCCAGCGCGACCGCGCCCGCGTACTGCACTCCTCGGCCCTGCGCCGCCTCGCCGGCAAGACGCAGGTCGTCACGCCCGGCACCCGGAGCCAGGTCTGGGACGCGAGCCCCCGCACCCGCCTGACCCACTCCCTGGAGTGCGCCCAGGTCGGCCGCGAGCTGGGCGCCGCCCTAGGCTGCGACCCCGACCTCGTCGAGGCGGCCTGTCTCTCCCACGACCTGGGCCACCCGCCCTTCGGGCACAACGGAGAGCAGGCACTGAACGAGTTCGCGGAGGACTGCGGCGGCTTCGAGGGCAACGCACAGTCGCTCAGACTGCTCACCCGCATCGAGCCCAAGCGCTTCGTGAGAAGCGAATCGAGCGGCGACCTCGTCAGCGTCGGCCTCAACCTCACCCGCGCCGCCCTGGACGCCGCCACCAAGTACCCCTGGCCGCGCGGCGCCCACCCGACCGACCCGAAGTCCCCGAAGTTCGGGGTCTACGACGACGACCGCCCCGTCTTCGACTGGGTCCGCGAGGGCGCCCCCGGCACCCGCACCACCTTCGAGGCCCAGGTCATGGACTGGGCCGACGACGTGGCGTACTCCGTGCACGACGTGGAGGACGGCCTCCACGCGGGCCACATCGACCCCAACTGCCTGCACGCGGAGCCCGAGCGGCAGGAGATCTTCGCGGTAGCCGTCGGGCGGTACGTCCCGGTGGACACCGACCCCGCCGAGCTCGCCGAAGCCCTCGACCGCCTCCTGGACCAGGAGTGGTGGCCGCACGGCTACGACGGCTCGGCGGTCGCGCAGGCCCGGCTGAAGGACGCCACCAGCCAGCTCATCGGCCGGTTCTGCCTCGCCGCGGAGGGCGCCACGCGCGCGGCGTACGGGACGGGCCGGCTCACCCGGTACGCGGCCGAGCTGGTCGTTCCGCACGCGGCCCGCCTGGAGTGCGCGGTCCTCAAGGCCGTCGCCGACCGGTACGTCATGCAGCGCGCCGAGCAGGAGCGGCTCCGCGCCGACCAGCGGATCGTGGTCGCCGAGCTGGCGCAGGCGCTCACCGCCCGTGCGCCGGACGGCCTGGACCCGCAGTTTCGAGCCCTGTTCGACCAGGCGCCGGACGACCGTGCCCGCAAGCGGGTGATCGTCGACCAGATCGCGTCCCTGACGGACGCCTCCGCGCGATCACTGCATGCGAGGCTCACGGGGTAGCTGTGGCGTCCGGACGAGGAGGGTGTGACCCTGCGTGGCCTGATCGGGCCACTCCCTCTTCCCCCATCACGCTCCGTGCGGGACGCTCGCATGTGGCGACATCCTTACGAGGAGGCATCAAGTGGTCGACGCAGATCAGACATTCGTCATCGTCGGAGGCGGGCTGGCCGGCGCGAAGGCGGCCGAGACGCTCCGGGCGGAGGGCTTCACGGGCCGCGTGATACTGATCTGCGACGAGCGCGACCACCCGTACGAACGCCCGCCGCTGTCCAAGGGCTATCTGCTCGGCAAGGAGGAGCGCGACAGCGTCTTCGTCCACGAGCCCGCCTGGTACGCGCGCAACGACGTCGAGCTGCACCTCGGCCAGACCGTCGACGCCATCGACCGGACCGCGAAAACCGTCCGCTTCGGCGACGACGGCACGCTCGTCCACTACGACAAGCTGCTGCTGGTGACCGGCTCCGAACCGCGCCGCCTCGACATCCCGGGCACGGACCTCGCGGGCGTCCACCACCTGCGGCGCCTGGCCCACGCGGAGCGCCTCAAGCACGTACTGACCGCCCTCGGCCGGGACAACGGCCACCTCGTCATCGCGGGCGCCGGCTGGATCGGCCTGGAAATCGCCGCGGCAGCCCGTGAGTACGGGGCCGAGGTCACCGTCGTCGAGCACGGGCCGACCCCGCTGCACTCGGTCCTCGGCCCCGAGCTCGGCCAGCTCTTCGCCGAGCTGCACCGCGAGCACGGCGTCCGCTTCCACTTCGGCGCCCGGCTCACCGAGATCATCGGCCAGGACGGCATGGTCCTGGCGGCCCGCACGGACGACGGCGAGGAGCACCCCGCGCACGACGTCCTGGCCGCCATCGGCGCCGCCCCGCGCACCGGCCTCGCCGAGGCCGCGGGCCTCACGATGGTCGACCGCGCGCAGGGCGGCGGCATCGCGGTCGACGAGCGGCTGCGCACCTCGGACCCCGACATCTACGCGGCCGGTGACGTGGCCGCCTTCCACCACGCGCTGTTCGACACCCGCCTGCGCGTCGAGCACTGGGCGAACGCCCTGAACGGCGGCCCGGCGGCGGCCCGCGCGATGCTGGGCCGCGAACTGACGTACGACAGGGTGCCCTATTTCTTCTCCGACCAGTACGACGTAGGGCTTGAGTACTCGGGCTGGGCGCCCCCGGGCACGTACGACCAAGTGGTGATCCGGGGAGACGCGGCCAAGCGCGAGTTCATCGCCTTCTGGGTGAAGGAAGGACGGGTGCTGGCCGGGATGAACGTGAATGTGTGGGACGTCACGGACCCGATCCAGCAGCTGATCCGGACCCGGACCCAGGTGGACTCCGAGGCACTCGCGGACCCGCACGTTCCGCTGGACAGTCTGGTCCCATGACCGACGGCGGCGCTCGACTGTCACACCGTCCCCGTAGAATCCATGCGTGGCTGGAAGGATCAACGACGAGGACGTGAAGGCTGTTCGGGACGCGGTCCCGATCGACGCCGTGGTCTCGGAGTACCTCCAGCTGCGCAACGCGGGCGGCGGAAACCTCAAGGGTCTCTGCCCCTTCCACGACGAGAAGTCGCCCTCCTTCCAGGTCAGCCCGAGCAAGGGGCTCTTCCACTGCTTCGGCTGCCAGGAGGGCGGCGACACCATCACGTTCGTGATGAAGGTCGACCACCTCACCTTCTCGGAGTCGGTCGAGCGCCTCGCCGCCCAGGCAGGCATCACGCTGCGCTACGAGGAGGGCGGCTACAACCCCTCCCACCAGCGCGGCGAGCGCATCCGCCTGGTCGAGGCCCACAAGGTCGCCGCCCAGTTCTACATCGAGCAGCTCGACACCAGCTCCGAGGCCGACACCGGCCGCAAGTTCCTCGCCGAGCGCGGTTTCGACCAGGCCGCGGCCACCCACTTCGGCGTCGGCTACAGCCCCCAGGGCTGGGACCACCTCACGCGCCACCTCCGCGGCAAGGGTTTCTCCGACAAGGAGATCCTCCTCTCCGGCCTCTCCCAGGAGGGCCGCCGCGGTCCCATCGACCGCTTCCGCGGCCGCCTCATGTGGCCGATCCGCGACATCGGCGGCGAGGTCGTCGGCTTCGGCGCCCGAAAGCTGTACGAGTCGGACAACGGCCCGAAGTACCTGAACACACCCGACACGCCGATCTACCGCAAGTCCCAGGTCCTCTACGGCATCGACCTCGCCAAGAAGGACATCGCCAAGAGCAGCCGGGCCGTCGTGGTCGAGGGCTACACGGACGTGATGGCCTGCCACCTCGCCGGCATCACCACCGCCATCGCGACCTGCGGCACGGCCTTCGGCGGCGACCACATCAAGATCCTCCGACGGCTCCTGATGGACAACGGCTCGGCGCGCGTGATCTTCACCTTCGACGGCGACTCGGCCGGCCAGAAGGCCGCCCTGCGCGCCTTCGAGGACGACCAGAAGTTCGCCGCCGAGACGTACATCGCCATCGCCCCGGACGGCATGGACCCCTGCGAGCTGCGCCTCGCGAAGGGCGACGCGGCGGTCGCCGACCTGGTCGAACCGCGCACCCCGCTCTTCGAGTTCGCCCTGCGCCAGATCATCCTGCGCTACGACCTGGAGACCCCCGCGGGCCGCGCCGCCGCGCTCGACGAGGCGGCCCCGATCGTCGCCCGCATCAAGAACACCGGCGCCCAGCACGAGGTCGCCGTCCAGCTCGCGGGCATGCTCGGCATCCTCGACACACAGTTCGTCGTCAAGCGCGTCTCCCAGCTGGCCCGCTGGGCCCGCGACCGCGGCGGCAAGGGCCCCGCGCCCACGAGCACCGGCCGCCCCCCGCAGAGTTACGAGAACAGCGGACCCAGGCCGTCCTCCGGCCCCGCCCTGACCCTCCGCAACCCCGTGTTCGCCACCGAGCGCGAGCTCCTCAAGCTCGCCCTCCAGCGCCCCGAACTGGTCTCCCCGGCCTTCGACGCGTACGGCGTGGACGAGTTCACCGCCCCGCCGTACGCGGCCGTCCGCGAGACGATCATCGAGGCGGGCGGCGCGGAGTACGGCGTCCAGGACCCGCAGGAGTACCTGGTCCGCGTCCGCGAGGCGGCTTCCGACGACGCCGTCCGCGCCATGGTCACCGAGCTGGCCGTCGAGGCCATCATGCGCAAGACCGTCGACGAGCACTACGCGGGCGATCAGCTGGTCGCCGTCCGCCGTCGAGCCGTCGAGCGCCGCGTCCGGGACGTCCAGGGCACCCTCGCCCGCGCCAGCGCCCAGGGCGACCCGGCCCAGCTGGCTGCCGTACAGAACGAGTTGTGGGTGCTCCAGCAGTACGACCAGGCCCTGCGCGAGAAGGGCGCGAGCGCGCTCTGAGACAGGCGTGCGCGGGCCGGTTCGGCGGCGTACGGCGGGGCACCCGTCGCTGTGGCCGCCGGCTGCGAAGGCAGCCGGCCGTGGGCGGGCGCGACGCGCGTCGGCCCGGGACCGGCGCCGGCCACCCCGTGGCGCAGCCGTTCATTCCCGGCAGCACTGTCACGGTGGACCGTCACGTGTGACCCGCAATCGGAACCGGAGACTCGGGGATCGTGCCAGATCAGGGCACGCACGGGCACACGAGCTTTCCGCGAGGGTAACCACGCGGTCACGGACCGGACTCAAAAAGTCACCGCACGCCCCTCGTGGCGACGATGTGTCGTACTCCACACTGGGTTCCGGTGCCTGAGTCCTCGGAGCGCGGCCGACCCGAACGCGACGGGTCCATTGTCCCCGCGGTTCCGCTCAATGACTTCGGGAGGGACAGCGGCAAGGCCGTCGGCCCCATCCCTGACGTACCGCTGCCGCACGCCCCAGCAGCGACATTCCTGGAGGTCGCCCCCGTGCAGACCCAGACCCTCACCCAGACCGACAACACCAGCGACACGGACGCGGATTCCGACGTCATCGCGGCCGTACCGCCGCAGAGCCGTGCCGCGCACCACCCCGAGACGGCGGCGGAGCCGGAGAGTTCACCGGCCGCGCCCGACGAGCCGCCCGCCACCCTCGTGGAGACCGAGGCGCCGGAGCCGGTCGAAGTGCCCCGCGGGCGTACGGACACCGGTGGGCCCTCGTCCGACCTGTTCCGCCAGTACCTGCGGGAGATCGGCAGGATCCCGCTGCTCACCGCGGCGGAGGAGGTGGAATTGGCACGCCGGGTCGAGGCAGGCCTCTTCGCGGAGGAGAGGCTGCGGGTGGCTCCCGACCTGGACAGCCAACTCGCCCTGGACCTCGACAAGTTGGTGGTCATGGGCCGGATGGCCAAACGCCGGCTCATCGAGGCGAACCTCCGGCTGGTCGTCTCCGTCGCCAAGCGGTACGTGGGGCGCGGGCTGACCATGCTCGATCTGGTCCAGGAGGGAAACCTGGGGCTGATCAGGGCCGTTGAGAAGTTCGACTACGCCCGTGGGTACAAGTTCTCGACGTACGCGACCTGGTGGATCCGCCAGGCCATGTCGCGGGCCCTCGCCGACCAGGCCCGGACCATCCGAGTGCCCGTCCACGTGGTCGAGTTGATCAACCGGGTGGTGCGGGTGCAGCGGCGGATGCTGCAGGAACGGGGTTACGAGCCGACGCCCGAGGAGGTCGCGGCGCACCTCGACCTGCCCAGCGAGCGGGTGAGTGAAGTCCTGCGGCTGGCCCAGGAGCCGGTGTCCCTCCACGCTCCCGTGGGCGAGGAGGACGACGTCGCCCTCGGGGACCTGATCGAGGACGGGGACGCGACGAGTCCTGTGGAGTCGGCGGCCTTCCTGCTCCTCCGTGAGCACCTGGAGGCGGTCCTCTCGACCCTCGGCGAGCGCGAGCGCAAGGTCGTCCAACTCCGGTACGGGCTGGCCGACGGCCGCCCCCGCACGCTGGAGGAGATAGGCCGCATCTTCGGCGTCACCCGCGAACGCATCCGCCAGATCGAGTCCAAGACCCTGAACAAACTCCGCGACCACGCCTTCGCAGACCAATTGCGGGGCTACTTGGACTGACCGGGGGTTTTTCTCGCCCCCGCCGCCCCTACCCGTCCCGTCCCTGGGGGCTCTGCCCCCAGACCCCCGTATCGCGCTGGCGCGCTCGTCCTCAAACGCCGGACGGGCTGAAGGTGTCGGCCCGGGCTGCGAAGTCTTCAGCCCCTCCGGCGTTTGAGGAGCGGGGGTTCGGGGGCTGGCCCCCGAGACGGGACAGGTAGGGGCGGCGGGGGCGAAATGAATCCGCCGACCCCCGAGTGGCTCAGTCCACCTCCACCACGGCCTCCGCGAACTGGGCCTTGTACAGGCGCGCGTACGCGCCGTCCGCCGCCAGCAGGTCCGCATGCGCGCCCTGCTCCACGATCGACCCGTTCTCCATCACGAGGATGGTGTCGGCATCGCGGATCGTCGACAGACGATGCGCGATGACGAACGACGTCCGCCCGTGCGCGAGCTTCGCCATCGCCTTCTGGATGAGCACCTCGGTACGCGTGTCCACCGAACTGGTCGCCTCGTCCAGCACGAGGATCACCGGATCGGACAGGAACGCCCGAGCGATCGTGATGAGCTGCTTCTCACCCGCGCTCACCCCGGACCCCTCGTCGTCGATGACGGTGTCGTACCCGTCGGGCAACGTACGGACGAACCGGTCGGCATGGGCGGCCCGGGCGGCCTCCTCGATCTCCCCACGCGTGACCTCACGCGAAGCCCCGTACGCGATGTTCTCCGCGATCGTCCCGCCGAACAGCCAGGTGTCCTGCAGCACCATGCCGATCCCGGCCCGCAGTTCGTCCCGGGACATCGTGGCGACGTCGACCCCGTCGAGGGTGATGCGCCCGCCCGTGACCTCGTAGAACCGCATCAGCAGGTTCACGAGCGTGGTCTTGCCGGCGCCCGTGGGCCCGACGATCGCGACCGTGTGCCCCGGCTCCACCTTCAGCGACAGATCCTCGATGAGCGGCTTCTCCGGGTCGTACCGGAAGGAGACTCCCTCCAGCGCCACCCGCCCCAGCAGCTCCTCGGGACGCGCCCCCGTCACCGGGTCCGCCTCCTGCTCCTCCGCGTCCAGCAGTTCGAAGATCCGTTCCGCCGAAGCGACCCCGGACTGCACGAGGTTCGCCATCGAGGCGACCTGGGTGAGCGGCATGGAGAACTGCCGGGAGTACTGGATGAAGGCCTGCACGTCACCGATCGACAGGGAGCCCGACGCGACCCGCAGACCGCCGACCACGGCCACCAGCACATAGTTCAGGTTCGACACGAACATCATCAGCGGCTGCATGACCCCGCTGTTGAACTGCGCCCGGAACCCGGCCTCGTACAGCTTCTCGTTCTCCTCGGCGAACTGCGCCGCCGACTCGTCCTGCCGCCCGAAGACCTTGACGAGGTTGTGGCCGGTGTACATCTCCTCGATGTGCGCGTTGAGCTTGCCGGTGGTCCGCCACTGCTGCACGAAGTGCGGCTGCGACCGCTTGCCCACCCGGGTGGCGACGACGAACGACAACGGCACGGTGACCAGCGCGACGAGCGCGAGCAGCCACGACACCCAGAACATCATCGCCAGCACGCCGACGATCGTCAGCAGCGAGTTGACCAGCTGGCCCATCGACTGCTGAAGCGTCTGCCCGATGTTGTCGATGTCGTTCGTGGCGCGGCTGAGCACCTCACCGCGCTGCCGCTTGTCGAAGTACGACAGCGGCAGCCGCGACAGCTTCGTCTGCACGTCCTCGCGCATGTTGTACATCGTCCTGTTGACGGCCCGGTTGACCAGCCGCGTCGCCACGGTCATCAGCAGACCGGCCACCAGGAACGCCACGAGCGCGAGCAGCAGCACCTCGCCGACCGCGTCGAAGTCGATGCCCTTGCCCGGGGTGAAGTCCGTCCCGGAGAGCATGTCGGCCATGCCGCCGTCGCCGCGCTCCCGCATCGCCGCGAGGGCCTCGGCCTTGGTCTGCCCCGCGGGCATCTCCCGCCCGACGACCCCGGCGAAGACGAGGTCGGTGGCCCGGCCCAGGATCTTCGGCCCGAGGACCGAGAGGCCGACGCTGAACACGACGGCGACGAGCATCACGTACAGGGTGGCGCGTTCCGGCTTGAAGTGGGAAAGCAGCCGCTTCCCGGACCCCTTGAAGTCCATCGAGTGCTGGTCGGGACCGCCCCCGGCCATCATCCGCCCCATGGGCCCGGCCATCAGGCTGCCTCCGCTTCCGTCAGCTGGGAGAGCACGATCTCCCGGTATGTCTCGTTCTCCGCCATCAGCTCGTGATGGCCGCCCGCGCCGACGACCCGGCCCTCGTCGAGGACCACGATCCGGTCGGCGTCCCGAATGGTCGACACCCGCTGGGCGACGATCACGACGGTCGCCTCGGCCGTCTCCTGCGCGAGCGCCCTGCGCAGCGCCGCGTCCGTCGCGTAGTCGAGCGCCGAGAAGGAGTCGTCGAAGAGGTAGATCTCGGGGCGCTGCACAAGGGTCCTGGCGATGGCGAGCCGCTGCCGCTGACCGCCCGACACGTTCGTCCCGCCCTGCGCGATCGGCGAGTCGAGACCGCTCTCGAGCTCCTCCACGAAGCCCTTGGCCTGCGCCACCTCCAGCGCGTGCCACAGCTCCTCGTCGGTCGCGTCCGGATTCCCGTACCGCAGATTGGTCGCCACCGTGCCCGCGAAGAGGTACGGCTTCTGCGGTACGAGGCCCACGGTGCGCGCGAGCAGCCGCGGCTCGACCGTGCGTACGTCGACGCCGTCCACCAGCACCTGGCCGTCGGTGACGTCGAACAGCCGGGGGACCAGGCCCAGGAGTGTGGACTTGCCGCTGCCGGTCGAGCCGATCACGGCGGTGGTCCGACCCGGCAGGGCCACCAGGTCGATGGTCCTGAGCACCGGCTCCTCGGCACCCGGGTAGCGGAACCCGGCGCCCCGGATCTCCAGATGGCCGTGCCGCCGCAGCTCCAGGACCGGCGCCTTCGGCGGGACCACACTGCTGGAGGTGTCCATGACCTCCTGGATGCGCTCGGCGCACACCTCCGCGCGCGGCACCATCATGAACATGAAGGTGGCCATCATCACGGACATGACGATCTGCATCAGGTAGGCGAGGAACGCGGTCAGCGCGCCGATCTGCATCCCGCCGCTGTCGATCCGGTGGGCGCCGAACCACACCACCGCGATCGACGACACGTTCACCACCGTCATGACGATGGGGAACATCAGCGCCAGTATCCGCCCGGTGCCCAGCGACACCTCGGTGAGGTCGGCGTTCGCCTTGCGGAAACGCTCCTCCTCGTACGAGTCGCGCACGAAGGCCCGGATGACGCGGTTGCCGGTGATCTGCTCGCGCAGCACCCGGTTCACCGTGTCGAGCCGCACCTGCATCGTGCGGAACAGCGGCCGCAGCCGGCGCACGATGAGGCTCACCGAGATCCCGAGCACCGGCACGACGGCCAGCAGCACCCCGGACAGCGGTACGTCGAGACCGAGCGCGAGGACGATGCCGCCCACGCACATGATCGGCGCCGACACCAGCAGGGTGAACGTCATCAGGGCGAGCATCTGCACCTGCTGCACGTCGTTCGTCGTGCGGGTGATCAGCGACGGCGCCCCGAAGTGACCGACCTCACGCGCGGAGAACGACTGCACCCGGTCGAAGACGGCGGCCCGGATGTCCCGGCCGACCGCGGAGGCCGTACGGGCGCCGTAGTAGACGGCCCCGATGTTGCAGACGACCTGCGCCAGCGACATGCCGATCATCAGGGCCCCGAAGGACAGGATGTAGCCCGTGTCGCCCTGCACGACACCCTTGTCGATGATGTCGGCGTTCAGCGTGGGCAGGTAGAGCGTCGCGCAGGTCTGCAGGAACTGCAGCAGCACGAGCAGGGCGATGGGTTTCTTGTAGGGCGTGAGATAGGTACGAAGGAGTCTTATGAGCACGCTGGGTCTCTCGGAGTCGGCGGCGGGGCGGTTGGTTGCCCCTGGCCCCTATCGTCGAACACTCCACCCGTGTTACCTCAACTGATTAAGCCAAGAGAGGTCCAAGAGCCGACCGGACCTCGGCCCGAAGCCGTAGGCCGTTCGAGCCACCCGGGCTCCTGAAGTGCCCCCCGAAGTGCTCCCGAAGCGCTCTCGGAGTGCTCTTGAAGTGCTTTTGACGTGCCTTTGAAGCGCCGCGCGAGCGCCTCGAAGCGCCTCGCCGTGCGGGCGAAGCGCCTCAAGGGCGCTTCAGGAGTGCCTTGGAGATGCCTCGGGAGTTCATCAGGAGCTCAGGAGTGCCCCAGGAGTGCCCCAGGAGTGCCCCAGGAGTGCCTCAGGAGCTTCAGGGCCGGAAGGCGCCCGGGTGGGTCTGGTCCCGTACCGACACGTACTGCTGCCGCACGGCCTGGCCCACCGCCAGCTCCTCGCCCGGCTCCAGGATCTGCGCGGCCGCGCCCTGCCAGACGGGCGGCAGCCCCGGCTGGATCGTGCCCTGCGAGGTACCGAGCGCCCAGGCCGCCTGCCGGGCCGCGCCGATCGCCCCGTAGTCCGCGGGCTGCGGCACCACGATCTGCGTACCGAGCAGCGCGGGAGCGCAGGCCTGCACCGCGCTCAGCTCGGCGGCCTGGCCCAGCAGGAAGATCCGCCGCACCTCCACGCCCCGCTTGCGCAGCACGTCCAGCGCGTCCGCGAGCCCGCACAGCATGCCCTCGAAGGCGGCCCGCGCCAGGTGCTCGGGCTTCATCGACTCCCGCCGCAGCCCGGCCAGCGTCCCCGCCGTGTGCGGCAGGTTGGGCGTCCGCTCGCCCTCCAGATAGGGCAGCATCACGAGCCCGTGGGAGCCCGGGGTGGACTTCATCGCCAGGTCCGACAGGGCCTCCAGGTCCGGCACGCCGAGCAGTTCGGCGGCCCCGCGCAGGGCCCGTACGGCATTGAGCGTCGTGACGACCGGCAGGTGCAGCCCGGTCGCGTCCGCGAGGGAGGTGATCATTCCGGAGGAGTCGACGAGCGCCTCGTGGTGCACGGCCATCACGGAACCGGAGGCGCCGAGCGACACCACCGCGTCCCCGAGCCCGATGCCCAGACCGAACGCCGCGGCCATCGTCTCGCCCGTCCCCGCCGAGATCAGCAGCCCCTCGGGCGTCGTCCCAGCGGCCTCCCAGGGCCCGAGCACATCGGGCAGCAGCGCCTGGTGCCCGAGCGCCAGCTCCACGAGATCGGGACGGTACGCACCGGTCGCCGCCGACCAGTACCCGGTCCCGGAGGCCCCGCCCCGGTCGGTGGTCCGGCGGGCCGGGCGGCCGAGCAGCTGCCACACCAGCCAGTCGTGCGCCTGGAGCAGCACGCTGGTGCGCAGCGCGGCCTCGGGTTCGTTCTTCGCGAGCCAGCGCAGCTTCGTCACCGGCTGAGCGGCCTGCGGCACGCAGCCCACGGCCTGTGCCCAGGCCTCGCGTCCGCCGAGGGCGTCGACCAGGTCGGCGGCCGCGACCTGCGCCCGCTTGTCACCGCCGACCATCGCCGGACGCACCGTGTTGCCCTGGGTGTCCACCGGCACGAGCCCGTTCTGCTGGGCGGACACTCCGATGGCCTGAACGCCTTCGAGGAGCCCACCGCCTGCGGCCTCGCCCAGGGACAGCAGCCAGGCCTGCGGGTCGACGTCCGACGGCCGGCCGCCCTCGGACATGCCGTCGATCGGATGCGGGGCATACCCCTGCCTGAGCACGGCTCCGCTGTCCGCGTCGCAGACGACGATGCGAGTGAAATCGGGCGAACTGTCCAGCCCGGCGACTATCCCCATGGCGGAAATTCTGCCGTACGACCGGCGCTGGCCGTACCGGTCCGGCGGAGGCGGCCGTACCGGTTACGTGTTGCTGGTGCCCCAGTCGTCATCGGTACGCGTTCCGTTCGTGTTGCGCTCTCGCAGGTGGCGGACCCTGTCGGCCACCGAGTCGGGGACCCGGTCACCGACCTTCTCGCTCACCACGTGGTACGCCTTCCCGGCGAACTCGCGCCCCTGCTGGGCCGCGGACTCGGCGGTGTTGCGCACCGCCGGGTTCTGCGCGACCTGCTGGGCGGTCTTCCTCAGCTGCTCGTAGCGCTCGCGCCCGGCACGCGTGCCCAGCACGTATCCCAGGGCCAGTCCGGCGACGAACGTGAGCCGGTAGCGCATGGCGGCCACCCTTCTCTTGTGAGTCGGTCCCTTGCGGCGGCGTCGGTCGCAGGCGGGGATTACCGATTGGCGGAGCACCCCCCTGCTTGCGCTAATGTATGTGTCGCAGCGAGCGCACGCCCCCTGGCGAATACCCAGGGAGGTACGTTCGATGCAACGAGGCAATCCCCTGTAGCTCAATTGGCAGAGCAGCCGGCTGTTAACCGGCAGGTTACTGGTTCGAGTCCAGTCGGGGGAGCTTCGGTCTTCCGTAGCTCAATTGGCAGAGCAGCCGGCTGTTAACCGGCAGGTTACTGGTTCGAGTCCAGTCGGGAGAGCAGGCGAACGAGGACCCCGTTGGGGTCCTTTTTCATGCCCTCGGGAACCGCTCCGCCCCAGGTGGGGTCCTCCAGGGCAGGCGAAGTCGACCATCCGAAGCAGGAGATCGTATGAGCGGCTATGCTGCGGCAGACGGCGCGCACAAATGTGCGCGACGCGCCGTAATGGGGCGGTAGCTCAGCCGGTTAGAGCAGCGGACTCATAATCCGTCGGCCGTGGGTTCGAGTCCCACCCGCCCCACCAGGCGCTACGCGTGAAGAATCGATCCGACCAGCAACTTCGCTGGAGGGTCGGGTCCCTTGAAGGGGCCGAGGCGCCGCACCGGACCACGAGGCCCCGCCTCCCGGTGCCGGGTGGCGGAGCCCCTGAGTTGTATGCGGACCGAGGACTCTGGCTAGGGCTTTACGGGCTTGCCGCGGCCCCAGGACCAGGCGAGGCGGTCGGCGCCGGACTGGTTGGTGGTGGCCAGCCAGGGGCGGGCCGTGCTGCCGGTCAGGGTCTGCAGCGAGTAGGTGTCGTCCGTACGCAGACCGGGCCAGTACACGGAGCCCATCTTGAGCTCGCGGAACGTGTCGGTGACGGCCTGAAGGTAGTTGACGAAGTTGTTGTCCGGGGTCGGCTTGTTGTAGTCGAAGCCGGTGGTCATCGGGGAGCCGAACTCGTCCGCGACGGTCCGGTTCGCGCAGTCACCGATGCGGACCTTGAGGTCGGCCACCCACTGGTCGTACGTGGCGTAGTCCTTCCAGAAGCCGTAGTGGTGGAGCGACAGATACGTGCCCTTCAGACGCGGGTCGGCGCAGACCGACGTGACGTGGTCGTTGTAGCCGGCGCCACTGACGAAGACCCGGTTGCGGGGGACCTGCCGGTACGTGTCCAGCCACTTCGCGGCTATGTCCGCCCACTCCGTGTCGGTGTAGCCGTGCGGCTCGTTCATCGGCTCGAAGTAGACCCGCTTGTCGCTCTTGTAGGCCTTGACCACGGTGTTCCACATGGGCCAGTAGGTGGCCGTGTCGTCGATGAAGCCGTCCTTGCGCGGGCCCGTTCCCTCCCAGTAGGAGAGGATCACCTTGAAGCCCTTGTCCGAGGCCGCGTCGATGACTCCGCGATAGGACTTCCAGTAACGGCCGTTGACCGTGTACGGGTTGATCGGCAGCCGGACCGTGTTGGCGCCGAGGTTCGCGCGGAAGGCCGAGATCACCCGGCTGGCCTTGGTGTACGTCTGGGCGTACGTGTCGGAGGTCGACAGGCCGGACAGCACGACCGGGTCGTCGGCGAAGTTGTCGCGCGGGTCGGCCCAGTTCACGCCCTTGAACTGGGTCGTGTCCTTGGCGAGCCCGCTCGTGTGGCCGCCCTTGGGCCCGCTCGGCGCGGCGCCGGCCGGGCTGGCCGCGATGGTGGTGCCGCTGGTCCCGGCGATCAGGAGCGCCACGAAGGCGGCCCGCAGCCGGGGGGTGAAGCGGGTGCCTGCGGGGGTTCTGCGCATCAGCTTGCCCTTTCAGGAGATGGCGGCTCGGCGCATGGCCGGAGCCCTGCGCGTGACTGAGCGGCCGTCGGAGGTGTGCCGGGCCGGAGGACGGGTGGTGTCGGCTCGCCGTCGGGGCCCGGTGGTGGGTGGTGATGGCCGTGGTGGGTGAGGCTCTGTCGCCCGAGTGGTGGCGGAGGGGTTGTCGCCTTCGGAGACGTGGTGGCGTTGGGTGGTGGCGTTATGGGGAGGGGAGGCGGGGTCGGTCGGCTGCGGTCTCGCCCGTCGGCCGGGGGTGCGGCCGGTTGGCATTCCGGGAGTCGGCGTTCCGGTTGTCGGAGTTCCGGTGGTCGGTCTTCCGGCCGTATGGGCACGGGTACTTGTCGGTGCCGTGCGGCCTCGCCCGTGGCGCTGAAACCATCGTTCCGCTCCTCCTCGCTCCACCGGCCGCGGATTGGTGTTTACGTAAACATCGGAACGAGGCGTTGAGCCCGGCCTCGCGGCCGGGGGCTCGACTTGGGGTGATGTTTACGTAAACATCACGGCGCCGGAATCGTGGCACCCGGCGGAGCGATCGTCAAGGTTTCCCACGTGTAACAGCTGTTGGGCTGTTGGGCTGTTGGGCTCACGGCTCACGGCTCACGGGTGCGGGTGCGTGCGCAGAGGGGACTGCCACGTCACCGTTGTTCCGGGGGTGGAGTCACCGTCGGCACCCGTGGTCCCGTCGTCGTCGCCGTCGTCGAACACCGTCAGCCGTACGCCGGGGCGGCCGTCCGGGAGGGTCGTCGTCGCGTCGACCGAGACGGTGACGCGAGTGGTGCCGGTGCGGTGGGACGCGGCCGTGAGGGCGCCGCGGAGGGCGGTGAGGAGGCGGGTGGCCACCGGGTCCGGGAGCCGGGCGTCGACGGGCCCCGTGAACTGTACGGAGGGCTGGAAGCCGAGGGCCGCCGCGACGGCCGCCGTCTCGCGGAGGACCTTGCCCCGGAACGTGGTCGGAGCGTCGGCGGGCGGCTGTTGCAGCGCGAAGATCGCCGTACGGACCTCCTGGACGGTCGACCGGAGTTCCTCGACTGCCCGGCCCAGCATCGCGTGGACCTCGGTGTCCCGCTCCTCGTCGGCGGTGCGGCGCTGGGTGGACTCCAGCATCATGCCGGTCGCGAAGAGCCGCTGTACGACCAGATCGTGCAGGTCACGGGCGATCCGGTCACGGTCCTCGAAGACCGCGAGCCGCTCCCGGCGCTGCTGGGCGTCCGCGAGGACGAGCGCGAGCGCGGCCTGCGAGGCGAACTGCGTGGCCAGCAACTGCTCCACGGACGTGTACGGACGGCCGCCGCGCCGACGCGGGAGCGCGAGCGTGCCGATGAGCCGGCCGCCGGCCTGGAGCGGCAGCAGCATGCTCGGCCCGAACCGGTGCCGCACCTCCGTCGTCATACGCGGGTCGGTCGCCGAGTCGTCGACGAACACCGGTTCCCCGCCGAGGAGTTGGTCGAGGACGGCACTGCCCGGCGCGATGGTCGTACCGACGAGACCACCCGGGTCGTCGAGTGTCGACGCCGTCACGATCTCCATGCCGCCCTCGTCGGTGGGCTGGAGGATCACCCCGGCCGAGGCGTCGGCGAGCATCCGGGCCCGCTCGGCGACCGTCATCAGCGCGTCGGCCGCCGTCTCGCCGGTGAGCAGCGCCGTGGTCACGGCCGCCGCGCCCTCGATCCAGCGCTCCCGCTGACGGGCCGTCTCGTACAGGCGGGCGTTGCCGATCGCGATGCCCGCCTGGGTGGCCAGCACCCGCGCCAGCTGCTCGTCCTCGCCCGTGAAGTCGCCGCCGTCACGCTTCCCGGTGAGGCGGAGGCTTCCGTACGCGTCGTCCCGTACGCGCACCGGCACGTCGAGGCGGCTGTACGCGTCCTGCCCGGCAGCCGGTGGTTCGGCCGTGTGGAACTCTGCCGGGCCGACGGTATCGCCACCGCCGTGCCCGGGGTCGGTGGGCTCCAGCGTCGCGTGCCGGGCGTCGGTCAGTTCGGCCGCGGTGTCCACGATGTGCTGGAGTGCGGCGCGCAATTCCGGGTCGACGCCGACGCCCAGGACGGCTTCGAGCAGGCGGGGGAGCGGGCCACGGGGAGTGGACGGCTCGGTGGGTTGGACGGGCTCGGGGGGTTCGGAGGCTTCGCTCATGCGGGCGGCGGAGGGTCCGGCTCGATGCGTACGAGTTGCGTGCGGGTCGCGTACAGGGTGGGTGCGGAGTGCATACGTATGGGCGCTCAGGTGGCCAGGGGGTCGAGGGCCAGGGGCTCGATCCGGCCCTCCAGCATCGCGCCCAGGCCGAGGACCGCGCACACGTCGGGGCGTTCGGCGATGTGCACCGGCATGCCCGTCGCGTGCCGCAGCATCTGGTCGAGGCCCGGCAGCAGGGCGCTGCCGCCGACCATCATGATCCCGCGGTCGGCGAGGTCGGCCACCAGGTCCGGCGGGCAGACGCGGAGCACCTTGCCGATGCCGTCGAGTACGGCGGTCAGCGGGGTCTGGATCGCGTCGCGCACGGCGGCCGTGTCGACCTGTACGGAACGGGCGAGGCCGGTGGCCACGTCCCGGCCGTGGATCTCGGTGGAGGCGGGGCCGTGCGGGGTGAGCCCGTTCCCGGAGAGGGCGAGCTGCAGGGGTCGCACGGACTGCGACGGGAGCATCAACTCGTGCTGGTGGCGCAGGTGTTGGACGATGGCGTGGTCGATGGCCTCGCCGCCGACGGGGATGCGTGCGGCGGTCACGATCGAGCCGAGGGACAGCACCGCGACCTGGGTGGCGGCGGCCCCGCACACCATGATCATGGTGGCCTCGGGCCGTTCCACGGGCAGCCCGCAGCCGACGCCGGCGGCGATGAGCGTGTCGACGAGCTCGACGCGCCGCGCACCGAGTCCGACGAGCGTCTCGACGGCGGCGCGCTCCGCGAGCGGGTCGGCGTCGTGCGGGGTGCAGATGGCGGCCCGCAGCCGGGGCTTGCGGCGCAGGGCGCGGCGGACCTTGTCGCCGAGGAGCTGGCGCAGCATGCGCTGGGCCATCTCGATGTCGACGACCGTGCCGCCGGAGACGGGCCGCACGACGCGGATGTAGTCGGGCGTACGGCCCGTCATCTTCTCCGCGAACTCGCCGACGGCGATCAGGGCGCCGGTCTTCGTGTTCACGGCGGCGACGCTCGGCTGGTCCACGACGAGCCCGGCGCCCTTCACGAAGACACGTGTCCTCGCCGCCCCCATGTCGACGGCGAAATGGCAGCGGCGCAACTGCTCCAGGCTGGCGGTCATCGCGGGTCCTCCCGAGAGCACGGACAGTGGGACTCGGCCGGGCGGCGGTCCTCCTTCGCATCGTGGGGGACCTGACGGGGTGTCGCCTTCTGTGGTGGGCCGGGTGGGGTGCCGCTGGACGGGTGGTCTTCTGCGGCGGTCTTCCGGGGCGGTCTTGTGGGGCGGTCTTGTGGGGTGGGGCTCAGGTGTTGGGGAGTGCCTGGATCAGGGGTGCCCACGAGGCCGTGGTCAGCTCGCAGCCCGCGCGGAGCAGCCGCTGCTTGTGCGGCTCGGAGCGGGTGTAGCCGAGGAAGCGGAGGCCGATGGCGTTCGCGGCGGTCAGCTCGGCGACCGACGAGCCGACCAGCACGGCGTCCGACGGCGTCGCGCCGAGCTGGTCCAGGGCCCGCAGGAGGCAGTCGGGGTTCGGCATCAGCCGGGTCAGCTCCTCCGCGCGGCCGTGGACTCCGCCGCCCACCAGGCCGGTCAGCCGACCGTGGGCCTGCAGATACATCCAGACGGCGCTCGGCGCGTTGTCGGCGACGACGGCGACGCGCCGGCCGAGGGCGTTGAGCGTGGTGATCAGCGAGTCGGAGAACGGGGTCGCCGTGGCGGTCGGCACCGCCCGCTCCTCGATGCGGTTGAGCCGGCGGCGCAGATCGGCTCCCAGGGGGTGCTCGGCGAACGCCCGCAACAGATCGAGCGGGTTCGAACGCCCCTCCAGGGGGGACGTGGGCACGCCCCCCGGCGACAGCGGCCCGCCGCTCAGCGCGGCGTCGGGATGGCGCAGTTCGGCGAAGAGCGCGGCGAGTTCCTGGGTGGCCTGTTCCTCCTTGGCCCGGGTGTAGAGGCGCACGAGGGGGCCGTCGAAGCCGACGAGTACGTTGGGGGTGTCGAGCAGGAAGGGGGCGGCGGCGTCCGGGGGCGCGACCGGCTTCCTCGGCGCCCGGAGTGCGGACCGCGCCTCGCCCTCCGGCATCAGAGTGATCGAACACGCCACCGACAGCCCCGGCACCGGCCAGCCGCGTAGCCCGCCGCGCGCAGCGTGCTGTGCCGCCCCCGCACGACGGAGCGGGTGCCGACGCGTGACGCGGTCTGTCTCTTTGATCACGTGGTGGAGAAGGCGTTCGGACACGTTGACGGTTTCGCCGCGTACGAAGGACACCGGGTCGTCGACGTGCCAGGACAGCTCGACGGATGCCGCGAAGGTTCCGTCGCCGGAACTGGGAAACGACAGCTCGTGGCTGGCCTGGTGAGTGGTCAGATCGACCTCGTAGTACGTGATGAGGCTCTCCGAGGCCGGTGTGTCGCCGAGCCGGTCGGGGTCGAGGAGCGTTGGCGCGTCGTCGTCGCCGGGCTGGATGACGACAGCCGTGCGGCCGGGCTCGGGAAGGCGGATCGACCGGAGGTCGTGGGTGGTGAAGGGGCCGCGGGCGAGGTCGCGCTGTTCAGGGGCGGGGTCCGGCGCGCGTTCGGGGACGTTCAGGAGGCAGTACCAAGCGAGGGGCGGCCCGTCGTCCGCCCACTTCGGGTACAGGGGCTGGAAGGGCGCCGGGTCGACGGGCAGGCCGTCGGCAGTCAGTTCCTGGTGCAGGGCGGGGGAGAGGACGACCGTGATGGCCGCGGCGGAATCCTCCAGCGAGGCCCGCAGGTCGTTCGCCGAGACGACATCGGTACGCGCGAACCGGGTGGTGTGCCAGAACGTCACCCGGATCGTGGGCGGGTCCTCCAACTCCGTCAACGCGCCCGGAAGTTCGTGCAGCACTGCGCTGAGTAGGGGCAGTACGGACGCCTCGGGCTCGGTGATCACGAGGTATCCGCTGTCACGGGCCAGCACCTCGTACTGGTTCGGCGCCAGGTCCGTCAGGGAGAGCAGCCAGGTCAGGGCACGGCCGAGGATGCTGTGCGCCTGGCGGTGCTCGCCGGGTTCGGCGAACGGAGCGAACTCAAGGAGGACGGTGGCTCCACCGCTGTCCTGGTCCTCCCGCACCAAGGTACGCGGGCTCTGGACGGCCTCCCGCTCGGCACGTACCCGCGGGTACTCGCCGAAGTCACTCACGTTCCGCTCGAAGTGGCCCAGTTCCAGGTCGAGTTCGGCGAGGTCCGTCAGAAGGCTCTGGTGCAGGGACTTGAGGCGGACGCGGGCCGACTCGGCGGCGGGCCCGGGGACGCCTTCGAGCGGGTCGCCGTGCCAGAGATCGAGTGCCTGCCGGACGGCGCGGCGGGCTTCCGCCGGGGCGTCTTCGTCCCGGCAGGACCTCGCGCGGGCCGCGAACTCCTCGAAGCGGTGCACGTCGATCGTGCCGGGCGGCGCGTACACGGCGTAGCCGCCGGGGGTGCTCGCCAGGATTCCGTTGCCCAGAACGCCGCGCAGGCGGGCGGCGTACAGGGACAGGAGCTGGGTGGCCTGCTGGGGGAGCTGCTGCCCCCACAGGCCTGTGGCCAGTTCGGCGTACGGTACTGATCGGCCGTGCCTGAGGAGCAGCATGCACAGGAGCGCCTGCTCCTGAGGGGAAATGAGGGGCAACTGAGTTCGGCTTTCCTGCGCCACCAGGACCGGACCGAGGAGATGGTAGACGTGCCGGTCGCTCGCGGCGGCGTGCCGTGCGTCCGCCAGGAGGACCGGGGACAGCAATGCGTCTCTGCCATGGCGCTGTCGGGCCAGGTCCGAGGAGATGAGGTCGGTGACAGATCTCGCGAAACGCGTCCGGAAAAGACGGCTTGGCTTGTCCCCGGCCAGCTCTGTCAGCCCGTGCCCGAAGTCGTCCAGATCCTTCGACTCCGTGCGTTCCCGCATGTCCCCCAGCGCGAAGCGGGTGATCGCGAAGGAGCCGTCCTGGCGCGCTAAAATGCCGTTCGCTGTGAGTTGGCCGTGCACCAGGTCGCGAGCATGCAGCGCGGCCAGGCCCTGTGCGACCTGGTGCGTCAGCTGGGCGAGCATCCAGTACGGCAGCTGCGAGCCCCCTTCGGCGATGAGCTCGGTCAGGGTGACCCCGTCCACGAACTCCGTGACCAGGTACGGGACGCCGTTGTCGATGCCGTAGTCATGGACGGCGACGACGTGAGGGTTCTCGACCTGGGTGAGCGCGCCTGCCGTCTCCAGGAATCGCTCGTGGTGCTCCGGATCGATGTCGTACCGGTAGACCGCCACCGTCCTGCTGAGCCGTGTGTCCTCCGCCTGCCACACCTGTGAGCCTTGTGACACCTCCCGTAGCAGCTGATACCTCCCCAGTACCAGCCGCGTTCCGTCCCTACGGCCCCCGCCCAGCCTCCGTACGCTCTCCTCCCGTACCGACGCGAACGGATCGCCGCCGGCCGTGATGTCTCCGGGGCCCGGCACGGCGACGTGGAACTCGCCGGCCGCCACTCCCGCCCGCGCGTCGATCAACGCGCCCACCCGTGCGACGAGTTCGGAGGTGCGCCCGAGTGCCGTGCGGGGGAGCGTGCACCGCAGCAGTTCGCTTACGCCGGGGCGGAAGGCGTACGAACCGGCCGTGCCCGGGACCGCGATCAGGGCGCCGCTGAGGATCACCTCGGCGAGGTGCTGCGGCTGGGGGTTCCGCTCGATCGCCGCGTGGACCAGGCGCATGACGGGCAACTCGGGGCGCCCGACGGCGAGATGACCGGCCAGCCGGAACGCCTCGGGGGAGGCGAGAGATCGGAAGCGGAGCAACAGCTCCTCCGGGGAGAGCTGCTCGACGTCGCCGCGGCCCCATTCGTCGACCGGCGCCGGAGGCGGTGCGGCGCCCAACAGGCCGACCGCGCCCGGCAGTCGGCCCCCGCCCGCCACCAGCGCCGACCAGTTCGCCAGCCAGGACGCCGAGGCCTCCAGGACGGGGAGGGGCAGCACGTCCCGGGGGAGGTCCTCCATGGCGTACGAGTCCACGTCGTACGCGGAGTTGGGCGCCGCGGGCCCAGGCGCGGCGATCCGGGCGGTCGTGGCGGGCAGTGCGGTGGTGCGCCACAGGCGTTCCGGGAGCGGCTGGACCACGGCGACCGGCATCCTGGCGGACCAGCGGCGCAGTGTGGCGTACCAGCGGCTGCCCGCCGGGCCGTCCCGCCACTGCGGGCCCATGCAGTCGCTGATCAGCAGAGTGACCGTACGCCCGTCCGCGTACGCCTCCTGCGAGCCGGGACGGCGTACCGTGCCGTCGGTCTCCAGCCGGTGCAGCTCCACCGTGCGGAAGATGCCCGACTGGGCGAGGGCCGCGTGCAGTTCGCGCACCAGCGGGCGCCAGATGGGCATCGTCGGGCCGGTGTCGTGCACGAGGTGGAGCGTCAGCCAGCGCTCGGTCGCGGGGCGCAGGACCGGCAGCCACCACTGCGGGGCGGCTCCGAGCCGGGCGATCCGGTGCGCGGTGGCCGCCTCATCCAGTACCCGTCCGAACGGGGCGGGGACGCGCCGCTTGAGCGGGCGGAGGGCGCGTTGGAGTTTGAGGGGGTGGGGGAGCATTGGGGGCGCGGGGGCCAGGAGCGAGGTGTGTGAGGTGTTGGTGTTCGGGTTGTCCGCCGGGGACGCGTCTGCGGGGGTGGGCGTGGCGGGCAGGTGCAGCGGGACCCTGCCGTTGGGGGGCTCGGGGATTTCGGGGTGGTCGGGTTGCGGTTGCGGTTGTGTTTTGGGTGCGGGTGGGTGGGGGCTGGGTGCGCGGTTCCCCGCGCCCCTAAAAGCAGGGGGTGCCGAGCCAGAACCTGCGTCCGAGTCGGCGGAGCCCTGGGACGGGGTGGGTGAGTCCTTTGAGGTCGAGGCGGGGTCCTCGGGAGTCCTCATGTGCCCTGCCAGCCACAGCAGTTCAGCCAGTTCTACCGAGGTCGGGGCCGGGCCGGCGCCAGCCTCCGCCAGGACGTCGGCCAGGCGGGCGGCGCCGGTGTGGGCGCCGGAACCGGTGCCGGAACCGGTGCCGGAACCGGCGTCGGCCTCAGAAGGCATCCGAGTCGTCCCCCGTACGGCTCAGGTACGGCATCAGTTGCTCCGCCAGGTCGTCGCGTGACGACGCGTCGATGCCTGCCGTGCCCGTGAGGTAGATGGCGTTGAGGAGTTGGTCGGTGGCCAGCTCGCCGTCCGTTCCCCGGGACAGGAAGCGGTCGATCAAATCCCGTGCGTGCGCGTCGGGTTCGCCGAGGTGGGCGCGGACGATGCTCTCCAGGTGGGCGGCGCGGGGCTGGTGGAGTTCGAGGCGGACACAGCGGCGGAGGAACGCGGGCGGGAACTCGCGTTCGCCGTTGCTGGTGAGGACCACGAAGGGGAAGGCACGGCAGCGGACACGGCCGCGCGAGACCTCGACCCGTTCGTCCGTGCCGTCGACCATGACCTCGGCGGAGGGGGTGTGCCGGGCGGCGCGGACCAGCTCCGGGATCTCGTACTGGCCCTCCTCCAGAATGTTGAGGAGGTCGTTCGGCAGGTCCAGGTCGCACTTGTCGATCTCGTCGATCAGCAGGGCACGCGGCCGGCCGTACGGAAGGAGCGCCGTGCCCAGCGGGCCGAGGCGCAGATGGTCCTGGAGCCCGCCGTCGGGAGGGAGTTCGTCGTCCTTCGGTACCTCGCGTGCGGCGGCGCGTCCTGCCGCGTACAGGCGGGAGAGCGGATCGTACTGGTAGAGGCCGTCGTGGAGCGTGGCGCGGCTGGTGATGTTCCAGCGCAGGACGGGGCCGAGCCGCAACTCCCTTGCCACCGCGTACGTGAGGCTCGACTTGCCGCTGCCCGGCGGGCCCGTGACGAGGAGCGGGCGGCGCAAGTACAGGGCAGCGTTGACGAGTTGGACCGCCCGGTCCGTGGCGCGATAGGTACGGGCGCGGTGCCGACGGTCCGGCGAGGTCGCCGAGGTGTCGTCGCCCTCGGCGGGGGTCTCCAGCTCCGGGCCGCCGTCGAAGGCACGCCAGGGTGGTGGCGCGGGCAGCTCGGCGATGCCGTCGTGAGGCTCGCTCGTACCCGTGTAGACGGGCCACAGGGACATGGTCTCTCCGAACGTGTTCCGTGTTCCGTTGTGCGTTCCGTGCTTCAGTCGACGGCTTCGGGCCGCCGTTTATCAACCGATTTCCATCGGCCTCCTCAGCGGCCCCCTCGACGGCCACCTCAATGGGCCTCTCAACGGATCTCTCAACGGGCCTCTCAGCCAACGGGGTTGTGTGCGTAGCCGACGGGATCCGGGAGGCATTCGGGGTCCTCCCAGAGCAGGGCCAGGTCGTGTGCCCAGTGCGGTTCCGCGGTGCCGGACGCGTACGCCGTCTCGCGCAACTCATGGACGTACTGCGGGAGTTCATGAGGCGGCAGGTCCGCGAGGTGTTCGGCGAGGCGGTCCAGGAACTCCGAGCCCGGGCAGTCAGCGGGCCGCCCGCACCGGTGCTCGCCCCGGCATCCCGAGCGTGGCCACAGCATCACCGGCACGGCCGCGTTCAGGCTCGCCTGGAACAGTCGTCTGACCCCGTCGGCGCGGGGCGGCGTTCCGAAGCCCACCATGTCGGCGTCGCGGCGCAGGTCGATGGTCAGTTTCACCTGGTCCTGGCCTACGGCCCAGCAGTCGATGCGGTGCAGCCGGGCCGTGGGCCGTGCGTCCAGGGACCGCCACTTCTGCCTCAGCTTGTGCTGCAGGCCGCCGCTGCGCCGCCGCTCCAGGTCCATCACGACGAGCGGTGCGAAGGAGCCGAGCGGGCTGTCGTCGTCGGCACTGCGCTTCCAGCGCGCCACGTCCGCGTTGAGCCAGCGGCGCGGCAGCACGAAGGCGATCAACTCCCGTGCCCCTGGCTCCAGTTCGTGGAACGCCTCGTCGATGCGCTGCAGCGCGTACGGGCGTACGCGGTCCACCGGGAGGCGGCGGGAGCCGACCACTCGGCGGTGCCGGTCGTTGTACGCGGACACCTCGACGAGGAAGTCCCGGTTGCCGGAGCCGCTCGGGGCGATCTCCACCAGGATCGGCGACCAGGTGTGCGCCGTGGAACTCGGGCGGGGGGTCGTGGGTGCGTGTGCGGGGGCCGGGGTGCGGTGGGCCTGTGGGTGCGGCCAGCTTCGTAGTGCGGCGCGGAGTCGGGTGTCGTCCACGAAGTCGGCGAGGCGGGTTGCGAAGCGGGGGGTGGCGGCGGGGTCCGGGACCTCTGAGAGGAGGTACCAGGCCGCGGACCAGAGGGAGTTGAAGCCGTGCGGGGGGAGCGGGGGCCCGAGTGGGCCCACCGCGTCCAGGTACAGCCGTTCGGGGCTGCACTCCGGAGTGCGGGGGATCTTGTTGTGGCTCGGTCGCGGGTGGGGTGGGGCTGGGTGCGCGGTTCCCCGCACCCCTGAGGGGGCTCCTGACGGGGCGCCCCTTTCCGCTGCCTCCACCAGGCGGCGCAGCCGTTCCTTCTGGGGCTGGTCGTACTCGGGTGTGGGGATCAGGTCGCCGAGGCGGGGCCAGTAGCGGGCCATGATCTGGGCGGGGAGCATGCGGCCGTTGCGGATCTCGGGGCTGCGGGCGGCGGCGGAGACCATGCCCACGACGCGACCGGTGTCCGCGAGGGTCACCGCGGCGCCGCTGAAGCCGGGGGCCAGCGGCTGGCCGTGCGCGGCCCACGCCTCCAGCTGGACCCACTCGCCGGCGATCAACTGGTCGGCGGTGGCCCGGTATTCGGCGAGCGTGCCCTCGTCGTACCGCTTCGGGAAGCCGTACGCGAGGAGCCTGCGCGGGGGATCCCCGTACGCGTCGGAGGGTGTCGCGAACTCCGCCGGCTTCAACGACACCGGGCGGTCCAGTTCGAGTACGGCCAGGTCGCCCGGGTCGGTGTCACGGCCGTCCCAGCCGCCGTGCGCGATCACCCGGGCGGGCACCTCTCCCTCGCCGCCGTGTGCGAAGGACACGGCGACCGGGTCCTTGTCGCTGTGCGCGACGACATGGGCGCAGGTCAGCACGTGCCGCTCGGTGACGAGGAAGCCGGCACCGGTGTCGCGTCCGCAGCTGATTCTCGCGTGCCAGGAAGCGCTGCTCATGAGACCGGGGTGGCCTCCGGGGAGCCCGGGGCGGGCTCGGACGAACCGTCGGACCCACCGGAACCATCGGGCCCACCGGACCCACCGGACCCACCGGAACCATCGGGCCCACCGGACCCACCGGAACCATCGGGCCCACCGGACCCACCGGAACCATCGGGCCCACCGGACCCACCGGGTCCGTCGGGCGACCAAGCGAGCTTGACGACGAGGTGGCCCTCGACCGCGCTCCTGGCGATCAACGCTCCCGCCTCCGCGGTCAGTTTGACCCCGAACTCGATCTCCACGGTGTCCGGCTTCAGCGAGCCGTCCCGGAAGACGCGAAGTGCCGACTCGGCGGCCGCTCTCACCCCTTCGAGTGAGCCCTCGAACGTACGGGCGGCCTGGACCGTGCCGTCCGCGCGCGCGACCAGCCGGGAGCCGGACTCGTCCTCGACCCCTTCGACGACGATCACGGCACCGTCGTCGGTCTTGAACTCCACTAAACCGTCCATGTTGTGACAGAACCCCCGTCGTCCGTGACTGCTGACCCACCCATTGTCACGGACGGTGCTTGGCGCTGTCGCGGTTTCCACAGGTCGTTCACCGGCTCTCTGGCGGAAAACCGCCAGGGTAGCTTTCCGCCAAGTCCGGTCGGCACCGCCGCAACACCGGCCCCCCCCCGAGACTCGTCGCAGCGCCCGGGCGCCAATCCGGTGCCACCGGAGCCGTCCGTACGCAGACGGCGAACGGCGCCGTCACCGTCGTACCGGACGAGTCGCTGCCCTATCTGCGGGCGGGCACCGTCGACCAACGGCTGTTCGACGCGGGCATGGAGTGGGGCGCGCGGGACGTCGGCGCCGAGGTCGTCTCGATGAGCCTCGGGTCGACCGGGCCCAGCGACGGCACCGACCCCATGGCGCAGACCGTCGAGACCCCCTCTCGAAGGAGACCGGCGCCCTCTTCGTCGTCGCCGCGGGCAACACCGGCGCCCCTTCCTCCATCGGCTCGCCGGGCGTCGCCGCCTCCCCCTGGGCCCGGGAGGCGGCGCCTTCGTCCTTGGAACGGGCCTGCTAGGACGGGGACTTCACTGGTTCCACGATGCCGCGTACGACACCGAGGTCCACCAAGTCCTGCGGTCGGATGCGGAGTTGGTCGGCCGTGGCGCGTACCTCCTCCGGTGGCCGCTTGAGGATGGCCGCCGCGAGCTCGGGGGCGATGACGGAGAAGTAACTGTCCGGCGTGGCCCAGGTGTTGTCCGGTGCGGCGAGGGCCAGCGCGCCGCCCGAGCCGCCCTCACCGATCAGCAGCGTGGTGACGGGTGTTCGGGCGGCGGCCACGGCTCCGAACACGTCCGCGATCGCCGCGCCCGCGCCCTGCCGCTCCGCCTCGGCGTCGTTGGCGGCACCCGGGGTGTCCACCAACGTAAGTACGGGGATACGGAGTCGGTCGGCGAGCCGGATCAGCCGGGCGGCGGTGCGGTAGCCGGCGGGACGGGTGGCGGTGCCGGTCTGGGCCGCGTAGGCCACGGTACGGCCGCCGTCCTTCCCGTCCTTCAGTACACCGAACCCGCAGAGCATCCCGTCGTCCGTGCCGCCGCAGCGGTCGCCGCTGATCGCCGCACGGCGGGCGAGGCAGGCGTCCAAGTAGGCGGTGGCACGCGGGCGTTGCGGGGAACGGGTGTTGTCCACCGCCTCCCAGCCGGTGGTCGGCAGGTCGGTGTCGGCCAGGGCGGGCGGGGGCGGGACCGGCTCGGCCGACGGGTGGCTCAACAGGTGCAGCCACAGCCCCAGCAGCCCGGGCACCTCCGCCGGTGGCACCACCGCGTCGACCGCTCCCGCCGCCAGCTGCGCCTCCGCCGTGTAGGCCGCCGGGTCGGCCTCGGGCGGACGTACGCGTGAGCCCGCGAAGCCCACCTGGGCGCCCGGGAGTGCGAGGACGACATCGGCGCCCGCGCCCAGGGTGGCCCAGCCGCCGCCGGTCGTGGGGTCGCGCAGGACCGCGATCTGCGGCAGCCCGGCCGCGCGGGTGAGCGTCGACTGCCTTGCCACGCGCTGGAGTTGGACCAGCGCGCGCATGCCCTCCTGCATGCGGCTGCCGCCCGTGGCGACGAGGGAGACGACCGGGAGCCGGTGCTCGCGCGCGTACGCGTGGGCCGCCTCCAGCCGGTCACCCGTACGCTCGCCCAGCGATCCGCCCAGGAAGCCGAACTCGAAGGAGATCAGCACGGTCGCCGTCCCGCCGACGGTCGCCGTACCGCAGACGACCGACTCCTCCTCACCCGTGCGGGCGGCGGCGCGGGCGCGCGAGGCGTCGTAACCCTGCCAGGACAAGGGCCCGTCCGGCCCGAACTCCCTTGCGGGGGCTGCGAGGTCTGCGGACTCTGCGGGGTATGCGTGGACGGGGCTTACGAGGCCGGTCAGTTCGGTGAACCCGGACGTGACCAGGTCGATCGCTTCGCGGGCCGTGTAACGCGGGACGCCCTCAGTCATGGCTCAGCGCACGCTTCATGATCTTGCCCATGTCGTTGCGGGGCAGGGCGTTGATGTGGTGGACGACGCGGGGCCGCTTGTGGGGCGCGAGGCGGCGGGCCACATGGTCCGCCAACTCGTCGACGGAGGGCGGTGATTGGGGATCCGCGGGCACGATCCACGCCACGATCCGCTCACCCAGGTCGGCGTCCGGCTCACCGGTGACCGCGGCCTCTCGTACGCCCGGGTGTTCCAGCAGCGCGTTCTCGATCTCGCCCGCCCCGATCTTGTAACCGCCGCTCTTGATCAGGTCGGTGGCCTTCCGGCCGACGATGCGCACGTAGCCGTCGGGGTCGCGCACCGCCATGTCACCGGTGCGGAACCAGCCGTCCTCGGTGAAGGCCGTCGCGGTCGCCTCGGGCCGGTTCAGGTACTCGGTGAAGAGGTTCGGCCCGCGGACCTGGATCTCGCCGACGGTCTCCCCGTCGTACGCCTCGACGACGGTCGTCCCGTCCTCCTCCGTCAGCCGCAGTTCGACGCCCGGCAGCGGGACGCCGACCGTGCCCGCGCGCGGCTCGCCGTCGGCGCGGACGCTGGTGTTCATGAGGGTCTCGGTCATCCCGTACCGCTCGATGACCCGGCGCCCGGTCGCCTGCGCGATCCGCTCGTGGTCGTGCACGGGCAGGGCCGCCGACCCCGACACGAGCAGCCGTGCCCTGGCCAGGGCCTTCGCGAGCGCGGGGTCGTCGGGCAGGGTCTCCGCGATCCGGTGGTACATCGTCGGCACCCCGAACAGCATGGTGGCGCCCTCGCTCAACTCCCTTGTCACGCCCGCCGTTTCGAAGCGACCCAGATGCCGTACGGATCCGCCGCGGCGCAGCGGGCCGAGGATGCCCAGGATCAGGCCGTGCACGTGGAAGAGGGGGAGACCGTGCACGAGGACGTCGTCACCGGTCCACTGCCAGGCGTCCGCGAGGGCGTCGAGGGTGGTGGCGATGGCCCGGCGGGGGATGACGGCGCCCTTCGGGGGGCCGGTGGTGCCGGAGGTGTAGACGATGAGGGCGGGGGTTTCGGGGGTGAGGCAGGGGGTTTCGGTGGTGGCGGGGGTGCCGGTGCTGGGGGTGCCGGTGGCAGGAGTCGCCGACCCCGTGCCGCGTACGTCGATGTCCGCGTCCGTGTCGATGTCTGCGGCCACGGTGATGTCGACGCGCTCCAACGCGTCGAGTGCGGGCGGGAGTTGGGTGCCCGGTGCCGCGAGCACCAGCGTCGGGGCGCTGTCCGACACGATGTGCCCCAGCTCGCTCTCGCCCGACTTCGGATTGAGCGGTACGGCGGGGACGCCGGCCAGCAGCGCGGCGACCACGGCGACGGCGGTCTCCAGGGTGGGGGTGGCCCAGACGGCAATCCGGCCCGCCTCCGCGACGCGGGCGGCGAGGGGGGAGGCGGTGGCCGCGAGTTCGCCGTAGGTCAGGGAGCGGTCGCCGAAGCGCAGGGCGGGCCGACGCGCGCCGGGGCCGTCCGGGTCCGCCTGGGCCTCGGTCAGGGCCGGGAAGAGGGCCGGGGAGAGAGGGGACACGCGTCGTACTCCTTAGTTCTTCTTAGTTCTTCACTTCATCGGTTCTTCGTCGAAGGCCGCCCGTCGAGAGCGGCCCGCCGAAAGCCGCCCGTCGGTACGGTGGCGCGGCCTGTGTCACCCCCAGTCGGGGACCACCAGCGCGAGCCACACCACGGCGGGGACGACGGCCACCACGATCCCTCCGTACATCATCAACTGCCGGAAGAAACGCTCCCGGTCGACGCCGGGTGCCGCCGCGAGCACCAGCGCGCCGTTCGTCGAGAACGGGCTCACGTCCACCACCGTCGCCGACACCGCGAGCGCCGCCACCATGCCGACCGCCCCGATCTCGCCCTGCGCCAGGAACGGCACCGCCAGCGGGATCAGCGCCCCCATGATGCCGACGGACGAGGCGAACGCGGAGACCAGCGCGCCGATGTAGCAGAGGAGCACGGCGGACAGCAGCGGGACGCCGATGTCGCTGACGCCCTCGCCTGCCCAGTCGATCGTGCCCATCTCGTCCAGGACACCGACGTACGTCAGCACACCGCAGATCAGCAGGACCGTCGGCCAGGCGATCTGGGAGACGGCGTTGCGGCTGTCCTCCGGCCAGCAGGTGCTGAGCAGGACGGCGAGGGTGATGGAGGTGAGACCGGCGTCCAGGTCGAACGCGAGCACGGCGACGACCAGGGCGACGAGCGCGGCGAGGGTGGCCGTACGGGCGGGGTTGAGCCGGGTGGTGTCGTCCTCGGGTTCTTCTGAAGGCTCCTCTTTTGAAGGGTCCTTTTTACGGTCGGCTTCGGGGCCCTCGGGCTCGCTCTTCTCGTCGGCGACCGCGTCGTCGTTCCGCAGTTTCAGCCCGCCGAACAGCACGAACACCACCGCCGCGATCACGAGGTTGACGATGAGCGAGGCGAGGAACAGGGCGATCTCGTTGCCGGGCAGCTTCTCGCGCTCGACGATGCCGTTGACGATCGTCCCGTAGATGCTGATCGGGGAGAAGCCGCCGCCCTGCGCGCCGTGCACCACCATCGCGCCCATCAGCAGCGGGCTGATGTGGTAGCGCGCGGCGAAGCTCAGCGCGATCGGCGCCACGATGGCGACGGCGGCCGGGCTGACCGCGCCGATCGCGGTGAGGGCGCCCGTCAGCACGAACATCACCCACGGGATCAGTACGACCCGCCCGCGCACGAGCCGGATCGAGGCGTGCACCAGCCAGTCGGTGGTGCCGTTGGCGCGGGCGATCGCGAACAGATAGGTGACGCCGACGAGTACGACGAAGAGGTCGCCGGGGAAACCGGCGAAGATCTTGTCGGCGTCGAAGTCCGCGACCAGTTCGCCGACTCCGTAGGCCGCGGCGAAGGCGAGGGCGCCCATGTTGATGGAGCGGGTGGTGGCGATCACGAACACCACGACGAGCACAAGGATCGAGATCAGTTCGGCGGACATACGGGCTCCCGTCTTTGGGTCCCTTGTCGAGCGGGTGGCGAGCGGGTGATGAGGGGGCGGGGCTGGGTGGCTGATTGGCCAAGTGGCTGAACCACATTGGGTGGTGCTCCTGGAGAGCGTCAAGAGAAGTGACGTAAATTGGCTCAGCCACTCGTCCACTGGGCCACTTGTCCACACAGTGACTGAGCGGGTCATCCCCGGTGTTACGCTGCGCCCGCAGGGGGACGAACCACCCGCAAGAGGGGACAAGGGGGACGGGCATGACCGACGCACTGCGCCCGATGACGGCCAAGCCGCGCCTGTACGAGCAGGTCCTCGACCGGTTGCGCAGTTACGCGGCCGAGGGCGGTCTTGGCGCCGGCGACCGCCTCCCACCCGAGCGTGACCTGGCGGCCCGCCTCGGCGTCAGCCGCGCCTCGGTGAAGCAGGCCATCGTGGTCCTGGAGGTGCAGGGCCTGGTCGAGGTCCGCCACGGCGGCGGGACCTACCTGGTCCGCGACACCCTCGACGCGGAACCGGTCGAGCAACTCGTGGAGCGGCGCCGCCGGTTGCCCGACGTGCTCGACGCCCGCGAGGCCCTGGAGACCAAGCTCGCCGAACTGGCCGCCGAGCGCCGCACCGACGAGGACGTCTCCGCCATGGACGCAGCCCTCGTCCACATGCGGGACGAGATCCAGGCGGGCGGACACGGAATCGAGGGCGACCGGCTCTTCCACGCGGCGGTCACGGCCGCCGCGCACAGCGGCATCCTCGCCGAGTTCATGCGTTCCATCGCCGACCAGATCACCGAGAGCCGCCACGAGTCGTTGCGCCAGCCGAGCCGCCCCACCCGTTCCCTCACCCAGCACCGCGCGATCTTCGACGCGATCGTCGCCCGGCAGCCGGGCCGGGCGGCCGCCGCGATGCGGCGGCACGTACAGACGGTGGCGCGGGTACGGCTGTTGGACTGGGACCCGGAGGACAACGACGAACAGGGGCTGTGACGCCCGCAGTGACGAGCAGGCGCTCTGAGGGCCGTTGACACGAACAGACGCTCTGACGGCCGTGGTTAGGATCCGGTGTCATGACCGCGTCCAGTGCCACGCCCCCTGCTTCCCCTGCTGCATCCCCTGCATCCTCTGTGAACGGGCGAGAGCCCACGATCCTCGCCACCTCCGGCGGTCACCGTGCCGGGGCCGGCCGGACCATGGTGGCGTTCAACTCCCTGGTGCATCACGCGGTCGAACTGTCGGGCGCCCACGGCCGCCGCCCCCGCGTCCTGTACGTCGGTACGGCGATAGGCGACGCGGAACACTTCACGGCCCGTATGACCGAGGCGGCACGCGTGGCGGGCTTCGACCTCACGCCCCTCCACCTCTTCCCGATGCCGAACCTCGATGACGTCGAGGGCACGGTCCTCGAACAGGACGTCGTCTGGGTCATGGGCGGCTCGGTGGCGAACCTCCTCGCGGTCTGGCGGGTGCACGGCCTCGACGACATCCTCCGCAGGGCCTGGCGCTCGGGCGTGGTCCTCAGCGGGGTCAGCGCGGGCTCCATCTGCTGGTTCCGGGGCGGCACCACGGACTCCTTCGGCCCCGAACTCCGCCCGATCACCGACGCGTTGGGCTTCCTCCCCTACGGCAACGGCGTCCACTACGACACCGACGCCGGCCGCCGCCCCCTGGTCCACGACCTCGTCGCGGACGGCACCCTCCCCACCACCCACTGCACCGACGACGGAGTGGGCCTGGTCTACCGCGGCACCGAACTGGTCGAAGCGGTCACCGAAGTCCCCGGCAAGGGCGCGTACATCGTGACCCGCGACGGCGACACGGCGGTCGAGGAACGGGTCGAGACGCGCAGGCTGCCCGCAGTTTCCTAGTTCCCGCATCACATCCGCGTCCAATGGGTACGGGAGTGCTGCCAGAGCCGCCGCCATCTCCGTCACTGGAATCGGCCTGTCGATAGCCGGATTCGCCTGAGTCTCCGCCCGGCCGGGTCGTGACCTTGAAGACCGCCCACACGGTCTTGCCAGGGACGTGCTGAACGACGCCGAAGTCATCAGCCAACTCGCCGACCAGAAAGAGCCCCCGCCCGGTGCATCTTTCCGTGTCGGGGTGCCGGACCTCTGGACGACCGTCACCGCTGTCGCGGACCTCCAGTCTGAGTACGGCACCCTCCAGGAGCAGCCGGACGCAGAACTCCCGTCCTGGCGGCACTCAGTGGAGCAGGGCATTGGTGGCGAGTTCTGAGACGCACAGCCGTATGTCGTCCTGGCGGTCGTCGATGTTCCACTCGACGAGGGTGGTGAGGGCGAACTCGCGGGCGGCGCTTACTGAAGCGCGCGTTCGGGAGAAGCGTTGTTGCCGTAACAGGGGCACGGTGGACCACCGCCTTGAACCTCGGCTGGCTGTACGATCCAGAGAAAGCTATCGCTATTCACGAAAAGCGGCAAGGTTGGCGCAAGGTGATCGCCGAGACCAAGTCGCTTACTGTGTAAGGCGGCAAGGTCGGTAGGCGGTCGGCGGGAGGGCCTCGTGAGTAGTAGTAAGTGGGTCAGCGTCTCGATGCCGTATCTGGCTCCCCGCGCAAAGGGGCAGTCGGACGCCTGGAGCGCCGAACTCGAAAGGCGCGGGCGGCGGGGTGGCCAGTTGGTCATCCATGCTGGTGAGGTTGCTGCGCCCGGCGCCGTCGCGGAGTTGCTCGGACTGTCCGAGGGGGAGGCGGTGGTTGTACGCCGTCGTGTCATGTATCTCGGTGACGAGCCGAGCGAGCTGACGGACACGTACTACCCAGTCGAAATCGCGCGCGGTACTCGTCTGGCCGGGACCGCGAAGATCCGAGGCGGGGCCGTGACACTGCTCGCCGAGTTGGGGTACGTGGGTGTCTGTGTTCGTGAGGATGTGGTCGCTCGGATGCCGACCGCCGAGGAGTGGGACGTACTGCGCACCGCATCCGATGAGCCCGTCCTGGAGTTGACCCGGCTCACCCTCGATCGCGACGACCGTCCGATTCAGGTTGACCGCATGGCCATGCCCGCCCACCGGCAGCAATTGCGATACGAGATGCGGATCGGGGGATGACCGTGCCCAGGGCCGAGGAGGTAGGTGTCGACCGGCGTTCGTTGCACGAGCGGATTGCAGCCGATCTGCGGGACGACATCATGAGCGGGCAACTGGCGGCAGGGGCCAAAATGCCGTCGACCGTGCAGCTCAAGGCACGGTTCGACGCGTCGAACGCCACTGTGCAGAAGGCGTTGCAGCTCCTCAAGGACGAGCGGCTTGTCGTCGGGCGTGCCGGCGCCTCCGTGACTGTGCGCGAACATCGGCAGCGGACTGTCCACCCGGCCTCGTACATGGCACCGGCAGGACCGGGCGAGCCGTACCGCTGGCTCGCGGAGGCGGAGAAGCAGGGAGCGCGAGCCCGGAGCAAGCTTCTCGACGTCGCGGAGGTGACACCTCCCGCGGACGTTGCCGCAGCGCTGAACCTCCCAGCAGGCGGTGAGGCAGCCCTGCGCCACCAGCTCCTTCTGATCGACGACGAGCCGGTCGAACTGGTCAAGTCCTATTACCCGTTGGAGATCGCTCGCGGCACCGCAATCACGGAACGCCGCCGGATCACGGGTGGTACGCCCGCGCTGCTCGCAGACCTCGGCCACCCACCCCGGCTCAGCGTGGACAAGGTCTCGGCCCGCGTTCCCACTCAGGAGCAGTACCGGGCCTTGCGCCTACCCAGCGACCTTCCCGTGCTGCGCACCCTCCGCGTGGTCTACAGCGATGACAAACGGCCCATCGAAGCGACCGTCATGGTCAAGGCCGGGCATCTCTATGAGCTGCAGTACGAGTTCGTGGCTGAGTGAACGGCTTGAGGTGCGCCGGATTCAACGGGGGCTACGGTGATGAGACACGGAAGGCAGAGGCTCTCGATATCCGCAGTGGTCAGTTGGAAGGGTGGCGTCGTTCTGGCTGTACCTCCGAGGTGTGCCGCTTGTGTAGCCGCAGTGGTGGATTGCGGACCGGATCTGGCGGCGCAGGGCTCAGTGGCTGTACAGGCGGAGGCGGTTGCCCGTCGAGACCTTCTAGGCCGGGCAACATATCCTCTTCGCTCTTCGCTGGCTTTGGTCCCTTCGCGTAGGCGGGCGGTTGAAGCACACCGCGCCGGGCCAGCTCGAACACGTCGATCAGAGGTCCATCCAGGACACGCTCCAGCAGGGAAGCCTGCGCGGTCTCCAGTTTCGTCAGATGCTGAAGCGCCTTGAGAACCTCAACAAGTTCTACACTCCATTGAGGCTTCCAGCGCTCACTGCGAATCCGGTCCAGTTCGCTACTGATACGACCGTTAGGTTTGCTGCCGCGGGCAGCAAGCCAGCTGTCTAGGACCTTTCGGCCTCCGACGTCGTAGTGACGCATGCGCTCGTTGACGCCCAGAAATACTCCCGTGCCGACGAGGAGCGCCTGACGTTCGGCATCGTAGATCAAGGATTCCGGCAGGACCGATGGGTCGACACGTGCGGAGTATGTGACAGGGTCCGCTGTGCTGTTCCAAATGTCGTCGTCTTGTTCGCTGTTGAACCGCTCGTCAAAGGTCGAGGCCCGGATACTGTGATAACCGAGCCGAACGGCTTCGTGCCACAGCTCACGATCAGCGGTGACCGGGACCCTGACGCCGAGCGAGTTTAGTTCTTCGCTGAACCGCCGAGTGAAGGCAGGGTGGGCGGTGACTCCGGCGATGTAGGCGGCCAGGTCATCTGCGGAGATGACGGTCTTTCCGTACGCGTTGGCTAAATGCTCCAACAACCCGGGGGCAATATTGGGCGATCCGTCTGGGTGCCTCAACGGGAGTACTCTGCCTCCATCGTTGTTGAAACAGTGCATGTCTGGGATTAAGCTGGAGAAAACTACCGCTGGCCCCGACTTTATGGGACGACTGTGCTGTTCGATAAGGAATATTTGGTCTTCACGATCTGCGTCCCATAGGCCTGGTCGAGGGTAGTCGACTACCCGAGTGTCAGGGATAATCCACTGACGGTCGAAGCTCCGGTGAAGAATTCGCTTCGGATTCAGACAGGCTCCTCTTTCGTCTGTGAGTCGCCGTCCTGGTTGGCCTGGTAGTCGAGTCGAAGGGCTGCTTTCAATTTTTCGGTCGCGAGACTCGCTGAAGAGTTTCCGTTTTTCGTCTTGATCGGGTTCGTGAATCAACCTGTTCCAGCGGAGGTGTAGTGATTCTTCGTCAACTGCGTAAACCCAGGTGCGCTTCGTCTGTATACCTTGCCGCGACCATGGAAGAATATCGCCCAAGGCTGGGAAACCCGCCCATTTTGTCAATGGGGCCGGAGTGAAAGGCGCATGTGATTCGGTGTGGGAGGGGCGCCAACCTTCGCCGCCGATGTGTAGGCGTGCCAGCTGTGCTTGCTTCTCTTCCCGGCTTCCCGTCACGGCTGCGTAGTACACCGGGGCAGGGGCCTGCGGATCTGAGTCGTGCTTGCGCACGAATAGGGCGATTGCGAGTTCTTGTTGGACGCCGGGGAAGAATCTGGTCCGCGCTGAGGGTTGCTTACCCTCCGGAGTCAGGTCGATGATCCAGCCCTCTGAGCAGGTGGTGCGCAAATATTCACGCATACCCTTGAAGCCCGGTCCTCGAAGGAATCCGGCAGTGGTGACAAAGCAGACGACACCCTGGTGATGCGTGGGGTGGTGCTGCTCGAAGACCTTGTACGCGGCCCAGCGCCAGAAATAGACGTACAGGTTCTTGAGCTTCTTCTCGTAGATTCCGTTGGCACCTCGGAGTCTGAAACGGTCCAGCAGCGGCGGACCATGTCCCGCAGAACCGCTCTCGATCCAGCCTCCCTCGCCTTGCGCGTCCTCGCGGTCGGGCGGGTTCCCGATGACGACCGTTACCTGTTCCTCCCGCTTGATATGGTTCGCTGCCTCGGTCTCTCTGCGAAGAACGTCGGCTCCGGCGCCACCGAAAAGTGTGGGTCGATTCCAGGGATCGGCGAGAGTGTCATTGAGGTGGAGCCGCAAATCATTCAACTGAATGTGAGAATCGTGAGTCCGTAAAGTCTGGGCGATGCGCATCTGCGCCACCGCGTAGGCGGCCATCTGCTTTTCGAACCCGATGAGTCGCTGTGCGAGCTCCTCGACGGCCTCGGCCCGGAATCCTTCATTTCCACCCGCAGTGCGGCGCTCGGCGACGAGATCGATGATTGCGCTGAGGAATGTGCCTGTGCCCATCGCTGGATCGATGATGGCCACGCGAGGATCAGCGAATCCTTCGGCGCAGTCCAGGTTCAAGCGCAGCACTTCATCGACGAGTCGTATCATCTCTTTCACCAAGGCGACAGGTGTGTAGTAGGTTCCTGAGGCTTTCCGTAATTCAGGGTCATACTCTTGCAGAAAGTGTTCATAGAGTAGGACGTGGGCATCTGGCTCTCGCTCGAGAATGGCATCCCAGTCCACAGCGTCGACTACTCGAACCAATACATCGAGGCTGTTTTTGAACTGTTGCCCGACGTGATCGGTGAGAATCTGGAGGGCCTTTCCCATCACCGTGTGATCGGCGCCGAGTAACTCGCCGACCTCGTGCATGCTACGGTCGCCGAGAGGGATCCCCTCGGCGCGTGCAAGGAGTAATGCAAAGGTGACGGTTTGCGCGTATCGGTCAGAGAATGCGGTTTGGTGGTCCCGCTCGTCTGTGTGGGGGAAAAGGAAATGCTCCCAGGTCTGCGCGAGCTCGGTAAACGGACTCCCGAGCCCGCGCCGACCGCCACTTCTGCCGCGAGCTCGCTCTTCCCCTCGAAGCTGGTCATGGACCTCGGCCCGTAGCAGCCGACATAACGGGGCTATGGCGGTGACCAGTTGACCGACGGTGGCCAGTGGGTTCGGCTGCCAGAAAAGAAATTCCCGGAGCATCCGCTCAAATGCGACCCCCACTGCGCCCGGGGCCCGCAGCCTGCGCCCAACTCGGTAAACGTCGCCCTCCAGGTGGACGACGCTTCCCCGTTGCTGTCCGTTCTGGTGTAGAAACCAAGTCTGCCCATTGGTGTACATGACATTTGGTAGCCGGGACATGGCTTCCCACTGTTTCCTGTCCCGTCCGCGCAGTCCGCCCGGACTGATGTCTCTCTTCTTCGGGCTCTTCAATTCCACGTAGCCGAAGATGCGTTGCTTGTCTTCGCCGATGCTGGCGGCGAAGTCCGGACGGATGCCGAGGTCGGTCAGCCGAGCCTCGGGATGGAGACGCAAGCGCAGCCCTAACTCCCTGGCTGCCGCATCGAGGAGCCTCTCAACCGCACTACGGATCCCGGCTTCATTTTCGCCCACTCCGAGGACCTGCTTGCATTCAGCCCCAAAATCGGCGACAACCCGCTTGATCCAAGCGTCGGCCTCCATACCCGCCCCCCACTCGTCAGGCAGAGTGCCTTCGGAAGGGGCTTGCGGCGGGCTCCCTCGGAAGCGCATCCGCTGTAGAGCGCCGATCCCGCCGACACCGTATGAACTGCGGCGTCTCAAATCCTGCCCAAGGTGGACAGAGGCCAACCGCTCAGCTGCTCAGCCGCACAGTGGATTCTGTCCCTAGCCCGCGTCTTTCACCTACCGGGGCGTTCGGAGCTAGGAGCGCAGCGCGAGAGTGCCTCTGGGCAAGGGGATGAGGCCTGTCCAGGACTCCAGCCACGCACACCTGCCGACACACTGCCAATGTCAATGCCAGCTCAGCTGCCCCAACTCGAAAGAGGCCCCTACTGGGATCCGGCGTTCACGAGGTCCGCCACCACGCAACTCACGTTGTCCGGGCCGCCGGAGTCGTTCGCCGCCCTGACGAGGGCCTGGGCGGCCTCGGCCGGTGAGGGGGCCGCCGTGAGTGTGTCCCTGATGGTGGCTTCGGGTACGACGGCCGACAGTCCGTCCGAGCACAGCAGATAGCGGTCGCCGGCGAGGGCGTCGTGCAGCCGTACGTCGAGGTCCGGGGCGGGCCCGCCGCCGGTCAGGGCCTTCAGGAGCAGGGCGCGCTGGGGATGGGCGGTGGCCTCCTCCGGGGTCAGACGGCCCTCGTCGAGCATCGACTGGACCATCGTGTGGTCGTGGGTGATCCGGAAGAGGCCGCCGTCACGGAGGAGATACGCGCGGGAGTCGCCGATGTGGACCAGGGCCAGTTGGGAGCCGGTCCACACCATCGCGGTGAGGGTGGTGCCGATCTCGGCCGTCGGGCCCGCCACCTCCTGGACGGCCTGGGTGGCGCCCTGGACCGCGTCCTCCAGGAGGTTGAGGACGCTACCGGCGGGGAGCGGCTCGCGGTCCAGGAACTTCAGGGCCTCGACGGCCGCGCTGCTCGCGGGCGCGCCCCCGGACCCGAAACCGTCGGCGACGGCCAGGACGCGGGTGCCCGCGTACGCGGTGTCCTGGTTGGCGGGGCGTACGAGACCGGTGTCGGACAGGGCGGAGTAGCGGAGTTCCAGCATCGTGGTGTCCTTACTCGGATCGCCCGGGTCACCCGGCTTGCCTGGGTTTCCCGGGACGGTTCGTGACAGGTGGTCTACGAGGAAGGCGGCCAGGTCGCGGCGGGTCGCCGTCTCCGACTCGACCCGCGCCCAGAACGCGCGGATCTCCCGTGCCGCTGCCGCCGGGTCCAACGCGCGGACCTCGCGGATCCCGGCCAGCGGCATGCCCAGCCGCCGCAGCCACGCCACCAGGCGTGCCTGCTCCAACTGCTCGGGCGCGTAGTAGCGGTACCCGGTCTCCGGGTCCACCCGCGCGGGGCGCAGCAGCTCCAGCTCGTCGTACAGCCGAAGTGCCTTCGGCGACAGCCGGGACGCCTTCGCGAACGCCCCGATCGTCAGCATCTCCATGCGCACCCCCATGAGCAGCCGGCCGGCCGATCCGTTCGTGGGCCGGCCGTTCCTCGTCTCGCCACCGATGCTGTGGCCTCCCCAAAGGTGAAGGTCAAGCGGCCCGATCCGGTTCCCGGGCCGGTTGTTAGTCTGCGAGCGGGATCACCGGAGCCGACGTACCCATGAGGAGCCCGCCGTGGCACGCACCGCCGCCCGCATCGCACTCGTCACCTGCCGGGAGGTCGCGAAGTCCGGGTACGACCGTGATCTGCCCGTTCTCACGGAGGCGGTGCAGCGGGCCGGGGCGGAAGCCGTCGTCGTGAGCTGGGACGACCCCGACGTCGGGTGGGACGGCTTCGACCTCGCCGTCATCCGCTCCACCTGGGACTACAGCTGGCGTGCCGCCGAGTTCATGGCGTGGGCCGAGCGGTGCGGGGCGCTGACGGCACTGGCGAACCCCGCGGCCGTCGTCCGCTGGAACACCGACAAGCGGTATCTCGGCGACCTCGCAGCCGCCGGGGTGCCCGTCGTCGACACCCGGTACCTCGCCCCCGGCGACCCGGCCGACCTGCCCGCCGACCGCGAGTACGTCGTCAAGCCCACCTCGGGGGCGGGCGCCCGGAACGCCGCCCGCTACACGCCCGAGGACCACGAGAGGGCCGTACGGCACCTGGAGTGGATGCACTCGGTAGGGCTGACCGCGATGGTGCAGCCGTACATGCGGAGCATCGACACGGCGGGCGAACGGGCGCTGCTGTTCTACGGCGGACGCTTCCTCCACGCCATCCGCAAGGGCGCCGTCCTGGAACCCGGCACCGCCTACGACGCGGAGAAGGTCCCGCACCCGAACCTCCGGCCGTGGGAGCCGACCCCCGCCGAACTCGCCGTCGCCGAACAGGCGTTGGCCGCCGTGCCGGACGCCCCCGAACTGCTCTACGCCCGCGTGGACCTGGTCGACGGCGACGACGGGGCGCCCCGCGTCATGGAACTGGAACTCGTCGAGCCCAACCTCTTCCTCTTCCTGCACGAGGCTTCGGTGCCGGTCGTCGCGGAGGCGATCGTCAAGGCCGCCACCCGCTGACAGGGCCCACCGCTGTAGGCCAACGGCTGTGGGCCCACACCTGTAGGCCCACCGCTGTGGGTCTACGGCCGTTGGCCTACGACTGTAGGCAAGCGTTGTGGGTCTACCACTGTGGACCCACAGCCGTTGGCCCACGACTGTAGGCAAGCCCCGTACGTCAGCCCCGCGCCCCCGTGACAGCCATCCGCTGCAGCAGCCCGTACGTGAACTCCGCCACGCAGTCGTGCGGTACGCCCGACGCGTCCGGTGCCGTGAACGCCAGCCCCCACCGCGTCGGCGCCGACCCCTCCAGAGGCCGGGCGGGGGCGAAGGCGCGGGCCGCCTCGTCGACCGTGCAGGACCAGGGGGTCAGGTCCTCCAGGGTGTGCAGGTCGGGGGAGGGGGCGCCCGGTGCGCGGACCAGCCACTCGTTCCAGGCCGCGCCGTTCGGGGCGACCAGGACCTCGAAGCGGAGGCCGGGCCAGAGCGGGACCGGCCACAGGAGGGCCTCGCAGGACAGGTCGCCGAGCTGCCGAGGTGTCACCGACTCCGGTTCGCCCAGGATCGAGCGGTAGCGGGTGACCGCTCCCCGGCCCCGCGGCACATGCCGCATCGCCTGCCAACGGCGGTTGGCCTCGCGCATGTCCGCGATCGAGGCGCCCAGCGCGTGGCGGGCGTCCTCCACGAGGTCCGCGTTGTGGTCGGCCATGCGGCGCAGCAGGACCAGTTGGAAGTCGAGCGGGGTGAACGGGCCGGCGGGCCTATCGGGTCGCTTGGCGGGAGGCATGCGTCCCATCGTGGCGTACGCGTCCGGCGCGGTGCGCGTCGCCCGGGGTGCGGCCCGTCGGGAGGAACAGCACCGAGTTCACGTACCGGACGTATCCCGGGCTCCGGAAGGCCAGCACCCGCCGCAGCAGACCCTGGGAGACCACGTGCGAGGCGTGGGCCTGGTGGGACTCCAGGTCGAAGGACGACAGGGGGAGCCAGGTGTCGTCGGGCAGGACCCAGCCCTTGTAGCCGCGCTCGGTGAGGAACGACACGACCGGCCTGATCGGCTGGATACGGGCCTCCAGTTCGATGAACAGGGCCGGGCGGTCACGCGTGAGGAGGGTGGTCGCGCCGCGCAGTACCGCCAGCTCGTTGCCGTCCACGTCGATCTTGACGAAGCCGACGTCGTGGAGGTTCAGGCTGTCGAGGGTCAGGCAGGGTACGTCCAGGGCGCGGGCGTGGATGTCCCGGCGGACGAGTGAGGAGACGCCCCGGTCGCCCTGGTCGCCGGACGGCAGCCAGAGGCGGGCCGTGCCCCGGCGGTCGCTCGCGGCGGCCCGGACCACCCGGACGTTCCCGGGCGTCGCGGCGGTCAGCAGCCGGGCCAGGTGCGGGACGGGCTCGACCGTCACCACGCGGTGCGCCCGCTGCGACAGACGGCGCGTCCAGGGGCCGTACCAGCCGCCGACGTCCACCGCCGTGCCGCAGCCGGGCGGGCAGAGATCGCCGAGCCGGGCCAGCTCGGGCTCGAAGCGCGGATAGACGAACCGGGCGGCGGCGGCGACCAGCCGCACCGGCACGAAGGGGGCCAGACGGGCTGCCAGGGTCATGAGGTCAACATCCGTTTCAGGAGGTTCTCGTGTTCGTCGTCCGTCACCTGTTCGCCGGAGGACGGGAGGAGCTGCGGGATGCCGTCCACGATCGGATAGCGGCGGCGCAGACGCGGGTTGTAGAGAGCGTCCTCAGTACTTTCCGGACCCTCAGTACTCTCCAGGCCTTCAGTACTCTCCAGGCCTTCAGTACTCTCCAGGCCTTCAGTACTCTCCGGGCCCTCCGTCTCCCTTTCGAGGAGATGCAGCGGCCCCTTGTCCAGCGGGCACGCCAGTATCTTCAGCAACGGGTCGTCGGGGTTCATCAGTGGTCAACTCCCTTGTGGGGGGCGGGGGTTGTGGCTCTTCCGGTGGGTCGTGCTGCGCCGGTGGGTCGTGCTTGGGCATCGCAAGGAGTACGGAGACCGCCAGCGCCGTACCGCCGATGCGCAGTGCCAGCCGCAGCGGATCCTCGGGCAGCGCCTCGCCGAACGCGAGCGTGCCGAGCACCGCGGTGAACAGGCAGGTCACCGTCGTGCAGACGGGCACGATCAGCGAGGCCCGGCAGCGCTGCAGCGCCGCCTGCGACATCACCAGGCCGAACACGCCGGTGAACAGCAGGAGATAGGGGTACGGGGAGCGGAGCAGGCCGACCACCGCACCGCCGAGGCCACTTGAGGTGAGGTAGCTCGACACCCCCTTGATGGCCAGCGAGCTGACCCCGTACAACAGGCCCACCGCCACGCCGTATTCGACGCCCGTGGTCGGCATGCGGTGCCGGTGGCGGGCGCGGCGCTCGGCGGACGCGTACAGCCAGACGCCCAGCGCGAGCGACGGTACGCAGACGAGCAGGATCAGCGGGGCGGGGGCGCTGCGGCTGACCGTGTCGGAGCCCTCCTTGAGGGACAGGACCACCATGAGCAGCGCGACGAGGATCGCCCCGATCGCGTAACGCTCGCGGCCCGAGGTCTCCTCGCCGAGCAGCACCGAGGAGAGCAGGACGAGGATCACCAGGCCGGAGACGAAGATGCCCTGCGCGGCGGCGATCGGCAGCGTGCGGTAGACGACGAGCTGCGCGCCGAAGCCGGACGCCAGGGCGACGGAGCCGCCGATCCACAGCGGACTGCCGAGGACCAGCCGCAGCAGCCGGGCGGGCTGCCGGACGGTCACCTGGGGCATCCCCGCCAACGCCCGCTTCTCCAGCACGAATCCGGTGCTGTACAGCACGTTCGCGAGCAGTGCCGAGGCCACCCCCCACCACATGGTCTACGTCCTTCGCGCGTGCAGGAGCAGGATCGAGGACACCGACGGCACGGCACACGCCAGCCGGTCCAGGGGGCGCATGGGCCGGGGCACGCCGTGGAAGGGCGCACCCTTCAGCCGTACGACCTCGAAGCCCGACGCGGTCACGAACTCCCGCAGCGCGCGGGCCGTGTAGAGCCGCAGATGGCCCACGACCTCCTTGCCGGGGCGGCCGTGGATGCCGCGCAGGCTCACCTCGGAGAAGACGGGCTGGACACCGGCGAGCAGCAGGGCGCGGTTGTACCAGGCGGCCAAGTTCGGTGTGGAGAGCATGAGATGACCTCCCGGGCGGAGGATCCGGCGGATCTCGTCGAGCGCCGCGTCCGGGTCCACGAGGTGTTCGACGACCTCGCTGAACAGGACGGCGTCGGCGGAGGCGGACCTGAACGGCAGCCCGCCGTCGGTGAGTTCGCCGCGCACCGCGTACGGAAGGTGGGCGTGGGCGCGTCTGAGGGCGTCCTGGGACCAGTCGACGCCGACGATGCGGTGGCCGGCCAGCAGCGGCGCCGCCGTGGCGGCCGCGGAGCCGTCGCCGCAGCCGATGTCGAGGACCGTCCGCGCACCGGACGTGGCAGGGCCGAGCGCGTCGGCCAGCATCCGGGCCTGGCGCAGACTACGGGGCGTGCCGGAGGCGACCGGCACGGCCGGGTCCTCGTAGAAGTCCCGCAGCCCGTGCGGTGGTTGGCCGCCGGACGGCCGGCGGGGCGGAGCCGTGGTCATGGGGCACTCTCCGTGACGTGTTCCGTGGCGTGCAGGTAGTGCTCGAAGAGGTCGCGGAGGTGGGAGCCGTCGCCGTGGCCGAGGAGCGTGCGGGACCAGCGCAACGCCACGTGCAGCCGGCCCGCCGTGGACGCCGTCGTGACCGTGAGGCCGCGCGGCATCCGGGCCGGCGCCGAGAACCACACCGCGTGCGCCCGCCCCGCCCCCTCACCGAAGTCGAGGGCGTACGGAATGCGGCCGATGTTGCTCAGCAGCGTGGTCGACGTCCAGGGTCCGGCGGCTCGCCGCAGCCCCCGGGTGAACGCGGCCCGCCACGCCACCGGTACCACCGGTGCCGTCAACAGGGCGGCCCCGTGCCCGAGTTGGGGCCGGGGCAGCGCCTTGAGCGCACGGGTGCGATCCGCCGTGCGGCGCAGCAGGCCCGCCATGTCCGAGGCGTCCAACTCCTCGGGCGCGAAGGGGACTTCGACGAGCCGCGTGCCGTTGCCGATCGGCATGTCGGTGTCACGGGTGCGGTCGTCCACCGGCATCGTGATGCGCAACGGGCGCTGACGGGCGCCGTGTTCGCGGTTCCAGTGGGTGATCATCAGCGCCGTGGTCACCATGAGCTGGTCGTTCACGGTGTACGGGGAGCCCTTGGGCCGGCGCGGGACGCCGAACTCGGCGACGAGCATGCCGTTGCCGGGCGAGGGCTCGGGAGCGCCGTGCGCCACCCGCGCGGGCGGTGCCCAGGTGGAGGGCGCGTCGATCGGGCTCGGCGCCTCGGACGTCGTACGGGTCGGGGGCGCCGCGGGGGAGTTGTCCTGGCCGCCGTACAGCTCGGCGGCGGTGGCGAGGACCCGCAGGCAGGCCGGGCCGTCGAGGGCGGTGTGGTTGATGGTGACGAAGAGGACGGTGTCGTCGGCCTCCGGATCGAGGACGACCTCAAGGCGGATCGGCGGCGAGGCCGACAGCGGCGGGGCGTCCTGGAGGGCCCGGTCGCGGGCGTGCTTCAGGGCGTCCCGGTCCGGCGGCGGGAACAGGACGACCTCCACGTCCGCGTCCGGGGTGAGCTCCCACTCGTACCGCCGCCCGTACCAGGGCCGCCGCGCCTCGCGCATCAGGATGCGGGGATGGCGGTGCAGGGCCCCGGTGAACGCCCTCCGCAGCCGGTCCGGGTCGAGACGGCCCGGCAGATGCACCTCGATGTGGACGGTCTCCGGCTCCTCCTCCTGGAGGCAGTGCCGGGCGACCTCGTCCACGACGGGGAACGGGATGCGGGCGGGCGGCTTCACGGGGCCGTCCGTGCCGTCTCGTGCCGGGTGGTCCAGCGTGGTCATGTGGGTCCGCCTTCCCCCGTCTCCTCGGGCCGTGCCGGCCTGGTGTCCTCGGGCGGTGCCGCCCTGAACTTCGGCTTCCGGAAGCCGAACCGGGTGGTGGGCGGGTCGGGCTCCGGTTGCGCGGACCCCGGCCCGCGGGCGGAGACCGTCGGACCGGACGCCACCCTGGGGGCGGGTGGGGCCTCGGCCTCTCCGGAGGCCGGTCCGGTTGCCTCGGACACGCCAGGCATCCCGTGGTGTGCCTCGGGCGCCGGCGACGATTCGGACGCGCCCGGCCCCGCGCGCTCACCCCGCCGCCGCTGTGGCAGCGGCTCGGTGGGCGCCTCGGTCCCCGGCGCCGGTGGCGGCAGCGCGCCGGCACTGGGAGCACCTGGATATCCCGAGGCGGCGGGAGTACCGGAATACCCGGGAGCAGCGGGCGCACCGGGATACGCGTGAGCGCCCGAAGCCCCGAAGCCCTGACCCCCGCCGGGACCGCCGGGACCGCCGGGTCCGCCGGGTCCGCCGGGACCCCGAGCCCCGTACGAGGCCTCCCCGATCGACACCAACCCGGCGAACAGCCCGATCAGCGCGAGCAGTTGGGCCGTGGGGCCGAACGCCCCCGCGCCCTCGGAGACCGGCTCCCCGGCCCCGGTCGCGGCGGCGATCCCGGCGCCCGCGAGCGCGAGGAACGCGATGGGTACAAGGAGGGCGTGCCGCCGCCACGCGAGCAGCGCCAGCAGCGGCACCAGCAGCGCGAAGAACCCGGCGATCACGATCCCGACCAGGGTCAGCACGACCGTGCCCAGGATCAGACCGGGCGGCGGTGGCACCGGCGAGGGCTCGTCCGTGTTGGGCGAGTTCCGCCGGTACAGCACGAGCCCCGCGAGCAGGAGCACCGCGACACCGCCGCCGATCAGCCCGGCCTCGTACAGCGTGGACGGCTCGTACGAGAGCTTGACCGTGCCACCCGCGCCCGCCGGGACCCGCCAGCCCTGCTGCCAGCCGTCGAGCCGCACCGGGTCGAGCTTCTTGCCGTTGAGCGTGGCCTTCCAGCCGTCGTTGAAGTTCTCGTACGTCGTCAGGTACGAGGCCGCGCCAGAGCCGACGCTCACCTCGCGGCGGTCGCCGAGCCAGTCCCGTATGCCGAGTTCACGGTCGAGCGCGGTGGGTGTGGTGAGCGTGCCGCGGGTCAGCGTGACGTCGGTGACGGCGAGGGGTCCCGCGTCACCGGCCTCGACCCGGTGCGAGCCCGAGCCGAGGGACAACTCGGCGTCGGAGCGCCCATCCTGACAGAGTGTCAGCTCGATGGGCCGCCGCTCGACGAGGTCCCGTACCGTGCCCTTCGCACTGGTCTCGTACAGCTCGTCGTCGACGGCGAGCGTCGGGCCCTCGCCGCAGGGGACGTCGAACGTGCGGTTGGCCCGGGGCTGCGGGGTGCGGTACTGGTCCAGGGCCGGGACGTACGCCTCGGTGAGGCCGACCGGCAGTTGCAGGTCCTCGTCGGCGAGCGGGTTGTGGACGGTCATCGGGGCCGTCTCGGTGATGGTGATGTCGAACCGGTCCGTGGTGATCGGATCGAAGCGGACGACACCGTTCTCGTCGACCCCGGCGATCGTCGAGCCGTCCGGCGAGCTGATGTCGACCTCGGTGGGCCGGGCGGAGAGGCCGCCCGCCGGAGCCAGCACGATCTCGCCCACGGCCTGCTTGCCCGGCCAGCGCAGATGGATGGTCGGGTCGTCCCCGGCGATCCACGCGGTGGTCAGGCTCCCGTCGGTGAGGTTGCGCGGCGAGAGCCCGGTGCCGAGCAGGGCCGTCGAGTCGGCGGTCGCGGTGATCCGGTTCCGCTGCTCGGGCGCGACCCTGTAGAGCAGCGCGTCGAGCTCGTCGCTCGGCACGGGGATCGCGCTCGCCTTCACCTCGTACGTGCCCGCCGACTCCGAGGTCCAGCGGCGGTGCAGCCCCGCCTCCGTGCCCGTCGGCGAGAAGCCGCCCGGGTCGGTGGCGCGGTGCAGCGAGACGACCTCGGCGGCGGCGTCGGTACGCTCGGCGTCCGTCGGGAGCCGCAGCATGCGGGTCACCTGGACGTCGGGGATGGTGATCTCGGAGAAGCCCGCGCCGGACAGGTCGGACTGCCGGGCCGCCGAGTCGACGATGGTGACCTTCAGCCAACTCGTCGCCCCCTCAGGGGCCTTGATGCGCTGGCGCATGCCGTTGGCCTGGAGGGTGCTCGTCTCGGAACCGCGTTCCGTCTCCACGCGCACCCGGGTCGGCGCCGACCGCACACTGTCCTGCGGCAGCGGGGTGACCCGGATCGAGTCGGGGATCTCCGTCTCGTCCGTGAAGCCGATCCGCAGCCACTGCCCGTCCGCCGAACCCGCCGCGCCCTCGGCCCACGCGGTGTTCGGATTGCCGTCGAAGGCGTTCACCGGGTCGTACTGCGGCAGATAGAACATCCAGTTGCCGCTCGACGACGCCGAAACCGAGCGCGCGCCGCGCAGTTCGGCCACCGTCTGGTGCCCGATGCCGTCGGTCGGCAGGATCTGGTGCGGTTTCTCGCCTGCGTCCTGGAAGCTGCCGGAGTGATTGCGCTCGTCACGGGTGTACGTGTACGAGGTGTTGGCGTTGACCAGGCCGAACCGGGTGTCGGCACGCCGCAGTCCGTCGCCCAGCACCTGCAACTCGGGGGTGCCGAGCCCGGGATGGTTGTCGCCGGTCAGCACGGCGGCCCGGTCCCGCATGGCCGGGTCGGCGGACAGCGGCAGCAGCGCCTCGGGCCCGCCGGAGACGACGGCCGTGTCGGCGACCGCCTTCAGCCCGGCCTGGCCGGGCCGCGGCACGTCCGCGCTCGCCGGCTCGTAGATCTCGACGGCCCGCTGCCGCGGGTACAACCCCTCTATCTGTATGGGGGTGTTCTCCGCGATGCGCCCGCCCGTCATCACCGGACCGAGGCCGGTCACCCGCCGGTAGCCCGACTCCTCCAGGGTGCGCTTGACGGTCGTGGTCGGTACGTAGCCGAGCTGGTCGGGGTCGAGATCGTTGCGTACGACGACGTAGTAGAGGCCGGCCCGGCTCAAGTAGTCGGCCAGGCCCGGGACTTCGCCGCCCGTCAGCAGGGACTGCTCGACCGCGTCCATCGCGCGCCGGTTGCCCGCGGTGCCGAACGGCACGTAATCCCGCTGGGCCCAGCGGGAGTCTGCGAGCACGTCGAGGGGCTGGTCGATGGGCGAGCCCCAGGTGTAGATGCCGTGCGCGGTGGCGGGCACGACGAGGGCGCGGGAGTCCGGCGAGTACTTCTCCAGCCAGTTCGCCGTGGACTGCCAGTACTTGGGAAGCTGCTGGAACGAACCCGGTTGCAGGATCGACCCGTTGAGGTAGGGCCAGGCGAGACCGGGGAGTACGAGGACCGCCGCGACCAGGGCCACGTACCGGCGGCCGGGCACGGGACGGGCCCCGCGCGACTGCGAGGCGACGCCGACCAGGTGCATCAGCCCGAAGACGAGTGCGAGGGCCAGCCCCGTCTGGAACTTGTAGATGTTCCGGAAGGGCACGAGCCCGCCGTCCAGCCAGTCCTGGACGACCCCGTGGAAGGGAGCGCCGAACGAACCGCCGTACCCGGCAAGGGTGATGAGCGCGACCGACAGCACGGTCAGGACGAGCCAGCGCCGCTCGGGCAGGTCGCGGCGGGCCAGTCCGGCGAGACCGAGCCCGGCCGCGAGCGCCGACGAGACGATCACGACCACCGAGGCCGCGACCGTCCAGCCGGCCGGCAGCCAGGCCTCGCCGAAGTGCAGATACGCGACCCAGTTCCCGGCGCCGCGCAGAGCCTCCGTCGCCGCCATGGTGTCCGTCGTGGTCTGCGAACTCTCCACGTACGGAAGGAAGTTCTCGCCGTAGATGCCCAGCATCAGCAGCGGGACCACCCACCAGGCGGTCGCCAGGATCACGCCCGGGATCCACCAGGTGATCAGCTTGCGCTGCCGGGGGCCGCGCGGGCGGGAGAGTAGATAGAGGCCAACCGGCAGCAGGGAGGCCAGAGTCGAGGCCGCGTTGACACCGCCCATGAAGGGGATGACCAGCGCCGAGCGCAGAGCGGCGACCCGGGCGCTGTGGCGCTCGTTCGTCAGCGGCAGCAGCACCCACGGCAGGAAGGCGCCGGGGAGCGCGGCGGCGGAGGTCGAGCCGACGACGATCGTGAACACCGGCCACAGCGCGTACGCGACCGCGCCGAGCAGCCGGGACGCGTGACTGCCGATGTCCAGCCGCTCGGCGAGCCGCAGCGCGCCCCAGAAGGCGACCGCCACGATGAGCGACATCCATAGCCGCTCGGCCAGCCACACCGGGAGGTTGATCAGCTCGCACAGCCCGTAGTACGGCAGCATCGGGAAGGCGTAGCCGACGTACTGGTCCGCGATGCCGCCGAAGCCGCCCCGGTCGTGCCAGAGCTGGCCCAGGTCGGACAGGAACTGCCACGGGTCGAGCGCGACGCCGAGCTTGGTGTCGAACGTCTGCCGGCCCGGGTCCACGGCCAGGAACAGCACGAACACCACGGCCCAGAACCCCAGCAGCCACCGCCGCGACCGCGGCCCCTGCGGTGGGCCGGGGTCGGGGGCGAGGGGGCGCGTGGCCGCCGGGGGAGGGGCCTGGACCGTGCTGGTCATGGATACCGCCGGAGAATGAGGAGGAGGTTCCAGGTGGCGAACTCGCGCAGCCCCGGCGCTCTCACGACGGCCTGGGCGAGGAACGGCCAGTAGCGGGAGCGCGCCGAGACGACCGTGACGTCGTCCCGGGCGCGCACCTGCCGCAGGGTGGGTCCGATGTGTACGGCGAAGAGGTTCTCGCCGAGGGTGTGCTTGGCGGGCCCGCCGGTACGACGGCTGTAGCGGGCGCGGGCCCGCTCGGCGCCGAGGTAGTGCCAGGGCGCCCACTCGTGACCGCCCCACGGGGACAGCCAGTTGGTGAACGACACGTAGATCAGCCCGCCGGGTTTCGTGACCCGCACCATCTCGCTGAGGAAGGTCTGCGGATCGGCCACGTGCTCAAGGACGTTGGAGGAGAAGCAGACGTCGGCGGCCGCGTCGGCGAGCGGCAGCAGATAGCCGTCGGCGACGACCGCGCCCTCCGGCGGCCTCGGCCCGAGCTCGCGCATGTCCGGCTCGAAGAGATAGCCGTGCGCGCCGCGCCGCCGGAACTCGTCCGTGAAGTAGCCGCCCCCGCCGCCGATGTCCACGACGGTCCGGCCCTTCACCGGACCGTCGTACGCCTCCACCTGGTCGGCCGCGTCGCGAGCGAGCAGCGAGTAGCAGCCCTCGGGGTCGTCCTGTTCATTGCGGAAGGCGCGGAAGAGGGCGAGGGAACGGCGGAAGGAGGGGTCCTTGAAGCGGGTACCTGTGCCCGGGCCCGTACCTGTACTCGGGTCCGTGCCTGGGCCCGTACCAGTACCAGTACCAGTACCAGTACCAGTACCCGGGCCCGTACCCCATTGTTCCGGCCGGTTCCCCCGGGCGGGCGTCATGGCGTCCAGCTCCTCACCGCCTCCGTCGCCACCGCTCTGAACCGGCGGACCGTGCGGTGCCAGCGGAACTGGGTGGCGCGGTCGCCTGCCGCCTTGCCCATGAGCGTGCGACGGTGGGTGGACAGGGCGAGGGTGCACCAGGCCGCCGCGAACGAGGACTCGCCGCGGGCCAGCAGGCCCGTCTCGCCGTCCACGATCGAGTCGCGCAGACCGGGTACGTCGAAGGCGATGGCCGGGGTCTCGCGGGCCGCCGCCTCCGTCACCACCAGGCCCCACCCCTCGACGGCCGAGGGGTGCAGCAGCAGCCAGGCGGCGCAGAGCAGTTGGTGCTTCTCGGCCTCGGAGACATGACCCCTGAACTCGACGCCGGGGCCCGCGAGTTGTTCGAGCCGCTCCCGTTCGGGACCGTCACCGACGATCACCAGCCGCCCGCCGGTGACCGGGCGGACCCGCTCCCACAGCCGCAGCAGCAGATCGATCCGCTTGTACTCGACGAGCCGCCCCATCGCGAGGAACAGTGGTTCCGGTGATCGCTCGGCGGGCGGGCCGGGCTCCTCGACGCCGTTGTGGACGACTCGGATGCGCTCGCGCTCGACCCCGATGGCACGCAGCGCGTGCGCCGTCGACGGGGAGACGGCGACCAGCAGGTTGTGGCGCTGTGCGCCGGCCAGTGCCCAGTGTTCGAGTCTTCGGCCGAGCCGGGCGGCGGGCGCCAGCGGCCCGTTGAACCGCATCCGCCACAGGTCGGTGTGCACGTGGTTGACCAGGCAGAGGGTCGGCCCGCGGTGCCACAGCGGGGCCAGGTACGGCATGCCGTTGCAGACCTCGACGAGCAGGTCGCAGTCGCCGATCTGGCGCTGGAACGCCGATCTGGCGCGCAGATAGTGGCCGAGGTCGCCGCCCGCCGACACGACACGGTAGTCGCGGTACGCGGCGGGGCCGCCGCACAGCAGGGTGACCTGGTGGCCGAGGTGGGTCAGGCCCTCGGCGAGTCTGTCGACGAGGAGTTCGGAACCGCCCGCGGCTTCGTTGCCGAAGTCACGACGGGCGAGGAAAACGATTCGGCGCGGCTGTGGGGGGAGCGCCGGGGGTCGCTGCGCGGAGCGTGGGAAGGCGGCGCGCAACGACGAAGGCACGTGCTGGGGCATGTGTGCTCCAACTCGTCTCGGGGTGCGGAACCAACGGGAGGGTGGGGTGGGGGGTGAGGTGGGGCTCGGTGTGGTGGTGGCGGTCTCCCGGTGTGGGTCGGTTGTGTCTCGCGGTGCGGGTCGGTCCTGTTCGCGGTGCGGGTCGGTCTCGTTCGCGGTGCGGGTCGGTCAGGTCTCGCGGTGCGGATGGGTCGTGGTCGGGGTGGGGGGCGGTGCGGTTCTGCCGGTCCTCGCGGCGTGGGATGTGCCGCGAGTTCCCCGTTCCTGTGGAGCCGATCCCCACGGCTTCGATGTGGTCCGTCGCGGAAGTCCTGAATCTCCCGCGGATCGAATCCGTACGGATCTGTGGGACGGAACCTGTGGGGCTGATCGGTGTGGGTGATGCGGTCCGGCTGTGATGGGGATGTGGTCGGGCTGTGTTCGGGTGGGGTGGATAGTTTTCGCCCGCTGGTTCGATGCGGCTACTCACCGAAGTGACAATTTCGGGGCTTTGTACAGCTGACGTCTCATCACATTGTGAGCGGCTGCTGGGAGCTCTCGGACGTTTCGGGATGCGGACGCCCGCGTACCACCAAAACGACCCCCACAAGTGCGAGCAGGAAGCCCGCCACACCCGTCCCGACCGGCAACGTCTGCCCCACCATGCGCAGCAGTCCGCTGTCCGTGTCGGCGAGATCGACCTGTTCCTTCTGGGTCTCGGTGGTGAAGGCGATCCGCTCGCTGTCGAGCAGCACCACGGCGTCCTTCTCGCCGCCGGGGGCCCTGAGCGTCTTACGGGGGCCGATCGCCGCGTAGATGATCCGGCCCGTGCGCTGGTCGGCCACGAGCTCGATGCCGTGGTTGGCGTACCACTCCTCGGCGAGCACCTGACCGGCATCCTTCTCGCCGACGATCGTGCCCGGCACCAGCCGGGTTCCGGTCTTGGTGGCGGGCACGGTTCCGGTGAAGCGGAGACCCTCGTACCCCTGGATCTTCTTCTTGCCCTCGTACTTCAGCGTGACGGTCGAGCCGAGCGTGCTGTCCCACCAGATGTAGGAGCGTTTCTGCACGTCGAAGGGGAACTTCAGATACGCCTCGCCCTCGTAGTACGGCTCCTCGTCGCAGCAGTGGACGGGCTTGTTGGTCCTGCGGTCGGTGACCCAGCGCTCCGTGGTCCACTGCAGCGAGTCGTGGGGGTCGGCGGCGGGCAGCGACTTGGCGGTGTCCACGGAGGTGGACACGTCCCAGACGGCCCGGCCGCTCTTCTCGCTGTCGGCGACATCGCCGCGGACCTGGCGGGTGATGGTGATCTTCTTGTCGCGGACGGTCTCGATCTCGTCCGTGTCGAAATAACTGCCCGTACCGGTGAAGACGGTCTTCGAGTCGATGTCCACGGGCGTGCGTTGAGCACGTGGTTCGACGTACCAGGCGAGCAGGGGGGAGAGGACGAGCAGGAACACGCCCAGACCCAGTATGACCAGTGAAAAGGGAGTGGCAGTACGGCGCATCCGGGCACTCCAGGGGGCTCGTGGTGACGCGGCACGGGCTGTGCCGGCACGGTGGGGGAGGGTGCACGTGCGGTATGGGCCGGGAACCGTAGGCGCACCCTTGACGAAGTGTCAATGCGTTGTCGAGACTGGGGGCTCGCCGGATGGGACCGGCGAACGGGGCTGGGGCTCGCGAGCCGTAATCGCGGGCGCACCAGGGTGGGTGGACCTCCGACAGAGAGGCTGACCCGCGATGCCCAGACTGCTCGCCGCCCTGCTGACCGTGGCGGCCGCCGCCGCACTCGCCGTGGGCGCCGCCCTCGGTATCGTCGCGCTGCTCGACGCGACCCCCGACCAGCCGAACACGCCTCTGATCACCTATGAGACGGCCGGCCAGGAGCGCTGACCATGGCCCTACGCCGGGGACCTGTCATCGTGCGCTCGGCCTGGCACGACGTGCCGCGCCTCCAGGTGCGCCAGTTCGCGGAGCTCGCCATGGCCGAGGCGCCCATACTCGCCGAGGAGATCCTCCAGGAGATACGTCACGAGTATCCCCATCTGCCCGTCGTGCTCGACGACTCCGGCGAGCCGATGGCGTTGATCGGTATCCGGCGGGCCATCGAGGTGTTCGTCCAGCACCTGGAGACCGCCGAGGGCCGCCCGCGGGTCCATCCCGAGGTCTTCCAGGAGTTCGGCCGCGGCGAGGGCCTGAACGGCCGCAGCCTCGACTCGCTCCAGGCGATCTACCGGCTCGGTGTACGCCTCGCCTGGCGCCGTTTCGCCGAGATCGGGACGCGGGTGGAGATCCCGCCGCCCGCGATGTACGAGCTGGTCGACGCCGGTTACGAGTATCTGGACGGGCTGGTCGACCAGTCCGTACGCGGATACGCCGAGGCCGCCGCCCGGCAGGCCGGTGAACGCCTGCGTCTGCAACGGCGGTTGATGGAACTGCTGCTCGCCGAGCACCACCGGGGCGATCCGGCCGAGGCGCTCTCGGAGCGGGCCGCGCGCATCGGCTGGCCGCTGCCGGACAAGGTCGCGGTGGGGGTGCTGCTGCGGCCCGCCCGGGAGGCCGTCGCCCCTGCTGTCGGACAGGGAGTGCTGCTCGACATGGAGTACGAGCAGCCCCGGATGGTCGTGCCCGAGCCGGACGCCGCCGGGCGCCCGGAGCTGCTGCACCGGGCGCTCACGGGGTGGGCCGGCGCGATCGGCCCGCCCGTTCCGCTGGCCGACGCGGCGAAGTCGCTGCGCTGGGCCGAGGCGGCGGTACGGCTCATGGAGCGGGGGCTGCTGCCGCCGGGCGAGGTGCTGTACTGCACGCAGCACACCGAGGCGCTGGTCCTGCTGCAGCCCGAGGAACTGATCGACGACCTGGCGCTGCGGTGTCTGGAGCCGCTCGCCCACTGCGGGCCCACGCACGGGCGGCGGCTCGCGGAGACCCTGCTGGCGTGGCTGGAGACGCGGGGCGGGGCTCCCGAGGTGGCCGCGCGTCTCGGGGTCCATCCGCAGACCGTGCGGTATCGCCTTCGGCAGATCCGGGAGCTGTGGGGGGACGAGGTCGACGACCCCGACCGTCGCTTCGAGCTGGAACTGGTGCTTCGCGCGCAGCGGCTTCGGGGCGAGCTGGGCGATCCCCGCGCCCGGCGTTAACCGATTTTTTCCCGCCCACCCACCCGTTTACTGCGTGCCTTCCGGGCGCCGTCCAAACCCGCCGGTGACCGTTCACCTCACCCGTGACCGCCCCACCCACCCGTAACCGCTCGCCCACCCGTTGTCGCAAGGCCATTGCCCGGCCGTAATCGGTATGAGTAGCCTGTGTTCGCTATGCCGATCGGCTGTTGAAATTTCGAACACAAGGGAGGGGGCCAGTTGTGGGACGCCTCGTACCTGCCGTAACCAGGGCTCTCGACATACTCGAGCTATTCCTCGACGGAGACGGCACGCTCTCCGCCCCCGACATCGTGCGCAAGCTCCAGTTGCCACGCACCACCGTGCACGAGCTGGTGACGACACTTGCCGCCCGCTCGTACATCACGCCCGTACCGGGTCAGCCGGGACGTTACCGGCTCGGGGTGCGCCCGTACCAGCTCGGCAGCCGCTATTCCGAGCAGCTCGACCTCGCCGCCGAGGGCCAGCAGGTCGCCCGGTCCGTCGCGGAGACCTGCGACGAGACCGTGCACGTGGCGATCCTGGAGGGCACGGACGTCATCTACATCGCCAAGGTCGACTCCACGCACGCCGTGCGCATGGTGTCCGCCGCGGGCCGCCGACTGCCCGCCCACTGCACCTCCGTGGGCAAGATGCTGCTCGCCTCGCTCTCCGAGCCCGAGCTGACCTCGCGGATCCCCGACGACGCCGACCTGGTCCGGATGACGCCGAACAGCATCACCGAGCCGGCCGCCCTGCGCGAGGCACTCACCGAGATCCGCGCCCGCGGCATCGCCGTGGAGAGCCGCGAGTCGAACCCCGACGTCAGCTGTGTCGCCGCGCCGGTGCGCGACCGCACGGGCCAGGTCGTGGCCGCGCTCTCCATCTCCGTACCGATGATCCGCTGGAGCGACGAGCGCCGCGCCGAGCTGGAGCAGCTCTCCGCGAAGGGCGCCGCCGAACTGTCGGAGCGACTCGGACACCGGAGTGTGGGATGACGTACGCGTACGAAGTCGCCGTCCGCGCGGAGGCGGCCCTCGGCGAAGGCCCCACCTGGGACGTCGAGGGCCGGCGGCTGATCTGGATCGACATCCTCGGCTCCCGGGTCCACACGTACGACCCGGTCTCCGGCCGTCGTACGGTCATGGCGACCGAGCAGCACGTGGGCGCCGCGAAGCCGCGCGCGGGGGGCGGCCTGGTCGTCAACCTCCGTGACGGCGTGGGCCTTTACGGCCCCGGCGGGAAGCCTTCGGGTGACTCGGACGGTTCGGGTGACTCGGGTGACTCGGGCGGCTTTCGGTGGCTGCACCGGGAGGTCGTCCCCGGCCGCCGCGCCAACGACGCGGCGGTCGCGCCCGACGGCGCCCTGTGGGCGGGCACCATGCGCTACGACGAGGCGCCGGGCGGCGGCTCACTCTCCCGTATCGCCCCGGACGGCACGGTCGAGACCGTCCTCGACGACGTGGCGGTGAGCAACGGCACGGGCTGGAGCCCCGACGGCCGCCTCATGTACTACATCGACTCGCCGACCCGCCGGGTCGACGTCTTCGACTTCGACGGCCGACGGGCCACCGGAAGGCGCGAGTTGGCGACCATTGGGGAGGGCGACGGCTTCCCCGACGGGCTCACCGTCGATGCCGAGGGCTGTGTCTGGGTCGCCCTGTGGGACGGCGGCGCGGTCCGCCGCTACACCCCGGACGGCAAGCTGGACCGGGTGGTGGAGCTGCCCGTACCGCGCCCCACCGCCTGCGCGTTCGGCGGCGCCGACCTGACCGATCTGTACATCACGACAGCCCGTACGGGTCTGGAGGCGCCGCATCCGCTCGCCGGCTCGGTGCTCGTCGTCCCCGGCGCGGGCAAGGGCCTGCCCCAGCCCCCGTTCGCGGGCTGACAGCGCGGCCGGACACGGCCGGACGTCCCGTGGAGCACCCGAGAAGGCGTCTGCAGCCCCCGTCCGATCGCCGGACGGGGGCCGCTGTTTTTGCGCGAACCATTGACTAGTAAGCGCTTCCTATCTACGGTCCCGTTCGAAGTTGCGAGCGTCCATCGAAATCTCGAACAGTTAGGCAAGGTATGGGACGACCTGGCCTGAATCGCAGGCAGATCCTGGCGGGACTGAGCGGGCTGACGGTCGCGGGCAGCCTCGGATTCGCCGCGCTCGGCACCGGGGCGGACGCGCTCGCCTCCGGCGCCGACACCCGCGTCCGCTACTGGAACCTCTTCAGCGGCGGCGACGGGTACAACATGATCGCGATGCTGGACGCCTTCCGGGAGGCGAACCCCGGCATCGACGTGAAGGACTCCACCCTCCAGTGGGGCAGCCCCTTCTACACCAAGCTGGCCATGGCGGCGGCGGGCAACCGCGCACCCGACCTCGGCGTCATGCACCTGGGCCGGGTCACCGGCTTCTCGCCGGGCCGGCTCCTGGACCCCTGGGACGCCGGCCTGCTCGCCAAGTACGGCGTGCGGGAAGCCGACTTCAACCCCGAGCTGTGGAAGCGCGCGGTCATCGACGGCACGCTCTACGCCCTTCCGCTCGACATCCACGTACAGCTCTGCTTCTACCGCAAGGACGTGCTGAAGAAGGCGGGTCTGCTCGGCGACGACGGCCGCATGGTGCCGGTCACCTCCGCCGACGAGTGGTTCGACGTGCTCAAGGAGGCCAAGCAGGCCACCAAGAAGGGGCTGCAGACCATCGGCATGTGGTCCGCCGACCAGAACTTCCAGTGGTGGTTCTTCGTCGCCTTCTACACCCAGCTCGGCGGCACCTGGTTCGACGACGCCGACACCGAGGTCACCTTCGACACCGACAAGGCCACCCAGGTACTGGAGTTCCTGCGCCGGCACATCACCGACGGATACGTCGACTCGGGCTTCGCGGGCGGCGCGGGCGCCGAACAGTTCGTCAACGGCGGCCCGTTCGTCTGGGAGGGCAACTGGTCGGTGCCGGTCTTCGACGGCGCGAAGCTCGACTACGGCGCGACCCCGCTGCCACCGGTCTTCGGCAGGCGGGCCACCCACGCCGAGTCGCACGCCTTCGTGCTGCCGCACCAGTCCGACCGCGGCGGAGCCGCCGACGAGGCCGCGCACCAACTGGCCGCGTACATCGTCCGGCACGCCCGGCAGTGGGCGGGCGGTGGCCACATCCCGGCCTACACGCCCACCCTGTCCACGGGCGCCTACAAGAAGCTGAACCCGCAGAGCGAGTACGTCTCGGCGATGGACCACCAGGCCACCGAGCCGAAGGTGTGGTTCGCCGGGTCCACCGGCATCCTGGCCCAGCGCGTCGGCCCGATCGTCGTCTCCTCGACGCTGGGTTCCGCCAAGCCGGACACCGCCGCCCGCCGGATGAGGAGCACGCTCACCGAACTGCTCGCCATGAAGAACCCCATGGACGGCAGGACAGCCGCACAGGGAGGTGCCGCCGCATGACGACGGCCGGCGCAGGGACCGTCATCGCTCCGCCGCGCGCGAGGACCGCTGCGGCCGGCGCCACCGTCCGCCGCAGACAGGGCTTCCAGCACGGCGGCTGGTTCGTCGCCCCGTTCCTCGTGCTGTTCGCGCTGTTCGTGATCTGGCCGCTGCTGCGCGGCCTCTACCTCAGTTTCACGGACGCCAACATCTCAGGCGACGCCACGAGCTTCGTCGGCCTCGACAACTACCGCGAAGCGCTCGACGACCCGCTGGTGTGGGAATCGCTCGGCCACAGCGCGTACTTCACGCTTCTGGTCGTGCCCTGCATCACGGTCCTCGCCTTCCTCCTCGCGATGCTCGCCCATCACATCGAACGCGGAAAATGGCTGTGGCGGCTGTGCTTCTTCGCCCCGTTCCTGCTGCCGTCCACCGTCGCCGCCAACCTGTGGCAGTGGCTGTTCAACCCCGGCACCGGAATGATCAACCACGTCTTCGGCATCGAGACGGCATGGCTGACCGACAAGTCGTACGCCATGCTCGCCGTCGTCGTCTGCACCCTGTGGTGGACGGTCGGCTTCAGCTTCCTGCTCTACCTCGCCGCCCTCCAGGGCATTCCCGCGCACCTCTACGAGGCCGCCAGGCTGGACGGCGCGAACGCCTGGCACCGCATGGTCCACATCACCCTGCCGCTGCTGCGGAACATCACCGGGCTCGTCATCGCCCTGCAGATCCTCGCCTCGCTCCAGGTCTTCGACCAGGCCGTGGTGATGATGGACTTCCTGCCCGGACCCGAGGGATCCACCAGGACGTTCGTGCAGTACACCCTCGAAGAGGGCTTCACCAGCTACCGCGTCGGCTACGCCTCGGCGATCTCCGTCATCTTCTTCGTGATCATCGCGGCCGTCGCCCTCGCCCGGATGTGGCTGCTGCGCAACCGTGAGGAGGGCGGCCGATGAGCACCGCCGCAGCACAGACCAGCGACGAGACGCGGGTACGCGTCAAGGCCCGCAGGCCCAACGCTCGCAAGCCCTGGACGCCCAGCCAGATCGTGCTCACCCTCCTCGCCACCGCCGTCTCCGCGGTGTTCCTCGCGCCGCTCGCCTGGGCCCTGTTCACCTCGCTCAAGTCGGAGACCGAGGCCGTCGAGGTACCGACGCACTGGCTGCCGAAGGAGTGGACGACCCAGGCCTGGCGCGCGATCTTCGAGACGGGCAACATCACGAACTGGTTCGTGAACTCGTTCGTCGTCTCGGTGTGTGTGACGGCCGTGGTGCTGAGCGTCGGCGCACTCGCCGGATACGGCTTCGCCCGCACGGAGTTCCGCGGCAAGGGCTTCCTGCTGGGCCTGGTCATGACCGGCCTGATGGTCTCGCCCGCCGTCCTCGGTGTCCCTCTCTTCACCACGGTCCAGCAGATGGGGATGGTCGACACCTACTGGGGCATGATCCTGCCGCAGTGCGCGCCCGCCGCGATGGTCTACATCCTCTACAAGTTCTTCCAGGGCATCCCGCGCGAGTTGGAGGAGGCCGCCTTCATCGACGGCGCGGGCCGCTGGCGGGTCTTCTTCACCATCGTGCTCCCGCTGTCCCGCCCCTCCCTCGCGGCGGTCGGCATCTTCACCTTCATCGCGTCCTGGAACAACTTCCTGTGGCCGTACATGGTGACCAACAACCCCGACCTGATGACCATGCCGAACGGCATCGCGACCGTCATGAACTCCTACGGCATCCAGTGGGCCCAGCTCATGGCCGGCGGCCTGATGGCCGGCCTGCCCCTGATCGTGGTCTTCGTCTTCTTCCAGCGCCAGATAGTCGCCGGCGTCGCCCACACGGGCCTCGCGGGCCAGTGAACTCCCCACCCGACTGAACTCTCCACCCACCCCGAAAGGCGAACAAGGAACCATGCACGACACCGCCCGCTTCACCCTCGACCCGGCCTTCACCGTCGGCGAGGTCAACCCCCGTCTCTTCGGCTCGTTCGTGGAACACCTGGGCCGCTGCGTCTACACCGGCATCTTCGAGCCGGGCCACCCCGCGGCCGACGAGGCGGGCCTGCGGACGGACGTACTGGAGCTCGTCCGTGAGCTCGGTGTCACCGCCGTCCGCTACCCCGGCGGCAACTTCGTCTCCGGCTACAAGTGGGAGGACTCGGTCGGCCCGGCCGAGGAGCGGCCCCGCCGGCTCGACCTCGCCTGGCGGTCGACGGAGTCCAACCGCTTCGGGCTCTCCGAGTACATCGCCTTCCTGAAGAAGGTGGGCCCGCAGGCCGAGCCGATGATGGCGGTCAACCTCGGGACCAGGGGAGTGGCGGAGGCCCTGGAGCTCCAGGAGTACGCCAACCACCCGGCCGGCACCGCCCTGTCCGACCAGCGGATCGCGCACGGCGACAAGGACCCGTTCGGCATCAGGATGTGGTGCCTCGGCAACGAGATGGACGGCCCCTGGCAGACCGGCCACAAGACGGCCGAGGAGTACGGACGGGTCGCGGCCGAGACCGCCCGCGCGATGCGGCAGATCGACCCCTCCGTCGAACTGGTCGCCTGCGGCTCCTCCAGCCAGTCCATGCCGACCTTCGCCGAGTGGGAGGCGACGGTCCTGACGGAGACGTACGACCTCGTCGACTACGTCTCCCTGCACGCCTACTACGAGCCGCAGGACGGCGACGTCGACTCCTTCCTGGCCTCCGCCGTGGACATGGAGTCGTTCATCGAGAACGTCGTCGCCACCTGCGACCACATCGGCGCGAAGCTCAAGTCGAAGAAGAAGATCAACCTCTCCTTCGACGAGTGGAACGTCTGGTACATCTCGGGCTGGCACGCGATCGAGAACTCCGCCGAGCGGGACTGGGCGGAGGCGCCCCGCCTCCTTGAGGACAACTACAGCGTGATGGACGCGGTCGTCTTCGGCTCGCTCCTCGTCGCGCTGCTGCGGCACGCCGACCGGGTGACCGTCGCCTGCCTCGCCCAGCTCGTCAACGTCATCGCGCCGATCATGACCGAGCCGGGCGGCCCGGCCTGGCGGCAGACGACGTTCTTCCCGTTCGCACAGGCCTCGCGGTACGGGCGCGGGGAGGTCCTCGACGTACGGGTCGACTCGCCGACGTACGAGACGGCGAAGTACGGCGAGGCCGACCTGCTGCACGCCACCGCCGTCCGCGCGGAGGACGGCTCGGTCACCGTCTTCGCGGTCAACCGCAGCCGGACGGAGGCGCTGCCGCTCGAAGTCGCCCTGAACGGGCTTGAGTTGACCTCGGTCGTCGAGCACAGCGTGCTCGCGGACGCGGATCCGGACGCCCGCAACACACTCGCCGAGCCGGACCGGGTCGCTCCGCGGGTCGTGCCGGGGACCACACTCCGGGACGGCACCCTGGGCTCGGTTCTGGAGCCCCTGTCCTGGAACGTGATCCGGCTGGCCTGACGGCGGGCACAGCTCCGGCCCCTCACGGGGCGCGGCGAATGGTCTCCCCCGTGGACCATTCGCCGCCGCACCGGATGGCTGGGGCGTCGGTGCCGACTGCCCCTCCAGTGAGCACGTTAGGAGGCGGCGTGCTTCGGGGACCACCGTGCACGGTGGCCAGATTCGTCCGTGGGGTGTGCACGGTGCGCAGTCGTGACCCGCAGGGCGTGGACGAGGTCGTGGATGCCGGAACCCGTGGTCAGCAGGTCGCGGTTGAGGAGGCGTTCGGCGGCGCGCAGATGGGTGCGGACCGTGTTGCGGCTCAGACCCACCCGCGCCGCCGTGCGCTGGGCGTCGGTGTTGGCGTCGATCCAGGCCTCCACCGTGCGGTAGAGATCGCGGTGCCGGGTGTCCTGGAGGGGCCGGAGGAAGGGCTCCGCCCAGGCGGTGGCGGGGGCCGTACGCAGGAGTTCGCCGAGCGGTGGCGCGACCGGCTGGACGGCGTCCGTGGGATCGGGCTGGAGCGGGCTGAGGGACAGGGCCAGATCGAGCGTGGCGCGGTTGCGCACCTCGCCCAGGTCGATGCCCAGGGCCTCCTCCGCCCGGCGGCAGTGGGCCGTGACGGTGGTGCGGCTGAGGTGCAGCAGACGGGCCACGCCGGACCGGGTGAACGTCACGGCCAGGCGGACGACGTCCACCGTGGGCTTGGGGGCGCCGTGCAGCGGCTCCAGGTAGGCGCGCGCCCAGGCGAGGGCCGCCCGGCGGGGCAGTACGTGCACCAGCGAGGGCCGTCCCCGGTACGCGGCCAGCCGGTCGGGGGAGTTACGGGCGACGGCCAGGGCGTGCACGGCCTCGCCGTAGGCCTCCCCGGTGGCGGCCAGCGGGTGCGGCCTGCTGACGCCCAGCGCGTACCCGGGGTTCTCGCTGACCAGCCGGCGCAGCACCTCGCCCTGCTGGAAACGGCCGCCGAGTTCCGGGTCCTCGGCGACGGGGCAGATCAGCTGCTCCTTGAACACCGGGCAGTTCACCATCAGACCGGGGCCGTGGTAGCCCGACGAGTCCTGGTAGGCCCTGGCCAGCCGGTCCCGGTCGGTGGGCGGGCAGTGCAGGAGATGGACCCGTACGCGCTCCGCGTTCAGCAGCGGCGGTACGTCGCCCGTGGTCATCCGCCGCGCCAGGGTGACGTCCCCGGCCAGCAGGGCGGTCAGGACCGCGAACCGCAGCTGCGCGGCCTTCGCGTCGTACCCGCGTGCGCTGTTGTCGCCCTCGGACGCCCGGCCCAGCAGTTCGACGAGGCCACCGGCCTGTGACGCCAGCAGCATGGCCTCCCGGGGCAGCGCCGAGGCGCTGACCGTCACCAGCACCGGACGCGGCTCGCCCGCGCCGAAGGCCTCCAGGTGCACCTCCAGCTCGCCGGCCTGCGTAGTCGCCGCTGCCAGCCGTCCGTGGGTCAGGCGTGCCACCTGGTCACGCAGCTCGTCGGCGACCTGCCTGGGGAATCCCGCCGTCGCCGCCTCGACCGTGCCACGGCGCCCGATCCACGCGACGTCCGCCCCGATCCGCCGCCCGAGCCACCTCAGCGTCTCCGCGAGGCTCCCGTGCCGCCGTACCAGCCGCAGCAGCTCGTCGAGACTCTCCGCCTGCCCCAGCGCCTCCACAGCTCAGCTCACCTTCCCGCCACCGCGACGAACCTCCAATTCGGAACCATAAAGGCTGTTCCTGTCTCCCGCCTCCGTCAGGCCACCGCCGTCGGCGCGAGGGCGCGCAGTTCGCCCAATGCAGCCGCGACCGCCGGACGTTCGTGGCCGCCGGCGCGGGTGCAGGTGAGGAGTTTGCGGTGCGGGTCGCCGACGCACCGGACGCGGGTGATCGGCAGGTGCGGGGTCAGATGCGCGAGCCGGGGGATGAGGGCGACCCCCAGGCCGTGGGCGACGAGGTGGGCCATCGCGTTCCAGTCCCGCGAGTGGTGGACGACGTCGGGGGTGAAGCCGGCCGCGCCGCACGCCGAGAGCATGTGCACCCGGCAGGGGTTGTCCTGGACCGGCGCGATCCAGTCCTCGCGCGCCGCCTCCGCGAGGTCGACCCGGCGCAGCCCCGCCAGCCGGTGGCGGTCGGGCACGACCAGGTCGAACGGGTCGTCCAGGAGCGGCTGCTGGTCGAAGCGGGCGTCGCCGAGCGGCGGGTTGCGCGGAGTCGCCTCGACGACCGCGAGATCGGTCTCGCCCTCGAAGAGCAGGTCGAAGCTCGACGGGACCTCCGCCTCCTGGATCCGTACGGAGAGCTGGGGGTGGCGCTCCCGCAGCCGGGCCGCCATCGGGGCGAGCAGCACCGAGATCGCCACCGGGATACCGCTCACCCGCAGCAGCCCGGCCGGATCGCCGTGGTCGGCCCGCAGATCCAGTTCGGCCCGGTCCCAGCGGGCCTGGATCGCGTCGGCGTGCGTGATCAGACTCCGTCCGGCCTGGGTGAGCCGTACGCCGCGGCCCTGGGGCTCCAGCAGATCGACGCCCAGCTCACGTGCGAGCTGGCGGACCTGCTGCGAGGCGGCGGACGTCGTGAGGTGCAGGGCGCGGGCGGCGGCGGTCACCGTGCCGTAGTGCTCGACGGCCCGCAGTACGTGTAGCCGGCGCAGATCAATCATGAAGCCCACGCTTCAAGGTGAGGTCCAGAAAGTCAACCTGGACGTACACAGAGCTTCCGTTACACGCTGGAGGTGTCGCGACGGTCCACCCGACCACCCCCGCACAAGGAGTGCAGACAGATGACCAGCACAGCCCACACCCACGACCGGCCCGCCGGCGACGCGTGCCCGTACTGCGGTTGGCCCGACCGTGCCGAGCCCTTCCAGGTGGTGTCCCGGCACGGCACCGCTGCCGGCCAGACCGTGTGGACCCGCTGCGGGTGCGGCTCGCTCCAGATGCGTGTCGTGGACGCCCGCGGCATGAACGTCGTCTCGCGCAGCCGGCCCGCCGAGCGGGTCACCTCCGGTGGGGTCGGGGTGTGAGCCGCGGTGCGGGCCGGTGGGGCTGATCGCGCGGTTCCTCGCGCCCCTGAAGGGCGCGGTTCCCCGTGCGGCACGCCCCCACCGGCCCGCAGGCGGCCTCCGACGCTCAGCCGGTCTCGACGCCCAGCGTCAGCGTGCCCGCGTAGCCGGACGTCGCCGAGCCGCCCAGCGCGGTGAGGGTCAGCAGGCCCGAGGCGGCGCCTCCCTCGTCGTAGATGGAGTCCTGCGCGAGGGTCGTCCGGGGCACGGTGTTGGCGGCGTACGCGGCCACCTCCGCCACGTCCTCGGTGATCCCCTCGTTGAAGAACAGCTGCCCGGTGTGCAGCTCCTGACCGCCCTCGAAGGAGCCGTCGGAGGTCAGCGTGACGTCGGTGTGCACCTTCGCGTGGATGTGGATGCACCGCCCCCGGTACCAGCCGGGATAGACGCTGGTGATCCGGGCGACCCCGTCGGAGCCGGTCAGTACCCCGCCCCGCAGGAACGTGCCGTTGTCCGGCTCATCGTGCCCGTTGCCCCCGACGAACCCGGAGTACTCGCCGAGCGCGTCGCAGTGCCAGATCTCCACGAGCGCGTTGGCGAGCGGGGCACACGTGTCGTCGTCGACGACGGTGAGCGTGAGTTTCAGCGGGACACCGGTCTTGTCCTCGCTGATGTCGGCGCGGACGAGCTGTCCGTCGAGGTAGTAGGGGCCTTCGGTCATCTCCTTGGTGAGGGTGCAGACGGCCGCGGCGGCCACGGGGACCGCGGAGGCCGGATCGGCGGCCGAGGGGGCTTCGGGGGCCGTGGCGCCCACGGTCAGGGTGGCCGCGGTGGCGCCACCGGCGATGAGTACGGTTCGACGTCGGATCGATGTGTCTGTCATGAGCATGGCACCGTAGGAACAGAATCTGTTCAGGTGCTGTGCGTTCGGCAAAGTGACGAGGCGTCAAGTCGCTTGTGAGACACCTGGAAACACCTGGGGACGACTGGGGACACCTGGGACGTCGAAACACTTTCGACTCTTCCCGTGGCCCGAGGGGCTGCGTGAACCGTTGACGCGCAAGGGGTTCGATTCTACTTTCCCGTTCGAAGTGATGACCGTCGTTCGATCTCCCGAACGAACCCTGCCTCTCCCCACGCGCAGGAGGACCCCGTGAGCCGCACCCCCCACAGCACCCGCCGCCGCAGGACCCGCGGAACGACCCTGCTCGCCGTCCCCGCGGCGATCCTGATCGCCCTCGTCCCGGGCACCGCGTCCGCGTACCCGAACCCGGGCACCGTCACCGGCTCGACCGTCGTCCACGACCCGACGATGATCCGAACTCCGTCGGGCCAGTACCTGCTGTACGCCACCGGCGGCGGCCTCGCCCACAAGACCTCGGCCAACCGGATCGCCTTCAGCGCGGGCGGGGACGCCTTCGCGGCCAGGCCCGGCTGGTGGTCGGCGTACGCCACCGAGGCCTGGGCGCCCGACATCTCGTACCGCGGCGGCAAGTACCTGATGTACTACGCGGTTTCGACCTTCGGCTCGAACAAGTCGGCCATCGGGCTGGCCACTTCGCCGACCGGACGGCCGGGCTCGTGGAGCGACCAGGGGGCCGTCTACACCTCCACCACGTCCAGCGACTACAACGCCATCGACCCGAACCTCTTCGTGGACGACGACGGCAAGTGGTGGCTGTCCTTCGGCAGTTGGTGGACCGGGCTCAAGATGATCCAGGTCGACCCGTCGACCGGCAAGCAGCTCTCGTCGAACACCACGCGGTACTCGATCGCCTCCCGCCCGACCGGCACGAAGGCGGTCGAGGCCCCGTCGATCGTCAAACGGGGCGGCTACTACTACCTGTTCGCCTCGTACGACACCTGCTGTGCTGGCACCGGCTCCACGTACAAGGTCAAGGTGGGCCGGGCCACCAGTGTCACCGGGCCGTACTACGACAAGAACGGCGTCGCGATGACGAACAACGGTGGGACGCCCGTGCTGGAGTCGCACGGCCGGTACATCGGGCCCGGTGGGCAGTCGATCCTGGCCGACTCGGACGGGGACCTGATCGTCTACCACTACTACGACGGCCAGGACAACGGCACTCCCAAGCTCGGGATCAACCTGCTGAACTGGAGTGGGGGGTGGCCTGTGGCCTACTGATCCTGGTGGCCGCGTGGCGCTCCGCGGGAGGCGGTTCGTCGGGTGCGGGTGGGTGGGGGCTGGTCGCGCAGTTCCCCGCGCCCCTGAAAGACCAAAAGACTGCGCAGTTCCCCGCGCCCCCAAAAAAGGCAAGGGGTGCGGGCCCGCGTCTCCCCTCCGAGCGCGGGCCCGCTGTTCCCCCCTGTGCCGGGGCCGGGAGGGTCCTGGACCTCCCGGCCGGCGAGGGCCCCGTTGCGGGATGCGGGGCCCCCGGGCAACCGGTCCGGTGGTCAGCCGACCCGGTCGACAGCGGCGGCCGGCCAGCCGGCGCCGTTCGGCGGCGTGTTGGGCCAGCCGGTGGCCTGCTGCGGCACGGGTTGGGGCACCGGCTGCGGCATGGCCTGGGGCTGCTGTTGCTGCGGGAACCCCTGCGGCTGACCCTGCGCGTTCACGGCGGTCAGCCCTCCCGGCATGCCCGTCGTCCCCCGGGTCTGGGCGGCCGTGAGCGGCTGCGGCTGCCCCGGGATCCCGTTCGCCGCGGCGGTGAACTGCTGCGGCTGTCCCATCATTCCGTTGGCGGGGGTGTTGAACTGCTGTGACTGACCACCCATTCCATTGACCGCGGCGGTCAGTGGCTGAGGCTGTCCCACCATTCCGTTGGCCGCGGCGGTCAGCGGCTGGGGTTGTCCCATCATGCCGTTCGCGGCAGCAGTGAGCGGCTGGGGCTGCCCGGCCATTCCGTTGGCCGCCGCGGCGATCCCCGGATAGCCCTGCCCGCTGGTCGAACTGACGAGCCGGTCGACCGCCGCCGTACCCGAGCTGTAGCTGGTCCCTGTGCTCAGCTCGGGCACGGCGGCTCCCCTCCTGGTCCCGTAGAGCACCGACTCCAGGCCGGACACCAGGCGACGCACGTCCACCTGGGGGCGCACCACGAGCCGCAGGAAGCGACTGGACGAGCCGATCTTGTTGCCGCACTCGCGGACCAGGATCCGGTGCTCGGTGAGCAGGCGGTCCCGGACCACGGTGCCCTCGGCGCCCACGGGGAGGCGCACGAAGAGGAAGTTGCCCTGCGAGGGGTAGACCGTGAGGCCGGGCAGCGTGGAGAGCTGGCGGGCCATGTCGAGCCGGTCGCGGCGCACCATGTGCAGGCTCTCCATGTACTCGGCCCCGTAGTCCTTGAGCATGAAGACCACGGTCTCCGCGAAGGCGTTCAGGTTCCACTTCGGCAGCATCGAGCGGATCTTGCCCGCCAGGCCCGGGTTGGCCACCATGTAGCCGAACCGCACGCCGTGCAGACCGAAGTTCTTGCCGAGGCTGCGCAGCACGATGACGTTGGGGCGCATCACCGCCTCCTCGACGATGCTCGGCTCGTTCTCGGCGTCGGCGAACTCCAGGAACGACTCGTCGATGACGATCAGGTCGAGGTCGGCGAGCGCGTCGCAGAAGGCCAGGATCGTCTGCTTGGGCAGGAAGCCGCCGTCAGGGTTGTTCGGGTTGCAGATGACGGCCGCGCGGGTGCCCCGGGCGCGGATGAACTGGATGTACTGGGCCGGGTCGAGGGCGAAGCCCGCGCTCTCCTGGAGCGGGAACATGTCGACGCGTTTGCCGGTCTCCAGCGGCTGGTCGGTCCAGCGGCCGAAGGTGGGAACGGGGATGGCGAGCGACTCCCGGACCAGCAAGTGGTCGATCCATGTGATCAGTTCGGTGGATCCGTTGCCCATTGCCACGCACTGCGGGGGAAGTTGCAGCAGATTGCACAGCTCGGCGGTGATGGTGTCCGCGCTGCTCGGGTAGTACGTGATGATGTCGCGCAGCCGGTTGGTCAGCTCGTCCATCATCCGGGGCGAGGGAAAGTACGGATTGCACGGGATGCAGAAGTCCACCGGACCCGCCTCCCCGCTCTCGCGTGCCAGCGCGGCCATCGAGGGGCTGTGCGCGCCGGTGCGGAACAGCGAGGTGACATTGTCGGCCATGGACCCTCCGTCCTTGAGGGGCGGCCCGAGCGGAGATACGCGGGCCGCTCCTTAGTACGGGCGGCTGTGTGTCTCTGTTCAACGACTGTGAATCGATGTGGAAGTTGTGAACCACCTGTGAAGGTTGATCACCGGCCGAACGAGTGGACCGTCGTCGAGCGGTACGTCCCGCCCGGCCTGAGCACGGTCGACGGGAACTCCGGGCGGTTCGGTGAGTCCGGGAAGTGCTGGGTCTCCAGGCACAGCGCGCTGCCAGGACCGTATGCGTGGCCGCCGGGGCCCACCAGTGTGCCGTCCAGGAAGTTGCCGGAGTAGAACTGCACACCGGGCTCGGTCGTCGCGATCCGCAGGGTGCGGCCGGAGACCGGTTCGCGCAGGGTCGCGAAGTGCTCGGGCCGCTGCGTGAGCCCCTTGTCGAGGACCAGGTTGTGGTCGAAGCCCTTGGTGTGCGCGAGCTGTTGGTCCGCCCGGCCGATGTCCTCGCCGACCGTCTTCGGCGTACGGAAGTCGAAGGCGGTGCCCGCGACCTCGGCGAGCTCGCCGGTGGGGACGAGGTCCGCGTCGACCGGTGTGAAGCGGGACGCGGCGACCGTCAGCTCGTGGTCGTGGACCGGGCCGCCGTTCTCGCCCGCCAGGTTCCAGTACACGTGGTTGGTGAGGTTGACGACCGTGGCCCGGTCGGTGGTGGCCTCGTAGTCGATGCGCCAGTCGCCGGTCCCGGTGAGCGTGTATGTGACCTTCGCCGTCAGTGTGCCGGGGTAGCCCATCTCGCCGTCGGGACTGGTGCGGCGCAGGACCAGACCCACGTCGGAGCCGGAGCCGAACTCCTCCACGGCCCAGACGTGTTTGTCGAAGCCGTCGGGCCCGCCGTGCAGGTTGTTCCCGCCGTCGTTGACGGGGAGCCGGTGGTCCTCGCCGTCGAGGGTGAACCTGCCGCCGGCGATGCGGTTGCCGTACCGGCCGATGACGGCGCCGAAGTACGGACTGGACGCCTCGTACTCCTCGATCGTGTCGAAACCGAGCGACACGTTCGCGTACCGGCCGCCGCGGTCCGGGAGTTCCAGGGACTGGACGACTCCGCCGTACGAGAGGACCTTCAGCCGGGTGCCGCCGTTCTCCAGCGACCAGCGGTGGACCTTCGTGCCGTCGGTGAGTGTTCCGAAAAGTTCCTTCACGGTCGTCCTGTCTTCCAACTGTCTTCCGGAGCTTGGCTGTTGCCGCCGTGCACAGAGCCCCGCACAGGGCCGTACACAGGAAAATGGGGCCCCACGGGCGTGCGCCCGCGGGGCCCCACCGAGAACGCTACGAACCGACCTTGCGCTTGTTCCACACGTCGAAGCCGACCGCCGCGAGGAGCACCAGGCCCTTGATGACCTGCTGCCAGTCGCTGCCGACGCCGACGAGGTTCATGCCGTTGTTCAGGACACCGAGGACGACACCACCGATGATCGCGCCGAGGACCGTGCCCACGCCGCCGCTCATCGACGCGCCGCCGATGAACGACGCGGCGATCGCCTCCAGTTCGAAGTTCAGACCGGCCTTCGGCGAGGCCGCGTTGAAGCGGGCCGCGAAGACCAGACCGGCCAGCGCCGCGAGCATGCCCATGTTGAGGAAGACCAGGAAGGTGACCTTCTTGTCCCGCACACCGGACAGCTTCGCCGCGGGCAGGTTGCCGCCGATCGCGTACACATGGCGGCCGATGACGGCGTTGCGCATCACGTAGCCGAAGCCGACGACGAGGACGCCGAGGATGATCAGGACGACCGGGGCGCCCTTGTAGCTGGCGAGCATCATCGTGACCGTGAGGACGGCGGCGACCAGGGCCACGATCTTCAGCAGGAACAGCTTGGTGGGCGGCACCTCAAGAGCGAACTCCTGCTGCCGCCTGCGGTCACGGACCTCCTGCAGCACCACGAACGCGATCACGGCGAAGCCGAGCAGCAGCGTGAGGTTGTGGTAGTTGGTGTCCGGGCCGACCTCGGGAAGGAAGCCGTTGGAGACCTTCTGCAGACCCTCGGGGAACGGGCCGACCGTCTGGCCCTCCAGGAAGATCTCCGTCAGACCGCGGAAGGTCAGCATGCCGGCGAGGGTGACGATGAAGGAGGGTATGCCGAGGTACGCGATGAAGAACCCCTGCATGGCTCCCGCGGCGGCGCCCATGAGCAGGCACAGCACCACGGCCAGCGGCCAGGCGACGTCATGGTTGACCATCAGCACGGCACCCACCGCGCCCACGAAGGCCGTGAGCGAACCGACCGACAGGTCGATGTGGCCCGCGATGATGACGAGCATCATGCCGATCGCGAGGATCAGGATGTAGCTGTTCTGCAGCACCAGGTTGGAGACGTTGCGCGGCAGCAGCAGGTCGCCGTCCGTCCACACCGCGAACAGCACCACGATCAGGCCGAGAGCGATCAGCATGCCGTACTGCCGCATGTTGCGGCGCATACCGTCGATCATCAGCTGCAGCAGGCCGTCGCCCCCGGTCGAGTCGCCCTTGCCGGCGGGCGCCGGCGCGGGGGACTTGGCGGTCACGTTCGTGCTCATCGGTCTTACCTCTTGTCCTTCGTCATCTGGCGCATCAGCACTTCCTGCGTGGCCTCGGCCCGCGGGACCTCACCGGTCAGCCGTCCGGCGGCCATCGTGTAGATGCGGTCGCACATTCCGAGCAGTTCCGGCAGCTCGGAGGAGATGAAGACGACCGCCTTGCCCTCGGCGGCCAGTTTGTCGATGACCGTGTAGATCTCGAACTTGGCGCCCACGTCGATCCCGCGGGTCGGCTCGTCCAGGATCAGCACGTCCGGACCCGCGAAGATCCACTTGCTGAGGACGACCTTCTGCTGGTTGCCGCCCGACAGCTTGCCCACCGGTTCGAAGACCGTCGGCGCCTTGATGTTCATCGACTTGCGGTAGCGCTCGGCGACCTGCCGCTCCTCGTGCTCGTCCACGACACCGCGCTTGGCGACCTTCCCCAGGGCACTGAGGGAGATGTTGCGGTTGATCGTGTCGATGAGGTTGAGGCCGTAGTGCTTGCGGTCCTCCGTCACGTACGCGATGCCGTGCCTGACCGCCTCGGGAACGGTCTTCGTCCGGATCTCCGTGCCGTCCTTGAGGACGGTGCCGCCCGCGTACCGGCCGTAGGTACGCCCGAACACGCTCATCGCGAGCTCGGTGCGCCCGGCGCCCATGAGCCCGGCGATGCCGACGATCTCCCCGCGGCGCACCTGGATCGACACGTCGTCGACGACCTTGCGCTGCTGGTCGATCGGGTGGTGGACGGTCCAGTTGCGGATCTCCAGGGCCGGAGCCGCGCCCACCTCCGTGTCGTGCGGGGTGCGCTCCGGGAAGCGGTGGTCGAGGTCGCGCCCGACCATGCCGTTGATGATCCGGTCCTCGGTGGTCTCCGCGGCCTTCACGTCGAGGGTCTCGATGGACCGCCCGTCGCGCAGGATCGTCACCGAGTCCGCGACCCGCTCGATCTCGTTGAGCTTGTGCGAGATGATGATCGAGGTGATGCCCTGCTCCCGCAGACCCAGGATCAGGTCCAGGAGCTTGCCGCTGTCCTCGTCGTTCAGAGCCGCCGTCGGCTCGTCGAGGATCAGCAGCTTCACCTTCTTCGACAGCGCCTTCGCGATCTCGACGAGCTGCTGCTTGCCCACACCGATGTCGGCGACGCGGGTGTCCGGGTGCTCGTCGAGCCCCACCCTGCGCAGCAGTTCGGTCGCGTGCCTCAGCGTCTCGGTCCAGCTGATGAACCCGCGCGTGGCGTGTTCGTTGCCGAGGAAGATGTTCTCGGCTATGGAGAGATACGGCACCAGCGCGAGCTCCTGGTGGATGATCACAATGCCGTGCTGCTCGCTCGCCCGGATGTCCTTGAAGGAGCAGGCCTCTCCCTCGAAGAGGATCTCGCCTTCGTACGTTCCGTGCGGATGGACGCCGGAGAGGACCTTCATGAGGGTCGACTTTCCGGCGCCGTTCTCACCGCAGATGGCGTGGACCTCGCCCGGCCGGACGCTCAGGGAAACGTCCGAGAGCGCTTTGACGCCCGGAAAGGTCTTGACGATCGAGCGCATTTCCAGGACGGGTCCCGCCATGGTCGTGCCTTCCAATCCCTAGGGGGTGGCGGTCAGTTGACTGCGCCGGCCTTGACGTAGCCGGAGTCGATGACGACCTTCTGGTAGTTGGTCTTGTCGACACTCACCGGGGTCAGCAGGTACGCGGGCACGACCTTCGAGCCGTTGTTGTACGACTTGGTGTCGTTGATCTCGGGCTTCTTGTCGTTGAGCACCGAGTCGACCATGTTCGCGGCGACCTTCGCGAGGTCACGGGTGTCCTTGAAGACGGTCGCCGTCTGCTCGCCCGCCTTGATCGACTTCAGCGAGGCGACCTCGGCGTCCTGTCCGGTGACGACCGGCAGCGGCTTGTTCTTGGAGCCGTAGTCGTCCGACTTCAGCGCCGACAGGATGCCGATGGAGATGCCGTCGTACGGCGAGAGCACCGCGTCGACCTTGTCCTTGCGGTACGCCGCGGTAAGGAGCTCTTCCATGCGCTTCTGGGCGGTGCCGCCGTCCCAGCGCAGCGTGGTGACCTGGTTCAGCTTCGTCTGGCCCGACTTGATGACCAGCTTCTTCTGGTCGATGTACGGCTGCAGGGCCTTCATCGCGCCCTTGAAGAAGTACTGGGTGTTGTTGTCGTCGTTCGAACCCGCGAAGAGCTCAAGGTTGAACGGGCCCTTCTTGGAGCCGTCCTTGAGGCCGAGCTTCTCGACGATGTAGCCGCCCTGCAGCTCGCCGACCCTCTCGTTGTCGAACGACGCGTAGTAGTCGACGTTCGGGGAGTTGAGGATCAGGCGGTCGTAGGAGATCACCGGGATCTTGGCGTCCTTGGCCTGCTGGAGAACGTTGTCGAGCGACTTGTTGTCGATCGCCGCGATGATCAGCGCGGAGACGCCCTGCGTGATCATGTTCTCGATCTGCGAGACCTGGGTGTCCGGGTCGTCCTCACCGTAGGCCAGCTTGGTCTTGTAGCCGGCCGCCTTCAGGTTCTTCTCCACGTTGGCGCCGTCGGCGATCCACCGCTCGGAGGACTTCGTCGGCATCGCGATTCCGACGGTGGAGCCCTTGGCGTCTCCCTTCTTGTCCTCACTGCCGCCGTCGCTGTCCTGCCCACAGGCGGAGAGGGTGAGGGCCAGGGAGGCGGCCGCGGCTATGGCGGAAAGCGCTGCTTTGCGATTGCGCATGATCATCTTCCTTGATGTATCTGACGGGGCTCGGTCTGGCGGAACCAGGAAGTGGAGCGAGGAACGACCGAGAGGAGGTGTGTCGGATTGTGTTCGGCCGCGTCGTCTTTTGTGAAGGGGGTGTGTTCGGAACGTTATGAGGGAATGTCAAACCGTTGGAGTGCGCCCGGAAGTCGGGAGCCGAGCGGCGCCATGTCGCCGTCCGCCCCGTGCCGCGCGAGCAGGTCCAGGGCGAGCCGGCCACGCCGCACCCTTTCCCGTGCCGTCGACAGCGTCACGTCCCGCATGTGGTGGCCGTACGGGTAGATCCCGGGAGCCTTGGACAGGCCGAACTTCAGGTACAGCGGGGCACCGCGGCGGATCAGCTCGGCCACCTCGTACATGCGCACGTACCCGCCGAGATCGTCGGGGGCCTCGATGTACATGTCCATGGGGGCAGCGCTGACCCTGCGGATCTCCGTCAGGTGGTCGAGCGTGAGATCGCTCGGCACGTTGATGGAGTCGCCGCCGAGTTGCTCGTACACGGCGTACGCGGCCGGGTTGACCGGGCCTATCAGTGCCGAGACCTTCAGCGTCGTGTCCGCCGGGATGATCCCGGCGACCCGGGCCCGGTGCAGGGTCCAGAGCACGCCTTCGTCAGCCACGAGGAGGCACTTTACGCCCAACTCCGTTGCACGGATGGCGTCTTCGAGACAACCTGCGACCGCATCGTGACCACGGGCGCGCAGTCCGCCGCCCCGAGAGTCGGTCCGGGTCGAGCCGCCGATGTCCCACGTGCCGCGCGGGCCCGTGAAGAGGCAGAGCTCGATGTCGCGCTCCTCGGTGGCCTCGACCATCTCGGTGATCTCGGCGTCGGTCAGCATCCAGACGCCGCTGCCCTGGCTGATCCGGTGGATCGGCACGTCGAGCCGCGAGGACTCCTTGAGGACCACGGCGAGCGCCTCCGGCCCCTCGCACGAGGGGACCTCGGTGCGCCAGCGGCCGCCCTCGGGGAAGGCGTGCGGTGAGGCGTCGGCGGGGGAGAGGGCGGGCGCGCCCAGGCCGAGCGCGGCGAGCGCCTGCTCACCGGGTCGACGGGCCGCCTTGGGAGAAGCGTCGGTCATCAAGCTGTCCTTAGCTGGAGCTGGCTCTGGCGGGATTCGCGTTCGATGTGTCGGACGCGGTTCGTGGCGGTGGATGTACGCCGGTACGGAGCGTCAGGTCTCCGTACCGGCGTACGGATCGGGGGGCGGCCGGCACCGCGGGCCCAGGGGCTGTCCCGGGAAACCCGGGACGCACCCTAAGGCCGCAGCAGCACCTTGCCGACCTTCGGGTCGCCGGAACCCACCAGCTCGATGGCGTGAGCGAACTCGTCCAACGGCAGCTCGTGCGTGACCAGCGGAAGGGGATCGAGGAGACCGGCACCGAAGACCCGCACCGTGTGCGCCCAGGCCTCCGGCGGCGCCCCGAACACGGTGTGCACCTCCAGCTGCCGTACGACGAGATCGGTGGGGTCGAGGCCCTCGGCACCCGGAGCCGGGATACCGGTGAGGACGAGACGCCCGCCGCGCCGCAGCAGCGCGGCGGCGGTGGTCGCGGCGGTCGCCGACCCGGCGGTCTCGATCACCACGTCGAAGTCGTCGGGCAACTCCTGGTCCCGGGTACGGAATTCGGTCGCGCCGAACTTCTTCGAGAGCTCCTCGCGGTCCGGGCGGGTGCCGACCACGAGCAGCTCCGACGGCGAACCCGCCTTCAGGAACTGCACGGCGAACATACCGAGCGTCCCGGTGCCGACGACGGCCACCCGTTCGCCGGGCCGCGCGTTCGCCTTGAGCGCCGCCGCCGCGATGCAGGCCGCGGGCTCCAGGAGCGCCGCCGCCGTCAGGTCGGCGTCCTCCGGCAGGACGTGCAGCAGCCGGGCGGGCAGCGTCAGCGTGGTGGCCATGGCGCCGGGCCGGGTGAAGCCCGTCTCCTCGTAGCCGGCCGTGCACAACGTTGTCTCGCCCTCGTGGCAGCGGTCGCAGACCTGGCAGTTGCGGAAGCCCTCACCGACCACCTTGCGGCCCACGAGCTCCTCCGGGACCCCGGGACCGACCGCCTCGACCGTGCCGGACCACTCGTGGCCCGGCGTCAGCGGGTAACGGACGTACCCCTCGGGCCGGTTGCCCTCGTACACCTCGCGGTCACTGCCGCAGATACCGCTCGCGTGAACCCGCACGAGGGCCTCGCCGGCGGCGGGCGCCACGGGCTCGTGGGGGGCCAGCCGGTGCTCGCCGGGGCCCTCGATCACGACGGCCTGTGCTGCGGCGCTCATGACTGCTCCGTGGGTCGGGCCTGCGCGGCGGTGGGCTGTGCCTGAGCGGCCGCTCGCCGTGTCAGGGCGTCGAAGGGGCGGTGGCCGGCATCGAGGGAGCGGTGGCCGCCACCTTGGTCCGCCGCGACGGCGCGCGACCGCGGTGGCGCGTGGCGGCGGTGCCTGAGCGCTCCGCGGGAGACGGGCTCGTGAAGCCGCGAGCGGTCGTCCGCGGCCGGTGGTGCCGCCGCGGTGGAGCAGCGCGGGCCACGGCCGCGAGCCTGCCGGGGTGCGCGGTGCCCCCCTGGACCTCGGCCGGTCCGCTCGGCCGTCCGCGGCCCGCCGCCCGCCCCGGTGCCGGGCGCCGTCACTTGTCGCCGCCCTTCGGCTTGCGCTGCTCCCAGCCGTCCGCCCACAGGTCGAAGCGGGCCTGCTGCTGCGGGAACTCGGCCGCCGCGTCCGTGTCCAGCTCGACGCCGAGACCCGGCTCGTGCGACAGCTCGAAGTAGCCGTCGACGACCTGCGGGGCACCCTTCACGACCTTCTTGATCTCCGCGTCCGCGAAGTCGTTGAAGTGCTCCAGGATCTTGAAGTTCGGGGAGGTGAAGCCGACCTGGAGCGAGGCGGCGGTGAGGACCGGGCCGCCCACGTTGTGCGGCGCCACGAGTACGTAGTGGGCCTCGGCGGTCGCCGCCAGCTTCCGGGTCTCCCAGATGCCGCCGATGTGGCCGACATCCGGCTGGATGATGTCCACGGCCTGGCTCTCGAAGAGCTCACGGAACTCGATGCGGTCGTGGATGCGCTCACCGGTCGCGACCGGGATGTCGACCTTCGCAGCCACCTTCTCCAGCGCCTTCAGGTTCTCCGGCGGGACCGGCTCCTCCAGCCAGGCCGGCTTGAAGGGCGCCAGCTCGCGCGCGAGACGGATCGCGGTGGCCGGCGAGAAACGGCCGTGCATCTCCAGCATCAGCTCGGCCTCGGGGCCGATCGCGTCCCGGACCGCCTCGATCAGCGAGACCGCGTACAGCGACTGCTCGTGGTCGAGCTCGAAGTGACCCGTCCCGAACGGGTCGATCTTCAGCGCCTTGTACCCGCGCGCGACGACCTCCTGAGCGGCCTTGTGGTACGCCTCCGGAGTGCGCTCCGTGGTGTACCAGCCGTTCGCGTACGCCTTCACACGGTCGGTGACCTTGCCGCCCAGCAGCTGCCACACCGGTACGCCCAGGGCCTTGCCCTTGATGTCCCAGCACGCCATCTCGATCACGGCGATACCGGACATCACGATCTCTCCGGCCCGCCCGTAGTCGCCGTACTTCATGCGACGCACGAGGTCCTCGACAGCGAAGGGGTCGGAACCGAGAATGTGGTTGGCCTCCGCCTCCCGCAGATAGCCGAGCAGCGCGTCGGTGTGGCCCAGCATGCGGGTCTCGCCGACTCCGGTGAGTCCCTCGTCGGTGTGCACCTGGACATAGGTCAGGTTGCGCCACGGCGTCCCGACCACGTGTGTGCTGATTCCGGTGATGCGCACGGAAATTGCCCCTTGTGGCTCTACGGCTCTGTTCGAAATTTCGTCACACGTTCGAAATGCTGGCCAGACAGTAAGGATTCGGCGGCGGTAGTGTCAATGGGTCGAACGCACAACGGTTTCGACGCGATGGCACGGGAAGGCGGCGAATGGTCCGGCCTGTCCTCAACTCGCCCAACCGGAACGGGTAGTTCAGCACAGAACTTTCACAGCCGTGACTGTGAACGTGACCTGCGCGGAGTTTAGTCTTCCGGCGTCATGGACTACTGCCACCCGTGCCAAAGGCACCTCAATGGCGCCCTGGCCTGTCCGGGGTGCGGTACATCGGCCGACGCGTGCCGGGAGTACGCGGCTTCCCTGGAGGACCGAGAGGACGCCGTCGACGAACTCGACGACGACTCCGAGGGCGACGAGCCGACGGGTGGTGGACGCCGGTCCCGGCGCCGGGGTGGCCGCGGGGTCCGGGCGACCCGTCGTGACCGGCGTGCCGCGCTGCACCGGCGGCGGCGCAAGCGGGTGCTGCTCGTGGGTGCGGGGCTGTTGCTCGCGGCGGGCGGGCTCAGTCTGGCGGAGCTGGGTATGGAGGCCCCCTCCTCCGAGCCGAAGGTGGCAGCGGCGGACGAGGCGTCGTCCGGTTCCTCGGCCTCAGCGGACGGCTCGTCGTCGTCCGGCGACGAGGCCGGCTCATCGGGCGGAGCCGGCCGGGAGTCCCCGGACGCTTCGGCCTCCCCCTCGCCCTCGGAGTCGAAGAAGTCCAAGAAGGACAAGGAGGGGGACGAGAAGAAGGAATCGACCGACCCGTCCCGCTCGACCGCCCCCAGCACCTCGACCCCACCCCCGGACCGGACCACCCCGGGCGACACCACCCCCGCGAACCCGGGCACCCCGGCCCCGACCCCCACGACGGAGGACCCACCCCCGACCCCCACCCCCTCGGAAACATGCACCCGCTTCCTGTGGTGGTGCTCGTAGCCCGCGGCTCCCTGAGGACGGGACGCGAGGTCGGTCCCGTCGGGTGCGGGCTGACGGGGGCCGGCCGGCCACGTGGCTCAACCTGAGGCGCCCCGCCAGGGCCGGGGGGAACGGCGCGGGCAACTGAGGCCGGCGGTCACGTTACGAACGGCCAGGGCCCCGGTCTTTGAGGGGCGCGGGGAACGGCGCGGGCAACTGAGGCCGGCGGTCACGTTACGAACGGCCAGGGCCCCGGTCTTTCAGGGGCGCGGGGAACTGCGCGAGAGCAACTCGAACTGAACGGCCACGTGACGAACGGCCCCGGCCTCCAGGGACGCGGCGCACCGCGCGGGCAACCCGGGCCGGCCCGTCGCACGGCGAACAGGTCGAGCCGCCGGTTTCTCAGGGGCGCGGGGAACGGCGCGACCGGCCCCCACCGACCCGCGGCCTACGAACCGCCCGCTCCACCCACCCCGGCGGAGCCATCGAGCATCCGCAGAAGCAACCCCCGCAAAGACACCCGCTCCTCCCGCGAAAGCCCCGCAAGCGGCTCCCGCGCAAACCGCAGGGAGTCCCGCAGACTCCGCGCGACCCCCCGCCCCTCCTCCGTCACCGCGGCCAGCTTCACCCGCCGGTCCGCCGGATCGGGCCGCCGCTCGACCAGCCCCCGCACCTCCAGCCGGTCCACGATCCCGGTCACATTGGACGGCTCGCACTTCAGCTTCTGGGCCAGCCGCCGCATGGGCAACGGCTCCAGCGAGAGCAGACTCAGCAGCCGAGCCTGCGCCCCGGTCAGCGCATGCTCCGCCGCCGCCTCCTCGTACTCCTCGTGGTAGCGCGCCACCACCGTGCCGATCAGGTCGACGACCTCGACTGTCAGAGGGTCGATCCGGGGAGTCTTCTGCGTGGACATGTACTCCAGGCTACCCCCGTTACTTGACATCATGAAACATTCAGGCGCATTGTTGTTTCAGGTACTGAAGTATTTGCGACATCAGAGCCGCTGTCCCCACGGAAAGGCGCCCCCCATGACCGACACCCCTCAGCTCCCCGCCACCAGCCGCGAATGGCACCTCGTCAGCCGCCCCGTCGGCTGGCCGAAGCCCGAGGACTTCGCCCTGGTCGAGACCGAGGTGAAGCAGCCCGGCCCGGGCCAGATCCTGGTGCGCAACGAGTACCTGTCCGTGGACCCGTACATGCGCGGCCGTATGAGCGCCGCGAAGTCGTACACCGCCCCCTTCGAGCTCGGCAAGGTCATGCAGGGCGGCGCCGTCGGCGAGGTCATCGCCTCGAACGCCGAGGGCTTCGCGGTCGGCGACCGCGTCCTGCACTTCTTCGGCTGGCGCGACCACGCCACGTTCGACGCCAAGAGCGCCGTCAAGGTCGACCCCGAGGCCGCGCCCCTGAGCACGTACCTCGGTGTCCTCGGCATGACCGGCCTCACCGCGTACGCGGGCCTGCTGCGCACCGCCGTCTTCAAGGAGGGCGACACGGTCTTCGTGTCCGGCGCGGCGGGAGCCGTGGGCGGCCAGGTCGGGCAGATCGCCAAGCTCAAGGGCGCCTCGCGCGTCATCGGCTCCGCCGGCTCCGACGAGAAGGTCAAGCTCCTGGTGGAGGAGTACGGCTTCGACGCCGCCTTCAACTACAAGAACGGCTCCGTGGGCGAGCAGCTGAGGGAGGCGGCCCCCGACGGCATCGACGTCTACTTCGACAACGTCGGCGGTGACCACCTGGAGGCCGCGATCGGCTCCCTGAACCTCCACGGCCGTATCGCGATCTGCGGGATGATCTCCGTCTACAACAACACGGAGCCCGCCCCCGGCCCGAAGAACCTCGCCCGCCTCATCGCGACCCGCGGCCGTATCGAGGGCCTCCTCGTCGGCGACCACTACGACCTGCAGCCGCAGTTCGTGCAGGAGGTCGGTCCCTGGGTCGCCTCCGGCGAGCTCAAGTACCGCGAGACGGTCGTCGAGGGCATCGAGAACAACCTGGAGGCGTTCCTCGGCGTCCTGCGCGGCGAGAACACCGGAAAGATGATCGTCAAGCTCTGAAGCCGACCCCGGCTCCGAGGCCGACGGCGGTGGCAGCGGCAACGGGCTTCTGCTGGACTTCCGACATGCGGTAACTTCTTTCCGAAACTGTCGCGAATCGTGGGCGCGAGTCGTGGCGGACCAAGGAGGAAGCCACCGCATGTCCATCCAGCAGACCGACGTCCTCTACACCGCCGTCGCCACCGCCGAGAACGGCCGCGACGGCCGCGTCGCGACCGATGACGGCAGGCTCGACGTCGTCGTCAACCCGCCCAAGGAAATGGGCGGCAGCGGCACCGGCACCAACCCGGAGCAGCTCTTCGCCGCCGGGTACAGCGCCTGCTTCCAGGGCGCCCTCGGTGTCGTCGCCCGCCAGGAGAAGGCCGACATCTCCGGCTCGACCGTCACCGCGAAGGTGGGCATCGGCAAGAACGCCGACGGCTTCGGCCTGATGGTCGAGATCTCCGCCGAGATCCCGAACGTGGACCCCGCCGAGGCCCGGGCCCTCCTGGAGAAGGCCCACCAGGTATGCCCGTACTCAAAGGCGACCAACGGCAACATCACAGTCACCCTGATCTGACCGGCCTTTTTCTGCGGGCCGGGCCACCGGTTCATGAGAGGGCGCCTAGGCAAGCGCCCCCTCATGAACCACCCGAACCAGCCGCTGGTTCTCCGGCGCGCAACCCCCGGGGAAGGCCATTCGCCGCCGCGTGTACCCGTACGCAAGCCCACTCCGGGGATCCGCGAAGGCCTGCGAGCCCCCCGCCCCGCTGTGCCCGAACGCCCCGGCCCCCAGAAACGGATGCCACATGTCCCCCGTGGCCTGGAATCCGAGCCCGTACGACTTGTGGACGCGCAGAATCAGGTCGTAGCCGACCGAGTGGATCTGCCCGACCTCCCCGATCGCGTCCGGCTTCAGCAGCGGCCCCCGGCCGTCGACCTGGCTGATGGCCGCCGCGTACATCCCGGCGAGCCCCCGCGCGGAGGCGACCCCGCCCGCCGAGGCCGAGCCCAGGGCGCGCACGGTACGGGAGTTGGGGAAGTCCCTCAGCGGCACCGCCCCCGGCATGTGCTCGTTGAACGCGATCGACGCCAACGTGTGCGGCCCCTGGGGCGTGGCGTCCAGCAGCGCCTGCTCCGGCGGGGTGGGCGCCATCGGCAGGACGGACCGGTACCGGGGCTCCTCCGACTCGGGCAGCTCCAGATAGAAACCGAGCCCGTACGGCGCACGGATCCGCTCCTCGTACAGCTCCTGGAGCGTACGGCCCGTCGCACGCCGTACGACCTCGCCCGTGAGCGCGCCGATCACCAGCGCGTGATAGCCGAACGCCGAGCCCGGCCGCCAGAACGGCCGCTGGGTGGCGAGGCGTTCGGCCACCACCCGGTCGTCGGCCAGCTCGTCGAGCGTGAAGCCCGCGTCGGCCCCGATCACGCCCGCCCGGTGCGCGAGCAGCTCCCGCAGGGTCACCGCGCCCTTGCCCTCGGCGGCGAACTCCGGCCAGTAGTGGGCCACTTCCCGGTCGAGCTCCAGCGTGCCGTCCTGCACGAGCAGGGCGACCACCAGATGCGCCGCCCCCTTCGTGGACGAGAAGACACCGAACAGCGTGTCGCCGTCCGTGTCCGCGCCGGTCCAGAGATCGACGACCCGCCGCCCCTCCACATACGCGCTCAACTGGCCCGCGTAGTCCGGGCGTTCGGCGGCGACGACGGACGCGAACTCCTCGCGCACCGCCTCGAAGCCTTCGGCGACGGTGCCGTGGATCTCCTGTGTCATCCGTACTCTCCTCGTGTCACGGTTTCCTGGGAACGTTACTCAGGACACCGACAGCAAAGCACGCGCGACCTGTGGGAACTGTCCCTTCGGATGATCGCGGAACAGCGGCTCCGTGCCGAACAGGACGGCATGCGGACCGCTGACCACCGAGGCCCGGCCCGCGGCCTGCGCCGGACCGCCACTGCCGTCCTCCAGGGCACGCCAGTGGCCGGACACGAGCGGGTTCCCGGACGCGTACGACTGCTCCACGCGGACCCCGGGGCCGAGGTCCGTGAACCACAGCGGCGCGTAGACGAAGCCGTGGTCCGGGGCGCCGGAGGTCACTCCGCCGGCCGAATTGACCACGCGCACCACGCCGTTGGCGTCACCGTTGCCCTCGACGGGTTCGACCGCGAGAAGCCCGGCGGCGGCGTTGAGGGCCGCTCCGGTGGCTCCGCGGCCGACGAGGCCCTCGCGGGCCAGGAAGGCGTCCAGGGCGGCGCGTGCGGTCACGTCGAGGCCCGCGTGGTTCAGACCTGCGGAGGCGAACAGGACGTCCGCCCTCGACCAGTCGAAGCCCGCGTTGAGGATCGCCGTGGAGACGGGCGTCACGTCGAAGTTCATCTCGCGCAGTGCGAACAGCTCGCCCGGCGTGACGGCCGCGGCGACCCGTACCCGGTGGAGCGGGGTGGTGCCGGTCGCCTTCGTCGCGTCGAAGGCCACGTCGTACTTCTTCGCCAGGGCCACGGCCTTCGCACGGGCCGAGGCGGGCACGATCGCACTGCCGTCGGCCGCCCGGCGTACCGAAACCCCGTCCGCGAGAAGGGAGTTGAGGGCCGCGATCTCACGCGCGTCGTCGAGCCGCAGCCGGAGCGCGCCGCGAGGTGCCACATAGCCGACGTGCGCGGCCTCGTGGACCGCACGGTCCGGCACGGAGAGCTTCGACGAGGACGTCCGTACGGTGTCGACCGTCGCGCCCCACAGCCGGCCCAGACTCCAGCCCGAGATGTCGTACATCACGGACACCTTGTCGCTGATGTCCCGTCCGTCCGCCAGCATCACGTTGGCCATGCCGCGCTTCGGCTGGCGCAGATCGACGACGTACGACCCCTTCGCGTACGTCTTCCCGCCGAGCCTGAACTCCTTTGTCGCGCGCCGGACTTGGACGTCGTTGGCGAGCAGGTGGTCGACGAGCCGGGCCGCGGCGGTGGCCGAGCGCTGTGCCTTCGTGCCTGCCGGGATCACGTACGCGCGCGGGAAGTCGGTCGTGTAGACGTCCTCCGGGCCGATGCCCGGCACGCCCGGAACGGTCTCCGGGGACACCGGGACCTGCGCGGCGCCCGTGACGCTCCGCCGGAAGACCTCGATCTGGTCGGAGATGAGCGAAGTGCGGTTGGCCTGCGTGTAGTTGAGGCTCGCACGCATCGCCGCGCCCGCGATGGCCACGTTGATCGCCGAGCGGCGGCGCAGCTCGGCGACGGGCAGGTCGTCGTACTCGTCGTTGTTCACCGCCATCGGGAACTCGACCGTGTGCGCCGCGACCGCGCCGTGGAACGGCATGTACTGCGGGGTGAAGATCGGCGGCCAGTCGTCCCAGCCCTCCTCCTGGTCCCGGAACGGGATCTGGGCGGGCTCCACACCGTCCTTGCCGGGCGTGTACCCGAGGCCGTTGACCGCGGCCTCCATGCCCAGGGCGTTGGCGTAGGTGTTCTTCAGGAAGAGGTCGTACTCGTAGTTCTCGCCGTGCGGGGGAGTGGTGGGCTCGATGAGCGTGCCGTTGACGTACCCGTGCAGGTCCACCATCACGGCCGGCTGCTTGTCGATCGCGATCCGGCGCATGGCGCGGACCTCGGGCTGCGAGGCGGTCACGAAGTCACGGTTCAGGTCGAAGCCGTTGGCGTTGGCGCGGGTGCCGGCGATACGGCCGTCAGGGTTCGCGGTGATGTTGAAGTACACGCGGTTGCGGGCGAGGAGATCGGTGGTGGACCGGTCCTGGGCCGTGGCGAGCTTCTCGATCAGCTTGAGGGCCGCGTCCGTGCCCTCCCACTCGTTGCCGTGGATGTTGTTGTTGAAGAAGACGGGCGTTTTGTAAGTGCGCTTGACCGACGGGTCCTTGGCGGCGGCCGAGGGCGCGTTCTCGATCAGTTCGCGCATACGTTCCTGGGCGCGGGCCTGCCGGGCGGACTCGGGCGCGGTCACGGTGACGAGGTAGAGACGGTGGCCGCCCGCCGAGCGCCCCGCCACCTCCACGCTCACCCGGTCGCCGAGCCGCTGGAGGGCGTTCAGCTTCGGGGCGATGGCGTGGTACGGGGTGAGGCCGAGCCTGATGGACTTGTCGGCCGGGTTCTCCGGGTCCGGGGTGAGGACCTGCTCGCGGGGGTAGCCGCGGGTGCCTCCGGCGGTGCCGGTGCCGTCGGTGAGCTCGGTGACCGGGGTGGTGAGGGCACGGTCGGTGGTGCTCTCCGGGGCTCTGGCGGCAGCCCGGTCGGAGGGATCGGAGAGGCCTGAGCCCTCGCGGACCGGGGGCGCCGGCTGGGACGCGGGCCGGGGCGTGGGGTCGGCGACGGCGCCGTTCGGGGTGAGCAGGAGCGCCGCCGCCGCGGTGGCGGTGGCCGTGGCGATCAGGGCGGGTCTCGGGGGGCGCACGCGTACCTCCGCTGGAGTTGCTGTGGACATGCCTGACATCGGTACGCGGAGGTCTACCTGTTCGACTCACGTGCAACAAGAGGGCGTTGGCGTCACGGGTTGCGGGCGCGATGCCACGGGTTGCCACCGATCGTGGGTCCTGGGGTGGGCGGAGGGGCATGCTGAGTGCGACCCCGGCGGGCCGGTTCGGGCGTGTGTGCGCGTGTGTGTGCGTGAGGCGAGGAGAGGCCATGGCAACGATTCCGTCGCTCCCCAGCAGGGATGACGTGGCGCGTATCGCGCGCAACACGACCGACATCACCGGGCAACTGCTCGACACGGCCGGGAACATCACGCGTATCGCCATCAACACCTTTGATCCGAGGGACGGTTCGGGGGCGGAGGTCCTGCGGGTGCTGCGGCAGACGACCGCCGAGCTGGCCGAGGCCAGTGCTTCGCCCGAGGCGCAGGAGGCCTTCTACCGGATCGTGGACACCTTGACGCGGCTGGGGACGAGTGGGGCGCCGCTCGCCGTTCACCCGGTCAGCGAGCCCGCGCAGGCGCTGCTCACGGCACTCGGGGACAGTCTGCTGCCCGTCCTCGACGCGGTGGAGCCCGCGGTGGAGGAGGCGGCGGAGGCGCTGGGCGAACTGGTGGACGCCACCTCGCCGTTGCTGCCCGCGGCGGCGGGGGTGATGGCGGGTGTTCTCCTCGCGCTCGCCCCGCTGATCCGGGCCGCGGCGGACGTATTGCGCGACTCGTCCCCCGAACTGCGCCGGATCGCGGACGCGTTGACGGCGGCGCTGGCTCCGCTGCTGCCGCTCCAGGTGGCGTTGGCCGAGCGGGCCGCCGCGGCGGGGGCGGGGGTCGTGCGCGCGGCGCTGCCGCCGCTCGCCGACCTCACGGAGGCGACGGCCGCCGGTCTGAAGGCGGGCCGCCCGCTGCTCATCGCAGGCGAGGAGTTCGTGGTCTCCGGCCTCGAACAACTCCAGCCGGCGCTCCTCGCGTCCGTCTCCCGGGCGGGGAGGCTGGCTCGGGCCGCGGCGGTACGGGTGTCCGCGGCGGTGTCGCCTGCGGCGGAGCGGGGGGTTGTGGTGGCGGTCCATCCCGTGTGATGTCGTCCGTGGGGTGCGTCTGCGGGTGCGGTGGTGTTGTGGCTGGGTCGGGTGAAGGATTGCGCAGTTCCCCGCGCCCCTGGGTGGTTGGGGTTGCGGTTCGTCTGTGGGGTGCGGGGCCGCGACGGGACGTGCGTCCGCAGCCGGTGACGTAAGGCGCGGTTGCCGCACGGTGACCGCCCACCGGCCTCCTCGTACGCTGCGGACACACATCCCGCCACGTCCCCGCCGGCCCACTGGACATCCGTGCCCCTTTAGGGGCGCGGGGAACTGCGCGGGCAACACCGGCGAACCCGCACGCTGCGAACCGACCTGTGGCTTTCAGGGGCGCGGGGAACGGCGCGGGTACCAGAGGCGGACCCGCACGCTGCGAACCGGCCTTCGGCTTTCAGGGGCGCGGGGAACTGCGCGAGCAACACAGACCAACCCGCACGTTGTGAACCGGCCTCGGCCACCGGTTTTCAGGGGCGCGGGGAACTGCGCGACAAGCCGCAGAGGGCCCGCAGCCGTCCACAACCCACCGGCGGAGCCCCCGGTATGGTGCAGGTATGCATGATCTTGGCGTGGGGTTCGGTTACTTGGTGCGGGGGCAGCGGTGGGTGACCCGCCACGGAAAGCAGTTCGGCTTCGGACTGATCCCGGGCCTCATCACCTTCGTCCTCTACGTGGCGGCCCTCGTCTCGCTCGCCCTCTGGGGCAGCGACTTCATCACCTGGGCCACCCCCTTCGCCGACGACTGGTCGAGCCCCTGGCTCGGTCTCTTCCGGGGATTCCTGACGGCGGTCCTCTTCGCCCTCGGCCTCCTGCTCTCCGTGGTCACGTTCACCGCCGTGACCCTTCTCCTCGGCCAGCCCTTCTACGAGAACCTCTCGGAGAAGGTGGACCGGGACGTCTCCCCGGACGGGACGGCACCCGAGTCGGGCCTGCCCCTGTGGCGCGAGCTCCTGATCTCGGCACGGGACAGCCTCCGGATCGTGGCCAGGGCCCTGGTCTGGGGCGTACTGCTCTTCGCGCTCGGGTTCGTCCCGTTCGTAGGACAGACCGTCGTCCCGGTGATCGGCTTCCTCGTCACCGGCTTCTTCCTCACCGAGGAACTGACGGCGGTCGCCCTGCAGCGCCGCGGCGTCGTACTCCGCGACCGCCTCACCATGCTCCGCTCCCGCAAGACGCTGATCTGGGGCTTCGGCACCCCGCTGGCCCTCGCCTTCCTCGTCCCCCTCGTCGCCGTGTTCCTGATGCCCGGCGCGGTCGCGGGCGCCACCTTGATGGCCCGCGATCTGATGGGCGAGGAGACTCGCGAAGAAGAGGACGAGGGAGAGGAAGAGGGCGAGCAGGCCGGCCGCGTCAGTCGGTGACGTTCGCCGCCACCTTCAGGATCGACCGGACCTGGGCGATGATGTCGAGCCGGTTCTGGATGAACTGGGGGTCGGTGACCGTCCCGCTCACCGGATCTGTGTTGCCCGTCCCGAACTGCAGGACAGGCGTGTGGACATGACCGCCGGGGAGTGAGCCGGTGAGGCCGAGTCGGTCCCGCAGCAGTGTGGCGCGGTACGCGATCTCGTTCGAGAGGTAGTTGCCGCCGCCGCCCGAGCGCGCGGTCGAGCCGGCGGTCGGTCCTTCGGGGCGTGCGACGGGAGTGGTGCCGCCCGCCGGGATCTCGGTCACCGACGTGTTGTCGTACACGGGGAAGCGGCCCGTGCTCGCGGCCACGATGTCCTTGTACGGCAACGTTGTCGACGTCCACTGCGGCTGCGATGCCGGGTCCGTGACCGGGACCGTCTCGGTGCGGGAGAGGTTCTCGTTGTCCGGGGAGCCGCCCCGCCAGGCCCCGTTGGTGCGTTCGACGTCGAACCGGTCCACCCGGCCCTGGCTGACCGTCGTGAACAGGTCGACGCGGGGGAGTTGCCGGCGCAGGGTCCGCTCCACCGTGCCGTCGGCGAAGTCCTGCCAGCGGACCGGGAAGACGGCGGTCTCGACGCGGGCCGGCCCGTCCGCCGTCTCGATCACCGTGCCGTCGAGGGCGAGGGCCGTGGCTCCGGACGGGTTGGAGGTCCGCGCGTCCCGGTCCAGTGTGAACGGGTCGAAGCCGGTCATCAGGATCCGCTTGACGCCCTTGGAATGCGGGTAGCGGATCGTGTCCTGTCCGCGGGAGGTGCGCTCAAGTGAGGTGAGAAGGCGGGTCCGTTGGGCCTCGGTGAGGTCGAACCGCGGGTCCCACTGGCGTACTTCACGGGTCATGCCGAGCCGCGCCCAGTACAGCGGGCGGTCGTCGTCCCGGCTCAGGTCGCCGCCCGCCGGGCCCCGGCCCTGCGCGCGGTCCACCGCCCGCTTCCACAGCCGCGCGCCCTGCCGTTCGACCACACGCTCGGCCTGCGCGTACGAACGGGCCTTGCCCAGGGCTCGTACGAACTCCGGTGCCACCGTGGCGAATCCGGAGCGGGCCAGGATCTCCTGGGGCGCCGCCCTGTCGAGTCGTCGCTCCTCCACGGTGGGCGCGGCGGCGGGGTCCTCCGCCGCGTGGGCGGGCGGGGCCGCGAGGCCGGTCAGCAGGGCCAGGCCGAGGGCGCCGAGCTGAACACGTATGTGCGTCAAGGTAGTTCAGGTCCTTCCGTCGCGAATGAGGGCCGTCGTCGGATGGCGGCAGTATGCGTGACGGGCGGGACGTGCGCCATGGCGCGTGATCCGAGGGGTGTGCGAGTCGGGTGCGGGGCGTGTGGCGATCAGCCTCCGTCGGCCCCGGGGCCGGGAGCGGGAGCGGAGTCGGCGCCGGGGCCCTCGCCCAGCAGCGTGAGGAAGTCCCGGAACGCCGCCGGCATGTCCACCGACTCCGGCGCGAGCAGCCACTGGTACTGCAGCCCGTCCACCACCGCCACGAGCAGGGGAGCGGCCCGCTCCGGAGTGAGCCCGCTCGGCAGCCGTTCCCCGTACTCGGCCCGCAGCAGCTGCGCCATGTCCGCCCGCACCACTTCGTAACGCTCGGTGAAGAACTCGCGTGCCGGGTGCCCCTCCGTGACGCTCTCGCCGAGCAGCGCCGAGAAGGTCTGCACGATGCCGGGTCGCATCGCGTTGTACTCGACCAACTGGTTCAGCAGATCGAGCCGCAGCCTGGTGCCGGGCACCGCGTCCCACTGGTCGCGCTCCGCCATCAGGGCGACGAGCAGCGCCTCCTTGGTGGGGAAGTGGTGCAGCAGCCCCTGCTGGGTGAGCCCGACCCGCTCGGCGACGGCGGCCAGACTCGCGCCCCGGTAACCGCGCTCGGCGATCACCTCCAGCGTCGCCCGGAGAATCTCCGCGCGCCGCTCCACGCTTCTGGCCGACCGGGGGGCCTTGCTCGTCATGACGTCACCGTACGACATGGACACGATCTCCAGCCCATCAAAAGTAACATAAAGATAACGAAACCTACCGCTCTACAGGTGGTGGATGCAGGATGGGGCGACGGCACGGACTTCAACAAGGAGGCACGCCATGGCGGGAACCCAGGGAACCCGGTCCACCCCGGCCGACCAGGCACGCGAGGCCGTGGTCGAGACCGCGCTCGCGAAGCTCGACCTGGACGCGAAGGCGCGGCTGCTCGCCGGACAGGACATGTGGTCCCTGCCCGCCCTGCCGGAGATCGGCCTGAAGTCGCTGGTCATGTCCGACGGTCCGATAGGGGTGCGCGGAGTGCGCTGGACCTCGGGCGACCCGTCCGTCGCGCTGCCCTCCCCGACCGCCCTCGCCGCCACCTGGGACCCCGAACTCGCCCGCAGGGCAGGCGTGTTGCTCGCCCAGGAGGCCCGCCGCAAGGGCGTCCACGTACTCCTCGCCCCGACCGTCAACCTGCAGCGCTCCCCGCTCGGCGGCCGGCACTTCGAGGCCTACAGCGAGGACCCGTACCTGACCGGCCGCATCGGCACCGGTTATGTGCGGGGCGTCCAGTCCGGCGGCGTCGGCACCACTGTCAAGCACTTCGTCGCCAACGACGCCGAGACCGACCGCTTCACGGTGAACAACGTGGTCGGCGAACGCGCCCTGCGCGAGCTGTACCTGGCCCCCTTCGAGGCGATCGTCGAGAACGCCCACCCCTGGGGCATCATGACCGCCTACAACTCGGTCAACGGCACGACGATGACCGAGCACCGCCACCTGGTCAACGAGATCCTGCGCGGCGAGTGGGGCTTCGACGGCTTCAACGTCTCCGACTGGATGGCCGCCCGCGACACCGTCGCCGACATCGAGGGCGGCCTCGACGTAGCCATGCCCGGCCCCCGCACCGTCTACGGCGAGGCCCTCGCCCAGTCCGTACGGGACGGCAGGGTCGAGGAGTCCACCGTCGACGGGGCCGTCCGCAACGTACTGCGGCTCGCCGCCCGCGTCGGCATCCTGGAGGGCGCGCAGCCGGCCGTCACCGACATCCCCGAGACCGTCGACGGCGAGGCACTCGCCCGCGAGATCGCCCGCCGCGCCTTCGTCCTCGTACGCAACGAGAACAACGCACTGCCCCTCAAGAGCGGCAGCGTGGCCCTGATCGGCGCCGCCGCCCGCGACGCCCGCGTCCTCGGCGGCGGCTCCGCCGTCGTCTTCCCGGCCCGGATCGTCTCCCCGCTCGACGGCCTCACCGACGCCCTCCCCGACGGCAGCCTCAGCTACGCCGTCGGCGCCGACCCGAACACCGAACTCGCCATCGCGGACAAGGGGTTCGAGCTGCGCGCCCGCTGCCGCGACGAGGCGGGCACCCTCATCGGGACCGGCGCCACCCCCACCGGCGAGGTCAACTGGATGGGCTCCGACCTCCCCGACGGCGTCACCTACGACACCCTCCACACCGTGGAGCTGACCGGCACCTTCACCCCGCGCACGAGCGGCACGCACACCATCGGCATCAAGGGCGCCGGCGCCTTCACCCTCACCGTGGACGGCACGACGTACTTCGACGACGTCCAGCGCCCCGCCGACGACTCCGACCCCTTCGAGGCCTTCTTCGGGCTCCCGCAGCCCCACGCCGAGGTCGAACTCACCGCCGGGCAGCCGGTCGAGGTCTCCCTCACCTTCGTCGTCACCCTCCCCGAGGACATCCCCTTCAAGGCCGTCGTCTTCGCCCTCACCCACCAGGAGCCGCAGCGCGACGAGGACGAGCTGATCGCGGAGGCCGTGGCCGCCGCCCGCGCCGCCGACACCGCCGTCGTCGTGGTCGCCACCACCGAGCGCGTCGAGTCCGAGGGCTTCGACCGCAAGAACCTGCGCCTGCCCGGCCGCCAGGACGACCTCGTCCACGCCGTCGCCGCCGCCAACCCCAACACCGTCGTGGTCGTCAACTCCGGCTCCCCGGTCGAGCTGCCCTGGCGGGACGAGGTCGCCGCGGTCCTGCTGAGCTGGTTCCCCGGCCAGGAGGGCGGCGCCGCCCTCGCGGACGTCCTCACGGGCGCGTACGAGCCGGGCGGCCGGCTTCCCACCACCTGGGGCTCCCTCACCGACGCCCCGGTCACCCAGGTGGTCCCCGCCGACGGCGAACTCCCGTACACCGAGGGCGTGTTCATCGGCTACCGAGCCTGGGAGAAGGCGGGCCGCACCCCGACGTACCCCTTCGGCCACGGCCTCGGCTACACCGACTGGACGTACGACTCCATCGACGTGACCGGCACGACGGTCACGGTCCGCGTCACCAACTCCGGCACCCGCGAGGGCCGCGAGACCGTCCAGATCTACGTGTCACCGTCGGAGCCCACTCCCGACCGCCCGACCCGCCGGCTGGCGGGCTTCGCGACGGCAGAGGCGACCCCGGGCGAAACAGTCACCGTCACCATCGAACTCCCGACCCGGGCCTTCGAGACCTGGGACGAGCGGACCAACGCCTGGACACCCGTGAAGGGCCCGTACGAGATCGAGGCGTCCCACTCGCTCACCGACTGCAGGCTGAGGGCAACCATCGCCCCGTAAAGGGCGCCTCCACCTTTACGCCGGAGGCGTACGCGAAGTCACCGCCGCGTACGCCATCTCCGCGAGCCGGGCCTGCCCGTTCTTGCTGGGATGGAACCAGTCCCAGTGACTCAACTGCTTCGTGCCGAACCGGTACTCGAACACCGCCCCACCGTCGAACCGGCACCGCTGATCCTTCGCGCACACCGCCCGCAGCACCGAGTTGTACGACTCCACCCGGTCCTGCACCGTGTCCCGCCGCAAGGTCGCGGCCGAGTCCAGCGCGTCGGCGTCTGCGAGCATCGACGGGCAGATGCCGAGCTTCCAGATCTGCTTGCTCAGCTGGTTGGTCCGCCCCTGAGACCACAGCCGCTTCAGATCGGGCACGCTGGACACATACACCTGGGTCTTCGGCAGCGCCTCCCGCAGGGTGGTCAGCGCGTCCTGGAACTGGGAGCGGAACTCCGCCACCGAGGTCATCGCGGACACCGACGAGCGGCAGGCGTCGTTCGCGCCGGCCATGACCGTGACCAGCTCGGGCTTCTTCGCCGCGGCCTGGGCCATCTGGCCGGGCAGGTCGGCCATGCGGGAGCCGGTCTGCGCGTAGTTCCAACTGTGCCGGGCGGCACCGGCCGTCCCGAGGAGCCGTACCGCGAGGCTGTTCACCTTCGTGTCGGTGCCCGTCGCCCACGAGGCCTCGGGGCAGTCGGACAGCACCGAGCAGGCGTCGAAGCCGCGGGTGATGGAGTCGCCGACCGCGGCCAGCGAACCCGGGCTGTCGTCCCAGGCGGGCGTGGGCTTGGGGGACGGCTTCGCGGCGCGCGCGGAGGTGCCGGTGGGCCCTGGAGAGTTGCCGCCGCTCGCGTCACATCCGGCCAGCCCCACGACACCCAGCAGAGCCGCCACCGCGGCCGCGGCGACACCCCGTGAACCGTGACCACGCTTCCGCATCCCCAGTTCCCCTCGTTCGTCACGCAACGGCGGCCCGCCCAGGAGCGTCCCCCTGGGTGAAACCTCCGTGTTTCCGGGCGCTGGGACCGACGGTACGTCACACTCCTTGCGCCGCCGCACGGTAGCCTCGCCACGTGGCTGCCCAGCCACTGACGTTCCGCCAAAGTACAAGATGCCCGCTCTGTCCGGAGGTCCCAGTGACGACACGTGGAGTTCTCTACGTGCACTCCGCGCCGCGTGCGCTGTGCCCGCACGTCGAATGGGCAGTCGCGGGTGTGCTCGGCACGCGAGTCAGCCTCGACTGGATCAGACAGCCCGCGTCACCCGGCACCTGGAGATCCGAGTTCTCCTGGAAGGGCGAGGTCGGCACGGCCTCCAAGCTCGCCTCGGCGCTGCGCGGCTGGCAGATGCTGCGCTTCGAGGTCACCGCCGAACCGTGCGCCACCGCCGAGGGAGAGCGCTACAGCTGCACCCCTGAGCTGGGCATCTTCCACGCCGTGACCGGCATCCACGGCGACATCCTGATCCCCGAGGACCGCCTGCGCGCCGCCCTGGTCCGCTCCCAGCAGGGCGAGACGCAACTGGAGTCCGAACTCACCAAACTCCTCGGCAAGCCCTGGGACGACGAACTGGAGCCCTTCCGCTACGCGGGCGAGGGCGCTCCCGTCCGCTGGCTCCACCAGGTGGTCTGACGAAGAACGACAAGTGGCCCGGGTTCCTCACCGAGGAACCCGGGCCACTCACCGTCAAGACAAAAACGGCCGAAATCAGACCGTACGGAATGCCAGAACCACGTTGTGCCCGCCGAACCCGAACGAGTCGTTCAGCGCGGCGATCCGTCCCTCGACGGGCAGCTTCCGGGCCTCACCACGAACGATGTCGGCGGTGGCCTCGGCCTCGGGGTCGAGGTTGTCGACGTTGATGGTCGGCGGCGCGATCCGGTTGTAGAGCGCCAGCACCGTGGCGACGGACTCGACACCACCGGCGCCACCCAGCAGATGCCCGGTCATGGACTTCGTACCGGAGACCGCGAAGTGGTCGGCGTCGTCGCCGAAGACCTTGCGCAGCGCCTTCAGTTCGGCCACGTCACCGGCCGGCGTGGAGGTCGCGTGCGCGTTGACGTGCACGATCTCCGCCGGGTTCAGGTCGGTGTTGTCCATCAGGTTCTGCAGGGCGTGGGCGATGCCCCGCCCCTCGGGCTCCGGCTGCACGATGTCGTGGCCGTCGGCCGAGATGCCCTGGCCGACCGCCTCCGCGTACACACGGGCACCGCGTGCCGCGGCGTGCTCGGCGGACTCCAGGACGATGACGCCCGCGCCCTCGCCGAGGACGAAGCCGTCCCGGCCGAGGTCGTAGGGACGCGAGGCGCCCTGCGGGTCGTCGTTGTTCTTGGACATCGCCATCATGTTGCCGAAGGCGGCGATGGGCAGCGGGTGGATCGCCGCCTCCGTACCACCGGCGACGACGACGTCGGCGCGGCCGGTGCGGATCATCTCGATGGCGTAGCCGATGGCCTCGGCGCCCGACGCGCAGGCGGAGACCGGGGTGTGCACACCGGCGCGGGCACCGACGAGCAGACCCACGTTGGCCGAGGGGCCGTTCGGCATGAGCATGGGGACGGTGTGCGGGGAGACGCGGCGTACGCCCTTCTCCTTGAGCACGTCGTACTGGTCGAGCAGGGTCGTGACGCCACCGATGCCGGAGGCGATGACCGTGCCGAGACGGTCGGGGTCGACCGAAGCGTCCTCGCCCGCCTTGTCGGTGTAACCGGCGTCCGCCCAGGCCTCCTTGGCCGCGATCAGCGCGAACTGCGCCGAGCGGTCGAGGCGGCGGGCCTGCGGGCGCGGAATGACCTCGCCCGGCTCCACGGCGATCTGCGCCGCGATACGGACCGCCTGGTCGGCGGCCCAGTCCTGCTCCAGAGGGCGGACACCGGAACGTCCGGCGACCAGGCCCTCCCAGGTAGAGGCTGCGTCGCCACCCAGCGGTGTGGTTGCGCCGATACCGGTGACGACCACGGTGCGATTGGTCGGGCTCACGGGAATTCTTTCTCCAACGGATACGAGGATTCAGCGGCGCCACCGCCGGGTGGCGGGGCTAGGTCCTGTCGTCACATTCGCGTCGTCCGCCCGGAGGGCGGGCCAGGCGTCGCCCGGCAGACGGGAATGTGACGACAGGACCTGGCAGCGTCCGGGGTGAGGGTGGGCTCAGCCCTGGTTCTTGAGGATGTAATCGGTCGCGTCGCCGACCGTCTTGAGGTTCTTGACGTCGTCGTCCGGGATCTTGACGTCGAAGCGCTCTTCGGCGGCGACGACGACCTCGACCATGGACAGCGAGTCGACGTCCAGGTCGTCGGTGAAGGACTTCTCCAGCTGGACGTCCTCGACCGGGATGCCGGCGATCTCGTTCACGATGTCGGCGAGACCGGCGACGATCTCTTCCTGAGTGGCGGCCATGTCAGGCGCTCCTTCTTGTGTGTCCAGAGGGTGTGGCGGTACTCCCGCCCGGAAGGTTCCGGGCGGTGTGCCTAGGGGAGGGTAACGACCGTCGCGGCGTATACGAGACCCGCCCCGAAGCCGATGACGAGCGCGGTGTCGCCGCTCTTCGCCTCGCCGGTCGCCAGGAGCCGCTCCATCGCGAGCGGAATCGAGGCGGCCGAGGTGTTACCGGTGGTGCGCACGTCACGGGCGACCGTGACGTGTTCCGGCAGCTTGAGAGTCTTCACCATCGAGTCGATGATCCGCTCGTTGGCCTGGTGGGGAATGAAGACGTCCAAGTCGTCCGCAGTGAGTCCGGCGGCGTCCAGCGCCTCCTTGGCGACCTTCGCCATCTCGAACACGGCCCAGCGGAACACCGCCTGGCCTTCCTGCGTGATCGCGGGAAACTTGACCTCGCCCTTGGAGTCCAGGGGCAGCTCGGACACGTCCCCGATCCGGAAACGGTCCCAGGGGATGGTCTGCTTGATCGTGTTGGACTTGTCGCCCTCGGAACCCCAGACGGTGGGGCCGATGTGCGGCTCCTGGGAGGGGCCCACGACGACCGCGCCCGCGCCGTCACCGAACAGGAAGGCCGTCGCGCGGTCCTCCAGGTCGGTCAGGTCGGAGAGCCGCTCGACGCCGATGACGAGCACGTACTCGGCGGAGCCTTCGACGACCATGCCCTTGGCGAGGGTCAGTCCGTAGCCGAAGCCGGCGCAGCCCGCCGAGATGTCGAAGGCCGCGGCCTTCGCCGTGCCGAGCTTGTCGGCGATCTCGGTGGCGACGGCCGGGGTCTGGCTGAAGTGCGAGACGGTCGAGACGACCACGGCGCCGATCTGCTCGGCGCTGATCCCGGCGTCGGCGATCGCCTTGCCGGACGCCTCGATCGACATGGCGGCGACGGTCTCCTCGTCGTTCGCCCAGTGCCGGGTCTCGATGCCGGAGCGCGAGCGGATCCACTCGTCGGACGAGTCGATCGTTTCGAGGATCACCTCGTTCGGCACGACACGGACCGGGCGGTAGCCGCCGACACCGAGGATGCGCGCGTACGGGGCGCCCTTGCTGGGCTTGATCTTCGACATGCTCTGTCGGCTCCTTACGCGCTCAGGCGGAGGCGTGCTCGGCGATGAGCTCGCGAGCCGCGTCCAGGTCGTCGGGTGTCTTCAGCGCCAGCGTCTTCACACCGGGCAGCGCGCGCTTGGCGAGACCGGTCAGGGTGCCGCCGGGGCACACCTCCAGGAGCGCGGTCACGCCCAGTTCCTTGAAGGTCTCCATGCACAGGTCCCAGCGGACCGGGTTGGCGACCTGGCCGACCAGCCGGGCCAGGACCTCCGAGCCGGCGGTGACGGCCTGTCCGTCCCTGTTCGACACGTACGTGAGCTTCGGGTCGGCGGGCGACAGCTCGGCCGCGGCACGGGCGAGGGTGTCGACCGCCGGGGCCATGTGGTGCGTGTGGAACGCGCCCGCGACCTTGAGGGCCACCACGCGGCGTACGCCCTCGGGCTTGTCGGCCTCCAGGACGGCCAGCTCCTCCAGCGTGCCGGCGGCCACGACCTGGCCCGCGCCGTTCACGTTCGCCGGAGTCAGACCGAGCTTCTCCAGATGCGGGATCGTCACTTCCGGGTCGCCGCCGAGCAGCGCCGACATTCCGGTGGCGGTGGCGGCGGTCGCCTCCGCCATGGCCAGCCCGCGGACGCGGACGAGGCGGACGGCCTCCTCGTCGGGGAGCACCCCGGCGAGCGCGGCGGCGGTCAGCTCGCCGACGCTGTGTCCGGCGACGGCGCCGACCCTGCGGGGCAGCTCGGCCGGGTCGTCGAAGAGCGTGTACGCCGAGGTCAGCCCGGCCGCGACCAGGAGCGGCTGCGCCACCGCGGTGTCACGGATCTCCTCCGCGTCCCCCTCGGTGCCGTAACGGATCAGGTCGAGCTCCACGGCGTCGGACCACGCCTCAAGGGCACCGCGGACACCGGGGAGGTCGAGCCAGGGAGTCAGGAAGCCGGGCGTCTGGGCGCCCTGGCCGGGAGCGACGAGTACGAGCACTCTCACACTCTCTCTTGTGGACGGGTACGGCCGCCCGTGGGGACAGGGACGAAGAACAGGAGGGGGAATTGTAGGTCCCCGACAAAAGCCTAGAGCTGGGGATCTCCATCGGCCAGACGTCCCAGGATCAGCGCGATCCGCAGCGTGAACGCCGAACGTACATCCGAGGGCGACCAGCCGGTGACGTCAGTCACACGTCGAAGCCGGTAGCGCACGGTGTTGGGGTGTACGAAGAGCATCCGGGCCGCCCCTTCGAGACTGCTCGCCTGTTCGAGATAGACGCTCAGCGTCTCCAGGAGAGCGGACCCGGCCTCCTCCAGTGGTCTGTAGATCTCCTCCACCAACTGTTCACGAGCAGAGGGATCCGAGGCGATCGCGCGCTCCGGCAGCAGATCGTCCGCCAGGACCGGCCGCGGGGCGTCCTGCCAGGCGAAACACGCCTTGAGGCCGGCGGCCGCCGCCTGCGCGGAGCGGGTCGCGGCGAGCAGGTCGGGCACGACGGGCCCGGCCACCACGGGTCCCGCGGCATACGGCCCGATCAGGGACTTGGCGACAGCGAGCGGATTGTCGCTGCCGCCCGCGATGACGACCAGCCGGTCCCCGAGCACCCCGGTCAGCACCTGGAGCTTGGCGTGCCGGGCGGCCCGCCGGATGGCCTCGACGGTCAGCTCGCTGTCACCGTCGGGCGCCGTGCCCAGCACCACGCACACATGCTCGGGCGAGTTCCAGCCGAGCGCCGCGGCACGGCTGACCGCGCCCTCGTCGGCCTCACCGGACAGCACCGCGTTCACGACCAGGGACTCCAGCCGGGCGTCCCAGGCGCCGCGCGCCTCGGCGGCCTGCGCGTACACCTGGGCGGTCGCGAAGGCGATCTCGCGCGCGTACACGAGCAGCGCCTCGCGGAGCACAGACTCGTCGCCGGGAGCGGCCACCTCGTCGATGGCGCTCTCCATGACCTCGATGGTCGTGCGCACCATCTCGACGGTCTGGCGCAGCGTGATCGCCCTGGTCAGCTCGCGCGGCGCGGTGCCGAAGACGTCCGTGGAGATCGCCTGGGGAGCGTCCGGATGCCGGAACCACTCCTTGAACGCGGCGATACCGGCCTGGGCGACGAGGCCGATCCACGACCGGTTCTCCGGGGACATCGCCCGGTACCACGGCAGCGTCTCGTCCATGCGCGCGATCGCCTGGGCGGCGAGACTGCCGGACGACTTCTCCAGCCGCTTCAGGGTCGCGGCGTGCGCATGGGCGGCGCGGGCGGCGCGTTCGGTGTTGCTGGATTCGGGTTCGGGCACGGGACAAGACTGCCTTATCAGGACGGGAGTATGCGGCGGAGGGTCTCGGACGGCCCGTCCGACGGGTCTACGGTGGGGTCCGTGATGGACGTACGGCGCGGCGACGAGCGCTACCGCGGAGGCGACCCGACGGCCGGGATCGACTCCCTGCACGCCTTCTCCTTCGGCCCGCACTACGACCCGGACAACCTGCGCTTCGGCGCGGTCATCGCCTGCAACGAGGAGCGCCTCGCGCCCGGCGCGGGCTTCGACGAGCACCCGCACAGCCACACCGAGATCGTCACCTGGGTCGTCGAGGGTGAGCTGACCCACCGCGACACGGCCGGCCACGAGTCGGTCGTACGCCCCGGGGACGTCCAGCGCCTCAGCTCGGCGGGCGGTGTCCGCCACGTCGAACGCAACGACGGCGACACGCCGTTGCTCTTCGTCCAGATGTGGCTCGCCCCGCTGGAGCCGGGCGGCGACCCCGCGTACGAGGTCGTCCACGGCATCGCCGACTCCACCCCGTACGCCGTCCCGGAGGCGGCCGCGATGCTCCACGTACGCCGCCTGGCGCCGGGGGAGCGCACCGCCGTCCCGGACGCCCCCTTCGTGTACGCGCATGTCGTACGCGGCGAGGTCCTGCTGGACAGCTGGGTGTTGAGCCCCGGGGACGCGGCCCGGATCACGGACGCGAAGGACCTGGAGGCGGTCGCCCGGGACGGGGCGGAGCTGCTGTTCTGGGAGATGGCGTAGGGAGCCTCTTACGGGGTGCTGGAGAGTTCGGCCAGCACCGCGTCCGTGAAGGCGGGCCACACCTCGACGGCCCACGGCCCGAACGCCCGGTCCGTCAGCGCCACGCAGGCCGCCCCCGCGACGGGGTCGATCCACAGGAACGTACCCGACTGCCCGAAGTGCCCGAAGGTCCGAGGCGAGGACGAACCGCCCGTCCAGTGGGGTGACTTGGAGTCCCTGATCTCGAAGCCGAGGCCCCAGTCGTTGGGGTTCTGGTGCCCGTACCCCGGCAGGACACCCTTCGTCCCCGGGTACTGCACCGTCATCGCCTCGGCGACGGTCCGCGGGTCGAGCAACCGCGGAGCCTGCACCTCGGCGGCGAACCGCACCAGATCGTCGACGGTCGAGACACCGTCCTTCGCCGGCGAGCCGTCGAGGGTCGTCGACGTCATCCCGAGCGGTTCGAGCACCGCCTGCTTCAGATACTCGCCGAAGGGAATCTCCGTCGCCTTCGCGATGTGATCCCCCAACTGCTCGAACCCGGCGTTGGAGTACAGCCGCCGCAGCCCCGGCGCCGCGGTCACCCGGTGCTCGTCGAAAGCGAGCCCGCTGGTGTGCGCGAGCAGATGCCGCACGGTGGACCCCTCGGGCCCGGCGGGCTCGTCGAGTTCGACGGCCCCCTCCTCGTACGCGACCAGGGCGGCGTAGGCGGCGAGGGGCTTCGTCACGGAGGCCAGCGCGAACCGTTGCGAGGTGGGCCCGTGAGCCCCGAGCACGGTGCCGTCCGCCCGCACGACGGCGGCGGCAGCGGCAGGAACGGGCCACTCTTCGATCAGCGCAAGACTCTCCAAAGACATGAACAAGAGCCTACGACCACGGTGATACGGCGCGACCGGCCCCCACCGGCCCGCACTCAGAACCGAAGCCGCATCAACGGATCAGGCGTACGCACGAACCCCATCGACGCATAGAGCGGCGCGGCCTCCGCCGACGCGGTCAGATCGATCTGCCGAACCCCCTGCTCCCGGAACCACGCCACCAGCGCCTCCATACAGGCCCGCGCGTACCCCCGCCGCCGCATCTCAGGATCGGTCGCCACGCTGAACACGTAACCGATCCGCCCGTGCGGATTCCCGGCCCGCCCGATCCGGTACTCCACGGTCCCCGCGACCAGCGCCCCCAGCGCCCCCACCCGCTCGGGGTGATCGACGACGAACGCGGCGAAACCCCCGTCGGGATCGGCCAGCCGCCCCCGTACGGTGGTCAGGGACTCGGTGTGCCAGGCGGTGGACGTGTCCGCCCCGGCCATGGAGTCGATCATCACCTGACGCAGTCGAAGGAGTTCCTCGGCGTCCTTGGGCACGGCACGACGTACAAGACTCATGATCGGCACGGTAGCCACGGACCCGGGCCGATGTCGTCGGAATTTCATCGGAATCCGCTTGCTTGGAGTGCACTCCAAGGTTTTAGCGTTGGGGCCATGACGGTGATGGAGACCGAGACCACGGACAGCAGGAACGACACCTGTGCCGGCCCGCCGCACGCGGCCCGGCGTCCGGACGGCCAGGACCAGTACACGATCAGCGAGGTCGTCGCCTTCACCGGCCTGACGGCACACACCCTCCGCTGGTACGAGCGGATCGGGCTGATGCCCCACGTCGACCGCTCGCACACCGGCCAGCGCCGCTACAGCAACCGCGATCTCGACTGGCTCGACCTCGTCGGCAAGCTGCGGCTGACCGGGATGCCGGTGGCCGGGATGGTGCGGTACGCGGAGATGGTGCGCGAGGGCGATCACACGTACGGCGACCGCTTCGAGCTGCTCGAAGCCACCCGCCGGGACGTACGGGCGCGGATCGCCGAGCTCCAGGACACCCTCGCGGTGCTCGACCGGAAAATCAATTTCTATGCGGACGCCGGGCGGGCCCTGGCGTCGGAGAGGTCCCGATGACGGACAGCAGGATCGCGAAGGCACAGCTCGGTACGGGCGGCCCCGAGGTCGGAGTGCAGGGCCTGGGCTGCATGGGCATGAGCTTCGCGTACGGCCCGACGGACACCGAGGAGGCACGGGCCACGTTGGAGCGCGCGCTGGAACTGGGCGTGACGCTGTACGACACGGCGGACGTCTACGGCCATGGGGAGAACGAGAAGTTCCTGTCGCCGTTCTTCCGGGCGCACCGCGACGAGGTCGTCATCGCGACCAAGTTCGCCCTGACGATCCCGCCGGACGAGCCGGCGAAGCGGATCATCCGCAACGACCCGCCGTACATCAGGCAGGCCGTGGAGGCGAGCCTCAAGCGGCTCGACGTCGATGTGATCGACCTCTACTACATGCACCGCCGTGACGTGAACGTCCCCATCGAGGAGACCGTCGGCGCCATGGCCGAGCTGGTCCGCGAGGGCAAGGTCAAGCAACTCGGCCTCAGCGAGGTCACGGGCGGCGAACTCCGTGCCGCGCAGGCGGTGCACCCGATCGCGGCCGTCCAGTCCGAGTGGTCGCTGTTCAGCAGGGACATCGAGGCGGGCGTGGTTCCGGCGGCCCGCGAACTGGGCGTGACCCTGGTCCCGTACTCCCCGCTCGGCCGGGGCTTCCTCACCGGCTCCTTCACGAACGCCGACACGGAGCTCACCGCCGACGACTTCCGCCGTCGGCAGCCCCGCTTCACCGGCGACAACGCGGCGGCGAACGCGGCCCTCCTGGAGCCGATCCGGGCGGTGGCGAAGGCCCACGACGCCTCCGCGGGCCAGATCGCCCTGGCCTGGGTCCACCAGCAGGCGTCCGTGCACGACCTCCCGGTCGTCCCCATCCCGGGCACCCGCAGGCGCACCCGGATCGAGGAGAACACGGCGGCCACCCGCATCACGCTGAGCGAGGACGACCTGGGAGTACTGGACGCGATCGCCTCCCAGGTATCGGGCAACCGCTACCCGGACATGACGTTCGCATCGGCGGGCCGGGAGTAGCCCGGCGTCTCGGGGCGGGGCGAGAGGCGGTGCCCGGTAAGGGGCACGGGGCACCGCTCACACATCCCCGCTCACACCTCAGAGCTCGGCCAGCAACTCGGCCTTCTTCATGGAGAACTCCTCATCCGTGACGAGCCCAGCCTCATGAAGCTCGCCGAGGTGCCGGATCCGGTCGGCGATGTCGGCCGGATCCCGCCGGGCCCCGGCCGCGGTCCCGCCACCCGGACTCTCGGACAGGGGGGCCGAAGGCCCACCGGTCCGCACCGCCGCGAGCACCGACGCCGCGAACGGCAACGACTCATGCACCGGCCCGTACCCCAGCCCGAAGACGACGGCGGCCGGATCCTGATCCGCCTGAGGCGGCTGCGGAACCCCGTCACGGCGCAGCAGCCGCAGATGCCCCTCGAAGACCTCGGGCGAGCGCCACTCGACACCACACAGGTCGGACACGGCGAAACTCTGGTCGCCGGCCTTCCACTTGGCGGAGGAGGCCCCCGTCCAGAACCACCGGAAGTGCACGGACTTCCCGTCGAAGGACGCCTTGCCGTCGTACGCCTTGAACTGCAGCGGCGTTTCGGGCGGTCGCACCAGATACCGCTCGGTGGGACCGGGGTCGTTGGTCGCGAGCATCGCCCGCAGTTCGTCCGCGTAGTACTCGGCGAGCGTCTCGCGCTCGGCGGGCAGCACCAGGCGATAGGGGTCGGACGCCTCCTTGAGCTGTCCCGCGGCCGCCTCCATGAGCGGGTCCGCTCCCGGTCTCGGCTCGGCGCGCAGGACGACCGTCCCGCGCTTGCCGGGCGTCAGCGTCACCGCCGCGATCGCGTCGAGCGGGATGCGGCGCTCACCGAGCGCCTGGAACAGCTTCGGCGTGCGGATCCCCCGTTCGAAGCGGATGAGCACGGAGTCCGACTCGAACTCCCAGGCGGCATGAAATCCGGCCAGTACGTCACCCATGCGGGCCATCGTATGCGGCATGCGCTTCGTAGTCCCCTCCCTGAGCAGACCGCACTTTCTTCGTTCTCTACGCGCGTCCGACTTCAGCCGTGTCGGACAAACCCTCCCGGCACACGTCATCCTCGCGGGCGCAGCGCACCGCGCGGTACGCGCCAATCCCGATCTCGGCGAAGTTCCGCAGGCTGTCGGTGCCGGGCACGAAATACCCCGTGTGCCCCTGGGCGCCCCGGGCCGACAGCACCCGCGCGCCGAACTCCGCGGACATCGGATCGGCCCCGTGACCGAGCCCGCCGACCTCCAGATGCGGTACGTCCTCGATCCAGTCGTCGGAGTCCCGTACGGCCCACACCCGGGCGGAGGTGCGCAGTTGCGCGGCCTTCTCGACCCGCATGCCGGGGCTGCCCGCCACCGCTATGTCGGAGACCCGGGAGGGCAGCGAGTGCGCGGCGACGCCGCAGACCACGGAGCCGTAGCTGTGGCAGTACAGGGCCACGCCGGAGCGTCCGGGCAGGGCACGGACCAGGGCGTTGAGCCGGACCGCGCCCTCCTCGGCGCGAATTCCGGTGGCCGCGTCCATGCCGAGCCCGCTGGGCGCCGTGTAGTCGGCCCAGGCGATGACGGCCGTACGGGTCTCCGGGCTCGCGACCCGCTCCGCGCTGTGGAGCGACTTCGCCATGCCGACGGGGGCCGTGAACTGCTTGGTGGTGCGCTGGAAGGTCAGCAGGTTGGTGTCGACGCCGGGCACCACGACCGAGACCCGCTCGGCCCTGTCCAGGTCGCCGAAGACCTCGGCGACGCGGCCGGAGCCCATCGGGTCGAAGGCGAGGATGCGGCGCTCCCCGCTCATCAGGTCCTCGTACCGGTGCATCCGGCGGCCGGCCTCGTGCTGTCCGGTCGGCGAGAGCCGGTCGTCGTGCATGCGTTTCAGCTCGACCTTGCGTGCCTGGCCGAGGGCGATGTGGTTGGCGCGGTAGCGGAGCTGTACCGGCGCTCCGTTCATGTTGCCGACCGCCAGCGGGTAGCGGGCGGCGAGCCGGGCCCGCTGCCGCGCGTCGAGCGAGGCGAAGAAGTGGGCCAGCCGGGCGGGCGTCGTGCTGTCCGGGTCCGGCAGTCGATGTCCGCCTATGTGACCGCGCTCCCAGGCGGACAGCGACGCCGCGAGCGGGGTGGTCGCTCCCCGGTGGTTGCGCACGGCTGTCCAGCCGGTGGTCCCGAGCATCACGAACACCACGGCCAGCGCGAGCAGCATGCGCCAGACGTTGAGTTGGGGGGTGGAGTCGAAGGAAGTCACTGAAAGGACACACTAGGAGAACGAGAGTGTCTCGCGTTAACTGAGTGAGGCGGATCACGTTTCATGGGGGGTAATTGGGTAAAACCGGGCGCATATTGAGTCGTTCGGTCACCCTGTGTAGGTGCGTGACGAGCCCTGCGGCAAGCGGGTCCCGACCCTGTGTACGGCTTTCGTCACTCAGTGTCCGTACGGTCGTTCCCGCCGTCCGTATGCCAGTTCTCCGTCAACGCGGGCCCCACCTGGTCGAGATACGTGGCGGTCAGCTCACGCATGGCCGCCACGCTGATGTCCTCGCCCGCGCTCCAGAGCCGGCTCGACAGCCGCATCACCCCGCCGAAAACGGCCATGGCCACGCGAGGCCGCGGATCGGTGTCCACGTCGAGGCCCTCACGCTCGGCGATCACTCGCGCGAGTTCCTCCTCCAGGCCCTCCTGGCGGCGCAGGTGGACGGCGAGCAGCGCGGGTGTCGACTCGATCAACTGGAAGGCGCGCATGTGCAGTTCGAGCGGGATGACGGCCTCGATGGCCTCACCGATGGTGTCCCAGTTGGCCATGACGGCCCGGCGCAGTGCCTCCAACGGGGCCTCGTGGGAAGGGCGCCCGCGCACCGCCTCGACGAAATGCGACTCGGTCATCTCCTGGACGGCGAAGGCGACGTCCTCCTTGCCCGCGAAGTAGCGGAAGAAGGTGCGCTGCGAGACGTCGACCGCCTCGACGATCTCGTCGACGGTCGTCCGCTCGTACCCCTGGGTCGTGAACAGTTCCAGGGCGGCCCGCACCAGGGCGTCCCGGGTGCGCTGCTTCTTGAGCTCGCGCAGCCCCGGCCGTGACGCCGTGTCCATGGAACCTCTTCTCGTTTTCTGCGGCTGGGGTCTGCGTCTGTTTCGCCCCCGGCACGCCGCAGGTGTCCGTTCCGCCCGGCTCAGCCTATGCGTGAGTGACGTGACAGTTACCGACTTGTGAATTGGTTTGTCAACTGTCAGTGGCTGTCATTAGCCTGGAGGCATGACTAGTCAGACCACCGTCGACACGACCGGCCCGGCCGACAAGGCCCCGCCGGCCGCCTCCGGTCCGGCCCCGGGCAAGGGGCTGCGCGGCCACCCCTGGTACACCCTGTTCACCGTGGCCGTGGGCGTGATGATGGTGGCCCTGGACGGCACCATCGTGGCCATCGCCAACCCGGTCATCCAGAAGGACCTGAACGCCAGCTTCACGGACGTTCAGTGGATCACCAACGGCTACTTCCTCGCGCTCGCGGTCTCGCTGATCACGGCGGGCAAGCTCGGCGACCGGTTCGGCCACCGGCAGACCTTCCTGATAGGCGTGGTCGGCTTCGCGGCCGCCTCGGGGGCCATCGGCCTCTCCGACAGCATCGCCTTCGTGGTCGTCTTCCGAGTGCTCCAGGGCCTGTTCGGCGCACTGCTGATGCCGGCCGCGCTCGGTCTGCTGCGTGCCACCTTCCCGGCCGAGAAGCTGAACATGGCGATCGGCATCTGGGGCATGGTCATCGGCGCCTCCACCGCGGGCGGCCCGATCCTCGGCGGTGTGCTCGTCGAGCACGTCAACTGGCAGTCCGTCTTCTTCATCAACGTGCCGGTCGGCGTCATCGCGGTCGTCCTCGGCGTGGTGATCCTCACCGACCACCGTGCGCAGAACGCGCCGCGCTCCTTCGACCTCCCCGGTATCGGCCTGCTGTCCGGCGCCATGTTCTGCCTGGTCTGGGCGCTCATCAAGGCTCCGGAGTGGGGCTGGGGCGGCGCTCTGACGTGGTCGTTCCTGGCCGTCTCCGTACTCGGCTTCGGACTGTTCGCGTACTGGGAGAACCGGGTGAGCGAGCCGCTCATCCCGCTCGCGCTGTTCCGCTCCGTGGCGCTGTCGGCCGGTGTGGTCCTGATGGTGCTGATGGCGATCGCCTTCATGGGCGGCCTGTTCTTCGTCACCTTCTACCTGCAGAACGTGCACGGGATGAGCCCGATCGACGCGGGTCTGCACCTGCTGCCGCTCACCGGCATGATGATCGTCGGCTCGCCCCTGGCCGGCGCGCTGATCACCAGGACGGGACCGCGCATCCCGCTCGCGGGCGGCATGGCGCTCACGGCCATCGCCATGTTCGGTGTGTCGACGCTGGAGACGGACACGAGCAGCGGGCTCATGTCGATCTGGTTCGCGCTCCTCGGTCTCGGCCTCGCGCCGGTCATGGTCGGCGCCACGGAGGTCATCGTGGGCAACGCGCCGATGGAGCTCTCCGGTGTCGCCGGCGGTCTCCAGCAGGCCGCGATGCAGATCGGCGGCAGCCTCGGTACGGCGGTCCTGGGCGCCGTGATGGCCTCCAAGGTCGACGCCGACCTCGCGGGCAACTGGGCGTCCGCGGGACTTCCGCAGCTCGACCCGGCCCAGCTCGACCAGGCCAAGGAGGCGGTCCAGGTCGGCGCCGCGCCGGTGGCACCGGGCACGCCGGCCGAGATCGCCGAGAAGATCACGGGCGTCGCGCACGACACGTTCATCTCAGGTATGAGCCTGGCGAGCCTCGTCGCGGCCGGTGTCGCCGTGGTGGCCGTCTTCGTCGCCTTCCTCACCAAGCGGGGCGCCAACGCGGAAGCGGGCGTGGGGGTCGGACACATCTAGTCCGCCCGCCCTTCTCCGTCATCTCGGGCCTGGCCCCGCCGAGTTCACTCGGCGGGGCTTTCGCCTATCCGGGTGACGCTGTTCCGTATGACTTTCGTATCGGTCGTGCCGCAGGCCAGAGTGCTCTCAACTGACCTGTACGAAACGGGCAGTTCGGTGAGGCCGGGGCGCGCTGCCGGAGGGGGGCAGCGCGCCCCGGAAGCCGGCGGGAGAACCCGGGGAGAAAAAGTACGGGTCTGAACCCAACGGACCGGGGTACCCGACTTCCGAGCCCGAACCGGCCGGCATGCGGTCGGCTCAGAGGTCCAGGGAGTTGATGATGGCGGGCTTCGGTCACACCACGCGCAAACACCCTCGCTCACGTCGCCGTACGGGGTCACGGAGCGGGCCGGACCGCGCGACGCTCGGAATCATCGGAGTCATCTGCGCGGTCGCCGGGTTCTTCGTGCTGGGGATCATCCTCGGCCCACTGGCGATCGCCTGCGGATGGCTGGCCATGGGGCGCCGCTGGAACGGCGCCCGCCCACCGTTGGCGCTGATCGCGCTGGTATTGGGTGCGATAGACACAATCCTGGCGATCCTATGGATCGCCGGAACGGCGGGCCCGGGCACCGGGATGTTCTAGCCGGACAGTGAAGGACCGTGCGGTGAGTTGTCGGCCGCGGGTCGTCCGTGGCTGATCGCGCAGTTCCCCGCGCCCCTTGTTCTTCAGGGGCGCGGGGCTGCGACATGTGCGGCTCCTCAACGAACCGCGGAGCGCTCAGCTCAACTGCTCCTCCGCGGCGGCCTGATGCGGAATCCTCCCGGCCACGGACGGGCACACGGCGGACGTCGACTCGGACAGCGCGGCAACCTGCGCCCGCAGGGCGCGAACCTCCTCCGCCAGTCCCTCGATCGCCGCGGTCTGCCGCCGTTCCTCCACGTCGTCCGACTCGAACCGCGATATGAACCACGCGGCGATATTGGCGGTCACCACACCGAGAAGAGCGATCCCGGACAGCATCAGCCCGACCGCTATCATCCGCCCGAGCCCGGTGGTCGGAGCGTGATCGCCGTACCCCACGGTCGTCATCGTGGTGAACGACCACCACACCGCGTCACCCAGTGTTTTGATGTTGCCCTCGGGCGACTCCCGTTCGACGGACAGCACGGCGAGCGAGCCGAACATCAGCAACGCCACCACCGCGCCCACCACATACGTGGTCAGCCGTATCTGCGGCGCCATCCGGGCCCGCTGCCCGACGAGCAGCAACGTGGAGACGAGCCGCAGCAGCCGCATCGGCTGGATGAGCGGCAACAGCACCGCGCACAGATCGAGCCAGTGCGTACGGACGAACTCCCGCCGCCGGTCGGTGAGAACGAGCCGTACGAGATAGTCCAGGGCGAACAACCCCCAGACCGCCCACTCCACCCTCGTGCACCAGGAGGTCACCTCCCGATCGGCCTCGGGCCACACGATCGGCACGGCATAGGCGACGGCAAACGCCACCGCGAGCCCCAACAAGGGCCGCTGCGTGCGCTGCTCCCAACGGTCCTGCGCCGACTGCTGCTTCATGCGCGCATAGTAGAAAACGCGAAGGGGCGGCGTGACCCATGGCCACACCACCCCTACCGCACTGTGCTAGACACGCCTGGTCAGGAGCGCCCCTTCAGGGGCGCAGCCCCCACAACCCGCAGACAACTGTCCGGCCCCGCGCGGAGCGCTACGCGTCTCCCCCGGCAGCGCCGGGATCGGCGGCAGCCGCGTCCAGCAACTGATACCGATCGATCGCCTGCTTGAGCACGGACCGGTCGACCTTGCCCTCGCGCGCGAGTTCCGTCAGCACCCCCACCACGATCGACTGCGCGTCGATGTGGAAGAACCGCCGAGCGGCCCCCCGGGTGTCGGCGAAGCCGAACCCGTCGGCTCCCAGCGACTGGTAGGTCCCCGGCACCCAGCGGGCGATCTGGTCCGGAACCGACCGCATCCAGTCGGAGACGGCCACGAACGGCCCCTGCGCCCCGGACAGCTTCCGCGTCACATAGGGGACCCGCTGCTCCTCCTCGGGGTGCAGCAGATTGTGCCGCTCCACCTCGACGGCCTCGCGCCGCAACTCGTTCCAGGAGGTCGCCGACCAGACGTCGGCCCGTACGTTCCACTCCTCGGCGAGGATCCGCTGGGCCTCGACGGCCCACGGCACGGCGACGCCGGACGCCATGATCTGCGCCGGGATGGAGCCCGAAGTCCCTTCCGCGTAGCGGTGGATGCCCTTCAGGATGCCGTCGACGTCCACGCCCTCCGGCTCGGCGGGGTGCTGGATCGGCTCGTTGTAGACGGTGAGGTAGTAGAAGACGTCCTCGCCGTGCGGGTGCTCGGCGGACGAGCCGTACATCCGCCGCAGTCCGTCCTGCACGATGTGCGCGATCTCGAACCCGTAGGCCGGGTCGTACGCGACACAGCCCGGGTTCGTCGAGGCGAGCAACTGCGAGTGCCCGTCCGCGTGTTGCAGACCCTCACCGGTCAGAGTCGTACGACCGGCGGTCGCGCCCAGTACGAAGCCGCGCGACAACTGGTCGGCCATCTGCCAGAACTGGTCGCCGGTGCGCTGGAAACCGAACATCGAGTAGAAGACGTACACCGGGATGAGCGGTTCGCCGTGCGTCGCGTACGCCGAGCCGGCCGCGATCAGCGAGGCCGTGCAGCCCGCCTCGGAGATGCCGTCGTGCAGCATCTGCCCGGTCGGTGACTCCTTGTACGCGAGGAGCAGGTCGCGGTCCACGGCCTCGTACTGCTGGCCGAGCGGGTTGTAGATCTTCGCGCTCGGGAAGAACGAGTCCATGCCGAACGTGCGGTACTCGTCGGGCGCGATCAGCACGAACCGCTTGCCGATCTCCTTGTCCCGCATGAGGTCCTTGAGCAGCCGTACGAACGCCATGGTGGTGGCGATCGACTGCTGACCCGAGCCCTTCTTCACACTCGCGTACGTCTTGTCCTCGGGCAGCGCCAGCGGCTTCGACCGCACGACACGCGTCGGGACGTACCCGCCGAGCCCCTTGCGGCGGTCGTGCATGTACTGGATCTCCTCCGAGTTCCGGCCCGGGTGGTAGTACGGCGGCACGCCGGACTCCAGCTCCTGGTCGGAGATCGGCAGGTGCAGCCGGTCGCGGAAGCCCTTGAGGTCGGCGACCGTCAGCTTCTTCATCTGGTGCGTGGCGTTGCGGCCCTCGAAGTTCGGGCCGAGCGTCCAGCCCTTGACCGTCTGCGCGAGGATCACGGTCGGCTGGCCGCTGTGCGCCTTGGCCGCCGCGTACGCCGCGTAGACCTTCTTGTGGTCGTGACCGCCGCGGCCCAGGTGCAGGATCTGGTCGTCGGTCATGTTCTCGACCATCGCCCGCAGCCGGTGGTCGTGACCGAAGAAGTGGTCGCGGATGTACGCGCCCGTCTCGGTGGCGTACGTCTGGAACTGTCCGTCGGGCGTGGTGTTCAGCTGGTTGACGAGCACGCCGTCGCGGTCCTGCGCGAGCAGCGGGTCCCAACTGCGGTCCCAGACCAGCTTGATGACGTTCCAGCCGGCGCCGCGGAACTGCGACTCCAGCTCCTGGATGATCTTGCCGTTGCCGCGCACGGGCCCGTCGAGGCGCTGCAGATTGCAGTTGACGACGAACGTGAGGTTGTCCAGGCCCTCGCGCGCGGCGATGGACAGCTGGCCGAGCGACTCCGGCTCGTCCATCTCGCCGTCACCGAGAAACGCCCAAACGTGGGACTTGGAGGTGTCCGCGATCCCGCGCGCCTCCATGTAGCGGTTCATTCGCGCCTGGAAGATCGCGCCGAGCGGACCGAGGCCCATCGAGACCGTCGGGAACTCCCAGAAGTCCGGCATCGACCGCGGGTGCGGGTACGACGACAGGCCGTGCGGCGCCTTGGACTTCTCCTGGCGGAAGGCGTCGAGCTGCTGCTCGCTCAGCCGGTCCAGCATGAACGCGCGGGCGTAGATGCCGGGGGAGGCGTGCCCCTGGAAGAAGATCTGGTCGCCGCCGTCGCCCTCGTCCTTGCCGCGGAAGAAGTGGTTGAAGCCCACGTCGTAGAGCGAGGCGGAGGACGCGAACGTGGCGATGTGGCCGCCGACGCCGATCCCGGGGCGCTGGGCCCTGGACACCATCACGGCCGCGTTCCAGCGGGTCGCGTTCAGGATCCTGCGCTCGATCTCCTCGTTGCCGGGGAAGAACGGCTCGTCCTTGGTGGCGATGGTGTTGACGTAGTCCGTGCTGCGCATCTCCGGCACGGCCACACGCTTCTCGCGGGCCCGTTCGATCAGCCGCAGCATGAGATAGCGGGCCCGCTCCCGGCCCCGCTGGTCGACGGCGGCGTCGAGGGAGTCGAGCCACTCCTGGGTCTCTTCTGGATCGAAGTCAGGGACCTGACTCGGAAGGCCGCCAATGATGATCGGGTTGCGATCGGGTCCGGAAGCCACGCTGTTCCTTCGCTCTCAGGGGGCCGCTTTTTCTCGGTTTTTCTCGGTTTTTTCTTGGGGGGTCTCTCTGGTTACCTGGGTCTCTGCACCGTTCCCCATCGTGTACCTCGGGGGCGGAAACGTCATCTCTACCGAGAGGTAACCGAGAGGTTCGTCCCGTCCCCGCAAGGGTGGACACGGCAAATCGCAACGATACGCCCGACCCGTGACGCGTACCGCAAAGCCTTTCGAGTCCCGTACCCTCGTAGGGTTCGTAAATCCACAAATGGGGCAGATTGGTGTGGTGTGCGTCACCAATGGCCAGGATTCCCTGACTGGAGTTGCGGCGACACGGTCGGGATCGTCACCGTTTCGGCGGTCCCGACGGCCGGGTACTTGCGCGATCCGCCCCGCCCGTGTGGACTACGGCCAATGCTTCGCGCACGCGCGTGGCTTGAACTTCCCCAAGCTCCAGGCTTCGCCCGAGCAGGGGGAGACCCCATTACCGAACATGATCAGGAGGCAACCCGTGAGCGCGACCGCGGACCACGCGGAGGAGCGGACGAGCCTGGCCACCAGGCTGGGATTCCAGCCCGAGCAGGTGGTCCAGGAGATCGGCTTCGACGACGACGTCGACCAGGAGCTCCGCGAGGCCATTGAAGAAGTCATCGGCAGCGAGCTCATGGACGAGGAGTACGACGACGTCGCCGACGCAGTAGTGCTCTGGTTCCGTGACGACGACGGCGACCTGACGGACGCGCTGGTGGATGCCACCACGTACGTCGAAGAGGGCGGCGCCGTCCTGCTGCTGACGCCGAAGACCGGCCGAGACGGGTATGTGGAGCCCAGCGACATCGCGGAAGCCGCGACGACCGCGGGTCTGTCCCAGACCAAGAGCATCAGCGTGGGGAAGGACTGGAGCGGGACCCGGCTGGCAACGCCGAAGGCGGCCAAGTCAAAGCGGTGACGCTCCGCTGAGGTGAGCGGGGGTTTCAGGGGTTGGCACCCCTGGGACCCCCGCTTTTCGTCATCGGCTGAGGGTTCGTCGTGGCTGGTTGCGCAGTTCCCCGCGCCCCTTGAAAGGGGCGCGGGGAACTGCGCAGTATTCAGCCCCTCCGGCGTTTGAGGAGCGGGGGTTCGGGGGCGGAGCCCCTGAGTAAGTGATGGGAATGGGTAGGGGCGGCGGGGGCGAAAACGGGTTTTGCGTAGGGTGGGTGACCCGAACGGCCCCACGGACCCCACGGAAGGGACGCAGGACATGACGATCGAGGTCGGCGACAAGGCCCCGGACTTCGAGCTGAAGGACAACCACGGCGCCACCGTGAAGCTCTCCGACTTTCGCGGAGCGAAGAACGTCGTGCTGCTCTTCTACCCCTTCGCCTTCACCGGCGTCTGCACGGGCGAACTGTGCGCCCTGCGGGACAACCTGCCGCAGTTCTCCGACCGCGACACCCAGCTGCTCGCCGTCTCCAACGACTCCATCCACACCCTGCGCGTCTTCGCCGAGCAGGAGGGCCTGGACTACCCCCTGCTGTCCGACTTCTGGCCGCACGGCGAGGTCTCGCGCGCGTACGGGGTCTTCGCCGAGGACAAGGGCTGCGCGGTGCGCGGCACCTTCGTCATCGACAAGGAGGGCATCGTCCGCTGGACCGTCGTCAACGCCCTGCCGGACGCCCGCGACCTGAACGAGTACGTGACGGCACTCGACAGCCTGTGATGCCGACACTCTGGGATTCTTCACGCCCAGGGCCTGCGGCGGTGGGGAACCCCTCACTAGGATCGACACGTTGATCCGATACCGACGCACTACGGGGCGCACCGCCCCTGGACACCAATGGGAGGACTCGTGGGAGTCAGCCTCAGCAAGGGCGGCAACGTATCGCTGTCGAAGGAGGCCCCGGGACTGACCGCGGTCATCATCGGTCTGGGGTGGGACATCCGCACCACCACCGGTACCGACTTCGACCTGGACGCCAGCGCCATCCTGACGAACGCGGAGGGCAAGGTCAGCAGTGACGCCAACTTCGTGTTCTTCAACAACCTGAAGAGCCCCGACGGCTCGGTCGAGCACACCGGTGACAACACCACCGGTGAGGGCGAGGGCGACGACGAGCAGATCAAGGTCAACCTCGCCGGCGTCCCGGCCGACATCGAGAAGATCGTCTTCCCGGTCTCGATCTACGACGCCGAGAACCGTCAGCAGTCGTTCGGCCAGGTCCGCAACGCGTTCATCCGCGTCGTGAACCAGGCGGGCGAGGCGGAGCTCGCCCGGTACGACCTTTCCGAGGACGCCTCCACGGAGACCGCGATGGTCTTCGGCGAGCTGTACCGCCACGGCGCGGAGTGGAAGTTCCGTGCCATCGGTCAGGGGTATGCCTCAGGTCTGCGCGGCATCGCGCAGGACTTCGGCGTCAACGTCTGAGCCACCCCGGGGTCGTCGTCCGACCCCGGGCAGCTTCAACCGCTTCACCTTTTTTCCGTCCGGCGTCGCACACTCCTAGTGCGGCGCCGGACGTGCTCGACAACCCAATGGCTTGACCGGGGAGGACAAGGATCATGGGCGTCACGCTCGCCAAGGGGGGCAATGTCTCCCTCTCCAAGGCCGCACCGAACCTCACACAGGTGATGATCGGGCTCGGCTGGGACGCACGCTCGACCACCGGAGCGGACTTCGACCTCGATGCCAGCGCGCTGCTGTGCAACTCGGGCCGGGTCCTCGGTGACGAGTGGTTCATCTTCTACAACCAGCTCAAGAGCCCGGACGGCTCGGTCGAGCACACCGGGGACAACCTCACGGGTGAGGGCGACGGCGACGACGAGTCACTTCTGATCGACCTCTCCAAGGTGCCGGCCAACGTCGACAAGATCGTCTTCCCGGTCTCGATCCACGACGCCGACAACCGCGGCCAGACCTTCGGTCAGGTCAGCAACGCCTTCATCCGGGTCGTCAACCAGGCCGACGGCCAGGAGCTCGCCCGCTACGACCTCTCCGAGGACGCCTCCACGGAGACCGCGATGATCTTCGGTGAGGTCTACCGCTACGGCGTCGAATGGAAGTTCCGCGCGGTTGGACAGGGGTACGCGTCCGGGCTGCGGGGCATCGCCCTGGACTTCGGGGTCAACGTCTCGTAGGGCCGCCGGGTCCGGGGAAGGTGCCCCCGGTGACCGGAGAAGAGGCCACCGCCCGCCGAGCACCGAAAGCAGTGAGGCGGGCGGGGCCGAAGGCACGTCACTGGCGTCCGCACCCTCTGGACCTGCGACTCTCCGGGTGGGGTGGCCCGGCCCCCTCGTCCGACGGGTCGTCCCTCTAGACTTCGTGGTCAATGTTTCGTAAAGCCGGGTACGGCGGGGGGAAACCCCCTCCGGACTTCGTCCGGGGGTAGCCCCCCATACTCACGATTGGGTAGCCAGTGGTTCTGAAAACCTTCGGCTGGTCGTTCGCGGTCACCGCGCTCGGCTTGGTCGCAGCGGTGCTGATCGACGGATGGACCGCGTTCGGGATCGTACTGATCCTGTCGATCCTCGAGATCTCGCTCTCCTTCGACAACGCGGTGGTCAACGCCGGGATCCTGAAGAAGATGAGCCCGTTCTGGCAGCGGATCTTCCTCACCATCGGCATCCTGATCGCCGTCTTCGGAATGCGGCTCGTCTTCCCGGTCGTGATCGTCGCGATCAGCGCCTCGCTCGGCCCCATCGAGGCGGTCGACCTCGCGCTGAACGACGCGAACCGCTACCAGGAACTGGTCACCGACGCCCACCCGTCGATCGCCGCCTTCGGTGGCATGTTCCTGTTGATGATCTTCCTCGACTTCATCTTCGAGGACCGTGACATCAAGTGGCTCGGCTGGCTGGAGCGCCCGCTGGCCAAGCTCGGCAAGGTCGACATGCTGTCGGTCTGCATCGCCCTGATCATCCTGCTGATCACCTCGCTGTACCTCGCCCCGAAGGCCCACCTGCACGCCGGGTCCGCCGACAAGGCGGAGACGGTCCTGCTCTCCGGCATCGCCGGCCTCATCACCTACCTCGTGGTCGGCGGGCTCTCCGGCTTCTTCGAGAACCGGCTTGAGGAAGCCGAGGAGCGCGAGCACGAGGAAGAGGAAGAGGCCAAGCGCAGCGGCAAGTCGGTCTCCGCGGGGGCACTCGTCGGCAAGGCCGCCTTCTTCATGTTCCTGTACCTGGAGGTCCTGGACGCGTCGTTCTCCTTCGACGGCGTCATCGGTGCCTTCGCCATCACGAACGACATCATCCTGATGGCGCTCGGCCTCGGCATCGGCGCCATGTACGTCCGGTCGCTCACGGTCTACCTGGTCCGCCAGGGCACCCTCGACGACTACGTCTACCTGGAGCACGGCGCCCACTACGCGATCGGCGCCCTGGCCGGCATCCTGCTCATCACGATCCGCTTCGAGGTCAACGAGATCGTCACCGGCCTCATCGGTGTCGTCCTGATCGCCTGGTCCTTCTGGTCCTCCGTGCGCCGCAACCGAGCAATCGCGGCCGCAGAGGGAAAAGCTGAGGCCTCGGACGACAAGGCTGAGATCTCGTCCGGGGTGTGACACCGCTTCGAGTGAGGAACGCTCTGTGAGGGGCGGCCGTCGAGGGATTCCTCGCGGCCGCCCCGGCGTATTCGTCGAGGTGAACAGGGAAGCGTGGGGGCGGGAATGAGCTTCTGGGAAGGCTTGTGGCGCGGCCGGTCGACGGACTTCGACTCGGGCAGCGCGGCGACCAACGCCATCGAACTGACCAAACGGAACCACACGATCTCGCTCACCAAACAGGGCGCCGCCACCGGCAACCTCCGCATCAACCTGTCCTGGCGGATGCGCACCTCCGACATAGGCGGGCCCCAGCGGGACAGCCTGCTGCGCCACCCCTTCAAGGCGTTCAAGCCGGACGTGGTGCAGGCGCACACCCAGAGCATGGTCAACGTCGACCTCGACCTGGGCTGCATGTACGAACTCGCGGACGGCACCAAGGGAGTCGTCCAGCCACTGGGCGGCTTCCTGGGCGAGCTCAACGGAGCGCCGTACGTGAAACTCAGCGGTGACGACCGCTTCGGCTCCGGCTCGGGCGAGACGATCTTCGTCAACCTCGACCACCGCGAGCAGATAAAGCGGCTCCTGGTCTTCGTCTACATCTACGACCAGACCCCGGCCTTCGACCGTACGCACGCGATCGTGACGCTCTTCCCGAGCAACGGCCCCCGGATCGAGATCGGCCTCGACGAGCGGCACTCCCAGGCCAGGTCCTGCGCGGTCGTCATGATCGAGAACGTCAAGAACGAACTGGTGGTGCGGCGCGAGGTGAAGTTCGTGTACGGGTTCCAGGCCGAGCTCGACCGGCTCTACGGCTGGGGACTCCAGTGGGGCCGCGGCTACAAGACGAAAGCCGACCGCTGACCACGCGCTGCCGCCGGGCCTGTCACGCCGTTCGCCGTGCCCCTTCGGGGCCCGCCTCTCTACCGGCCGATGAACTGGGGGCCCTGCGGGGGCAGCCGGAAGTCCGGGTCCGGGAGAGGCGCCACCGGCTGGGGATAGCCGTAGCCGGACTGGACGGTTGCCGGGGCCGGCTGGGACGGGGCTGTCTGCGGGTAGCCGTAGGCGGGCTGGCTGGTGGGCTGCGGGTAGCCGTACGCGGGCTGCACGGCGGGCGGCTGCTGCCGGGTGGGCTCCGGGCCCGCGGCGGCCGGTGGATAGCCGTAGGCGGGCTGCTGGGGCATCGGGGGCAGCTGGGCGTGCTGCTCCGGCGGCAGCGGCTGCGCACCGGCGGGCGGGCCGGGCAGCGCGGACGCCGACTGGTCCCCGCCCTCGGACTCGTCCACCGAGATGCCGTAGTCCGACGCCAGCCCTTGCAGGCCGTTCGTGTAGCCCTCGCCGAGCGCCCGGAACTTCCAGCCCTCGCCGCGCCGGTACAGCTCGCCGCAGACCAGCGCGGTCTCCTCGCCGGTCTGCGGCTTGATGTCGAAGTACGCCACCGGCTCGGCGTCCCCGAGCACGGCGTCGTACAGCAGGATGCGCAGGGAGCTGACCCGGTCGAAGGTGACGCCGTCGGCGGAAGCGACAAGGAGAATTCGTCCCACTCCATTGTCAACGCCGACGAGATCCGACTGAATCGTGTCGGTGAGCCCCTCGGCGAGACCCTCGTTCACGCGCTTCTTGCCGAGTCGCCAGACCTTCCCCGAAGGATGCCGGGGCTGGTTGTAGAAGACGAAGTCCTCGTCGGACCGCACACGACCATCGAGGCCGAGGAGCAGCGCCGAGGCATCCACGTCCGGGACACCCCGTCCCGGCGTCCAGCGCAGCACGGCGCGCACCGCAGTGGCGTCCAGCGGGACGTTCGACCCCTTCAGCATCGCGTGCGTCATGCGGTCATCCTGCCTTCTCGGTCCTGGTCACGACAACGCGGGGTGCCTCCCCGACCGGCCCGATCCGCGGACGGAAGACACAATGGTGTTTGCCTGCGTTACCTGAATTTCATGCCCGGTGGGAACCCTTGACATGGATCTCTACGTACTATTACCGGCCACATATCGTCAGGCCGCCTAGCCGCCCCGGGGGAGACTCATGCGTCATTTCGGGCACATCGCCCCTGAGGTGCGGGAGCGCCTCTTCCATCAGGAGCCGTGCGTCTTCACCGCGGACTCCCCGGCCAGAATGCTGGCCGTGGCTCTCGGAGCCACCCTCTACAGCCCTGCCACCAGGCCGAAGCTGGCCGACGACATCGTGAAGCAGACCGGCCGCGGTGTCGTCTCGATGGTGCTGTGCCTGGAGGACTCGATCGACGACGCGGAGGTTCCGGAAGCCGAGGCGAACCTGGTCCGGCAATTCGCCGACCTGGCCGAACGCTGCCCGGAGACCGAGCTTCCGCTGCTGTTCGTCCGGGTCAGAGCGCCCGAACAGATCCCCGACCTGGTCGGACGGCTCGGCGCGTCCGTCCGCCTGTTGTCCGGATTCGTACTGCCGAAGTTCACCGAGGAGCGGGGGATCCCGTTCCTGGAGGCGCTCACCGCGGCCGAGGCCGCCGGCGGGCGGCGGCTGTTCGCGATGCCGGTCCTGGAATCGCCCGATCTGCTGTACCGCGAGTCGCGGGCGGAGACCCTCGCGGGGATCTTCCGGGCCGTCGACAAGTACCGCGACCGGGTGCTCGCGCTGCGGCTCGGCGTCACCGACTTCTGCTCCGCGTACGGACTGCGCAGGGCGCCCGACATGACCGCGTACGACGTGCAGATCGTCGCGTCCGTGATCGCGGACGTGGTGAACGTACTGGGCCGGGCCGACGGCACCGGGTTCACGGTGACCGGGCCCGTGTGGGAGTACTTCCGGGTCCAGGAGCGCATGTTCAAGCCGCAGCTGCGGCGCAGCCCCTTCACTCCGGAGGCCGAGGACCTGCGCGCCCTGCTGATCGAGCACGACATGGACGGGCTGCTGCGGGAGATCTCCCTCGACCGGGCGAACGGACTGCAGGGCAAGACCTGCATCCACCCCTCGCACGTCCTGCCCGTGCACGCCCTGTCCGTCGTCAGCCACGAGGAGTTCAGCGACGCCCAGGACATACTGCGGCCCGAGCGGGGCGGCGGGGGCGTGCTGCGGTCGGCGTACACGAACAAGATGAACGAGGTGAAGCCGCACCGCGCCTGGGCGGAGCGCACCCTCCAGCGGGCCGAGGTCTTCGGCGTCGCGAACGAGGACATCGGCTTCGTGGAACTGCTCGCCGCGGGAATCCCGGGCTGACGCCCCCATCACGCCCTCATCACACCCACTCACGCTCACCGACACCGGCCGACACCCAAGGAATCCATGAACAACGCTGTGAACGACGGGGGCGGGGCAGGGGTCTGGTCGGCGACCGGATTCCGCCCCGGCACCAAGGCCGGCACCAAGGCGGGGGCAGGCGCGGGCCCCGGCGGCGGGAGCCCGGCCGGGACACCGGGGGGAGCCGACGGTGACACCGGCGACGGTGAGATCTGGTCCGGATGCTGGGTCGCCGAGCGGCTCGGCGTCGAACTCGTCGGGGACGAGGGGCTCGGCGAGCTGCTCGGACTCGCGCTGCGGCGCAACCCCAAGCGGGCCCATCTGCTCGTGTCGCACGTGCTCGGCAAGCACATACCCCAGTCGCCCGCCGTCGTGTACGGGTACGGATTTGCGCTCGGGCTCCGCGTGCGCGACCTGCTCGGCGAGGACGAGGCACGCCGGGCCGTCGTCCTCGGGTACGCCGAGACGGCCACCGGGCTCGGACACTCCGTCGCGGACGGCGTGGGCCTCGCGCCCTGCCTCCACTCGACCCGGCGCCCGGTCGACGGCGTCGCACGGGCGGGCGGCTTCGAGGAGTCCCACTCGCACGCCACCTCGCACCTGCTGCTCCCGGAGAACCCCGGCCTGCTGGCCGGCGACGGCCCGCTGGTCCTCGTCGACGACGAGTTCTCCACCGGCAACACGGTCCTCAACACCATCCGTGACCTGCACGAACGCTATCCGCGCGACCGGTACGTCATAGTCGCCCTGGTCGACATGCGATCGGCCGCGGACCTCGGACGCCTGGACGACTTCGCACGCGAGATCGGCGCCCGAGTGGACCTCGTGACGGCCGCCTCCGGCACCGTACGGCTCCCCGAGGGGGTCCTGGAGAAGGGGCAGGAGCTGGTCGCACGGTACGAGACCGCGACGGAGGGGACGGGCGCGACCGAGTCGGCGGAGGCCCAGGGGGCGCCCGGCCGGCCGGCCCTCCGGGTCGAGCTGGGATGGCCCGCGGGGACACCCGACGGCGGACGGCACGGCTTCACGCCCGAGCACCGCGTACGCCTGGAGGGCGCCCTGCCCGCCATGGCGGGCCGCATCGCCGAAGCGCTCCCGTCCGACGCCCGCCGCGGCCGCGTTCTGGTCCTCGGCTTCGAGGAACTGATGTACGCGCCGCTGCGGCTCGGCGTCGCCCTGGAGAAGCTGACCGACGCCGAGGTCCGCTACTCCACGACCACCCGCTCCCCGGTGCTCGCCGTCGACGACCCCGGCTACGCGATCCGCACCCGGCTCGTCTTCCCCGCCCACGACAACCCCGCCGACGGCCCCGGCGAGCGCTACGCCTACAACGTCGCGGGCGCCGGCTTCGACGCCGTCGTCGCCGTGGTCGACTCCACCGCCGACACACCCGAACTGCACGCTCCCGACGGCCTGTTGGCGCGGCTCTCCGCGCACACGCCGAGCGTGCTGCTCGCCGTCGTCCCGTCGTACGCGCCAGCGCGGCCGTCCACCGCGCCGCCCCACGAGTCGTCCACTGAAAGGCCATCCATGCTGCCCGAGCCCCTCCGTGGCCCCGACTTCTCCTCGTACGCACCTGACGAGGTCGGCTGGCTGCTGCAGGATCTCTCGGACACCAAGCTGGAGGCGCCGACCGAGGAGCGCGAGGAGGCCATCCAGAGCGGCGGCGCCCACTACGCGGAGTCGCTCCCGGTGGAGTACCAGCCGAGCGACGCGTACCAGGAGCTGTTCCACAACGCGCTCGCCGTCTCGGCCACCCGTATCGCCCAGGCCGTCGGCGTCGTCACGGAGACCGTGCTCGCGGAGCGGTCCCCGCGCCCGGTCCTCGTGTCACTGGCCCGCGCCGGCACCCCCGTCGGCGTCCTGATGCGCCGCTGGGCCCGCCACCGGCACGGCGTGGACCTCCCGCACTACGCCGTCTCCATCGTGCGCGGCCGAGGCATCGACGCCAACGCGCTGCGCTGGCTGGCCGCCCACCACGACCCGGCCGACATCGTCTTCGTGGACGGCTGGACCGGCAAGGGCGCCATCACCCGCGAACTCGCCCAGGCCGTCGAGGAGTTCGAGGCATCCGACGGCATCACCGGCTTCGACCCGGAGATAGCGGTCCTCGCCGACCCCGGCTCCTGCGTCCGCACCTACGGCACCCGTGAGGACTTCCTCATCCCCTCCGCCTGCCTCAACTCGACGGTCTCCGGCCTCATTTCGCGTACGGTCCTGCGCGCGGACCTGGTCGGTGAGCACGACTACCACGGTGCGAAGTTCTACCGCGAGCTCGCCGCCGCGGACGTCTCCGGCGCCTTCCTGGACGCCGTCTCCGACCGCTTCGACGCGGTCGACGAAGCGGTCGACGCCCTGGTCAAGGAGCTCCTGTCCACCGACCGCAGCCCAACCTGGGAAGGCTGGGCGGCAGTTGAGCGGATCAGCGAGGAGCACGGCATCCACGACGTCAACCTCGTCAAGCCCGGTGTCGGCGAGACGACCCGCGTACTGCTGCGCCGGGTCCCCTGGAAGATCCTCGCCCGGGCCGGAGCGGGCGCCGACCTCGACCACGTACGCCTGCTCGCCGAGCAGCGGGGCGTACCCGTCGAGGAGGTGGCCGAACTCCCGTACACCTGCGTCGGGTTGATCCACCCCAAGTACACCCGCGGGGCGACCGGTGCCGACGGCAGGGCGGTGACGGTCTGATGACGAACACCGCCCCGACGACAAACTCCGGCTCGCCGTCTACGTCTTCACTGCCCACCTCTTCGCTGTCCACCGCTGCACCCAAGGTGCTGGTCGCCAGCGATCTCGACCGCACACTCATCTACTCCTCGGCCGCGCTGGCGCTGACCATGCCCGACGCGCGGGCGCCCCGGCTGCTCAGCGTCGAGGTGCACGAGAGCAAGCCGCTGTCCTACATGACCGAGACCGCGGCCGGACTCCTCGCCGAACTCGGTGACGTGGCCGACTTCGTACCGACCACCACCCGCACCCGCAAGCAGTACGAGCGCATCCAACTCCCGGGCCCCGCCCCGAAGTACGCGATCTGCGCCAACGGCGGCCACCTGCTCGTGGACGGTGTGACGGACCCCGGGTGGCACGCCTCGGTGACCGAGCGCCTCGCCCGTGAGTGCGCCCCGCTCGACGAGGTGCGCGAGTACATGGAGGCCACCTCCGACCCGGCCTGGGTACGCAAGCACCGCCTCGCCGAGGACCTCTTCGTATACCTCGTCGTCGAGCGCGAACTGCTCCCCGAGGACTGGGTGAAGGAACTGGCCGTCTGGGCGGAGAACCGCGGCTGGACGGTCTCCCTCCAGGGCCGCAAGATCTACGCCGTACCGAAGCCGCTCACCAAGAGCGCCGCCATGCGGGAGGTCGCCCGCCGCACGGGAGCGACCCTCACCCTCGCGGCCGGGGACTCCCTCCTCGACGCCGACCTCCTCCTGGCCGCGGACCGCGGCTGGCGCCCGGGCCACGGCGAACTGGCCGACGCCGGGTGGACGGCTCCCGGTATCACCGCCCTCCCCGAACGGGGTGTCGCCGCGGGCGAGCGAATCCTGCGGGAGTTCCTGCGGGAGGCTCGGTAGGGCCGGTTTTGAGCGACCGGTTTTGAGCGACCGGTTTTCAGTGACCGGTTTGAGCGGCCGGTTTGAGTGACCGGCTTGAGCGGTGGCCGCGCTGGATGGCTAGGCGGCCACCTGCTCCTGCTCCTCGGTCTCCTCCTTCGCGCGGCGCCGGCCGCCCGGGCCCGGCCTGAACATCCGTACGCCCGCGAAGAGCAGCACCGCGAGCACCGCCCCTACCAGCACGACCTTCGAGTACGTCGACACATAGCCGGTGACCTCCGACCAGTTCTCACCGAGCAGATAGCCGGCGAGGACGAAGGTGGTGTTCCAGATCGCGCTGCCCAGCGTGGTCAGGCCGAGGAACACGGACAGGCGCATGCGCTCGACGCCCGCGGGCACGGAGATCAGGCTGCGGAAGACGGGGATCATCCGGCCGAAGAACACGGCCTTGGTGCCGTGGCGGATGAACCACGCCTCCGTCTTCTCGATGTCGGAGACCTTCACCAGCGGCAGCCGGGCCGCGATCGCCACCGTACGGTCGCGGCCCAGCAGTGCCCCCACGCCGTACAGCGCGAGCGCGCCTATGACGGAGCCGACCGTCGTCCACAACAGCGCCGCGAACAGGTTCATCTGCCCGGTGCTCGCCGCGAACCCCGCGAGCGGCAGGATGACCTCGCTCGGCAGGGGCGGAAACAGGTTCTCCAAGGCGACGGCGATGCCCGCGCCCGGTGCCCCGAGCGTGTCCATCAGGCTGTTGATCCACTGCGGTGCACTGCTGTCCGCCGCGGCGGCTGCGATGGCTGTCATGCCCCCAGGTTAGAAAACCGAAGCTGAAGACAGCCTGAGGACGACCGGTCCCGGGGGAGCCCCGATCCCGAAGGTGCCCCGCCTCTGAGAGTTCCCGACGCTGGAGGAATCCCGGGCCGGCCGGGGTCAGCCGCAGCAGCCCCCGCCGCAGCAACCGCCACCGCCGCCACCACCGGCGCTGGGGCGGGGTGCGGGGGCCGAGGCCGAGCCGCCGACCGCGACCGTCGACAGCAGCTTCACCGTGTCGTCGTGGCCGGCGGGGCAGGCCGCGGGCGCGGACGACTCGGCCATCGGACGGCTTTTCTCGAAGGTGTCGCCGCAGGTCCGGCAGCGGTACTCGTAGCGAGGCATGGGCACAGGTTAGCGGGTGCCCCGCCCGTCTCCCACGGGCCCGGCTCCGTCGCCCAAGGCTCAGGCTCCGGCCCCCGGGGAAGCGGGCTCGCTTCCGGGGGGAGGGGCTTCGCCTTCCGGGAGGGCGGCCTCGCTCTTGGCTCCCGGCAGGGCCCTGGCCCCGAGTCCAGCCCTCAGCCGCTGCTCGCGGGCGGCCTGCTCGGGGTGGCGGGACCGCCAGTACGGGTTGTCGTGCGGCAGGGCCGAGCCGACGCGTCCGTACATCCCGAAGAACATCAACATCACTCCGACCACAAAGCTGAACAGCACGTTCTGGATGCGGAAGGCGAGGAAGTTGAGGCCCGTGTCGAGGAGGGCGAGGTTCACGAAGCCGCTGAGGATGAAGAGGACGCCGAGGATCATGTTGAGCGTCGAGGCGACGTTCCCGCCGATCACCATGCCGACGAAGAGCAGCAGTCCGACGCAGATCGACAGCACGCTCAGCGCGCCGTTGGTGCTCAGCCCCGCGACCGTGTCCCCGCCCGTGTCGAAGAAGCCGACCTTGTCGATCAGCCCCAGGATGCCGAAGGCGAGCAGTACGAGACCCATCAGCCCCGCGCCGACCCGGTAGAACTTGCTGAGACGGTGATCGACCGGCAGATGCTCATCGAGCCTGATCCGCCGCCTCGGCGCCGTACGAAGCACGTGCGTGGCCATGTCCGCCTCCTCGGGTGCGAGCGGAGGCCGTACGTACCTTCAGCATCCGCCCCGGGCGGCCGGACCGCAAACACTTGGACGGCGTCCCTTCAGCAGCACCCCTTCAGGGGCGCGAGGAACTGCGCGCCCAGCCGCCCACCGGCGTGCACGTGTGATTCGGCGCCCCCAGCGGAGCGCTCACGCTCCGCCCCCACGCTCCTCACGAATCTGCGAAACCACCCGAGCCACGGTCCCCCGCACACCCTCCAGCTCGGTCAGGAAATGCCAGTAGTCGGGGTGCCGCCCCTCCAACGTCCCGATCGCCCGCTCCAGCCGAGCCACCGACTCGTCGAGCGGCCGCGCGTGCTGGGGGTCGGGCGTATTGCGCCCGGACATGGCCAGCCGCTGAGCGTCCCGGATCGCGAAGCGCGTACGGTCGATCTCCCGCTGCGGGTCCTTCGACACCTCGTTCAGCCGCCGCAACCGGTCCCCGGCCGCGGACACGGCCTCGTCGGTCGTGTTCAGCAGCGCCCGGACCGTGGACAGCAGCGAGGTGGCGTCGGCCCACCGCTGCTCGTCCCTCGCGGTCCGCGCCTCCGCGAGCTTCCGCTCGGCCTGCCGGACGGTCTCCGCGGACTGGTCGGGCACATGCTGCAGGTCCTGCCAGCAGGAGGCGGAGAACCGCCGCCGCAGCTCGCTCAGCACGGGCTCCACCTGCCCGGACCGCGTGGTGAGCGCCTGCGCGCGCGTCCGCAGCGAGACGAGGCGCCGGTCGATCTCGGCGGCCCGCTCCGGCAGCCGCTCGGCCTCCGCGCGCACCGCCTCGGCGTCCCGCGCGACCCGGTCGGCACGCTCCAGCGTCTCCGGTACCCCGTGCTGCCCCGCGCCCTGGTTCAGCTTGGTCAGCTCCGGGGCGAGGGCGGCGAGCCGGGCGGCGAGATCGTCGGCCTTGAGCTCTGTTGCCCGTACGGCGTCGAGTGCGTTCGACGCGGCGAGCAGGGACTGGCGGGCGCGCTCCACGGCCGGGGCGAGGCGGGCCAGCTGCGTCTCGGCCTTGCCGAGGAGCGGGCCGAGCCCCTGCTCGAAACGGTCCAGCTCCTGCTTGACCCGGGTCAGCTCGTCCTTGGCCTTCGTCAGCTCGGTGCGCGCGTGGGCGGCGACGGAGGCCTCAAGATCGTCACGGTCGAGATCGTGGGCGTCGACCGCGCCGATGTACGTACGACTGGCCTCGTCGATACGGCCGCCAAGCGCGTCGAAGTCGGAGACCGCGCGCCGGGCGGCGGGGGAGTCGTCGACGGCCGTGATCGTCTCGATCGAGATCCGCAGATCGCGCTGCGCGGTGTCGAGCTCGTAGAACGCGGCCGCCGCTGCGTCCTTCGCCGCCTGGGCCTCGGCCCGCTGGCTCTCGGAGCGCCCGCCGAACCACCGCCGGGTGCCGCCGCCGGCGAACGCGGCGGGCAGCGTGAGCGCGAGCAGCGGCAGCGGAAGAAGCACCAGGGCCAGCAGGTCACGGCCAGCACCGCGCGCCCCCGTGGGCCCGAACCGGGCACGGGGGCGAGGAACTTGCTGTGCGCATGGCACAAACGGTGTGTACGGCTGCGAAGGTGTCGCCGTCACTTCCCTCTCCCGTGCTGTCATCCGTCCTGCCTCGTGTCATTCTCCCACCAGGTAAGGACGAACACACGGGCCGGTTAGTTCGCGGTACGCACGGTGACTTTCCCGTCCTTGGTGTGGGCGGACACCACATGCGAGCTGCCCTCGTCACGGGGTACGGACACATCCACGGCACCGTCGTCGGTCCCTGTGGTGACGCGGTACGTCGCCTTCGGCAGCCCGATGGTCAGGGAACCGTCGTCCCCGCGCGCCGAGACCCGGTCCGGTACGGCGGTGAGGTCGAGCCGAACCGACCCGTCCTTGGTGTTCACGTTCACGCGCTTGGAGTCGATGCCGCTCGCCCTGACCGAGCCGTCGTCGGTACGCAGAGTGAGCGCCCCGGCAACGTCCTCGACCCGTACGGAGCCGTCCTTCGTGTGGATGTTCAGCGAGTCCTTGAAACCGCTGGCCTTCACACTGCCGTCGTCGTCCCTCACGACGACCGCCACGTCACGCGGCACCTCGACGCGATGCTTGGCCGAGCAGTCGGCGACCACACCCGAGCAGTGCATACGGAGCTTGAGGGTGTCGTCCTTCATCGCCCAGGTCACCCTGGGGTCCCCACCGATCGTGACCCGTCCCTCGAACCAGCGCGTCACCTGGACCTTGTCGACGTCCGCGGCGACCAGTTCGAGCGCCGAGTCGTCGGAGTCGACGGTCAGCGTCCGCCCGCTGAGCGCGAAGGAACGCTTCTCCGGGTCCTTGTCGTCCCCCGCGCTGGCCCCACACCCGGTGGCGAACACGCCGACGGCGACGGCCCCCACACCGAGGACGACGAGGGACCGCCGCCGTCCACCGCCCACGGCCCGGCCGCCCGCAGTCCCCACACCACTGCCCGAAGACCGCTTGCTCGAAGGCCGCTGAAAACCACTCATGGCAGGACTCCCCCAGATTCGAACGCCCTCGGCCCCACGATGTGACCCGGACACACTTCGACCGTACGGATCGGGGGCTCACCGGGGGATCCGGGCCACTCCCGGGTTGGGGGTGGGGTAAACCCCCGCATGGTGGGATGGGGGACGGGCGCCGACTCCGGTGCCGGGTAGGGACCGGGGTCAGGGGTGGGGTCGGGGCCCGGTGTCAGGGTCGGGGCCGGCATTGGACCGGTGTCCGTACCGGGATCGACACCGGCGCTGTGACCGGCGTCTGCCTCGCCACATTGACCGGCTTCTGGGCCCCGGTAACGGGTTTGCGGGGCACCGCCCCGGGCAATGTAGGCTGTCGACTCGTCCCGGGCGCGTAGCTCAGTGGTAGAGCGCCGCCCTTACAAGGCGGATGTCGGCGGTTCGAAACCGTCCGCGCCCACCAGTCCTAGGACGTGAACGAGGCCCAGGTCGACCGGTGTGAATCCGGGGACCTGGGCCTTAGTTGTCGGCGCTGGAAGTCCTTCGGGGGTGACTGGCAGCACTCGCCTTGTGGAGTCCAGGTAGCGGACCGGACGTGCCACTGGTGTCGTTGTGCATGACGTCGGCGTGGCCCAGCTGCAGCCGGTTGGGAGATCCGGATCTGGACCCGGTCCGCGGCAGCGGGTGTGCCCAGTTTCCGTCCACGGTTTCCGGGCTGGTCGGCCGCCGCGGGTCAGCCGCGTACCGCAGCCAGGCACTCGTCGTACAGGTCGATGATTTCGCCCTTGCCGTCGTTGGCGACCCACGTGATCGATGCGGCATCCAGGCACGCGAACGCCGTCGCGATCACCGCGCGGGCCTTCGCGCCCTCGTTGCCGGTGGCCGCGTCCATGCGGGTCTCGATGAGCGGCAGCAGGTCCTCCTGGAACCGCAGTCGCTTTTCGAGCCAACCGGCACGCAGCGAGGCGGTGTTGTGCAGGAGACGGAACCGCTCCAGGGCCTGCTCGCGGCTGTCGTGCAGGGTCAGTACGGCAGCCACCCCCGCGCGCAGGGCCTCCCAGACGCCGACGTCGGCCGGCAGTTCGCTGATCGTGTCTGTCAGGACCTGCCCGAAGCGGTCCTGGTCGCCGCCGAGAAGGTCCTCCTTGGTGCCGAAGTAGCGGAAGAGCGTGCGCTGGGAAACGCCGGCCTCTCGGGCGATCTGGGCGATGGTCGTCTCGTCGTAGCCCTGCTCGATGAACAGGCGCAGGGCCGTCTCGAGGATCTCTCGGGAGGCCATCTGCCGTGTCCGGTCCCACAGCGTGGTCGGAGTCCTCGTCGTCGCCTTGGCGTCCTGCTGCATACCACCAGATTACCCAGCGCTGCCAAGACGGCATACGCATCCCGTGTGGCAGTCACTGTCAATCTGGCATACGCTGCCAGGAGTGGTGGCGCGGCCACCCACTGCCCCAGGGACAGAGCCGCTCACCCCCCCCCGCCCAGAAGTACGCAAAGGAGCGCACCATGCCTGCACCCACAGCTCTGATCACCGGTGGAACCAGCGGTATCGGCAAGGCGACCGCCGAACTGCTCCACTCCCGCGGCTACCGCGTCATGGTCACCGGCCTCGGCAATGTCGCCGACACCGGACTTCCCGAAGACGTCACGGCTGTCCGGGCCGACGCACGGTCCCTGCCGGACATCGACCAGGCGATCGACCGGGCGCGCCGGCAACTCGGCTCCCTCGACCTGCTCTTCCTCAACGCGGGCATCTCCCGCCCCGGCCCGATCGAATCAACCGATGAAGACGCCTTCGACGCCCTGTTCGACATCAACGTCAAGGGAAACTTCTTCACCCTGCAAAAGGCGCTTCCGCTCCTCAACGAGGGCGCCTCGGTCGTGTTCAACGTGGGCGCCGCCGAAGGGCTCGGGGCCGCGATGACAGCCGCCAAGGGCGCTCTGCTGCCCCTCATGCGGTCCCTTGCACTCGAACTCGCGCCCCGCCGCATCCGCGTCAACGCCGTCAGCCCAGGACTGATCAACACCCCTGCCTACAGCAAGATGGGTGTCTCCCAGGAAATGATCGACTCCTGGGCCCGGGACGTCCCGCTCGGCCGCGTCGGCACTCCCGCCGACATCGCCGAAGCCGTGGCCTTCCTCGCCTCGGACGCCGCCGGCTACATCACCGGCGACAACCTCACCGTCTCCGGCGGCATTGGTGTTCACTCCAACGCCTGACGAGAACGCCTGACGAGTAATTCGGCTCTGACCTGGAAGGTTCACCGGGTCCAATGCTCAGGCTGCGGCCCGGGCGAGCCGACGGCCCGTGCGGGAAGCCGGCCCCGCCACTTCGTTCTCCTCCACGGACAGATGAGCCGCCCTCCTCCCATGCCCGTGAGCTCCGCCGCGCCCTTCTTGCTCTCACGACCGTGAACGTACGTCGAGTGAGCCGACGGCGGTTGCCTGGCTCACGTCCGAGAAGACCCATGGAGTGGATGCCCGAGGCCGCTTCGCCGACCGCAGGTCATCGCTGCCCATCAGCAGTTGTCGGTGTGGTCCAGGATCGCGGTGGCGAGTGGAGCATGCACCTCACGGGGGAGTGCGTGACCCATGCCGGGTATGTCCACGATGCGTGCGCCGTGGATCGCCTGGGCGAGGTGGTGGGCGTGCGGTGGCGGGGCGACTGGTTCCGCCGGGGCGGAGATCACGAGGGTGGGCACGCTGGTCTGAGCCAGCTGCTCGGTGCGGTCCATTCCGGAGGCGTCGGCACGGGCATGCGCGGTGCTCGTGTTGTAGTGCCCAGCGTGTTCGACGACCTTCCGTTCCAGGGCGCGGGCGTACTCGGCGTCGAAGGGAAGCTGGTCGCCACCCAGGACCCGCCAGTGCTCGACCCGCCGCTCAAGCTCGGCTTCCAGGCCCCGGTCCTTCACGGGTCGGGCCCACATCTCCAGCAGTCGGGGGGCGATGCCGGGGAGTTCCTCGGGCGGGATCCGTGTTCCGTCCGGGTGCACGTAGGGGACAGTGCTGAGTGCGCTCGTGCCGATCAGGGTGGCACTGAGCAGGCGGTCGGGATGGTCGGCGACAAGAAGCTGGGCGAGCATTCCGCCCAGCGACATGCCCACTACGTGGGCGCGTTCGACACCGAGACCGTCCAGCACGGTGACGGCGTCTTCCGCGAGTTGATTAAGAGGGTAGGGCCGCTGGTCGAACGGCCAGGTGGAGCGGCCGGTGTCGCGATGGTCGTAGCGGATCACGTGGTGGCGAGAGGCGAGCATGTCCACCAGTTCGTCCGGCCAGCCCAGACCGGACGCTTGCGCACCCATGATCAACAGCAGTGGAGGCGCATCGGCGGAGCCACGATCCTCCACCCACAGTCGTATACCGGGCGCTGCGTCGACCAAGCGTTCCATGATGCTCCTCTGTCCTTCCTCATCGAGCGATACGAGACGTATCGTATCGCTTGCGGGAGGTGGTGTGGCCTGACATCCCCAATCACGACGTACGAGGCGGATGTCGGCGGTTCGAAATCGTCTGCACCCGCCAGGCACAGGAAACGGCTAAGGCCCAGGTCAACCGGTGTGAAGTCGGATGCCTGGGCCTTGATCTTTTTCGGCGACTTTTCGGCGTCGCTCATGTCCGCGCGACTCTGCGGACACGTGTCCCTAGGGTCGTGGGGGAACGTTCGGCGAGGATGTCGAGAACTGTGTGGCGGCTCCGTCCCAGGAGCAGAAGCGGCCACCGTGGCCGTACGGCTCTCAGGAGGCTCGCCATGACGAACGACCGGATCGCCGAGATCCTCAACCGCCCGCTGAGCCAGGAGATGCTGGCCCGTGACCTCTGCCGTCTGGCCTACGTGGCCAAGGACGGGACGCCGCGGAACGTCCCGATCGCCTTTGCCTGGAACGGCAAGGAGGCCGTGATGTGTACGTCGAAGAACGCGCCGAAGCTGGCTTCGCTCCGTCGGAACCCGGCCGTCGCCATCACGATCGACACCGAGGTGCACCCGCCCAAGATCCTGCTCGTCCGCGGCACTGTCGAACTCGACGAGGTCGACGGCATTCCCGAGGAGTACCTCGAGATGAACGGCTCCTACGGGATGACGGCCGAGCAGCGGGTCGAGTGGGAGGCCGAGGTCCGCTCGCTCTACGACGGCATGGTCCGCATCGTGATGACGCCGACGTGGGCGAAGCTGATCGACTTCGAGACGACCTTGCCCAGTGCCGTCGAGGAACTCGTCCAGCAGCGTGCGGAACGTCAGCAGCAGAGTGGCGACACCGTGGTGCAGCCCGACGAGCCGGGAACGTCGACGTCATGACCGGCCGACGCGCGGAGTGAGCCACCCGGCCTCGGTCGGAGGGGCCCACCCTCCCGGCCGCTGGGCCTTGGTCGTTGTCGGGAAACTACGCCGGGTCCGAGGGGCTCGGCGGGCGGGAGGGCGCCGGGGCGATGAACTGTTCGATGTCTATGCCCCGGGACCTGAGGTGGTCCTCCGCGTTGTCGGCCAGGCGTCGGTAGTACGGCCAGGTGGGGATGCCCGGCCAGAAGGCGTCTCGGTGCTCAAGGAATGACCTGGAGGCGTACTTCATTCTGGTCAGAGACGGTGCCCAGAGATCGAGTATTTCCTTTTCGCTCACATACTTCTTGTGGCAGTACAGGCCCGCGGCGTCGAGCGCGGACAGCGCCCGATTCGCGCTGGCGTAGTCGGGCTCGCTCAGATCCTCGATTCGACCGGCTCGCGCGTGCAGTTCGAACAGGACTCGTCTGCCGTTCTGCAGATCGGGACTGATCAGGAGTTCGTGGAGTTTGAGGAACACGTCTCGTTGATCCTTGCGTCTGCTGACGAAGAGCGAGATGAGGCTAAGGATGACTGCGATGGTCGAAATGGTGATCGACAGCATTCTCTTCCAGTCTCGGTCGGAGCTCGGATTTCTCGGAGCTCTCGGTGCTGCGGGGCGCCATGCTTCATGTGCCGTACGCGACGCGCCGTACGTTCATACGCCATGGAGCATCGCCCGTCGTGTTCGATGTGGTCAACGGCGGACCGGAGCAGGGGAGTTGTGCGCCTTGCCCTCGACCGGTCAGGTCTCAACAGGCGTGTGTGTCAGGGGCGTTGACCTGGTACCCGTGTGTCAGCACAATGAGCGCGCACTCTTGAGAGCGCTCTCAGGGCGGGTGCTCCTCGTACTTCGTTCTCAGGGAGAGTCATGATCGGCAGGCAAGGTCCGGCGTTCAGTCGTCGTGCGCTCATCGGTACCGGGCTCGGTGTCGGTGCCGCGGTGTTCTCCGCAGCCGGCTCCGGGGTGGCGTATGCCGCCGGAGGTGCGGGTGCCGGGAGTTCCGCTCAGCGGCGAGGTCACACGTTTCTGGCTGCTGCCATGGATGCCTATCCGGATCATGGGAGCGTTCGGCTGGCGCAGAGTTACAGCGATCAGGCGGGGCTGTTCAGCACGGCGTTCACGTATGACAACGCTCTGGCGGTTCTGGCTCATCTGGCGGGTGGGACCGGCGATGGGCGGGCCAGGGCCGTGGCGCTCGGGGACGCGCTGCTCTACGCCCAGGAGCATGACCCGGTGTACGACGACGGCAGGTTGAGGCAGGCCTACAACGTCGGGCCGTACACCTTCTTCGACGGGGTGCTGCAGCCCGACGGCTTCGTGCGGGCCGACGGTAGTGCCAACGTGGGTACGCAGTTCGGGTTCACGGGTACGGCCGTGGGGGACATGGCCTGGGCGGGGATCGCGCTCAGTGCCCTCGCCCGGCGGACCGGGGCCCGCCGTTTTCTCGACGGTGCCGTGCGGATCGGCGCGTGGATCGAGCGGGTCGGGCGCACCGACGAACCCCTCGGGGGCTACAAGTTCGGGGTCGACGGGGCCGACGAGAAGTTGCCCTTCACCTCCACCGAACACAACACCGATCTGGTCTGTCTGTTCGGTCGGCTCGCGCTGCTCACCGGCGACCGGGTGTGGCGGGAGCGGCGTGCGCGAGCCGAGGCCTTCGTCAAGAGGATGTGGGAGCCGGCCGGGGGCTTCTTCTACACCGGCACCGATGACGGGGTGACGGTCAACAAGTCCCCGATTCCCGAGGACACCCAGACCTGGACCCATCTCGCCCTCGGCTCCCGGTCGGAGGCCCGTCCCTACTCCCGTCCCTACTCCCGCTCGTACTCCCGGGCGTTGGACTGGGCGGCGGCCGAGCTGGCCGTGCTCGACCACGCCGACCGGCGGAACAGCACGGTGCCCGTGGGGCAGACGTACGAAGGGGTCACCTTCAGCTCCGCCAGTCTCGTGGCGAACGAGGACGCCCCCATCGCCGAGTTCCAGCCCAAGCCCGACCGCAATGGGGTGTGGTTCGAGGGGACCGCTCACCTCGCGCTCGCTCTGCGGGACCGGAACGGGCGCGGTGATGAGGCGAGTGCCCGACGGCTGGTCGCCTCCATCGAGCGGGCCCAGGATCTGCTCGGTGCCGGACAGACCGTCGGGGGTCGTGCGCTTCCCGAACGTTCCGGTGTCGTCTCGGCGAGCAGCCCGCTCGACACCGGGTTCGGCTTCGGCTACTACCCGTACCGGCACGTGGGGGCCACCGCGTGGTACCTGCTGGCGGCCACGCGCACCAATCCGCTGCGGGCCTGAACGATGAACGGCAGACCCGGTCCTCCGGGGCCGTACGAGGGGATGCCTCAGGGCCTACCTCAGGGGGTGGAGTGGCCCTCAGTCCCCGTCTCCCTTACGTGTGTCTCCGTCTCCCGTACGTGCTTGAGCGTCATCCGGGCGTCCACCTTCTCGGCGGCCGCGACCTCCGCCCAGAAGCGGTGGCAGGTCACGAAGACCGCGAGTTCGCGTTCGCGTTCGCGGAGCTTCTCCACCTCGGCCTGTTCGTCGGCCGTCCAGCCGGGGGAGGCGGGGCGCTCCACCTTGCGCCAGCCGTGGTCGTCGCTGAAGCCGTCCAGGGGCTCGACCGACCAGGGGAGCCGCTTCAGGAGGGCCAGAAGCTCGGCCCGGACCTGATGCAGCTCCTCCTGACCGGCCAGGAGGTCACTCGGGAAGTCATAGGTCGTAGCCACGCGACAATGCTACGCCTGTTCGATTTTGGGATGCGAGTTCCTTGGGGGACTCGAAAGAGAATGTGTCGCCGGTGTCCTGTGCCATTGAAGTTCGATCTTTGCCATCGAAGGTTGATCATTAGTAAGTTCGTGCCATCGAAGTTTGATCGGTACGGAGTGCGGGTGGTCAGGGGTGGCGGCGGGGCAGCTCGCGGGGCGTACGCGGATCCGAATCTTGGTGCGTTTGAGCTGGGGTTCTGGGAGGACGGCGTACAGGTTCGGCGGTCGCTTGGGGCCTGTTGGGGCGTGCGTTTCGAGCGTGCGGTACCGGTGCGTCCGTTCCGGTGGCCCAAGGGCGGGGAGAGCTTCGCGGGCTGGTACTTCTGCGCGACGACCGGCGGGCACATCGGCTACGAGTCGTGGCTGGAGCGGGACCGGCTGATCCTCCTGGACGCCGATCCGCAGGTGGCGGGGATCGCGTCGCAGCCGTTCTGGCTGCACTGGCACGACGGCCGGCGTCGGCGTCGGCATGCTCCCGACTACTTCGTTCGTCTTGCGGACGGGCGGGGCCGGGTGGTGGACGTCCGGGCTGCGGATCGTGTTGATGAGGCGGCAGCTGAGGCGTTCGTGGTGACGGAGAGGGCCTGCCGGGCGGTGGACTGGGAGTTCGAGCGGGCGGGGGTCCCTGATCCGGTGCTGATGGCGAACATGCGGTGGCTGTCGCGTTACCGCAGGATGCGGTGCCTGCGTCGGCACGTCGCCACTGAGCTGCTGGAGGTCTTCAGCGAGCCAGGCCCGTTGCGGCCGGGGGCCGCGAAGGCGGGTGATCCGCTGATGGTGCTGCCGGTGCTGTTCCATCTGCTGTGGTCCGGCGCCCTGGTGACGGACGTGAGTACGCGGCTGCTGGGCTCCGACTCCGTGGTCCACGCGGCGGCGAGGGGGCCGCGATGGGACGTCTGACTCGGCCGGAGGGACTGGCTGTCGGGGAACAGGTCCGGTTCGACGGGCAGGTCTGCCTGGTCCTGGCCGTCTCGGGCAGGTCGGTCACCCTGTCGGACATGGGCGGCACACCGCGAGCGGTCCCACCGGCCTTGCTGTTCGCCGACGACGACTTCGAGGTCGTGGACAGCTCGGGCCGGATGCCGCTGCCGCCGATGTCACTGCTGGAGACATTGCCGCAGGCGGCGCTGGAGAAGGCCCTGTGGTGGGAGGGCCACATCATGGAGGTCCTGCACGGTCTGCCGCCGGACGCCACAGCGGGCACGGAGCCGAATCCGCAGTACGCCTTGTCTCGTTCTCTGACCGCGCGGGAACGGGCGAAGGCGGTCGAACTCACCGCTGCGGGGCACAAGGTGACCGCGGGCACGGTCGCGAACCACCGGCGCCGTTACGAGAAGGACGGGGTGATGGGGCTGGCCGATCACCGGCCGGTCCGCAAGACGCCGAAGTACGGCACGGTGGAGGACGCTGTGGTTGCCGCGATGCGCCATGCGATCAGCGAGGCGACCGACGCCTCCACCCGCACCGGCACGTTCCTGCTCTGGCGGACCGAGCAGATCCTCAAGGCAGGTGAGGACGGCGGGGAGACGAAACTGCCCTCACGTCGCACGCTCTACCGGCTGCTGGACAAGCTCACCACCGGCACCCACACCACGGGCTCGGCAACAACGCGCAGATCACGGGCGCACGGGGCGAGCGCGCCGTTCGGTGAGCTGGCGGCGTTCGCGCCGGGTGAGGTGATGCAGATCGACTCCACGCCGCTGGATGTGCTGGTGCGCCTGGACGACGGAGTGGCGGGCAAGGTCGAGCTGACCGGCATGGTCGACGTCGCGACGAGGACGGTGACCGCGGCCGTGCTGCGGCCGACGACGAAGGCGGTCGACGCCAGCGTGCTGCTGGCCCGCACGGTCACCCCGGAGCTGATGCGGCCGGGCTGGGTCGATGCCCTGCGCATGTCCCGCTCGGTGCTGCCGCACCGTCGGCTTCTGTCCCTGGACGAACGTCTGGAGCATGCTGCCGCCCGGCCGGTGATCGTCCCCGAGATGATCGTCTGCGACCACGGCAAGGCGTTCATGTCGCGCAACTTCCTCGCGTCCTGCCGCTTCCTGCAGATCGATCTCCAGCCCGCGCACAAGGGCTCGCCCTTCGAGAAGGGGCACATCGAAAAGACGCTCGGCTCCGTGGGCACCCTGTTCACCCAGTTCCTTCCCGGCTTCACCGGCCGCAGCACCGAGCACCGCGGCCGGAACCTGGACAAGGAGCCGCTGTGGTCCCTGCTGGAGCTGCAGGAACTCCTGGACGAGTGGATCGTCGCCCAGTGGCAAAATCGCAAGCACGACGGTCTGCGGGACCCGGCCACACCCGGCCGGTCGTTCACGCCCAACGAGAAGTACGCCGCGCTCGTCGAAGCCTGCGGCTACGTCCCGGTCGCGCTGTCCGGCGACGACTACGTCGAGCTGCTGCCCTCGCTCTGGCGGGCGGTCAACGACTACGGCATCAAGATCAAGCGCCGTACCTACGACAGCCCGGCCCTGGCCGGACTGCGGCGCCAGCACTCCGGTGTCAGGGAGAAGAAGGGGTTGTGGGAGGTCCACCACGACCCCTACGACGTCGCCCGGATCTGGGTATGCAACCACCTCGCGGGCACCAGCTGGATCGAGGCCACCTGGAAGCACCTGCACCGCGTTCCGGTCCCCTTCGGTGATCTGGCCTGGGACCACGCCGCCCAGGGCCTGCCCGAGGCGACCGAGGCGGAGATCGCTGACGCGGTCGCCGCCCTGCTGGCCAGGGCCCACGCCGGCCCCGACCGGCCGGCCAAACCGAAACGGGCCGCCCGGGACAAGCGGGTCACTGCCCGCACCCGTGCCTCGGGCCCCAGCACGCCAGCTCACACTGCCCCGCCCGCGGCCGTCGGCCCAGACGAACCAGGCGAGGACACCGAACCGCTTGCCGAGGTGATCCCCCTGGGACTGTTCAATCCGCTCGAAGATCCATGGAGACGCACGTGATCTCTCCCGGCCACATACCCGACGCCGCCGTGAACACAGCGGACGATCAGGCCGGATACCAGCTGACCACCCTGCAGGGATGGCGCCGCTTCACCGCCGAGCCGCCTGGCCCGCCGGCGCTGTTGAGCGAGGACGAGTACGAAGGGCTTGAGCCGCTCCAGCGGGAGCTCTACGACGACGAACGGCTCGACCACCATGCCCGACTGCGTGTGGTCGCCACGTCCACGGTCCGGCACACCGTCACCTGCGGCCGTCGCCTGGTCCTGCTCAACAAACACGCGATCAGCGCCCGCCGCGGGCTGATCGTCTCCGGCCCCGCCGGCACCGGCAAGACCATCGCCATCACCCAGCTCGGACGGGCCCACGAACTCCTGGACCAGGCCCGGCATCCGACGGTGATCGGCCGGATCCCGGTCGTCTACATCACGGTCCCGCCCGCCGCGACCGCCCGCATGGTCGCCGCCGAGTTCGCCCGCTTCCTCGGCCTGCCGGTCCGGCGCAGCTCCAACATCACCGACCTCATCGAGGCCGTCGTGGGTGTCTGCACCGACACCCGCACGGGTCTGGTCCTGGTCGACGAGCTTCACAACATTTCACTCACCAGCCGCACGGGCGCGGAAGTCGCCGACACCCTGAAGTACTTCTCTGAGCGGATCCCGGCGACGTTCATCTACGCCGGCATCGACATCGAGCACTCCACCCTGCTGTCGGGAACCCGCGGTGAGCAGATCGCGGGCCGCTTCACCCTCATCCCCACCAGCCCGTTCCCCTACAACACGGAATGGAGGGGCCTGGTCGCCACGCTGGAGAGCACCCTGCTCCTGCACCGACACCAGCCCGGCACACTCACCAGCCTGGACCGTTACCTGCATGACCGAACCGGCGGCATGATCGGCGCCCTGTCCCACGCCATCCGCGGCGCGGCGATCGACGCCATCCTCACCGGCACCGAGGCCATCACCAAGAAGTCGCTCGCCGCGGTCCCACTGGACCACTCCGCGCAGTCCTTCTCCCGCACCGCCGCCGGGGCCCGTCGGTGAACGAGTACTTGCAGATCCCGCTCGCTCCTCTCCCCGTTGATGTCCGCCCCCGGCTCGGTGAGACGACCGTCAGTTACATTCAGCGCCTCGCGCGAGCCAACCATCTCAAGCCCAGCGAGCTGGTCCGACACCTGGCGCCGCCACCACACAAGACCGGCCACAGGCCAGCCCTGGTCCGCCTCGCGAAGGTCTGCGGCCGCTCGACCGACGTCCTGGCCAACACCCTCGCGGATGCCACACCGGCGCATCTCCCCGTCTGGACGAAGGACGACCTCCGACTCCGGCGCCGCGTCGCCTTGAGGAGCGACGGCTTCGACATGACCGGTCTGATCAAACAGGACGCCCGCTGGAACAAGGCCAGCCTGCGACAGATCGCCAATGGCCGGCAGATCCCGCTCTGGGGCCTCAAGAGGATCCTCAGCCCTCGCTTCCCCGATCCCAACCCCGCAGCACGAGCCTTCATGACGGAGGACAACTACCGCAGGATCAAGGCCCACTACTCACAGGGCCTGACCGCCACGGAGACATGGCGCTGCTTCCTCGACAACCACGACTCCTGGATACCCCTGACCACCATCACGGCGCTCTACATCACCCTCGCCCGAGAACCCCAGCCAGCCGAGTCCAGCGAAACTCAGTAGCTCTTCGGGGTCGGCTCTGCATACGTTCGGCCGCATGGCTGACGACTGCTTCGGGCATCCACGACTCGCCGCGATCTACGATCCGCTCGACCCCGACCGCAGCGATCTTGACGCCTACCTCCAGATGGCAGAAGAGTTCGGGGCGCGCCAAGTTCTGGACATCGGCTGCGGCACAGGGGTGTTCGCACTTCTCCTGGCCGACCGCGGGGTCGACGTCGTCGGCATCGACCCCGCCCAGGCATCCGTCGACGTTGCCCGGGCCAAACTGGGCAGCGACAGAGTGCGTTGGATCTGCGGTGACGCCACAGCCCTCCCGTCACTGCAGGTCGACCTCGCGACGATGACAGCGAACGTCGCCCAGGCCATCGCTGATCCGGACACCTGGCACAAGACGCTGCGGGGAGCCTACGAGGCACTACGGCCCGGCGGGCACCTGGTCTTCGAGACCCGTGATCCGGCCGGACGAGCCTGGGAAGAGTGGACCCGCGGGAACTCCTACCGCGTGACGGAGATCCCGGGCATCGGCTCCGTCGAGAGCTGGGTCCAACTGATCGAGTGTCGGCGTACACGCGAACGTACTCAAGCGAGTACACGGGAATGCGGTCGCGCCGGCCGCTCGTCACGTGACAGTGCGGCCCAGATAGGCGGCGAGACGGTGGAGCGGGTCGGCGTCATCAGGGACCGGCTGCGGCGGAGCGAAGGAACCGGCGGCAGTGCGGGGCAGATCGCCGTAGATCTCGCGTACGACGGGGAGTGCGGTCTCAGCGACGTGTTGAACGGTGTCGTAGGGATGCCCGATGGCCTGGGCCAGGTCCCAGCCGTGGACCAGCATCTCGATCAGCAACTGCTCGACGAGCCGTCGCCCGGGAGCAGGCCCGTAGCGCCGTTCGAGCATGCCCGGGCGTCTGAAGGCCGCCCGGGCGGCCTGGGATGCGGTGCGGAATGCCGCGACATGGTCATCGCCGAGATGGTCGGCGGTGAAGTCGGAACGGGGAGTTCCGTCGGCCAGGCCGGCCCACAGCAGGTTCTCCCAGACCAGGTGATTGAGGAGGGTGCGAACATCCCAGTCGGCGCAGGCCGTTGGCCGGTCGAACTGGCCCGGCTCCACCGCGGAGACGAGCCCGCCGACGGCGTCCAGGACTTCGTCACAGGCGTGGAGCACGCCGGTCGGTTCCCACGCGTCCTGCCCGACGTCGTACAACTCGGCGAGTTGCGCGGCTCGTGCACCGGGTTCAGGATGCGCCCGCAGAGCCGTCGTCAGCCATCTGCCGGCTGCCGCCATGCTGGGCCGCACGGGCCGGCCGTTGATGATGCACAGCAGCTGCCAGTACCGCTCCATGTGTGTGTCGGAGGCGACTTCGAGCTGCTCAAGGAGTAGACCTCTGGCCTGCGCGTTGTCGACAAGCTCCGTTCCGTCCGGCGCAGCCTGCGTGGGGAGCCAGGTCGCCACGATGGCCGTGACGACGGGATCGGCGGCCGGCGAGTCCGGGGCAATTCCTTGCGCCGTCGCTGTCTCCACCCGCCGCAGCCAGTCGTCTGTCGCCCGTTCCGCGTCCCGCAACGCGCTGTCGTCGTGCTCGCCTGGGTGGTGTTCGGCGGCGTAGTGGGCCATACGGCGCACACTGGCGCGCAGAGCCGGATTCCCGACGAGTTCGCCCAGTTCGAGCCAGGCGTCGACCTGCTCGTCGGTGGGATCGGCGGGCAGATCAGGGGTGGCCGCCAGCAGGCCCCGTCGGTAGGTGGGTACGTCCAGTTCTCCAAGGGTGTCGCTGACGAAGTCCTGGATGATGGCACGGCGTTCGGCGGCGGACATGCGCGCCAGCTCGGTCATGGTGGTGAGCCTCTCGGCAGTGGTGTTGCGGCGGATGACGGAGCGCAGCACGGCCTGCTGCGTTCGCAGCGTGCGGATCTGCTTCTCCAGCGCGTCGATGTGCGTCGCGGCCGTCTCTGGCAGGGTGCTCTCGCGCTCCAGTACGTCCCGGATCGTCGCCAGCCCCAGGCCCAGCCCTCGCAGTGTCTGCGCCAGCTGCAGCTGGCCCAGTGCCTCGGTGCCGTACAGCCGGTAGCCGGCCGGAGACCGACAGGCCGGGTGAACGACCCCGGCGTCCGACCAGTGCCGGATCAGCTTCACCGACAGGTCGGTTTTCCGGGCGACCTCCCCGATACTCCAGAGTGTGTTGTCACCGACGTGCATATGCTCCACCCTTGGGTCTCCCATGGAGGGAGAGTCAACAGGCACCCGGCCTCTGCCGGCCTTCGCCGTGGGATTCCACCGGGGGACGTTTCGGTGTACGCGGCTGGACACAAACAGTGGAACGCCGACAATCGAGGTGAGCTGGCCCCTGGTGACCTTCCGCTGGACCTGCATCTTCGCCGCGGACGGACACGTCATGACCTCGGACTCGACCCTGCGCTTCCGGGAGCGCAACGAGATTGAGACCGACCTGGCCGCCCAGGGCTACGTGGTGGAAGACGTGCGCGATGCGCCTGACCGGCCAGGCAGAGAGTTCGTCTTCCTCGCACGACGCCCCTGATTCGCAGTGATCCACGCCACTTAAACTTCGATGGCACACGCTCAAAGTTCGATGGCACAGGACAGCCGGTCGGCCGACTCCCACCGCCCGGCGCCTGGTCGGGCCCCTGGCGTTGTCCGACCCCCGTCCTAAGGTGGCCGCCATGGACAGCGCAGAGACATCGCAGGTGAGACTGCACGCGTGGGCGGAAGGCGACTTCTGGCTTCTCCAGAGGACCAACAGCCCCGAGATGACGGAGCACTTGGGCGGTCCGGAGACCGAGGAGAAGCTCATCGACCGGCACCGGCGTTACGTCGGCCTGGGGCCGGGGTGCATGTACCGGGTCACGTCGGCGGACACCGGCGACACCGTGGGCTCGATCGGCTTCTGGGAGCGGGAGTGGCGGGGCGGGAAGGTGTGGGAGACCGGGTGGGGGGTCCTGCCCGAGTTCCAGGGGCGTGGGTTCGCCGCGGCGGCGGCCCGCGCGGTCGTCGAGGAGGCGAGGGCGGCCGGAGAGCATCAGTACCTCCACGCGTTCCCCGGCGTGGATCACCTCGCGTCGAACGCGGTCTGCCGCAGCGCCGGGTTCGAACTGCTCGGTGCGGTCGAGTTCGAGTATCCGAAGGGCTGCTGGGTCACGTCGAACGACTGGCGTGTGGACCTCGGCGAAGGCTGACGTGGGGCCGGGTGGAGAGATCCGTCCGGCGTGGGGGCTTGGGCGTGGGGTCCGGTGGGGAGGTCCGTCCGGCGTGGGGCTTGGGCGTGGGGCCCGGCGGGGAGGTCCGTCCAGTGTGGGGTCCGGTGTGGGGTGCGGGCGGGGAGGTTCGGCGCGGGCTCGGCTCCGGGGGCCCGGCGTCCATGGTCGTTTCCTCCGTGATCCGTGGGGAGGCGTCAGCAATCCGTGGAGGCGCCGCTGCTCCCGGGCGCGATGTCAGTGCCGCGCGCGAGACTGGACGTATGTGCCGCAGCATCAAGACTCTCCGACCGCCCGTCCTGCCCGAAGAGGCCACCGAGGAGGACATCCGCGCCGCCGCGCTTCAGTACGTCCGCAAGGTCTCCGGCTTCAGAGCCCCGGCCGCGCACAACCGCGAGGTCTTCGAGCGCGCGGTCGACGCGATCGCCGAGGCGACGGCCGAGCTGCTGGACGGTCTGGAGATACGGGGGCGGACGGCCACCAGCCACGAGGCCGACAGCCGCCAGGCGGGCTGACCGGCGCCCCACCCGCAGAACGGGGCCCGTCCGAGGCGCGCAACCGCTGGCGTGCCCGTCCGCCCGGGCCGCGTACGCCTCAGAGGCCCGGGCCCGCCTCGGGCACCTGCGCCTGCGCTCGCACCTGTGCATGGACCTGGGCTGGTACCGACACGGGTACGGGCACAGGTACCGGTACGGCTGCCGGTGAAGGCCGTCGCATCAGGAACGCCGCCCCCGCGCCCGCTCCGAACAGCGCCACCAGCGAAACGCCGGTGGCGAGCCAGGTCGCGCCCAGCCACTGGCCGCCGAAGTAGCCGAGGGCGACGCTGTACGCGGCCCAGGCGAGGCCCGCGAGGATCGACCAGGGCAGGAATTCGCGGACGCGGCGGTGCGCGGCGCCCGCGCCGAGCGAGACGACCGAGCGGCCGGCGGGCGCGAAGCGGGCCAGGACGACCAGGGCGCCGCCGCCGCGTGCGAGCGCCGCGCCGAGACGTTCCTGCGCACCTGTCAGGCGGCGGGAGCGGGCGATGGCGCGGTCCAGGCGCTCCCCGCCGCGCCAGGCCAGCCGGTACGCCACCAGGTCGCCGAGGACCGAGGCGGTCGCGGCGCAGAGGGTCAGCGCGAGGAGGTCGGGCACATGCGCGGTCGGGATGTCCGGCACGTGCACGGCAGCCGCGCCGGTGCCGGCCGCGGCCGCCGTCGCCGCGGTGATGACGAGGACGCCGCTCGGCAGTACCGGCAGAAAGACGTCGAACAGGACCGACAGAGCCACCACGGCATAGATCCATTGGCTGTAGATCCAAGGGCTGCCGGACAGCGACCCCACACTCTCAAGCACCCGAACTCCCCTGTGTCTCCCCCGTAGGCCCGAACCGTGCCGTGATCTCCGCGATGTCGCGGGGGAGCGGCAGGAGCGGCCTGTGACAGCCATACAGCGTACGCCTCGGGTCCGACAGGAGATCCACAGGGGGCACGTGAGTTCGCCACATCATGTTCACCCGGCTGCCGCTTCCCGGCGGGCGGGCCGGCGCCACGTCCCGTACCAACGGAAAGGGGCGGCCAACGGTGTGAGGAGCGGAACCGGCGATGGTGTCAGGAATAGCGGCAGGGCGAGCAGTACGAAAACTACGAACAGGGCGAGCAGGCCGGACGGGCCGGACGGGAGCGGTGGCTGTCGTCGTCGTGGTGTTGACGTCGGCCGTGCTCGCAGCCGGCGCGGGCGGTGCCCACGGTGCGGCCGGTGATGGTGGCAGCACTGTCGAGCCTGGCGGCGGCAACGACGGCAAGCACGGTTACTCGATGCGGACGGACGCCCGGTTCGCCCCGCCCGGTGCCTTCGTCCCGTCGGCGGCCGTCACGTACGACATGAGGCTCGTGCCCGCGGGGGCGCGGATCGAGGTGGGGCAGCGCAGCGCCGAGCGTGGTGCCACGACGGTGAAGCTGCGGGTGACCGGGCTGAAGGCGGGGCACGAGTACGGCGCGCATGTGCACCGGAAGCCGTGCGGGGCCGATCCGGCCGCCGCGGGCGGGCACTACCAGCACCGGCCCTCCACGGACCCCGCCGACGTGAACGCCGGCAACGAGGTGTGGCTCGACTTCACGGCCGACTCGCGCGGTGCGGGTGGGGCCAGTGCGCGGCACGACTGGAACTTCCGGTTCGGGGAGGCCGCGTCCGTTGTGCTGCACAGTGCGCCGGGCAGTTCGGGTGCGCGGCTGGCGTGCTTCAGCGTGCCCTTCGGGTGGGCGGCCTGAGTCTTCCGCCGGACGTCCGGCGGGTTTCCGCGGGTGTGCCCGCCCCTTGATGCGGCAGGGGCGGGCACGGCTTTCTCGCGGGTGCGGGTGTCAGGCCGCGATCGGCTCCGAGGAGCGGTTCTCGTCCGAGGACGAGGAGGAGCGGCCCTTGAAGAACCTGTCGAGGCCGAACGCGCCCGAGCCGGTGAAGACCAGCAGGAGCATCGACCAGGAGTACATGGCCGCGCCCTCGCCCTGGTTGTTGATCGGCCACAGGTCCTGGGGCTGGTGGACCTTGAAGTACGCGTAGGCCATCGCGCCCGACGCGATGAACGCCGCGGCGCGGGTGCCGAGGCCGAGCAGGACCAGGCTGCCGCCGACGAGCTCGATGACGGCCGCGTACCAGTTGGGCCAGGCGCCGGTCTCGACGGTGGCGCCCTTGCCGTCCAGGCCGCCGAGTACGCCGAGGAGCGAGACGGCGCCGTGGCAGGTGAAGAGCAGGCCGATGACTATGCGGAACAGGCCGATGGCGTACGGCTGGGCGCTGTTGAGGCGTCCGGTCATGTGGGGGAACTCCTTCGGTCTGGATCCGGTCCCGGAAGGAGACCGGTGCAGGGGACGGAACCGAGTGAGTGCTCCACGTTAGGTCGGCCTAATCGATGCTTGCAAGTTCAACTTTTGGCCATGCTTGTACGCGTGCTGTGGGTTCCGGATCCGCCTCGCGGCCTTGTCCCGCTTGGCCCGCGGCCGTCCGCAGAACCGCCCGCGCCACCGCGTCGGCGTCCGACAGCGTGACCGAGTCCACACCGGGCCTGGCCCCGGCGGCGGTCACCCAGTGCACACCCTCCGTAGGCACTCCGATCGCGAACCGCCTCGGATGTGAGCGCCCCTGGCGGTCGATCAGGCGGTAGGGGCACTGTGTTACGTCCAGCCCTCCGGTTTCGTAACCGTCCACCGTGTGCGGGCGGCACTGGCCCGTCTTCAGCAGCCGGGCGAGGAGTTCGTCGGCCGTCCGCCGGAGGTCCGGCTCGGGCAGCCGTGCCTCGACGAGCGTCGTCGCCGTCACGGTCGAGCCGGGCACGTCCGGGGAGTGCGCCACCCAGGCCCCGCCCTCGGCCCGCACATCGAGGCGCGGGCCGAGCACCTCCAGGACGCCCGCCTCGATCAGCGCGGTCATCTCCTCGATACGGCGCCGGGGCGGGCCGATCGACAGGAACGCGTTGAGCGGGGTGTACCAGCGGTCCAGGTGCTCCCGGCGCGAGGCGCCCCCGAGCCCACCGTGGTCGACGATCTGCCGCAACTCGTTGCGCAGGTCGCGCAGTACGTCGAGGGCCGCCTTGAGGGGACCGTCGACGTTGCCGAGCGCGGCCTGCGCGGCGTCCTCGCGGAGGTGGCCCAGCAGCCACTCCCGGAAGTCGCCGGGACCGGCGAAGACCCGGCCGCCGTACGGCCGTGAAATCCGGTCCCAGGACCAGCGGTCGGCCTCCGCGATCCCGAACTCGCCCAGGACGGCGGCCTCTTGGGGATCGCGGTGGGAGACGGCGAGGAAGCGCTCACGGAAGCCGCGTATCAGGGTGGCGTCGGGCCCCAACAGCCCCTCGTAGTAGACGGTTTCGACCTCCTTCGCCACCAACGGCCATATCTCCGTGAGGAAGTCCGGCGCGTCGCCCGAGTCCGCGCGCTTGCGGAAGCGGGAGATGACGTCCGGCGTGAGGACGAGCGGCACGTGACGCCCGTACGGGCCCTTCGCGTTGTCGCCGCGGGCCTGGTACGGGATACCGCGGCGGGAGCCGGCCCGCAGGTGCGGCTCCCGGCCCGAGGGGAGGTAGCGCAGGCCGGCCGGGGTGCGCCGGAAACGGCCGCCGCGGGCCGTCGTCAACAGCGCCATGTGGTCGAAGAAGTTGAGACCGAGACCGCGCAGGAGGACGGTCTCGCCGGGGGCGACGCGGGAGAGGTCGAGGTCCGCCGGGTTGGCGGGCGGGACATGACACAGGCCGTGCCGGTCGGCGTACGCGGCCAGGCGCTGCTGTGCCCGGTCCGCCACGGCCGGCAGATGGCCCTGGGCCAGGACCACGGCGGACAGGTCCGGGAGGGTGCGGCCGTTGTCGAGTACGAGGATCTGGTGGCCGTCGGCCGTCTCGTGGAGGCGGGTCGCGCGTGCCCGGTGCGTCAGGACCCGCAGTGCGGGCGGTGCCCCGCGGACCACCTCGCCGAAGACCCACTCCAGGTACTGCCCGTACTGGGCGCGGGTCGGATAGTCGTCCGGGCCCAGTTCTCGGTGTTCTCCGTGTTCTCCGTCGGCCCAGGTGTGCAGGCTCGGGCCGGGGCGTATCGGGCCCGAGCAGTCCACGCTGTCGTCGGTGAAGAGGGTGACCTGCGAGGCGACGGTGTTCATCAGCAGCTCGGCGGGCTGGGCGGTGCGCCAGACCCGGCCGGGGCCCGGCGGCGACGGGTCGACGACATGGACCGTCAGACGCGTGCCGGGCGCGAGGAGCTCGGGCGCGGAGGCGCAGAGGCGTTCCAGGACGCTGGTGCCGCGGGGTCCGGCACCGACGAGCGCGACGGACGCGGCGCGACCTCTCCCGGGCTCCGTGGCCTTGGTCGGTTGCGTCGTCTCCGTCGGTTCCGTGGTCCGTGCCGGGTCCGTCGGCTCCGCGGTCGCTGCAGACAAAGGTGTGACTCCCGGACAGGTGGGGCGCTGGGCAGAGCACACCGTCCGCCGGAAGCGAACGGTCCGCATCATCATGCCGTCGCGCGCCACGGGAGCCGAGCCCTGGAGCGGATCGACCGGGCCGGTTGTGGGATGCGTCACGAGCACCACGGGCAACAAGCGTGTGCATCACGGGCAACGCGGCGGTACTTGGGCAACGTACGCGACGTGGGCAACAAACGTATGCAATCGGGGAATTACGGATCGCCGGGTACAGGGCACGTGAAGAGTGCTTGTGCGCGGGGGAGTTGTGACTCTCCGTGTCCGTGTGTCAGCTGAGTTCGGATTCGACGATCGTCCGCAGTCGGGCCGCTCCGCCCTGTTCCTGCCGGGCCTGGTCGAGGCGCAGACGTGCCGAACGGCCGCGCAGGGTCAGTGTCATGAGCTGGTTGCCGAACCAAGGACCGCCGGTTTTCCGCCAGTCGACGGGCGGACGCCCGAGTCTGCCGTGCCGGGCGAACCGGCGGCCGATCGCGCGGCCGACCCCGCTCCAGCCGAAACGGAAGCCGAGTCTTATCGAGAGCGGGATGGAGTTGTGCACGGGGGAGCAGGTCAGCTGGAGCACCCGGGCGTCGGGTCCCGCCAGGCCCTCCCGCCAGACCGGCTCGGCGATGTACGCGTGGTGCACGTCCCCGGACAGCACGCACACCGTCGCCGGTGCCTGCTGTCCCGAGCCGGCCTCGGCGATCAGCTCCGCCAGCGCGTCGAACGACGACGGGAACGCCGCCCAGTGCTCCAGATCGGCCCGCCGCCGCAGATCCTCCCCGAACCGGGCCCAGCGCTCGCCCCGTTCGCCCCGGCACAGCGCGGCGTTCCAGCCCTCCGCGTCGTGCACGAGGTTGGGGAGCAGCCAGGGCAGGGAGGTGCCGATGAGGAGATGGTCGTACGAACCCGGCTCCTCCAGCACCTGTTCGCGCAGCCACGCCTCCTCCGCGGGGCCGAGCATCGAGCGGTTCTTCTCGTCGAGGACGCGGGCCGCGCGGGAGTCGACCATCAGGAGCCGGGTGCGGCCGAAGTCGCGGCGGTAGCTCCAGCGGACCGAGGCCGGGTCGGTGTCGGCCCGGGCGGCGAAGGTGCGCAGGGCGTCCGTGCCGTCGGGGGTGGCGCGGACCGCTTCGTACAGGGGGTCCTCGGCGAGGCGCTCGGGCGGGAGGTTGCCGAGGTGCTGGTGGACCCAGTACGACATCAGGCCGCTCAGGATCCGCTCGCGCCACCAGGGTGTGGCCCGCATGTCGGCGACCCAGGCCTCGCTGGTGTTCCAGTCGTCGATGACGTCGTGGTCGTCGAAGATCATGCAGCTGGGCACGGTGGAGAGCAGCCAGCGGATCTCGGGGTCGAGCCACGATTCGTAGTAGAGGTGCGTGTACTCCTCGTAGTCCGCGACCTCGGCGCCCGGCGGTTCGTTCAGCCCGCGGCGGGCCTCCAGCCAGCGGCGCGTGGCGGCCGAGACCTCGTCCGCGTACACCTGGTCGCCCAACAGCAGCAGGACGTCCGGGCGTTCGCCGTCCGGGTTCGCGGCGATGCGGGCGGCGAGGGTGTCCAGGGCGTCCGGGCCGCCGGGGTCCTTCTCGTCGGCGGCCGGTGTGGCCCAGCGGCAGGAGCCGAAGGCGACCCGTACGGTCTCGTGGTCGTCCACCGGGGTGTGGATGACCGAGGGCGGGAAGCGGGAGTCGGGGAGCGGCCAGACCTGCGCCCCGTCGAGCAGTACCTCGTACGAGGACGTCGTGCCCGGGGTCAGGCCGGTGACCGGGATCAGGGCGTAGTGATGACCCGCGATCTGGAAGGTACGGGACTCGCCGCCCGCGCCGTCCGGGCAGCGCACCTCGGCGGTGCACGGGCGGCTCGCCTCGACCCAGATGGTCGCGGACGAGCCGTCGACGTACCTCAGCAGTGGACCCAGGCGCAGTCCCGCCACGCGATCACTCTCCTCCGTCGCCCCGTACGGTACGGAACGACGGAGGTGAGCGGGGAGGTTCCGTGCATGGTGCAGTTGATCAGGTGTCGACCGGCTGCCGATCGGGTGTCGACTGGGTGTCGATCAACTGCCGGTCGGTCGGCGATCGGCTGCCTTACTGCTGCTGGTCGGCTGTGGGTCGGCCGTTGATCAGCAGCCGCTGAGGACCGAGCTGAGCTTGCTCTTCTCCGCCGAGTCGACGGAGAGGTCGTAGTAGTACTTCACCTGGACCCAGGCGCGTACGTAGGTGCAGGCGTAGGAAGTGACGGACGGCATCCACTCGGCCGGGTCCTGGTCGCTCTTCGACTGGTTCACGTTGTCCGTGACGGCGATGAGCTGCGGGCGGGTGAGGTCGTTGGCGAAGGCCTGGCGCTGGGAGGTGGTCCAGCTGTCGGCGCCGGAGTCCCAGGCCTCGGCCAGCGGGACGAGGTGGTCGATGTCGAGGTCGGAGGCGGCGGTCCAGGTCGCGCCGTCGTAGACGGAGTACCAACTGCCGCTGGTGGCCGCGCAGGCGGAGCTGGTGACGACGTTCGTGCCGTCGCGCTTCAGGACCGTCTCACGGGTGTTGCACGTGCCGCTGATGGTGATCCAGTGCGGGAAGAGGTCGCGGTCGTAGCCGGTGCGGTCCTCGGTCGCCACGGTGAGCGAGGCGAGGTAGGTGCGGGCGGTGGCGGCGCTGACCGGGGTGGGCAGTGCGGCGGAGGCGGTCGGGCCGTTGAAAAGCCCGACCATGGCTATCAATCCGGCGAAGGCGGCCACTAGACTCAGCCGTCGACGCGCGTAGATCTTCGGCATGCGAACTCCCTTGGGGTGGGGGGAAGTTGACCTGCGAGCGACTGAATGCTCGCGGGGGCCGGTTTCCGGGAGATGTGCGTCAGGTGAGAAGTTAATGACGTGGGCATGACACAACAAGGGGTGAGGCGGGACTTTCGGGGTTCCGTCGGCCGCCGCGTCGTGGGTTCGGGTGGATTTGGCGCCTTGGGGTGTCTTGGGTGGTAGCGGGATCGGGTCTTTGTTTTGTACCGTGGGGGAACAAAGTGGCTCCGCCCGCATTCCCTGACCGGCGGGCGGGGTCGCCTTGTCTCCCGGGGGTCACGGACCGGCCCCGTGCGGGACCCACTTCCGCGCTCTTCCACGCTTTGGAGCCTGCCGATGACGGCCTCGACCGTGCTGACCGCCCGTGCCCTGCTGCTGGACATGGACGGCACCCTCGTCAACTCGGACGCCGTCGTCGAGCGCGTGTGGCGCCGCTGGGCCGACCGGCACGGGCTCGACGGGGGCGAGGTCATGAAGGTCGTCCACGGGCGGCAGGGGTACGCGTCGATGGCCGTGCTGCTGCCCGGCCGGCCCATGGAGCAGAACTACGCCGACAACGCGCGGATGCTCGCCGAGGAGACGGCGGACATGGACGGGGTCGTGGCGATTCCGGGGGCCGCGGAGTTTCTTGCCTCGTTGCGGGGCGTGGTGGCGCATGCGCTCGTGACGTCCGCGGATGTCGCGCTGTCCACCGCGCGGATGGCGGCGGCGGGGCTTTCGCTGCCCGAGGTTCGGGTCACGGCCGAGTCCGTGGGGGCGAGCAAGCCGGATCCCGAGGGGTTCTTGAAGGGGGCGGCCGAGTTGGGGGTCGCGCCTGAGGAGTGTGTGGTGTTCGAGGACTCGGGGGCGGGGATCTCGGCGGGGCGCTCCGCGGGGATGCGGGTGGTCGGGGTTGGGCCCCGGGCCGGGTTCCATCGGCCGGATGTTGTGGTGCGGGATCTTCGGCGGGTGGCTGTTGAGGGTTTGGGGGGTGGGGTGGTTCGGCTGCGGGTGGGGTGACCCGGGGGTCGGCTTTTGTGTGGGTGTGGGTGTGGGTATCGGTGTGGGGTGTGTTGGGCTTGTTGCGTAGTTCCCCGGGTCCCTGGGTGGGATGGGGTGGGGGTTGGTGTTCGGTGCGGCTGAGTGGGGGCTGGGTGCGCAGTTCCCCGCGCCCCTAAAAGCATTGGGGTCCGGCCGTTCGAAAGGGGCGTCCGGCGCCTTCGCTGCCCGGAGCCCGGAGAACCTATGGCCCAGGGCCTTTGAGGTTCAGGGCCCAGAGGTTGGAGCCTTCGAGGGTCAGGGTCTGGCTTCGAGGGAAAAGGTCGGTGCCCTCAAGGTTCAAGGTCCGGCGCCTTCATGGCTCGGGGCTCGGCCCTGCCTTTTACGGTTCTGTTGTTTCTGATTCCAGGCGGGTTCGGGTTTCCTTGTCGTAGGTGCCTGCGTCCTGGTTGTTGATTTTTCGGGTGAGTTGGTAGTTGCGGACGGCGGTTTCGGTTCGGTTGTCGTAGTCGCCGTTGGGGTTGCCCGCGAACAGGGCCACCTGCTGGAGGCGTTGCTGGAGTTCGGTGACCTCGGGGCCCTCGTCGCCGGGGCCCAGTGTCACCGGCTCGGCCTTCTCCGGTGGGGTGGAGGAGCGGCTGGTCGTGGGGGTGGGGGCGCCCGTCGACGGGGCGCGGGTCGTGGGGGTCGGGTCGGGAGGGGTCGGCGAGGCGGTCGACCGCGTCGGGGACGGTGTCGTGCTCGCGCTGCTCGACTCGGTCGGTGAGGCCGACGGCGACCGCGTGGGTGACTCGGAGACCGACGGCGACGGCTCGTCCAGGGTCGTGTCCGGCACGCTCGCCCGTATGTCGTCCGGGGCCGCGCTCTCCCGCGACGGCGTGTCGTACGAGAACAGTCCGCTCGCGAACCCGGCCGCCGCGACCACCGCCGCGGTGGCGCCGACGCCGACGAGTGCGAAGCGGCGGCGGCGGTTCGTGTTCTCCGCCGGGTCCGCGACCAGATCCTCGGGGAACACCGGGGCGGGGTCCAGCTGATGCGCCTCGAAGAGGCCCGTGTCGGGGGAGCGGGGCGGCGCCGTCGCTCGGGGCAGCCGGGTGGTGGCGCCCGGGTCGGCGGGCAGGCCGGTCGGCAGGCCGGCGGGCTGCGCTTCGGGCGTCGCGCTCGTGGGCGGCTCGGGGGGCGCGCTGTGCTCATACCCGTGCCCGTGCCCGTACTCATGCCCGTACTCATGATCGTGCCCACGCTCGTACCCGGCCCCGGCCCCGGATCCGTACCCGTGTCCGTAATCGGTGCCGTCAGTTGCGGGGGCGCCCGTTGTGCTGCCGGGGGGCTCCGGAGTGCCGGAGCCCGCCGATCCCACTGGGGCCGCCGCGCCTCCTGCCGCTCCCGGTGCCTCCGATGTCTCCGGTGTTTCCGATGTCGCCGGGTCCAGGTCCACGTAAGGGCGGATGCGCAGGGGGTCGAAGTCCTCTGCCGCGGCGGTCTCCGCGGAGCGGGTCTCCAGCAGGGCGTCGGCCGCCCGGCGGGCGCAGTCGCACGTCGGGGAGCCCTCTGCCCCCCAGGGTGCTCCGCATTCCGGGCATATGTGACCGTTCCGGTCGTTCACGTGTGGGTTCCTCCCCGTACGAACTCCAGCGATTATGCAGACACCCTCCACACAATCTCCGGGTTACCCCCGGAATCCCGGACTCCGTAGCGGATTCAACAGGCCATAACCGGTCACACCGACCAGGATGGAAGGGCAAACGGGACTCTCGCGGCCGGGAGGTCTTCATGGCCGAGGATGCGCACGGTGTGAACGGCACGAACGGCATGAAAAAGGAGAAGACGGCCCGCCGCACCCGGGACCATTCGCGTGGTGCCACCGCCGGTCAGGAGCACCCCAAGGGCGGCGTCCTCGTCTCGATCGGGGCCCTGCTGCTCGGACTGCTCCTCGCCGCGCTCGACCAGACGATCGTGTCGACCGCGCTGCCGACCATCGTCAGCGACCTGGGTGGTCTTGATCACCTGTCGTGGGTCGTCACCGCGTATCTGCTCGCCTCCACGGCCGCCACCCCGCTCTGGGGCAAGCTCGGTGACCAGTACGGACGCAAGAAACTGTTCCAGACCGCCATCGTGATCTTCCTGATCGGCTCCGCGCTGTGCGGTATGGCGCAGAACATGCCCCAGCTGATCGCCTTCCGCGCCCTCCAGGGCCTCGGCGGCGGCGGGCTCATCGTGCTGTCGATGGCGATCGTCGGCGACATCGTCTCGCCCCGCGAACGGGGCAAGTACCAGGGCCTGTTCGGCGCGGTCTTCGGCGCGAGCAGCGTGCTCGGCCCGCTGCTCGGCGGGCTGTTCACCCAGCACCTGAGCTGGCGCTGGGTCTTCTACATCAACCTCCCCATCGGGATCGTCGCGCTCGCCGTCATCGCGACCGTCCTGCGCATCCCGGTCCGCGCGCAGAAGCACACGATCGACTACCTCGGTACGTTCCTGATCGCGGCCGTCGCCACCTGTCTGGTTCTCGTCGCCTCGCTCGGCGGCAGCACCTGGGCCTGGGGCTCGGCGCAGATCATCGGCCTCGCGGTGCTGGGCGTCGTACTCGCCGTGGCGTTCGTGGGTGTCGAACGGCGGGCCGCCGAGCCCGTGCTGCCGCTGAAACTGTTCCGGATCCGCACCTTCACCCTCGCCGCCCTGATCAGCTTCATCGTCGGCTTCGCGATGTTCGGGGCGATGACGTACCTCCCGACGTTCCTCCAGGTCGTCCACGGGATCTCGCCCACCATGTCGGGCGTGCACATGCTGCCGATGGTGGCCGGACTGCTCGTCTCCTCGACCGTGTCGGGACAGATCGTCAGCCGCACGGGCCGCTGGAAGGTGTTCCCCATCGCCGGTACGGGCGTCACCGCGCTCGGTCTGCTGCTCCTGCACCAGCTCGACGAGCACAGCTCCGCGGCCGAGATGAGCTCGTACCTCCTCGTGTTCGGCCTCGGACTCGGCCTGGTCATGCAGGTCCTCGTACTGATCGTGCAGAACGCCGTCTCGTACGAGGATCTCGGCGTCGCCACCTCCGGCGCCACCTTCTTCCGCTCCATCGGCGCCTCGTTCGGCGTCGCCATCTTCGGCACGGTCTTCGCGAGCCGGCTGGGCAGCGAACTGACCTCCGCGCTCCGGGGGCAGAACCTCCCGCCGAGCCTCGGCGTGGACGCGCTGAAGTCCGACCCGAAGATCATCGCCGACCTCCCGGCCACACTCCGGCCGCCCGTCGTGGAGGCGTACTCCACGTCCATCACGGACGTCTTCCTGTACGCGGCCCCGGTCGCCCTCGTGGGCTTCGCGCTCGCCTGGTTCCTGCGCGAGGACAGGCTGCGCGCCTCGGTGACGGCACCCGACGCCACCCAGACACTGGCCAGCAACCCCGTGGAGCGCTCCTCGTACGACGAGGTGTGCCGCGCGCTGTCCGTGCTCGGCACGAGGGAGGGGCGGCGCGAGATCTACCAGAAGATCACCGCCCGCGCCGGATACGACCTGCTGCCCGCCGCGAGCTGGCTCCTGCTGCGGATCAGGCGCTACGGCTGGGCCGAGCCGGCCGTCCTCGCCGAGCGCAGCGCGGTGCCCCTGCACGTCGTCATCGCGGCCGCCCGCCAGGTCGAGGAGCGGCGGCTCGCCGTACGGGAGGGCCTCGACCTGGTCCTGACCGACCGGGGCCGCGAGGCCGCCGAGAAGCTGGCCGAGGCCCGTGAGGAGTCCCTCGCCGAACTCCTGGGCGACTGGTGGGGCCCGGACCGCCCCACCGACCTGGTCCGGCTCGTGAAGGAGCTGAACGCCGAGATGTGCGGCTCCAACGAGGAACGCCCCCACAACGGAACCGTCCCGAAGCCGACCGGCCGGGTGTGGCTCACCAAGTGACCCGGGCGCGGCCCGGCACCTGACGCACGAAAACCTGACGCACGAAACCTGACGCGCGAGCGGCTCAGGCGGTGAGCCGTTTGGCGAACCAGTGCTCGGCGTACACGTCGTCGTTGTACGCCTCGGTCTCCGCGTAGCCGTGCCGGGCGTACAGCGCCCGCGCCTCCACCAGGTCGCCCCGGGTGTCGAGGATCAGCCGCCCGGCCCCGAGCGCCCGGGCCGCCGCCTCGGCCGCCCCGAGAAGAACGGCACCGCCACCCTTGCCCCGCAGACCGTCGCGTACGAAGACACGCTTGAGCTCGCCCGTCGTCGCGTCCCGGAGCCGTACGCCCGCCATGCCCGCGGCCACGCCGTCGTGCCGCGCGACCAGCAACACCCCGCCGGGCGGGGCGAATTCGGCTCCGGTGTCGGCGGCGATCTCGCGTTCCAGCTCGGCGGGGTCGGTGTCGTGCCCGCGGTGCAGCCGGTACCAGCGGTCGCTGACCTCCGTGTAGTACGCCCGCCAGAGGGTGATCGCGGTCGGCGAGTCGAAGGGCTCGGGGGTGACGGTCCAGGGCCCCGGCGCACCGGGCGTACGTGTCTTCATGGCGGGCATTGTCACGACGCCCCGTACGCCGCCCGCAAGCGAATTACCGCCGGCTCACCCGGCGGCCTGCTTCAGGGCCCGCAGGTGGATGTGGGTGACCTCGGGGGAGTCGATGACCGCGGCCTTCTCCCACTCGATCTGGTTCTCGCCCAGGTCGTCGAAGAGCCGGGTGCCGGCGCAGGCGAGGACGGGGACGACGTGGAGAAGGAGTTCGTCGAGGAGGCCGGCGCGGATGAACTGCTGGATCAGGTTCGCGCCGCCCGCCAGGGAGACGTCCTTGTCGCCCGCCGCCTCGCGGGCCAGGGCGAGGGCGTGCTCGGGGCCCTCGGTGACGAAGTGGTAGCTCGTGCCGCCCTCCTTCACCACGGTCTCGCGGGGGTGGTGGGTGACGATGTAGACCGGCATGTGGTACGGCGGCTCGTCGCCCCAGGGCACCTCGCCGCTGATGAACATGCCGTGGCCCATGACCACCGCGCCCGGCCGGGCGACCCACTCGGCGACGACGTCGTTGTCCCGGCCCTCCGTCCCGCCCTTCTTCCCCAGCATCTCGCGGAACGCGCGCAGTCCGTACACCCAGTTGTGCAGACGTTCGCCGCCGATGCCGAGCGGGTGCTCGGCCCCCGCGTCCGGGCCCGTGATGTATCCGTCGAGCGACATTCCGATCCGTGCGACGACCTTGCCCATGACGTTCTCCTCGGTATCACTCGTTGTCAGGGGCCGCCCCTGTGCCGCCCCTCACTCGTGCTCTCACCCATGCGTCGAACGAGGGACGCCGTAATCGACACGCTGCCGCACGGAAGTCGCGAGCGCAGTTTGGGGAGCGTCGTCCGGGCAACCCGGCAGGGGAAGCGGCCCACTGGGCCCAGAACCCGGAAGGCATTCCATGTCCACAGGCGTGATCATCCTTCTGATCGTGGTCGCGGTGGCTCTCGTGGCCGCCGTGGTCGCCCGGTCCGTGGCGGCCCGCGGGGCGGGCGGCGGGCGAGGTCTGAAGCGGCGCTTCGGGCCCGAGTACGACCGGGCCGTCGCCCGGCACGACGGCGACTCCAAGGCCGCCGAGCACGAACTCGAAGAGCGGGTGCAGCGGCACGGATCGCTGCGCGAGCAGCCGCTGGAGCCCGGGGCACGGGAGCGGTATCTGGTCCGCTGGACCGCCGTGCAGGAGCAGTTCGTCGACTCGCCGCGCGATGCCGTCGTCGAGGCGGACCGGCTGATCGCCGAGGTGGCGGGCGCCCGCGGGTTCCCGGACGGTGACCGTCACGACGAGCAGCTCGACGCGCTCTCCGTGCACCACGCGCACCACGTCCATGGTTACCGGCGCGTCCACCGGGCCGCGCACGCGCCCACGGCCGGCTCCGGCGCGGGCCCGGCGGCCGGTACGGAGGAACTGCGCGAGGCCCTGGTCGAGGCCCGCGCCCTCTTCCAGGACCTGACGGCCCCGGCCCGCGGGGACGAAAAGGCCCTGACCCGGGGGAAGAGCGACCCCCGGGAGCAGACCGGGAAGACCGAGGAAGCCACCGCGGCCACCCGAACCGACACCGACAGCTCCCGCGGCCGCGTACACGCGCCGTGGGCACTCAACAGGCGCCACGTGAAGGGGAGTTGACAGCCATGCCGGACGACAACACGACGGCCGCACCCCCGCCCCCGCCGGAACGGCGCAACGACAGGCCGACGTCCGCCGACAGGTCGGCGCCTGCCGACCAGGGGACGCCTCCCGACCGGCAGACATCTGCCGACCGGCGGATGTCTCCCGACCGGCGGATGTCTCCCGACCGGCCGACGTCTCCCGACAGGTCGATGTCTGCCGACCGGCACGCATCTCCCGACCGGACCGAGGCATCCGACCAGGCCGAGGCTGCCGGGCGAACCGGGATACTCGGCCGGATCAAGGCTGCCGGGCGGACCGAGACACCCGACCGAACCGAGGGTGCCGGCCGAACCGAGGCTGTCGGCCGGACCGGGGCACCTGATCGAACCGATGCCGTCGGCCGGACGGAGGCTGTCGACCAGGCCGAGGCTCCCGGAAGGCCCGCCACCCCCGAACGGATCCCCGCTCCGGGGCGTGCCCCCGCCTCCGACACCGGCTCAGCCACACCCGCCCCGTCAGGGGCGCGGGGAACCGCGCGACCGGCCCAAGGCGACCTGCACAAGACCACGGCGGGAAATTCAAGGGCTCCTGAAGGCACCCCTGCCGCAGGCAACCCGCCCGTCACCCAGACCAAGTCGCCCTCGGGAACCCCCGGAACCGCCGGAGGCACAGGCACAGGCGGACGTCTGATGTCCCCCGACGTGGGCGACAAGTGGTCCAGCCAACTCCAGCACGCGGTGGCCGGGTTCATCGACGGCCCCCGGGGCTCGGTCGAGGAGGCCGACAAGGTCCTCCAGGAGGTCGCGGCACGGTTCACCGACGCCGTGACCGAGCGCCGCCGCACACTCCGTACGTCCTGGCAGACCACCGGCGAGGACAAGGCCGACACCGAACAACTCCGGCTGGCCCTACGGGACTACCGGGAACTGGCGGAACGGCTGCTGCGGCTCTGAACCACCCACCCCCGCAGAACTCCCGTACGCCTACGCCGCCGTAGGCATCTTGCGCAGCGAGGCCCTGCCCCGGGCCATGTGTCGGGGCAGGGCCTCACCCGTGCCCCGAGAGGGCGGCGCGGTCTCGACGAGGACGAGGACGGAGACGGAGGCGCGGACGGGCTCAGCCGGCACGCCGCTCGTGCCACTCGCGGACGATCTCCTCGACGTCGTACGGCTTGAGGCCCAGCGGCGGGCCGGGCGGCGGCCTGAACATCATCTCGCGGATCTTCTTGTTGATCTCCGTGACGATCCGCCGTACCGCCTGCTCCGACGGGGCCTTGGCGACCGCCTCAAGGGCGTCCTCGGCCTCCTTGCGGAGGGCCAGTGTCGGGGGCAGTACGGTCAGGCCCTCGCGGATCATCTTCTGCTTGATCCACCACAGTTCGTCGTACGACGTGTCGGGACCGCTCGTCAGCGGCTTGCCCATGCCGGGGAGATCGGCGAACTCCCCACGGGCTTCCGCGTCGTGGATCTGCTTGTCGATCCAGGACTCGAAGCTGACACCAGGAGGCTTGCGCTCGGTCATGCGTCCATTGTGCCGGAAGGTGCCCGAACCGTGCCGGAAAGGTGTGCGACCGTGCCCGAGCGGTGTGGGACCGCACAGGACGGTGCGGGACTGCGTCGGACGGTGTGGGGCCGGGCGAATTATCATTCGGCGGCGACACCTCGCCGGGGCGTCAACCGCGTCCTGGCGCGGGACAATCGGAACGCGGGAACGCGCGGGAACGAAGGAGCACACGTGCTCGAACTCACCATGGCCACGGTGTCCGGGACGGAAGCCGGCGCGACGGCCGGTATGCAGATGGCCGACGCGCCGAGCGAGCCGGGTGCCGTGCTGCGGGTGGGGCGGGACCGGGGCGTGTGCCGCCTCGCCACGCCCGACGACTGGCTGTTCGTCTCGCGGGTGCACGTGGAGTTCATGTGCGGGCCCGAGGGGAGCTGGCAGGTGACCTGGCTGCGGGGCTCGCAGGACGAGCCCTCCTCCGAGGTGCGGTTCACCCTGGTCGGCGGGGCAGCCCCGCAGGTCCTGCCGTACGGCGGGACGGCCAAGCTGCCCCTCGGTGGCTCCGGCGAACTGATCATCTACGACCGCACGGGCCCCCGCAGCGTCAACGTGGGCTTCTACCACGAGGCCTGACCCCTTGGGCCGGCGCGCGGAAGTACCGGAGGGGCTACGGCAGTACGCGCGCCAGCGCGAAGCCGTCGTACCCCTTCGAGCCCACCGTCTGGATCGCCGTGGCGGTCAGTTTCGGGTGTGTGGCGAACAGTTCGAGGGCCTCGCGGGTGCCCCGCACGCTCGGGTCGTCGCTGGTGGCGTCGGTGACGGCGCCGCCGCGGACGACGTTGTCGAGGATGATCAGGCTGCCGGGGCGGGTGAGTTTCACGGCCCACTCCACATAGCGGGGGTTGTTGACCTTGTCCGCGTCGATGAAGACCAGGTCGAAGGGGGCCGTGTTCCCGTCGCCCTTGTCGTTCTCGGCGGCCAGCTTCGCCAGGGAGTCGAGTGCCGGGCCCACCCGGACCTCGGTGATCTTGTCCAGGCCGGCCCGGGCGATGTTGCGGCGGGCCACCTCGGCGTGCCGCTCGCTGTACTCCAGCGTGATCAGCCGGCCGTCCCGCGGAAGGGCACGGGCCAGCCAGATGGTGCTGTAGCCGCCGAGTGTGCCGATCTCCAGGATGCGGGCCGCGCCCTGGATCACGGCCAGGAGATGCAGCAGCTTGCCCTGCGGCGGGGCGACGTTGATGTGGGGCAGTCCGGCGGCGTCGCTGTCGTTCAGCGCGTCGGTCAGGGCGTCGTCCGGCGGGGCGAGGAGGCCGGTGAAGTAGTCGTCCACGTCGTGCCAGAGCTGCGGCTCGGTCATGCCGTCATACCTTTCGCCTGTCTAGTTAGGTGCGCTAATCAGTTCCGTCGCTGAATATAACCGGTTACTGGCAGGTTGGGTGGTTGTATTCCCCTCACGGCAACTCGCGGGACTGCACGGCGACTCGCGGAGGTCTCGCGGCGACTTGCGAGGGAGCCGGACCGGCCGTACAACACCTCCATCCGGACAAAGTCCGAAGGACGTCAGGTGAAGAGGGGGTTGCCTGCGTCTCACGACGGGGGGAGTGCGAGCCTCTTAGGATCCGAACAGGAAACAGACGCACCCAGACCCATGGGACACCGGGGACGAACGGGGCGGGAGGGCCGACGGCGCGTGGCGAATGCGGAGCACGGTGGACGACCAGGAGATGCCTTCGGGGCGGCGGCGCCCGGGACGGCGAAGGCACGGCTGGGACTGGTCCGCGCGGGCCTCTGGCTGATCGCCGCGGTCCTGGCCGTACGGCAGCTCGCCGTCGTCCTGGGCACGCCGAAAGGCGAACGGCTGACGGACCTGGAGACCTGGGTCGGACCCGACGGCGTGCTCCATGTGAAGGGGTCGCTGTACGACTCCACCCAGTTCACGGGCACACCGTTCGCCGGGCTCGTCCTCAAGCCACTCACCCGTGCGGCCGAACAGGCCCTGGGCTGGGGCTGGACCTTCGGCACGCTGCTGCTGGTCGTCGCCCTCGGCCTGGTCGCCGCCCGCGCCCTGCCACAACCCGTGAGCCGCCGTACGGCGTTGCTGGCCGCGCCCGTCGCGATCAGCCTGCTGATGCTGTCGCTGCCCGTGCGCAACACGCTGTATCTCGGCCAGACCAGCATCATTCCCGTACTGCTCGTGCTCCTCGGCTGTTTCGCGGTGCGCGGGGAACGGGCGAGCGGGGTGCTGATCGGGCTCGCGGCGGCCCTCCAGCCGACCGTGCTCCTCTTCGCGCCGCTCCTGTGGTTCACCGGCCGCCGCCGGGCCGCCGCCTCCACCGGGATCGCCTTCGCCGCGGGCACCGCGCTCGCGTGGGCGGCGATGCCGCACGACTCGTACACGTACTGGGTGCACCACCTGGCCGGAGTCGGGCTGGGGCGGCCCGCCGACGATCTCGCCAACCAGTCGCTGCACGGCGCGTTGCTGCGGCTCGGCCTCGAAGGCCCGCTGGAGATCGGGCTGTTCCTGGCGCTGGGCGCGGCCGTCGCCGTCCTCGGCCTGCGCCGCGCCGTGCGCTACGCCCGCGACGGGCAGTTGCTGCTCGCGGTCGCGATCACCGGCTGTGTCGCCGTCGCCGTGTCGCCCACCACCTGGCAGCACCAGCTGCTGTGGGTGCTGCTCGCGCTGGTCGGCCGGGTCGGCAAGAAGGCCGGCGACCGGTACGTATGGCCCGTCGCCGTCATCCTGGTGATGACGCTCCCGGCGAAGATGATGCTGCCGAACATGGCGTCCCTCTACCCGCTGCGTGACAACGTCGTCCTGCTGGCCGCCCTCGCCGCGGCCACCGTGGTTCCGTTTCTGTCCCGTACGTCGGAGTACTACCGCTCGCCCATCCCGACCGAGTACGCGCGGCCGGTGCCCACGCGCTGGAAGCACGTACCCCTGCTGCCGTTCCTGCGCCGGGTCCTCACCCGCCCGAACCTGCTGCTCGAACTGCTCCTGATCCGCGTCGGCTACTCCGCGTACCAGCAGGTCAGGCTCGCGGCGACCGGCGGTACCAACGCGGGGGGCCGGGCCGTCGCGGAGGAGAACGGCGAGCAGATCCACGCGATCGAGAAGTTCCTGCACATCGACGTCGAGCACTGGGTCAACCACGCGGTGGTGGACGTCCCGTGGCTGCAGGGCTTCTTCGACTTCTACTACACGTCGTTCCACTTCGTGGTGCCGCTGAGCGTCCTCGGTGTCCTCTACGTCCGCCGCCCGGCCGAGTACCGCTGGGCCCGCGCGGCGCTCGGCTTCGCCACGCTGTTCGCGCTCGTCGGCTTCTGGCTCTACCCGCTGGCCCCGCCGCGGCTGATGCCGGGCCTCGGTTTCATCGACACCGTGCACGGTGTGCAGGACTTCTCCCAGCCGGACTACGGGACGCTGACCGCGCTCACCAACCAGTACGCGGCGATGCCCTCGCTGCACTTCGGCTGGTCGCTGTGGTGCGGGCTCGTCATCGCGATCCTCGCCCCGAAGTGGTGGATGAAGGCACTCGGCCTGCTGCACCCGCTGTTCACGGTCTCCGCGATCGTGGCGACCGCCAACCACTGGGTCCTGGACGCGGCGGGCGGCGCGGCCGTCGTCGGCGCGGGCTTCGCCCTGACCTACCTCCTCCAGGGACCGCGCCCGCGACCGCTCACGAAATCGGCGGAGGCGGCGGAGGGGACGGACGTCAGCATCGCGGAGCCGGTCCCGGCGAAGGGCCGTACCCCGAGCTGATCCTGTACTCGCCCGGCTCGGTCACCGTCAGACGCGTGAACTCGCCCGCCTTCTCCAGGCAGCCGCCCTCGGCGTACAGCCAGGGCGAGAAGGCGACCCGCACGGTCACCGAGCCGGCCCGCGGGACGTGCACGAGGACCGCGGCGCTGTCGGCCCGCACGACGGTGGCGGGCCTCGACACCAGGGGCACCGCCCCGCGCACGCGGTAGACCCGCCAGTTCACGTCCCGCCACACCGGCTCCAGCCATTCTGTGCCCCGCGCGACCAGACGTGCCTCGTCCTCCGCGAAGCCGTCCGGCTTCCCCGAGGGCAGTACGACGAAGCCGACCGCCCACCGGTCGAGCCAGCCGCGGTACGTCGTCTCCGAGAAGGTCCCGTCGTAGAAGAGCCGGCCCCGTTCCATGTCCAACTGCCGGTTCCAGCCGCGCGCCAGGTTCACGTGCGGGGCCAGCGCGGTGGCCTCGCGGTGGTTGCGGGCCGGGACCACCTCGACGCGCGTACGGTCGGCGCCGAGCCGGTCCAGGGCCTCCACGACGCTGGTGGTGTCGTGGGCCCAGGCCGGTACCACCGTCGACACCTGCAGATCGTCGACCGTCTTCTTGCCCACCCACCCCACGGAGAAGACCAGCGCCATGGCGAGAGCGACACGTCTGTGCCTGCCGCCTCTGCGGGGCGCCCCGGCCGGTGTCGAGGTGGCCGGCACCGCCAGCAGCGCGGCCAACAGGGCGGCCGGTGCGAACAGTTCGGCCAGCCGCTCCACGTTCGTGCCGACCGGTGAGGGGATCAGATACGTGAGGACCGTCCCGGCCGCGTACACGACGGCGCCCCAGCGCAGTACCCGCCAGCCGCGCGGCGCGAGGGTCAGCACGACGAGGCCGATCACGACGGGCGGCCAGATCCGGGCCGCCGGCATCAACTGCTCGCCGGTGAACGGGAACAGCAGGCTGGTCGCGCCCACCACCACGACCGGCGGGACGATCAGCGTGGCGGCCCGCACCCGGTCCCGTACGAGGGCGTGACCCGTGCCCGCCACGACCAGGAACAGTCCGGCCACCGGGCTCGCCATGGCCGCCAGCGCCGCGTACGCCACCGCGAGCGGCAGGCGGCGCTCCCGGGTCAGCAGCACACAGGCCGCGAGCCCGAACGCGACACCGAGGGCGAAGGTGGTGCGCCCCGACGCGACGTTGCACCACAGCGCGAGCGACGCGAGCAGCGCCGGGCCGAGCGGCCGGCGGATCCCCGTACGGACGATGAGGACCGAGGCCAGCCAGGCGGCGAGGAGCCCGGCCGCGACGGTGACCGTGCGCACGCCGAAGGCGGCCATCAGATAGGGCGAGATCAGGCTGTAGTTGGCGGTGTGCATCCCGCCGTACCAGAACAGGCTGTACGCCGAACCGCCGTGCCGGGACGCGAACTCGGCCCAGGCCTCCTGTGCCGCGAGATCACCGCCGCCGGTGGCGAGGAACAGCCACCACACCACGTACAGCGGCACGGTCGGCAGGGTGGCGAGGAGGGGGACGCGGTACCGCCTCCAAACCGGGCGGAGGTCCCGCTTCCGGGAGGTGGCCGCGTCCTCCGGCCGGACGAGGGACAGTTCGGCTGGGACCACGGCTCGGCTTTTCCGTTCGAAGTCTTCGAAGGTGTCAGTTGGCTGTGCCATCCGTGAAGACGCGTAACGGCGGGGAAACGTTTACAGCATTTCGGGCGTACTGGGACCCGGGGGAGGCAGGGGCGGAGCGTAGGGGGGGATGCCCCTGCTTCCCTCGAAGCGGGTCACCGGCGGCTCAACCGGCGTTGACCTGCAGTTCCTTGACGCCGTTGATCCAGGCCGAGCGCAGTCGGCGCGGGTCGCCGACCAGCCGGAGGCCGGGCATCGCGTCGGCTATCGCGTTGAAGATCAGGTCGATCTCCAGGGTGGCCAGCGACTTGCCGAGGCAGAAGTGCGGGCCGCCGCCCCCGAAGCCGAGGTGCGGGTTCGGGTCGCGGGTGATGTCGAAGACCTCCGGTGAGTCGAAGACCTCCGGGTCGTTGTTGGCGGAGGAGTAGAAGATGCCGACGCGGTCGCCCTTCTTGATCTGCTTGCCGCCCAGTTCGGTGTCCTGGGTCGCCGTGCGCTGGAAGGAGACGACGGGTGTCGCCCAGCGGACGATCTCCTCGGCGGCGGTCGCCGGGCGCTCCCGCTTGTAGAGGTCCCACTGGTCGGCGTGGGTGAGGAAGGCGTGCATGCCGTGGGTGATGGCGTTACGGGTCGTCTCGTTGCCCGCGACGGCCAGCATCAGTACGAAGAAGCCGAACTCGTCCGAGCCGAGGTTGCCCTCGTCCTCGGCGGCGACCAGGGTGCTGACGATGTCCTTGGCCGGGCACTGCTTGCGGTCGGCGGACATGTTCATCGCGTAGGCGAGGATCTCGGTGGCCGCCTCCTGGCCGACCTCCTCGGTGATCGCGTACTCCGGGTCGTCGTAGGCGATCATCTTGTTGGACCAGTCGAAGATCTTGGCGCGGTCCTCCTGCGGGATGCCGATCAGCTCGGCTATCGCCTGGAGGGGCAGTTCGCAGGCGACCTCGGTCACGAAGTCGAAGGAACCGCCGGGGCCCGCGTTCGCGAGGGCCGTCTCCATGATCCGGCCCGCGCGGCCGCGCAGGTTGTCCTCCAGCGCGCGGATGGCCCGCGGGGTGAAGCCGCGCTGGACGATCTGGCGGACCCGGGTGTGCTCGGGCGGGTCCATGTTCAGCAGGATCAGCCGCTGGGCGTCGATCGCGTCGCGTTCGATGTGCTCGTTGAAGCGGATGATCGCGGTGTTGACGGTGGAGGAGTACAACTCCGGGTGCGTGGATACGTACTTGACGTCGGCGTGCCGGGTGACGGCCCAGTAGCCCTCGTCCCCGAAGCCGGCGAGATTGGGCGGCTGTGGGATCCAACGGACCGGTTCGGTCCGACGCAGCTCGGCGAACTCCGGGAAGGGCACGCGCTGGTGCAGCACGTCGGGGTCGGTGAAATCGAACCCGTCGGGCATCGCTGGACAGGTCATCGGCAACTCCAGGTCGTGCGACGGTCGGGTTCTGGCCGTGCGACGGTCGTGTTCTGACGGTCCATCAGGCGCCGGGAATTGCCGTGAAGGTAGTAACGGGTTCTACAAGTGGCAAGAGGTGCGACGAACCGAATTGCGTGCGGGAGTCGTGCAGATCGCGACTTCGGGAGCTGCACGACCCTTGCGGTGACGGACGCAGGGTCAGCAGACTGCACTCAGAACTAGAACGCGTACTAGTTCAGCGTGGCGGGTGGGCCGGGACGCCCGCGCCGCGCGGGTGACCCGAGGAGAGGAACTCCCCATGGCCGCGGAACCCGTGATCGTAGAAGCCGTGCGCACCCCCATCGGCAGGCGCGGCGGCGCGCTCGCCAATCTGCATCCCGCCTACCTGCTGGGCGAAACCTATCGAGAACTCCTCGGCCGTACGGGGATCCAGGCGGACTGCGTCGAGCAGGTCGTCGGTGGAGCGGTCACCCACGCCGGCGAGCAGTCGGGCAACCCCGCCCGTACGTCATGGCTCGCGATGGGGCTGCCGTACGAGACGGCGGCCACGACCGTGAACGCGCAGTGCGGATCCTCGCAGCAGGCCTCCCACATGGTCGCCAACATGGTCGCGGCGGGCGTCATCGACGTCGGGATCAGCTGTGGCGTCGAGGTCATGTCCCGAGTGCCGCTCGGGGCCGCCTCCAAGCACGGCCCGGGGAAGCCGACCCCGGACGAGTGGAACGTCGACCTTCCCAACCAGTTCGAGGCGGCCGAGCGGATCGCTCGTCATCGGGGTCTGACCAGGGAGAACGTCGACTCGCTGGGGCTGCTCTCGCAGGAGCGGGCCGCGGCGGCATGGGCGGAGGAGCGCTTCAAGCGGGAGACGTTCTCCGTTCAGGTGCCCACGACCGAGGACGAGCAGCGGGCCGGGCAGGGCATGTGGCGCCTGGTCGACCGCGACGAGGGGCTGCGCGACACGTCCATGGAGGCGTTGGCCCGGCTGAAGCCGGTGATGCCGACGGCGGTCCACACGGCGGGCAACTCGTCGCAGATCTCCGACGGGGCGTCTGCCCTCATGTGGGCGTCCAAGCGGATGGCGCGGGCGCTGAAGCTCCGGCCGCGGGCACGGATCGTCGCCCAGGCGCTGGTCGGCTCCGACCCGCACTTCCACCTCGACGGCCCGATCGACGCGACGAAGGCGGTCCTCGGTAAGGCCGGGATGTCCCTCAAGGACATCGACGTCATCGAGGTCAACGAGGCCTTCGCGTCAGTGGTGTTGAGCTGGGCGCAGGTCTTCGAACAGGACATGGAGAAGGTGAACGTGAACGGGGGCGCGATCGCGCTCGGGCACCCTGTGGGCGCCACGGGGGCACGGCTGATCACGACGGCGTTGCATGAACTGGAGCGCCGGGACAAGGAGTTCGCGCTCATCACGATGTGCGCGGGCGGTGCGCTGGCGACCGGGACGATCATTCAGCGGCTGTGAGCCACTGCCGTTGTCGTCCAGTTGAGGAACGTGGTGAAGGTGGCGGGGTCGAGGGTGAGGGTCGGCCCCGCCGGGTTCTTTGAGTCGCGGACGGCGATGGTGGCGGGGGCTTCGGCGACCTCGACGCAGTCGCCGCCCTGGTCACCGCTGTACGTCGACTTGCGCCACGTGAGGAGGCCCAGCGGTGCGCACTCCACGCAGGAGCCGCCCTGGTCGCCGCTGTAGCTGGACTTACGCCACTGGATCCCCGTCGGCATCGCGTTGCTCTCCATAGCGTTCCTCCATCACCCGCCGGATCAGCTCCGCCGAATCCCTGAGGGAGAGGGCGGCGGCCTGAAGATGATCGTAACGGAGCGAACAGTCCTTGACGGTGTCCGGGTTGGCGGTCGGATGCCCGGTGCCGTAGCCCTCCGTATAGACGATGTCCGGGTCGCTCGCGAAGCGGAAGAGGTCGAATGAGCCTTGCAGCCCCGCGTGTGCTCCGGCTGTGAACGGCAGCACCTGGATGTTGATTCGGGGGTTGCGCTCGAAATTCAACAGGTGGGCCAGTTGACCTCCCATGGCCTCCGGACCGCCGATCTTCTGGTAGAGGGCGGCCTCGCTGACGACCGCCCACAGGACCGGCGGCTCGCTCTTCTCGAAGATGCGCTGGCGGGCGAGCCGTACGGAGGTGCGGTCGTCGAGTTCGGTCTGGTCCAGCGTGCCGAGCACGGCGCGCGCGTACGCCTCGGTCTGGAGAAGACCGTGAACCAAGTGCGTGTGGAAGGTGCACATCTCTGCGGCCCGCGCTTCCAACTCCGCCACCTGTTGGAACCAGGCCGGAAGTTGACTACGCAATACCAGTGCGACGAGCCGCGACAGCAACCCGCCCGTCCCCAGCGCCGCGTCCACCCGCTCGCTGAACTCCTGCGTGGGCAGCTTGCGGGCCGTTTCGATCTGGCCGACCAGCGAACCCGTGTAGTTGACGATGTCGCCGAGCTGTTTCTGGGTGAGTTCGGCGGCCTCTCGGTGCCGTCGCAACTCGAACCCGTAGTAGTCGAGCGGTGATGCGCCCGGGTCGAGAACGTTGATGTGGGTCACGTACGGACCTCTCTCGCACGATGTGCAACTCGGTCCACCGCTGGACCAGTTGTATCCGTTCCGTAGCCGAGGGTAGTCAAGTGAGGTCAGCCTTGTGGCGTGAACTACTACATTCCCCCATCCTCGCGGGCCCCCGCACCACGCAGTACCGCATGCGCCTCACCGTGGGCGAGCACTCGCCTCAGTACGTCCGCCGCATCGTCCGCTCGTACCTGCGCGAGTGGGAGATGGCCGAGCTGACCGACGCCGTGGAACTGGGCGTGACCGAGCTGCTCGCCAACGTCGTACGTCATGTCCCGGACCGGCGTTGCGCGTTCCTGCTGCTGAGGCAGGTGGCGGGGGTCCGGGTGGAGGTGGCGGACGGGTCGGCTCGACTGCCGCTTCTCTCAGCCGAGTTTTCGGCCGAGTCGGAGAGCGGGCGCGGGCTCGTCCTGTTGGAGGCGATGGTCGGCAAGTGGGGTGTGGAGCCTGGTCCCGGCGTCGGCAAGACCGTCTGGTTCGAATGCGGGGCCGACCCCCTCCCTCTGGGTCCGGACCTCGCGGGTCGTTGATTCGTATGGTGTGACCGGTCGGGGGGTGTCCCGGGCCGGGGGCTAGGCGTTGGGTGCGGTGCGTCGAAGGCTTCCCGGTCCCCGCGGCCACGGCCTGAGCGTCAGCGTTTGAAGTGGCGGTGACGTCCGCGGTGGAGAAGCGTCCGGGCGCTCGGCCTGTCGTTTCCGAGTTCACTCGTCGGCTGGATCTGGCCGGGATCGTCGATGAGGTGTGAACAGGCGGGAGCGTTCACCGCTCTTGTGGCAAACCGCGCCCGCCACGGAGACTCGTCCCCGGTTCGAGCCAGGCACCCGCACGACCGGCGTCTGTCCGCGCGGGGCCCACGTGTGCCCCTTCGCCTGGCGCTCCCCGCCCCGGAGTTCGCGCGCGACATCCGTGGTCTTCTCGCCGCGCGCGAGGGAAGCGCAATGTGTGCTCCGAGTGGGGCCTGTACCGCCGCGCGGACGTGTGCGCGGGCGGCGGGGACGACCCGTACTACGTCGGTCGGATGGTCGAGCACTTCTCCCGGGGCGGGGTCCGTACCAGTCGTACTTCGACCACGACCGGGGCGGCGGGGCGGTGCCGCGGCTCGTGGGGCGAGGGGAGGCCGACATTGGGCGCGGGCCAGGTTCCAGGGGGCGGTGCCCGGGCGTATGCCGTCAGCCGGCCGTCGGCACGGTGACGCCCGAACGTCCCTCGTCCTCCCGGCCATGGCCCCGGTCGGCCCGCGAGGACGGCGTGGCCGACCCTTCGCCGTGGCGGGCGATGACGTCCGGGTCCGAGTAGGCGTGCCCCCGTGGGGCCACGACGCTGCCACGGAGACAGGCGGCGAACCCCCGGGGGACATCGGACGACGGATTCCGTCGCCGCGGTGGGCGAATTTTCCCTGCGGAGCCCGAGACATGGCCGCACCGTGCGAGAAGTCAGCGCACCACCTCCCCGCGCAAATCGAACTCACGCACCCAGAACGCTCTTCCAAATAACCCCGACCGGGCATACGCGGCCCGACTCACACCTGCGTGTGACCCTGCCGGATTACGCCGTTCGGAAGCGAGATTAGCCCCGCACGGGCCGGTGACCCCGTACCCGTCCCCGCGTGACCCCCGCCGAACAGCCCAGTCGCCGAATTTCCTCCGCAAAAATAACTACATATGCCCATACTCTCCTCCTACGTTTTCCGAGAGCGCTCCGTTTGTCGGCTCGTCCAGTCATCTGCCATTCGTCTGTCCGTACGAGCGGGGCGTGAGGCCATTTCGCTTCTCATTCATGGAGAAACACATGCGCGTTGCCGTGACCGGTGGCGGTGGATTCCTTGGGTCACACCTGTGCGAGGCGCTCTTGCGGCGCGGCGACTCGGTGGTGTGCCTGGACAACTTCTCGACGGGCGATCCCGCGAACATCGCACACCTCCTGTCCAACCCGGCCTTCGACTTCCAGCACGCCGACGTGAGCGTGTCCGTGGAGGTCGCCGGCCGCGTCGACGCCGTCGCCCACCTGGCGTCCCCCGCCTCCCCGCCCGACTACCTGCGACAGCCGCTGGAGACCCTCGCGGTCGGCAGCCGTGGCACCGAGAACGCTCTGCGCCTGGCGCTACGTCATGACGCCCGCTTCATCCTCGCGTCGACGAGCGAGATCTACGGCGATCCCCTGGTCCACCCACAGGAGGAGACGTACTGGGGCAACGTCAACTCCATCGGTCCGCGGAGCGTCTACGACGAGGCGAAACGATACGCCGAGGCGGTCTCAGCCGCGTATCGCCGCACGCACTGCCTCAACGTCGGCATCGCACGGATCTTCAACACCTACGGCCCGCGGATGCGCCCACACGACGGCCGTGTGGTGTCCAGCTTCATCACCCAAGCTCTGACCGGTGAACCCCTCACCATCTACGGCGACGGCATGCAGACCCGCAGCTTCTGCTTCGTCGACGACCTGATCCGTGGTCTCGTCGCCCTCCTCGACTCGCCCGAGATGGGTCCGTTCAACCTCGGTAACCCGGTTGAGCGCACCGTCTCCGAGCTCGCCGAGATCGTGCTGGCGCTGACCGGCTCGTCCTCCGAGGTGAAGTATCACCCGCTGCCGGTCGACGACCCGGTCCGCCGCCGCCCAGTGATCACCCACGCGCGCGACGTGCTGGGATGGGAGCCCGTGGTCGACATCACCGAGGGCCTGCACCGGACCGTCGCGTACTTCGGCGCCCGCCCGGACCGGCTCAACGTGTCGGCCGCGGCGATCCGCGGCGGCCAGAACGAGACGGTCCCGTTGGCCGCAGTGACGACTGCGGCGGACGCGCCGCAGACGATCCCTCCCCCGACGGCCGCCCCCATCGGCGTGGCGGCCACCAGCGCACCCGAACCGTCCGCGTCGGGAGGCTGACTCCCGCGCCGCGGCCGGACGATGCCCCGGCCCCGCCGCGCCACTCCCCCTCCCCCCACGGCCCGCTGTCGCACCACCTGGAGAACCTGCTGCCATGACGTCCTTGGAGCAAGGTCCCGCCCATGGGACCGGCACCGTCAAGGAACCACCGCTCCTCTCCCCGGCTCCCGGATCACCGGAGGAGTGGCATGCGCTGGGAGAGGAGATCCGAGCCCTGTCGAACGGCGGGGTGGCCTCCATCGGCCCGGACGGACCCGTCCTCGCGATGCCGCCGCGCCGGCCCCCCGCCCTCCCCTCCAGTTTCGTGCGGGCGTTCTCGCGCTTCGACCGCTACTTGGTCGTGCTGCTGTCCCTCGGCTGGGCGGCCTGCCTGGTCTGGTTCTGGGTCTGGTGGTTCCAGCCGTCCCACCGCATCGGCTGGCTGGGCATGGTCATCAACAGCGCTCTCCTGCTGTACCTCACCTACCTGCCGGTGCACTTCCTCGTCGCGCTGATTCGTATGCGTCGCTTCGACCCGGCCGTCCAGGTGCCTGCGCTCCGCACCGCGTTCGTGGTGACCCGTGCTCCGTCCGAGGGCTGGGACATCGCCCGCGCCACCCTGGAGGCGATGCTCGACCAGGACTTCCCGCACGCCTACGACGTATGGCTGTGCGACGAGGACCCCACCGAGGAGATCGTCGACTGGTGCCGGGCACACGGTGTCAGCGTCTCCTGCCGGAGAGGCCGTATCGACTACCACCGGGCCGACTGGCCTCGGCGCACGCGGTGCAAGGAGGGCAACCTTGCCTTCTTCTACGACCACTGGGGCTACGCCCAGTACGACGTGGTCGCCCAGCTCGACTGCGACCACGTCCCGGGCCCCCAGTACCTCGCCGAGGTCGTCCGCCCGTTCGCCGACCCGGCCATCGGCTACGTTGCGGCTCCCAGCGTCTGCGACTCCAACGCCGACGAGTCCTGGGCGGCCCGCGGCCGACTGCAGCGCGAGGCAATGTTCCACGGGCCCGTACAACTGGGCCACTCCGCCGGACTCGCCCCCGTGTGCATCGGCTCGCACTACGCCGTCCGCACCCAGGCGCTGCAGGACATCGGCGGTCTCGGCCCGGAGCTCGCCGAGGACTTCTCGACCAGCTTCCTGCTCTGCTCGGCCGGCTGGCAGGGCGCGTTCGCGATCGACGCCGAGGCGCACGGCGAGGGCCCTCTCACCTTCGGCGCGATGATCACCCAGGAGTTCCAGTGGTCCCGCAGCCTGGCCGTGATGCTCCTGGGAATGCTGCCGCGCCACCTGAGCCGGATGCCCCTCGTACTTCGGATCCGTTTCGCCGCGGCGCTGATGTACTACCCGCTCCTCGCCATGGCCACCATCATGGGCGTCCTGCTGCCGCCGATCGCAGCGATCACCGGCGCTCCCTGGATCAAGGTCAACTACTTCGAGTTCCTGGGGCACTTCTGGAGCATGTCCGTCTGGCTGATCCTGCTGACACTGCTCTGTCGCCGACGCGGTCTGCTGCGTCCCAAGGACTCCCCGATCTTCAGTTGGGAGATCTGGCTCTTCGCTCTCTCCCGCTGGCCCTACGTGGCGTGGGGCGTGCTGGCCGCAGTGACGCAGAAGCTGCGACCCCGTCAGATCACCTTCAAGGTCACGCCGAAGAAGCGCGACAGCCTGGAGCCGCTTCCGCTGCGCGCCGTCGCCCCGTACCTGCTGATCACTACGTTCCTGTCGAGCTCGGCTCTGGTCGGCCAGTTCACCGGCCCGGCCGTCGGCTACGTCTTCCTCTGCATCCTCGGTTCCGCCTCGTACACCGCCGTGACGCTCGCTATCGGCGGGCTGCACATCAAGGAGACGGCACGCGCGACCGGTGTCTCCGCCTTCAGCGCGCTGCGCACGGCCACGCTTCCGCTCGCCGGCGGCCTGCTGTCCCTGCTTCCCCTGGTGCTCGCCGTCGCCGTCTTCCCCACCTACCTCACCGGCTTCTACGCCTGGTGACGGCCACCTCGGCCGATCGAGAAATGAGGTTCCCGTGCCCCAAACGGTCCTGGTCACCGGCGGCGCCGGTTTCATCGGAAGCCACACCTGTGTCGAGCTCATCCGCTCCGGCCACGAGGTCGTCGTCCTCGACGACCACTCCAACAGCACTCCCGAAGCCTTCGAACGCGTCGCGAAGATCGCGGGCCGCCCGATCGCCGCGACCCACATCGCGGACGTGCGTGACCGACGGTCCCTGGACGCCGTCTTCACGAGCCACCCCATCGACGCGGTGATCCACTTCGCCGCGAAGAAGGCCGTCGGCGAGTCGGTACAGATCCCGCTCGCGTACTACGACATCAACGTCGGCGGCACCACGGCCCTGGTCTCGGCCATGCACGACCACGGGGTGCACCGGCTGGTGTTCTCGTCCTCCTGCTCGATCTACGGGGACGCGACGACCGTCCCGCTGACCGAGGACTCACCGGCCGCGCCGACCAACCCCTACGCCACCACCAAGTGGACATGCGAGCAGGTCCTCACGGACTTGTGCCGGCACGTGCCCGAACTACGGGTGTTGGCGCTGCGATACTTCAACCCGGCCGGCGCCCACCCCACCGGGCTGCTCGGCGAGGACCCTCGCGGTGTGCCGAACAACATCATGCCGTTCCTCACCCAGATCGCCGTGGGCCGCCGCGACGAGCTGAGCGTCTTCGGCGACGACTACCCGACGCCCGACGGCACCGGGGTGCGCGACTACATCCACGTCGTCGACGTCGCCGAGGGACACCGCGCGGCCCTCGACCACATCGACGACGAACCCGGCATGCGGGTCTTCAACCTCGGCACCGGGCGCGGCGCGTCCGTCCTGGAGCTCCTGCGCACGTTCGAGGAGGTGTCGGGGCAGCCGATCCCGCACCGCATCACCGAGCGGCGGCCCGGCGATGTCGCGGAACTCGTCGCCGATCCGGCGAAGGTGGCAGGGGCCTGGGGCTGGAGCGCGCGCCGCGACCTGGCCGCGATGTGCCGCGACGCGTGGAACTTCCAGCAGCAGAACCCGTACGGCTACGCCCCTGACACGGCCCGCCCCCCATTTTCCAGCTCCACCACGCCCAGACAGGAGATCAGCGCATGCGGTTGACCGTCATCGGTACGGGATATCTCGGAGCTGTGCACGCCGCGTGTATGGCCGGCATCGGACACGACGTCCTCGGGGTCGACGTCGACGCCGAGAAGATCACGGCCCTCGCCGAAGGCCGACCCCCCTTCTATGAACCGGGTTTCGACGATGTTCTGACCCAGGCGCTCGCCTCCGGACGCCTTCGCTTCAGCACCAGCCTGCGCGATGCGGCGTTGCACGGCGAGGTCCACTTCATCTGCGTGGGCACCCCCCAGCAGGCCGGCTCCCAGGCGGCCGACCTACGCTACGTGAACGCCGTCGTCGAGGGGCTCGCCCCACACCTGCCCGCGTCGTGTCTGGTGGTCGGCAAATCCACCGTCCCGGTGGGCACGACCGAGCGACTGGCCACCCTCATCGCAGGTCTCGCGCCGGTCGGGGTGCGGGCGGAAGTGGCATGGAACCCCGAGTTCCTGCGCGAGGGCTTCGCGGTCGAGGACACGCTGCGGCCGGACCGGCTCGTCGCGGGCGTGACCAGCCCGGAGGCCGACGAGACACTGTGCCGGGTGTACGCCCCGATGCTGGAGGCGGGAGTCCCGTACATCAGCACCGACCCGAACACGGCCGAGCTGGTGAAGGTCGCGGCCAACTCCTTCCTCGCCACGAAGATCTCCTTCATCAACGCGATGGCCGAGGTCTGCGACGCCGCGGGCGCGGACGTGGTCACCCTCGCCGACGCCCTCGGCCACGACGCCCGGATCGGCCGGCGATTCCTGAACGCCGGTCTGGGCTTCGGCGGCGGCTGCCTGCCCAAGGACATCCGGGCGTTCATCGCCCGCGCGCAGGAACTGGGCGTCGGTTCGGCGGTAGCGTTCCTCGACCAGGTCGACGAGATCAACGAACGCCAGCGGACCCGTACCGTCGCGCTCGCCCGCCAGATGGTCGGCGGCGATCTGACCGGCCGCCGGGTGGCCGTCCTGGGCGCCACGTTCAAGCCGAACAGCGACGACGTGCGCGACTCGCCGGCTTTGGCGGTCGCGACGGCGCTGCACCGCCAGGGCTCCGACGTCCGGGTCCACGACCCGGAGGGCACCGCGAACGCGCGCCTCGCCCACCCGGAGCTGCGCTACAGCTCGGACCTGGTAACGGCCTGCCAGGGCGCGGAGATCGTCCTCCACCTCACCGAATGGGGCCAGTACCGCGATGTGGACCCGGTCAAGCTGGCGCGCGTGGTTCGCAAGCCGGTCCTCGTCGACGGGCGGAACGCGCTCCCGCACGACACGTGGCGGGCCGCAGGCTGGATGGTCAGGGCACTGGGGCGCCCCGCGTCGACCGCTCGGGCCGGGGAGCCGCTGCGGGCCACGATCGCGTCCATGGCCGCCGAGCCGGACCGCACGGCGGCCATGGCCACGGCACTGCCGACCGGCAAGGAATAGACCCGCCTTTGGCATTGCCCTGTACTCATGGTCCTCGACCGTGAGTACAGGGCAGAGCCATGCCATGCCCGGCACCAGCTCCAGTCGGCGCGGTGAGCCGGTTCTCCGACGGGTGTCGGAACACCTCTGGTAGACGGAGATGTCGCCGATGCCGTCGGCGGTCCACACGCGGAGGGGGGCCGCCCGACCCGGTCGGCTCTCGGCGGTCGCGGTGCTCGACTCAGCCGACGGTGGGCGTCTGCGCGGCCCCGGCCGTCAGCGACTGCGGGACCCGGTTGCCGAAGTAGTCGACAGGGCCCACATCGACGCCCAACGCCTGCGGGTCCAGGCCGACGGGTACCTGGTCCTTGCAGTGCGGCACCAGGTTCCGGGCGACGGCCCCGTCGGTGACCGGGGCGGCCAGACCGGCCAGGCACGGGTCATCCCTGGAGCCGGTCGGCTCGCCGTCGAGCATTTCCTGGCGGGAAGCGGTGCGCCAGGCGCCCAGCTTCGTGAAGCGCTGGGTGCCCCACTTCAGCGACCAACGGCCCGTGCTGTAGTAGTCGTTGCCCCGGAGCCGAAGCGTGCGGGGGCCGTACGACGACTGGGCCGCGACCAGGGGGCCGCCATCGGTGGCGAAGATGTTGTTGTGGACCCGCACGCCACGCATGCCGTCGTGCAGCCGCAGCGCCGGAGGCCGGTTCCCCGCGGCCTTCGCGGAGACCAGGCCGCCCGTCCGCATCACGACCGTGTTGTGGTAGATGTCAAGGTTCCTCATGCGGGTGCCGTAGGCGACGATGCCGCCGTACTCGGGCAGCTTCCGCGCGTCGTCCCAGCTCATGTTGAAGCGGACGACGTTGTTCTTGTGGGCGCCGGTGGGCTTGCCGGAGTAGACGAGGAAGCCCGGCCCGTCGTTGCCGTACGCGAGGTTGTACTGCATGACCGAGAACGAAACGTTGTTGTCGAGGCCGAATCCGCCGCCGTCGACCCGTGAGCCGGTGCGGTTGCGGTACGACCTGTTGTTCTGCAGCACCACGCGAGTGGAGTCGTACACCCAGATGCCCTCGGGACCCTCCTCGGCGCGGGCCGCGGACCTTGAGCCGTTGTCGTGGGCCACCGAGCGCATCACCGTCGCGTCGCGGACGCTGCCGAGCACGACGCCGCTGCCGGTGTTGCGCTTGTCGCTGTCCGGGTCGCCGGCGTTGGAGTACGCCTTGACCCGATCGATCCGGAGTCCGGCGTGCGCGTAGGCCGGGTGGTCGGCCTCGAACTCGGGCCCGTAGAAGACGAGTCCGCCCTCAAGGTTGTGATGCACGGACACGTCCGTGATCCGCACGTCGCTGTAGCCCTCGACGGCGTCCTTCTCCGCGCCGATGCTGATCCCGTTCTGGAAGCCTGTGGCCTCCACGTTCGTGATCCTGACGTGATCGAGTCGCCGGACGCCAGGGAGCCTGTTGCGGAAGGCGATCCCGACCCCTTCTCGCAGCGCCTTGCGGTCGCCGACCAGCGAGACGTTCCTGATCTCCACGCCGGCGGTGTCGTGCACGGTGATGCCGGACGTGCCGCGCGGCGCGATCGTGGCTCGGCCGGTGCCGTACGACTCGACCACGACCGGCTCCGTCGAGCTGCCCGCCTCGCCCTCCTCCAGGGTGACGCTGCCCCGGAACCGCTCGCCGCCCTTGAGCCGGAGCCGGTCACCGGGCTGGAAGTGCACGCCGTTCGCATGGTCGAGGGTCCGCCAGGGCTTCTCCGGCGACATGCCGTCGTTCTCGTCGTCGCCGTCGGCGCTCACGTAGAAGCTGTACGGACCGCCATTGGCGGGGCGGGCCGGCCGGTAGACACCCTGCACGTCGCACCCTGTCAGCATCAGAAGCACTGCGGCCGAGATTCCGGCGGCGGTCCTCGTCGTCCGGTTCCGCTTCACCGCGTTCAAGCGCACCCCCTGGGGACGTTGCGCGTCACATCAAGCGCACAACGCAACAGACTGCCAGAAAGGGTGCATACGAAACGCCGATGGCAGCGCGGCATCCGAGTCACGTGTGCGCCTCCATCCGCGGCGGTGTTTCACTCGCCCGGCGACCCGGCGACAGGTGGGCACCCCACTCAGGGGCCACACCTATCCTGTTACGTCGGTGGCGTGCGCCCTGCTGGCCGGCGAACCCGTCGCCGTCACTGGTTCGTTCGATACGGTCAGGGGGCTGGGACCTGGCCATTCGTCAGGCCTTCGGCCGGCCCGTGATCGGGTATACCCACAGGATCGACGCCATGGAACGTGCCGTGGTCGACGGCGGCCCGTCTTCGCGACCGCCTCCAGCGACACCACGGTGCGAGTGTGGGACCTCACGACGGGACCGGCGGTGGGGTGCACCGTCCTGGACGGTCGTCCGGTCGTCGTCAGCAGCTCAGAGGATGAGACCGTGCGGATCTGGGATCTGAGAACGGGGCAGGCGGTGGGGCAGCCGATGACCGGTCACACCGAATTGGTGTCGGCGATGGTGTGCGCCGAGTTGGACGGGCGCCCGGTGGTGGGCACCGGCTCGGGAGACAAGACCGTACGGATCTGGGACCTCGAAAGCCGCGGTGCCGTCTGTGTCATACCGGTGCCCCGGCCCTGCGAAGCTCTGGCGGTCGACGACAGCGGCCTCCTGGCCTGCTCACTCAGCAGTGACGTAGCCGTCTTCAGTCGAGCCCCCTCACTCCCGCCCCGAAGCCGTAACCGCCAGCACCCCCACCACCCCCGCAGCGACCAGCAACGGAATGCCCAGGCCATGGTGGAGTACCAGCCATGCGCCGAGCAGTGCGCCCGCGAGCATCGCGATCACCGATGCCGTGCGGCGTGGGGAGTGGTGGGCGGTGCCGCCCGCGGCGCGGGAGTCGCTCGCGAGGCCGGTCAGGGTCATCGTCAGGACGGTGGTCGTCAGGTCGGGCACGCCCAGCTTGCGTACGGTCGCGTTGCGCAGGCCCATCGCGAAGGCCGTCACCGCGATGAGGGTGTAGACCGTGGCGGTCGCGTCGGGCGCGGCGAAGGCGACCACTGAGGCCGCGCCGACCAGTACCGCCTCGGCGGCCAGCGTGAGGCGGGCCCAGGTCCGGCGCGAGCCTTTGCCCAGGCGTACCGCGATGCGCCCGCCCGCGACCGCGCCCACCAGGAAGGCGACCAGCGACGTCAGCGTGTGCGACACCGAGAAGCCGGGTGCACCGGCGGCGGCGAAGCCCAGCACGACCACGTTGCCGGTCATGTTCGCCGTGAAGACGTGCTCAAGGCCGAGGTAGCTCACCGCGTCGATCAGCCCGCTGACCACGGTCAGGGCCAGCAGCACGGGCACGAGTCGCAGTCCGCGTGCCTCGCGATCGGGATCGGGGGTGGGGTCGGGTGCGGGGTCGGACGTTCGCGTGTCCGTCCTCTTGTCCGCCATTCCATCCGCCATTCCATCCGTCTTCCCGTCCGCCGTCCCGTCCGTCTTTCCTGGCTCCCCTGTGTCCCCCGTCTTCTCTGTCTCTTCGGAACTCATGGGGCCTCCGGTCGGCGGGCGGGCTCGGTGCGGTGGAGCGCGGTCAAGTCCACCACGGAGGCCTGTCGAGAGTCCGTATGTGCCGCACCGGAACATGGCGAAGGCGGCGGCCCCGGGGATCGGGGGCCGCCGCCTTCGCGTACGGGGGTGCGCCTGGGTGGGACTGGATGTGCCTGGGCGCGCGTGGGTGTCTTGCGGGCCGGTCAGTACCAGCCGTTGGCCTGCCAGAAGTTCCAGGCGCCGGTCGGGCTGCCGTAGCGGTCGTTCATGTAGTCGAGGCCCCACTTGATCTGGGTCTTCGGGTTCGTCTTCCAGTCGGAACCGGCGGAGGCCATCTTCGAGGCCGGCAGGGCCTGGACCAGGCCGTAGGCGCCGGAGGAGGAGTTGGTGGCGGTGACCTTCCAGCCGCTCTCGTGCTCGACGATCTTGCTGAACGCCTTGTACTGCGAGTCGTTCGGGATCATCTTCCGCGCGATCTCCTTGGCCGAGGTCGAGGAGGCCTTGGTGGGGGCCGCGGCCTGGGCGGGGCCCGCCGCGAACACCATGCCGGCGGTGGCAGCGGCCACGGCGACACCGGTGAGGGCCTTCTTCGGAGTGGCGATGCGGCGGATGCGGGTGGAGATGAACACAGAGAACCTTTTCCTTCGGGGACATGGCGGTCGCTCGTACGCCGTGACCCGTAAGGCCCTGGCATGCGTCGGCGCCGAGGCCCGGGTGGGCTCGTCGGCGCCTTGCGACTCCTCCAGAGAAACAGGCTCGGAGGCCGTCCGCAATGACCCTTTTTGCTAGTTGTGGTCGTATCCGCCGCAAAAGGCCCTTCTGTGACGTGGCTCTCAATCCGCAGGTCAGAGGCGATAAAGGCGTGGGCATGACAGGAAGAATGATCTACGACCGCGCTTAGTAAGTGACCTAGGTCCTGTGGGCCGCCTCACGGCGGGTGTGACCGGCAGTGGTTGAAGCGTCTACGGTGTGCGGCCGGACGGTGTGACCCGCGCCGCACCGAGCGGGTCCTCGAAGGTGACCGACGTCTCGAAGGCCGCCCTCCGCGTGGCCCGTCGGAGCGCTTTGAGGACGGTCGCGCCGAGCGTGAGGGTCAGGACGACGGTCACGACGGCCCGGCCCAGGTCCCAGCCGAGCGAGGTGGCCAGACAGTACGCGACGAAACGGGCCAGGTTGGCGTCCACGTCGGCGTGCGGGTCGAAGGCCACGTTCGACGACAGCGCGTCCATGAAGGGCCAGCCCGCCAGGTTCATGAACGTGCCGTACGCGAAGGCCGCGACGAACCCGTACAGGGCGAGCATCGACAGCTCACCCCGGCCGCGCAGCCGGTCCGGGCCCGGCAGCAGGCCCGCGCCCATCGTGAACCAGCCCATGGACAGCATCTGGAACGGCATCCACGGCCCGACCCCGCCCGTGAGCAGCGCCGACGCGAACATCGTGACCGCCCCGAGCACGAACCCGAAGCCCGGTCCTAGGACCCTCCCGCTCAGCACCATCAGGAAGAACATCGGCTCGATACCGGCGGTTCCGGCTCCGATCGGCCGCAGCGCGGCCCCCGTCGCGGCGAGCACGCCGAGCATGGCCACGGCCTTGGGGCCGAGCCCCGACTCGGAGATCGCCGCCCCGACGACCCCGACCAACAGCACCAGCAGCCCCGCGAACAGCCAGGGCGCGTCCTTGGAGTGGGCACTCACCTGTGACGTGGGCCCACTGAAGAACGGCCAGGTGAGCGCGGCCAGACCGACGAGGCTGACGAGGAGGAGGGCGGCGAGGGATCGGAGGCCCAGGCGGATGGGGCGGGCTTGGCGTTGGGGGAGGGGGCGAGGGAGGGGGCGAGGTTCGGGGCGGAGGTGGGGTTCGGGGCGAGGGTGAGGTTCGGGGCGGGGGTGCGACTTCTCGTTCATGAGCCCGGCTCACTCTCCCCTTCGGTCGCGCGGAGCGCCTCCCGTACCTGCGGGACCGTCAGCCATTTCTGCGGGGCGAGGATCTTGGTGACCTGCGGAGCGAAGGACGGGGAGGCCACGACGACCTCGGCCGTCGGGCCGTCCGCGACGGGTTCGCCGTCCGCGAGGATGACGACCCGGTGGGAGAGCTCGGCGGCCAGCTCGACGTCGTGGGTGGCCAGCACGATGGCGTGGCCCTCGGCCGCCAGCCCCCGCAGGACGGTGACCAGGCGGGACTTCGCCGCGTAGTCGAGGCCGCGGGTCGGCTCGTCGAGCAGGAGCAGGGGCGGACGGGCCGTCAGTACGACCGCCAGGGCGAGCGCGAGCCGCTGGCCCTCCGAGAGGTCCCGCGGATGCGTGTCGTCCGCGATGCCCGGGAGCAGCTCGGACACCAGGGTCCGGCAGGTGCCCGGTTCCGCCCCCGCGTCGGAGTCCGCGGCCGTGCACTCCCCGGCCACCGTGTCGGCGTACAGCAGGTCGCGGGGCTCCTGCGGTACGAGGCCGACGTGGCGGATGAGTTCACGGGGCGCCGTGCGATGCGGCTCGACGCCGCCCACCCGCACAGATCCCGACGCCGGTGCGACCAGGCCTACGAGCGCGGAGAGCAGCGTCGACTTGCCGGCGCCGTTGCGGCCCATGAGAGCGACGGTCTCGCCGGGGCCGACGCTGAGCGTGACGGAGTGGAGCACCTCGGTACGGCCGCGGCGGACGGAGAGGTTCTCAACCAGCGTTGTGGGATGGGGAGTTGGGGTTGAGGGTGGAGCTTCGGTTGAGGGCGTGGGCTCGGGGGTGCGCTTGCGGAAGAGGCGGGGGCGGGGGCGTTGGGCGGGCGCCGGGGTGGCTTCTGTTGGGAGCTGGGGTGCAGTGGTGTTCGCGTCCGGGGTGGCCGTGCTCGTCGTGCTCGTCGTGCCCGCCGTGTTCGCCGGTTCGTACGTGGTGTTCTCCAGCCGTTCCCGGAGTGCGCCCGCCCGTCGGCGGGCGTCCCGGACCGTCAGCGGCAGGGGTGACCAACCGGCGAGCCTGCCCAGTGCCACCACCGGCGGGTACACCGGGGAGACGGCCATGACCTCGGACGGTGTGCCCAGCACGAGAGGGGCGCCGGGGGTGGGGAGGAGGGCGACCTGGTCGGCGTACTGGATGACGCGTTCCAGGCGGTGCTCGGCCATGAGGACCGTCGTGCCGAGGTCGTGGACGAGGCGCTGGAGGACGGCGAGTACCTCCTCCGCGGCGGCCGGGTCGAGGGCCGAGGTCGGTTCGTCGAGGACCAGGACCCTGGGGTGCGGGGTGAGGACCGAGCCGATCGCGACGCGCTGCTGCTGGCCGCCGGAGAGCGTGGAGATGGGACGGTCGCGCAGGTCGGCGAGGCCGAGCAGGTCGAGCGTCTCCTCCACGCGGCGGCGCATCACGTCGGGGGCGAGGCCCAACGACTCCATTCCGTAGGCGAGTTCGTCCTCGACCGTGTCCGTCACGAAGTGCGACAGCGGGTCCTGGCCCACCGTGCCGACCACGTCCGCGAGTTCGCGCGGTTTGTGGGTTCGTGTGTCGCGGCCCGCCACCGTCACTCGGCCGCGCAGGGTGCCGCCCGTGAAGTGCGGGACCAGTCCGTTCACCGCGCCGAGCAGCGTCGACTTGCCGACGCCGGACGGTCCGACCAGCAGCATCAACTCACCTTCGGGGACAGTGAGTTCGATGCCCTGGACGGTCGGCCCTGCCGCTCCGTCGTATGTCACGGAGACATTCTCGAAGCGGATCATGAGGGTTCCTTGCGGGTGTTCTCGGGGGCGGGGGTGACGAAGGCGGGGAGCAGGCCGAGCAGGATCGCTGCCGCGGGCCACAGGGGGAGTGCCGGTGCCGTCAGCGGGACGACACCGGGGTGCAGGGCCGCGTAGTTGGCGGGGGTGCAGGAGGCGTAGAGGATCAGCAGCGTCGCGACCGCCGCGCCGGACGCGGCGACCAGCCACGCGCGTACGCCCCACGCGTCCGGCCGGTAGCGGGTGCGCAGCGAGCGGCGACCGCCGAGCCACAGGCCGGCGAGGGCCGCGGCGAGTCCGGCGAGCAGTACGGGCAGGCCGTAGCCGCCGCCTTCCGCCGTGAGCAGGCCGTACGTTCCGGCGCAGACCCCGACCAGGCCGCCGAGGGTGAGTACGGCGGTGGTGCGGCGGACGGTTCGGGGTACGTCCGCCGTGCGGCCGTAGCCGCGGGCGTCCATCGCCGCCGCCAGGGAGACGGAACGCTCCAACGCGCCCTCCAGGACCGGGAGTCCGACCTGGAGCAGGCCGCGCAGACCCTTGTCCGGACGTCCGCGGAGGCGCCGGGCGGCGCGCAGGCGCTGGACGTCCGCGATCAGGTTCGGCGCGAAGGTGAGGGCCACCACTACGGCAACTCCCGCTTCGTACAAGGCTCCTGGGAGGGATTTGAGGAGGCGGGCCGGGTTCGCGAGGGCGTTCGCCGCGCCTACGCAGATGAGGAGCGTGGCGAGTTTCAGGCCGTCGTAGAGAGCGAAGACCAGGCCTTCCGCGGTGACTCGGCCGCCGATGCGGATGCCCTCCGCCCAGTCTGGGAGGGGGAGTTCGGGGAGGGTGAGGAGGGTGTGGGTGCCGGGGATGGGGGAGCCGAGGACGACTGCGAAGGCGAGGCGGATGACCAGGACGGCGAGGGCGAGCTTCACGAACGCGCCGTAGGAGCGGGCCCAGGGGGCCTCTGTTCGGCGGGCCGCCACGACGTAGCCGGCTACGCCGATCAGGAGGGCCAGGAGGAGGGGGTTCGTGGTGCGGGATGCGGCTGTTCCCAGGCCCAGGGCCCAGAGCCACCAGGCGCCGGGGTGGATTGCGTTGGTTCTGGTTGCCTGGGGGGCGGTGAGTTGGTGTTGAACTTTTCTGGCCAGGGCGCCCGGTGTCGTGGGCACAGTGGTGGTCTGAGGCTTGTCGTCGTTGGTGGCGGTCATTGCAAGGGCCCGTCAGCCGCGGCGGCGGCGTGCTTGCCACACGGCTGCCGCGCCCAGGGCCGCCACCGCGGCGATCCCGGCCAGCAGGCCCAGCGACGGGCCGCCGTCCTCGTTCCCGTCCCCGTTGCCGTCGTCGGACTCGCTCTTCGTCTGCTCGCCGGGCGACGCCGAAGCCTTCGGGCGGTCGCCCGATACCGGCTCTCCGCAACCCGTGCTCGGGTAGCCCGCGATGGCGCACAGCAGGGCGTTCGTGCCGTAGCGGAGGGGCTTGGCGACGGCTGCGAGGGCGTCCGCGGTCGTGGCGTCCTCGTCGACGCGGGCGCAGGCCGTGCGGGGGCGGGGCGGTGTCGAGCCGGACGGGGCGTCCGTGGCCGTGCCGAAGTCGAGGACGAGGCCGACCCGCTTGGAGCCCTCCCGCGCGGGCGTCTTCGCGCAGATCGTCGCGAAGTCGGCCGTCCCGCGAGGCTTCGCCGAGTCCTTCGAGTCCTCGCTCACCGAGAAACGGAAGCCCTGGACGTCACCGTCGGAGGGGTGCGCGGTCGACGGTCCCTGGGTCGCGTACACCCACGTATCGGCCGTATCGGCGGTGGAATTCCGGTCCCAGAAGGACCAGTAGCGGTAGCCGACCGCCTGGGCCTGCCCCGCCGTGCCGAGGACGGCGAGCAGGAGACAAAGGACCGGCAGAACCAGGCGGCGGCAGGTCACGGCTGCTGCTTCTTGTTACGGCCGCTGAGGAGGAAACCGATGCCGATGCCGCCGACCAGGCCGACCCCGATGATCCACCAGAGGCTGACCCCGCCGTCGTCCCCCTCGTCCGAGGCGTCGTCCTTGTCGCTCTTGTCCTCGGCCGGGGCGGAGGACGACGCCGCGGGGCCGGTCGCGCCGAGCTGCTTCACGAGGTCGGCGCCGCCGAAGGCGCGCGGGTCCGTACCGGTGGCGTTCGCCGCGAAGATCAGCTGCGCGTACGCCGCCGGGCCGCTCTTCGCCGCCCAGGTACCGGAGTTCTTCTCCAGCCAGGCCAGCGGCTTCTCGGTGTCGGCCGTGCGACCGGCGGCGGCGAGCGCGACGACCGCGTCGGCGGTGTTGCCGTGGTCCGGCTGGTCCTCGGCGCCGGGGAGGGAGGATTTCAGGTAGCCGTTCTTGGCGACCGCGCCCGCGAGGTACAGGGCACCGTTGGCCGCCGCGTCCTCGACCGTGAAGGGATGGCCGCCCACGCACTTGGCATTCTTCGAGGAACCGCCGTCGTCCTCGGGCTCCGGGGACAGCCCCTCACCGAGGGCACCCAGCACGCCCGCCGCCGTGGCGTCCGGGTTCGCCGCGAGCTCGCCCTTCTTGTCCGGCTGGAAGGCGAAGGCGCCACCGCCGGTCTCGTCGCAGGGGACGGAGAGGCCGAGCAGGGCGTCGTACGGCGTCCGGTCGTCCTTGGAGGGCACGTCCTTCGGGTCGGTGTCCCCGGCGTCCAGGGCCCCGATGACGACGGACGTCGAGTTGCTGTCGCTGGGTGTGCCGGGGAAGTAGCCCCAGCCGCCGTCCTTGTTCTGCACGGACTTCAGCCACTTCACGGCCGCGCCCGTCACGGCGTCGCTCGCGTCGAGGGCCTCCAGGGCCTGCAACGCGGCGGCGGTGCTGTTCGTGTCGACCTTGGTCTTGGCGTCGCACTTCGCGCTCGGGTCGGGGCGGTACGCCGCGAAGGCACCGCTCTCGCACTGCTGGCCGACGAGCCAGTCGACGGACTTCTTCGCGGGCTTCACATCCACGCTGTCCTGGGCGAGCAGCGCGAGCGACTGCCGCCAGACGCCGTCATAGGTGGGGTCGGTGCTGCCGTACAGGGCGGAGGGGAACGCCTGGGACGGGGTCGCGCCGGGCGACTCGTCGGCGAGGGCGGCGGGCGCGGACGCCGTACCGATCACGGCGGTGGCGGCCAGTACCGCTGCGCTGCGGCGGACAAACATGATCGGCGGGTGCCTTTCCCTGTCAAGGAGACGGGCAGCCCAGAACCCCGGGCGGCTCGGCTCCGTATGCCTCGACGGTGCCGGTCACCGGCGGTCCCGGTGACGCGAGCCGGTCACTTCCGTACGGGGCAGTCCGGCTCACCGCCCCAGACCGAATGATCGACCGGGCGGCACACGGTTGCGGGTCAGCGCCGGATTTGCACCGGCTTCCCCCTGTACGAGTGTGATGACGACCCGCTCACTGTACCGACCCGTAGCAAGACCCTGAGGTCCGCCCGTGGGGCCGGACGGCTGGACCGGCTCCGCGCCGGGGCCGACCACCTCGATTCACCGGGCCGACCACTTCGAGTCGTCAGGTCTGACCGCTTCGAGTCACCGGACCTGCCCCGGCGTCCGGGGAGGGCGGGCTCAAACGGCCACGTACGTCACCGGATCGCTCCCCGGTACCGCCTCCGCGTGGCCCAGTTTCACCAGGCGGCGCAGGTGGGCCTCCGCCTCCGAGACGGCGATGTTCCTCGATCCGTAGGGGATGTCGTCCCACGGGCGGTTCCACTCCATGCGGACGGCGAGCTGCCACGAGGTGAGCGGGGTGACGAGGAGGGAGCGGAGGTCGGTGAGGCGGGACTCGTGGTGGTCCAGCAACTCCCTTACGCGGGACGGCGCGTCGGTGAAGGAGTGCAGGTGGGCCGGGAGGACCTCGGCCGGTTCGAGGCGGCCGATCCGCTCCAGGGAGTCGAGGTAGTCGCCGAGCGGGTCGGCGACGGTCTCGTCGTTCGGGTCCTCGTACAGGCCGATGTGCGGGGTGATCCTCGGCAGGAGGTGGTCCCCCGAGAACAGGCGTCCGTGGCCCGGGAGTTGGGCCGGATGGGCCTCCTCCAGGTGGAGGCAGACATGGCCGGGGGTGTGGCCCGGCGTCCAGATCGCGCGGAGGCGGCGGCCGGCGAGGTCGAGGAGTTCGCCGGGGACGATCTCGCGGTCGGGGAGCGCGGGGGAGGCGCCGGGGAACATCCGGGAGCGGGCGGTGCGCATCGGCGCCACGTGCTCCTCGGGTGCACCCGAGGCGGTCAACTTGTCGGCCATGTACGTGAACCAGCGCCCGGGCTTCGTCTCGCGTGTGCGCCGCACGATCGAGATGTCGGCGGCGTGCATCGCGAGCCAGGCGCCGGACGCCTCCCGCACCTTGCCCGACAGGCCGTGGTGGTCCGGGTGGTGATGGGTGATCACCACTCCGTGGATCTCCGCGACGGACGTCCCGCACGCCACGAGCCCCTCGACGAGCGCGTCCCAGGACGCCGGATCGTCCCAGCCCGTGTCGATCAGCACCGGCCCGCGGTCGGTGTCCACGACGTACACGAGCGTCGTTCCGAGGGGATTGTCCGGGATGGGAACCTGGAGGGACCGTACGCCCCCGCCGTGATCGGTCACCTGTGCCATGGGTTCCCCTGTCGCCGACTCCCGGCCACTATAACTAGAACCAGTTCCAATGGGAGCCCAAGTCACTCATCAGGTCGGTGTGATGGATCACGGGGCGGTGAAGTGGTGTGAGGTCCGTGGACTCCTCCAACTAGAACTGGTATCAGTTCCATGTCGTCATGTCTGATGAACCGTCAGTCTGATGCACCGTCAGAAATGTCCTCCGGAGAGGCAGTCGGCCATGACCGAGCTCGTGGAACACGGACAGCTGTTCATCGGCGGGGAGCTGGCCGCTCCCCTCGGCCAGGACGTGATCGAGGTGATCTCCCCGCACACCGAGGAGGTCATCGGCCGGGTGCCGCACGCCTCGCGGGCGGACGTCGACCGGGCCGTCGCGGTCGCGCGGACCGCGTTCGACGAGGGCCCCTGGCCGCGGATGTCCCTCGACGAGCGCATCGAGGTCGTCACCCGCATCAAGGACGCGATCGCCGTACGCCACGAGGAGATCGCCCGCGTCATCTCCTCCGAGAACGGCTCCCCGTACTCCTGGAGCGTCCTCGCGCAGGCCCTCGGCGCGATGATGGTGTGGGACGCGGCGATCACGGTCGCGCGGGACTTCACGTACGAGGAGACGCGCGACGGAGTGCTCGGGAAGATCCTCGTGCGGCGCGAGCCGGTCGGGGTCGTCGCGGCCGTCGCCCCCTGGAACGTCCCGCAGTTCGTGGCGGCGGCCAAGCTCGCGCCCGCGCTGCTGACCGGCTGCACGGTCGTGCTCAAGCCGTCGCCCGAGTCGCCGCTCGACGCGTACATACTCGGCGAGATCACGAAGGAGGCCGGGCTGCCGGACGGCGTGCTGTCGATCCTGCCGGCGGACCGCGAGGTGAGCGAGTACCTGGTCGGGCATCCCGGGATCGACAAGGTCTCCTTCACGGGTTCGGTCGCCGCGGGTCGGCGGGTCATGGAGGTAGCGTCACGCAACCTCACGCGCGTGACACTGGAGTTGGGCGGGAAGTCGGCGGCGGTGGTCCTGCCGGACGCGGACATCGCGACCTCCGTGCCGGGCATCGTCTCGGCGGCCTGGATGAACAACGGCCAGGCGTGCGTCGCGCAGACCCGCATCCTGCTGCCGCGTTCTCGCTACGACGAGTTCGCGGAGGCGTTCGCCGCGGCGGCGGGCGCGCTGGTGGTCGGCGACCCGCTGGACCCGGCGACCCAGGTGGGTCCGCTGGTCGCCCAACGGCAGCAGCAGCGCAACCTCGACTACATCCGCATCGGCCAGGAGGAGGGCGCCAAGATCCTCACGGGCGGCGGGCGTCCGCCGGGCCTCGACCGCGGCTGGTACGTCGAGCCGACGCTCTTCGGCGACGTCGACAACTCCATGCGGATCGCTCGCGAGGAGATCTTCGGGCCGGTGATCTGCCTGCTCCCGTACGGCGACGAGGCCGAGGCGGTGAAGATCGCCAACGACTCCGACTACGGGCTGAGCGGCAGCGTCTGGACGGCCGACGTGGGCCATGGCATCGACGTGGCCCGACAGGTCCGTACCGGCACGTACTCCGTCAACACCTTCAGCCTCGACATGCTCGGCCCGTTCGGCGGCTACAAGAACTCCGGCCTGGGGCGCGAGTTCGGTCCAGAGGGCTTCAGTGAGTACCTGGAGCACAAGATGATCCACCTGCCCGCCGGCTGGGAGGCCTGACCGATGGGCGACCGCTGGCACGTCGAGGTCGACCGCTCCCTCTGCATCGGCTCGGCCCAGTGCACCCACCTCGCCCCCACCGCCTTCCACCTCGACTCCGCCATGCAGTCCCACCCCGCGGACCCGGAGGCCGACGCCAACGAGAAGGTCCTGGAGGCGGCGGAGGGGTGTCCGGTGGAGGCGATCATGATCACCCTCCTCGGCTCGGGCGAGGCGGTGTTTCCTCCGGAGGAGTGAGGGCCGAGGGCGGCGGGGCCTGCGGGCCCTACCGCCAGGAGGCGATGGTGCGGGCTACGTCCCGGAGGTCGGCTTCCTGGGCTCGGATGGCTCCGGCCAGCAGGTGAACGTCGTCGGGTTTGGGGTCGACCGGCTGCTCGGAGGCGTTCATGTAGAGCGCGGCGCAGGCCCAGCCGATGACGGCGTTGAAGTCGGCGAAGGGCCGCAGGAGCAGAGCGGTGTGGAACAACGTGGCGGCACGCGCGGCCGGTTCCTCGTAGTAGAGCTGGCCGTGCGGCTGCTCGAAGAGGTGTCGGTCCGCCATGGCGTTCAACGCGCCCCAGTCTGCGACGGGGGTGTTGACGGGCGAGACGCGAGTCTGGACCTCCAGGATCCACCCCGCGTCGACGCGGATGACAGGGCTCAACGCATACCCTCCGGCATGTCCTTGAACACGTCCATGGCCCACGCGACGGTCTCGTCGACGCCCTGAAGGAACGCCGTCCGCTGTGCGTCCGCGAGGATTATGTCGTGCGCGTGGGAACGCATGGACTTGCCGAGCGAGGCCGCGTGCGCCTTGGCGAAAGCGAGCTCTTCCTCGGTGAATTCCACTGTGATCATCGGCATGCCGAAAATGGTAGCAGTGGTGAAATCGACGGCAGTAGCACCGGTCAATCGTCCGTTGACGTCAGGTCGATCAACCTGCACACCGTTTCGATGTCGATCTTGACCTGGGCGATGGAGGCGCGGCCCGAGAGCCAGGTGATGAGGGCCGAGTGCCAGGTGTGTTCGATGACGCGGACGGCGGAGAGCTGGGCGGGGGTGGGATCGTCGAGGCCCATCGCGTCGAGGATGATCACCGTGGTCTGGCGGGAGACCTGGTCGACCTCCGGGCTGACGCTGCGGTCGGCGAACGTCAGGGCGCGGACCATCGCGTCGGCGAGATGCGGCTCGCGCTGGAGGGCGCGGAAGGCCCGCATCAGCGTCTCCGCCACCCGCTCCGCCGCCTTGTCGCCCGCCGGCGGCTTCTTGCGGAGCGTCCCGTGCATATGGGCGAGCTGATCCTGCATCGTCGCGACCAGCAGATGCACCTTGGACGGGAAGTAGCGGTAGAGCGTGCCCAGGGCCACCTGGGACAGCTCCGCCACCTCCCGCATCTGCACCGCGTCGAACCCGCCCCGGCTCGCCAGCTGCGCGCTCGCGTGCAGGATGCGCCGCCGCCGCGCCTCCTGGCGCTCGGTGAGCGGGGGAGTGACCGGCTGCGCGGCCCGTACCGCCGGCTGCGCGGCCTTCGCCGCAGTCTTGGCTTCCGCAGGCATGGATCCCGATTCCGTGACGTTCGTACAAGACTCGTACAACAGAGGGCTCGATGGGGACGAGTGGGCGACAGCAGAGTAGAGCCCGGCCGTGGTGTGAATCACCTGATCCACCGCTCACAGGAGAGCTACCTGCCGGTAGATTCTGTGCTCCCTGAACGATCAAGTCTGAAACTTGTTCTAGATTACCGTCCCGAAGTAATCTCGCGGGAACGTGCTGGAAGAAGGGGGCCGAGAGTGACCCATGAGGCCATGGAGGCAGGCCTCCACGCGGGCTCGGCCGCCGACGCCGACCGACCGCTGCGCATCGCGCTCCTCACCTATAAAGGGAACCCGTTCTGCGGCGGACAGGGCGTCTACGTACGGCACCTCTCGCGCGAGCTGGCCCGCCTCGGCCACCAGGTCGAGGTCATCGGCTCCCAGCCCTACCCCGTGCTCGACGAGGTCGTGGGCGGGGGTGAGGACGGGAGCGCGGATGGGGGCCCGGGCGGCGGCCCGGATGGGACCCCGGGTGGGCTCTCCCTCACCGAACTGCCCAGCCTCGACCTGTACCGCCACCCGGATCCCTTTCGGACCCCGAGGCGTGACGAGTACCGCGACTGGATCGACGCGCTCGAAGTCGGCACGATGTGGACCGGCGGCTTTCCCGAGCCGCTGACGTTCTCCCTGCGTGCCCGCCGCCATCTCCGCGCCCGCCGCGGCGACTTCGACGTCGTGCACGACAACCAGACCCTGGGCTATGGGCTGTTGGGGGATGTGGGCGCCCCGCTGGTCACCACCATCCACCATCCCATCACCGTGGACCGGCAGTTGGAGCTGGACGCCGCGGAAGGCCCGCGCCGCCGGATGTCGGTGCGCCGCTGGTACGCGTTCACGCGCATGCAGAAGCGCGTCGCACGCCGCCTTCCCTCCGTCCTCACCGTCTCCGGCACGTCCCGCCAGGAGATCGTCGACCACCTCGGCGTACGCGACGACCGCATCCACGTCGTCCACATCGGCGCCGACACCGACCTCTTCTCGCCGGATCCGTCCGTGCGGCAGGTGCCGGGCCGGATCGTCACCACGTCCAGCGCGGACGTCCCTCTCAAGGGCCTCGTCTTCCTCGTCGAGGCGCTCGCCAAGGTCCGTGCGGAGCATCCCGCCGCCCACCTCGTCGTCGTCGGCAAGCGCGCCGAGGACGGGCCGGTCGCCCAGCTCATCGAGCGGTACGGCCTCGAAGGCTCCGTCGAGTTCGTGAAGGGCATCTCGGACGCGGAGCTCGTCGACCTCGTGCGGTCCGCCGAGGTCGCCTGTGTGCCCTCTCTGTACGAGGGGTTCTCGCTGCCCGCCGCCGAGGCGATGGCCACCGGTACGCCGCTCGTGGCCACGACCGGCGGGGCCATCCCCGAGGTCACCGGCCCCGACGGCGAGACCTGCCTGGCCGTCAGGCCCGGCGACGCGGGGGCGCTGGCCGCCGGGCTCAGCAAGCTGCTGGGCGACCCCGCGCTGCGCGCCCGCCTCGGCACCGCCGGACGCGAGCGCGTCCTCCGCCACTTCACCTGGGCCAAGGCCGCCGAGGGCACGGTCGCCCGCTACCGCGAGGCGATCGCGGGCGGGGGCCGCTCCGCGGCGACCGGGTCGGGGAGCCCCGCTACGGGTGGGGCGGCCCGGAGCGACGCTGCGGCTGGGCCCCGGAGCCCCTCCACGACCGGGACCCTGCCCACGGCCTCACAAACAGCGGACCCGGCGTCCGCCACCCCGCCGCCCGTGGCGTCCGCCACCGCTCCGGCCCCGGCGCCTGCCACCCCGCCGCCCGTGGCGTCCGCCACCCCCGTGAACGTGGCGCCCGCCACCGCCCCCGTGGACACCCCTCACCGTGAAAGCAGGACCACGTGCTGACCGTCGACTTCTCCCGGTTTCCGCTTGCCGCGGGGGACCGTGTGCTGGATCTCGGGTGCGGGGCGGGACGCCACGCGTTCGAGTGCTACCGGCGCGGCGCGCACGTCGTCGCGCTGGACCAGAACGGTGAGGAGATCCGCGAGGTCGCCAAGTGGTTCGCCGCGATGAAGGAGGCGGGCGAGGCACCGGAGGGCGCGACCGCCACCGCCATGGAGGGCGACGCGCTCCAACTCCCCTTCCCCGACGAGTCGTTCGACGTCGTCATCATCTCCGAGGTGATGGAGCACATCCCGGACGACAAGGGCGTGCTCGCCGAGATGGTCCGCGTGCTCAAGCCCGGCGGGCGGATAGCCATCACCGTCCCGCGCTACGGGCCCGAGAAGGTCTGCTGGACGCTCTCGGACGCGTACCACGAGGTCGAGGGCGGCCACATCCGCATCTACAGGGCGGACGAACTGCTCGGCAGGATCCGCGAGGCGGGCCTGCGGCCGTACGGCACGCATCACGCCCACGCGCTGCACAGCCCCTACTGGTGGCTGAAGTGCGCGTTCGGCGTCGACAACGACAAGGCGCTGCCGGTGCGGGCGTACCACAAGCTCCTCGTCTGGGACATCATGAAGAAACCTCTCGCCACCCGGGTCGCCGAGCAGGCGCTGAACCCGCTGATCGGCAAGAGCTTCGTGGCGTACGCGACCAAGCCCCACCTGCCCGTCGTCGCCGCCACGGTGGACGCTTCCGACGCTGCCACGGTGGACCCTTCGTGACGACACCGCGCACGGAGCACCTCGTCCTGACCGGAGTGCTCACCGCGGAAGAGGCCGCGCAGACCGTCCGGGGCATCCTGGCCGTGCAGCGCGCGGACGGCGCCGTACCGTGGTTCCGCGGACACCACCTCGACCCCTGGGACCACACCGAGGCCGCCATGGCCCTGGACGCGGCCGGTGAGCACGAGGCCGCCGGGCGGGCGTACGACTGGCTGGCGCGGCACCAGAACCGGGACGGTTCCTGGTACGCGGCCTACGCCGACGGGGACGCCGCCGACGTCACCGACCGCGGCCGTGAGACCAACTTCTGCGCGTACGTCGCCGTCGGCGTGTGGCACCACTACCTCGCCACCGGCGACGACACGTTCCTTGACCGGATGTGGCCGACCGTGTTCGCGGCGGTCGAGTTCGTCCTCGAACTGCAGCAGTCCGGCGGGCAGATCGGCTGGAAGCGCGAGGACGACGGGACGCCCGTCAACGACGCGCTGCTGACCGGGAGTTCGTCCGTCCACCACGCGCTGCGCTGTGCACTGGCCATCGCCGAGGAACGCGAGGAGCCGCAGCCCGACTGGGAGTTGGCGGTGGGCGCGCTGCGCCACGCGATACGCCGGCACCCGGAGCGGTTCCTCGACAAGGGCCGCTACTCGATGGACTGGTACTACCCGGTGCTCGGCGGCGCGCTGACCGGCGCCGAGGCGAAGGACCGCATAGAGGGGGACTGGGACCGCTTCGTGGTCCCGGGGCTCGGCGTACGGTGCGTCGTCCCCAACCCGTGGGTGACGGGCGGCGAGTCCGCCGAACTCGCCCTGGCACTCTGGGCCGTGGGCGAGTCCGACCGGGCCCTGGAGATCCTCCAGTCGATCCAGCATCTGCGGGACCCGGGAACCGGCCTGTACTGGACGGGCTTCGTCTTCGACGACGCCCAGGCGGTCTGGCCGGAGGAACTCACCTCCTGGACGGCCGGTTCCCTGCTCCTCGCCGTCGCCGCTCTCGGCGGCGACGAGGCCACGTGCGCGGTCTTCAGCGGCGACCGCCTGCCGACGGGCCTGGACCCGGACTGCTGTCAGTAGCGGACCGCTGCCAGTAGGGGCCGGGCCGCCTGTTCGGTACGTACGCGCACCTGCTCGGTACCTACGTCAGCGACGGTGGGCGCGGTTGGCGATCGCGTGCCCCACGAAGAGGTACACGACGGCCGCGAGGCCGTACCCCGCGACGACCCGTGCCCACTGCTCGTCGAAGGTGAACAGGTCGTGCGACCAGCCGGCGAGCCAGCGTGCCGCGTCATGGATGAACTGGACGAAGTCATTGCCCTGGTTGGCGTCCAGCAGGTACATCAGGATCCAGAGGCCAAGGATGAGGGCCATGATGTCGGCGACGACCGCGATGACCGTGCCGGCCTGGTTGGCACCGTTACTGCGAGTTCGAGAGGACATGCTCTGCGGGTTGCCCTTGAATCCTGGATGAAACCCGTTGCGGTCGATCGCTTTGGAATCCGTCGAGGTCAAGGAGCTGCCGAAGGGCGGTGCCAGGCTCTCCCGGTGATGGTTCGTCAGCGCTTAACCTTGCTTCCAACTGCCGTTCGTCGTGAGGTGGTTCGGCGGTAAGCGCTGTCACCGACGATCCTGCCCCACGCTAGGGGGAGACGCCGGTGTCCGCGAACAGATCCGTTTCCGAGGAACCTCGCTTGGTCGTCAACAGACCCGAGCGCAGCCGCCTGCGCCGCACACTCGCTTTCACACTCCCGGTCCCCGTCGTGGGCCTCGTTCTGCTCCTCGCCTCCGGCCATCTGCTGATGCCGCTCGACCGGGTCGTCACGATCGAGGCCAAGATGGCCTCCAAAAGGGACTTCTTCGAGGATCCCCAGGTCCAGCGCATCCTGATGGAGCACGGGTTCCGCGTCCACATCACGAACATGGGCTCCCGCGACATCGCCAACCAGGACGTCGAGGGCTACGACGTGGTGTTCCCTTCCGGACAGCCCGCGGCGGACCTGATCACCAGCAAGCGTGCGACGGCCGGCAACCCGGTGCTCACCTACCGGCCCTTCGTCAGCCCGATCGTCCTGGGCACCTACCGGGCGTACGCCGAGACGCTGAAGGACGCGAAGGTCGCAGAGCCCCAGCCGAACGGGAGTGGCGGCGGTGAGCCGCTCTACTACACGCTCAACATGTGGAAGTTCCTGAAGCTGACCGCGGACGGCAAGCGCTGGAAGAACATCGGCATCGACGACCACGGCGTGGAGAACGGCAACAAGATCCTCGCCCAGACCTCGAACATCTGCCAGGCCAACTCCGGCGGTACGTATCTCGGTCTCGTCGCCTTCGTGAAGCACGGCAACGACGCTCCGAACGGCATGGACGAGGCGGAGAAACTCGCCCAGCAGATCAAGCCGCTGCTCGTCGAACAGGGCCTGCCCGCCTCCGAGATGGCCGAGACCTACCTCTCCCCGAACGGCAAGAGCATCTCGCCCATCGCGGTCTTCTACGAGCACCAGTACCTGGCCCACCAGATCCGCTACCAGAAGGCGAAGGGCAGGCCCGACACCGACCGCGTCCTCCTCTACCCGGACACCCGCTTCGTCACCGAACCCCAGCTGGTCGCCCTCACCAAGGACGGCGAACGGCTCGGTGAACTGGTGACGAGGAACCCCGAACTCCAGGCACGGGCCGTGGAGTTGGGCTTCAGGCCGCGGGACGCCACCGCGGACGAGATGAGCGACCGGCTGGCGAAGTTCCTGACCGACCGCCGGATCCAGGCGCCCGTCACCTCCGCCGACGACACGAAAGCGGTCCTCCCCAGCCTGTCCGTCCTGGAGCGGATGATCCAGATCGTCGGAGACTGCCCGGACCTGCGCAAGGACCCCAAGTGAGACGCGGGCTCGGGGTCCTGACGCTGTGTCTGACACTCACCCTGACCGCCACCGCCTGTTCCGGAAGCGACGACGAGAAGACCACTCTCCATGTCCTCGCCGGCCCCGACCTCGCCGTACTGGAGCCGCTCCTCGACGAGTTGAAGGACGAGACCGGAGTCGAGCTCGACATGGACTACCGGGCCGACGCGGACACCGGTGACGCCCTGGTCCCCGGCACCGGAAAGACCGGCGGGCACGACCTGGCCTGGCTCTCCACCGACCGCTCCTTCCGGCTGCGCCACAAGGACACCGCCCAGCGGCTGCTGCGTACGCCGACCATGCTCTCGCCGGTCGTCGTCGGCCTGCGGCCGGAGGTCGCGCGCGGGCTGCGGGCCAAGTCGCCCGGTGGAGCGCTCAGTTGGGCCGACATCGCCGACGCCGCCGCCACCGGATCCGTACGCTTCGGCATGGCGGACCCCCGTAAGACGGGCACCGGCCTCGCCGCGCTCGTCGGCGTCGCGACCGCCGCGGCCGGCACCGGTGGCGCCCTGCGCGAGGACGACGTCTCCTGCGACCGGCTGCGCGGCTTCCGCTCCGGCCAGAAGCTCACCGCCGACTCCACCCGCGATCTGCTCGACGACTTCGTCGACCACCCCGGCACCGCCAACGCCCTCATCACCTACGAGTCCGACCTGCTCGCCCTCAACTCCGGTGGCCGGCTGAAGGAGAAGCTGGAGATCGTCCGCCCCGAGGACGGCATGGTCCTCGCCGACTTTCCCCTGCTGCTCCTCGACCCGGACGACAAGGACCGACGGGCCGCCTACGACAAGGTCGTGGAGTGGCTCCAGCGGGACTCCGTACAGGAGAAGATCATGCGCACGGCCCTGCGGCGCCCGGTGAGCCCGTCCGTCCGGCGGGACGGCCAACTGCGCGCCCCGGTCGGCAACGCGCTCTACTTCCCCGACCAACTGCGTGTCGTGGAGCGGCTGTTGGACGACTACGGCGATCCCCGGCGACGCGTCCCCGACCAGGTGATCTTCCTGCTCGACTTCTCCGGGTCGATGCGCGGCGAGCGCATGGCGGCCCTGCGCGAGGCCTTCGCGGACCTCAGTGGCGCGGACTCCTCGGCCACGGGCAAGTTCGCCCGCTTCTACCAGGGCGAGCGGCTGACCGTCGTGCGGTTCGGCGGCCGGGTGCTGGAGGAGAGGACCGTCACCGTCGCCGGGCAGCAGGACCTGAGGACACTCGCCGACGTCGTCGCGCGCGGCGGCTACGGCGACGCGACCGCCGTCTGGACCGCCCTCGACCACGGCTACCGCACGGCCTCGGCCGTGGTCGCCGACGACCCCGAACGGGCCGTGTCCATCGTCCTGATGACGGACGGCGAGAACAACTCCGGTATCCCGTACGAGGAGTTCGTACGCCGCTACCAGGCGCGGGCGGCCGGAACCCGCGCCGCGGTCCACACCTACCCCGTGCACTTCGGGGAGGCCGACGCAGGCGAACTGCGGCGCGCGGCCACGAAGACGGGCGGACGCATGGTGGAGGCGCGGGGCTCATCCCTTTCCGAGGCGTTCAAGGAGATCCGTGGCTGTCGTTGACGCGCAGTGGTGGGGTGTGTGGTGGCCCTGGATGACGGTGTGGCTGGTCACCGCGGCCGGTCTCGTCGTGCTCGGTGTCGTGCTGGCACGGCACGTCCGCGAGCGAAGACGGCGGGCGCTCGGGCAGCGGTCCGCGTACAGCATCTGCTTCTACCTCGACGAGAAGGCGGTGATGGACCTCTACCGGATCGGCAACTACAGCGCGGCCCTGGAGCAGGCGGTCGAGCACCGGACCAACGTCAACACCAGCCTGGGTCTTTGGGGCAGGCTGCTGCCGTGGACGGTCAAGGCCAACCGGGACATCAGCCAGGAGAAGTTCAGCAGTTACGTCCAGAAGAGCGAACCCATCTCCGTGATCGGGATGCTCATGGACGCCTTCGAGCGCGCCGACGTCATCGTCCACGCCGACCTGCGCTCCGGGGACGTCACCCCGAACCGCGCCCTCGCCGAAGCCCTCGGCCCCGAGGCCGGCCGCGGCGGCCTCGCGCTCAGCGACATCGAGGAGTTCGTCTCGGTCCGCGGCCGCTTCCTGGTGGAGCCGGACTCGGCCGAGGAGATCGTGCTGCGCGCCCCGTACGGGGATCCAGGGCAGCCCTCGTACGTCCGCGTTACCTGCGCCGCGGGCGGTCTGCGCGGCGAGCGTCTCAACGACGGTTCCTTCCAGGCGCGTTGCCTGGGCAAGATGACCGGCTGGCGGTCGGACAGTCGCGAGGTCACGCTGGAGGCGATCGCCATATTCCGCTGACGGCCGCCGTGGGGTGGGGAGTTGCCGGTCCCTTCGGTCGCGTTGGACGCGCTAGGAGTTGAGTTCGGCCAGGGTGCGCAGGGTGAGCCGGTCCGGGGACAGCACCAGCAGGTCCGTCACCGGGCCCTTGCGCCACAACTCCAGCCGCTCCGCGATCCGTTCGCGCGGGCCGACGAGCGAGATCTCGTCGGCGAAGGCGTCCGGCACGGCGAGTACGGCCTCCTCGCGACGGCCCGCCAGGAACAGCTCCTGGATACGGCGGGCCTCCTCCTCGAAGCCCATCCGCGCCATCAGGTCGGCGTGGAAGTTGCGTGCTGCGTGCCCCATGCCCCCGATGTAGAAGCCGAGCATCGCCTTCACGGGCAGCAGCCCCTCGGCGACGTCGTCACAGACCTTCGCCCGGGCCATGGGCGCGACGAGGAAGCCCTCGGGAGCGGCTTCGAGGGAGGCCTCGTACACGTCCGTCCGCATCGGCGACCAGTACAGCGGCAGCCAGCCGTCCGCGATCCGGGTGGTCTGCGCGATGTTCTTCGGCCCCTCGGCGCCGAGCAGGACGGGCAGTTCGGCGCGCAGCGGATGCGTGATCGGCTTGAGAGCCTTGCCGATGCCCGTCCCGTCCTCGCCCCGGTACGGATGCGAGTGGAACCGCCCGTCCAGCTCCACGGGCGCCTCGCGCCTGAGGACCTGACGTACGACATCGACGTACTCCCGGGTCGCGGTGAGCGGTGACCTGGGGAACGGACGCCCGTACCAGCCCTCGACGACCTGCGGACCCGACAGGCCGAGGCCGAGCATCACGCGGCCGCCCGAGAGATGGTCGAGCGTGAGCGCGTGCATCGCGGTCGTGGTGGGGGAGCGGGCGGCCATCTGGGCGATCGCCGTACCCAGCTTGATCCTTGAGGTCTGCGCGGCGATCCAGGTGAGCGGCGTGAAGACGTCGGAGCCCCAGGACTCGGCGGTCCACACGGAGTCGTAACCGAGCCGCTCCGCCTCCTGGGCGAGAGGCACATGGTCCGCCGAGGGACCGCGTCCCCAGTAGCCGAGAGCGAGTCCTAGCCGCATGCACACCACTCCTGACGGGTCGTCAGATGCCGGATACCCCGGCGACTGTACGCCGAACGGCCCCCCACCCGGAAGAGCGCCGAAGAGCTCGTGAGGGTGGAGGGCCGTGGCGGAGACCGGCGGCGGTGTGCGTCAGCCGCGCTGGATCCCGGACGTGTCCTGCAGAACACCGCGGCGGCCGTCCTGCGTCTGCGCCACCAGGCTGGGGCCGCGCTGCTCGACGGCCAGGTACCAGGTGCCCGGCGCCAGTTCGGCGATCGGCGTCGGCGAACCGTCCTCCGCGAACAGCGGACGCGCCACCGGCACGGCGAACCAGAACGGCGAGAACTCCCCGGCGGGCGGCTGCCCCTGCGGGGCCTGCGCCTGCTGCGGCTGAGGCTGCGTGCCGAACGGCTGACCGGGCTGACCCGGCTGCGGCTGACCGCCGTAGGGCTGGCCGGGCTGCGGGGCACCGGCGCCCGGGTAGCCGTAACCACCCGGCGGCTGACCGCCGTACGGCTGCGGGGCGGCCGGCTTGGGGGCGGGGAGGAGGGGGCCCTTGAGAGCCGGGACGAGGGGGGTGGCGACCGCGGCACCGGCGAGGGCCAGGGTGGCGACCAGGCTGAGGATGAGACCGGTGCCCGCCCCGAAGTTGCTGAGACCGCCGTTGTTGTCGAAGCCGCCGGCCGGGTCGAAGATGTTCCCGAGCGCGCTCCAGGCGGCGAACACCGTGAAGGCGATGCCGAACTGGCCGAGGTCGAGACCGGCGACCTTCGGCAGCTGCGGCAGGCCACGGGCGACGACGATCAGCGCGGCGCCGATGAGGCCGGCGAAGGTGACGCTCAGGAGGAGCGGGCCACTTCCCCAGGCGTTGGGAATTTCGGCGCTGTCGCTGGCCCCGTCGATCGAGTAAATGTCGAGGAACGACGCGATCAACAGCAGTACCGCTGCTCCGATCACCACGCCGTCGCCTCGAGTGAGGGAGCGGATATTCACCGTACGCCTCCCGAGGAAGTCCCGGTGCGGTGCGGGTCAAGCATGTGTGGTCTCCATTCGGCTGGTGTAGGCGTAGCCGTCGGCTCGTTGGAGCAGGCGGATATGCCGGTGGTGAACGCCCTGCACGAGTCCGTGGCAGGTCTTGATATTGAAGTCGCCGGTGGCGCGGACGGCGACACGGCCGGTGTGGATGCCCTGTTTCTTGCCCGTCGGGACGCTCGCCCGCACGAGGTCGCCGGTGGCGTAGCCGAAGTGCTGTTTGGTGCGGGGCATGGTGAGGCGGGGGAACCCGTACCGGTCGGGGGCGGTGCGGCGGTAGGTTCCGCGTCCGGTCGCGGTCACAACGAGGACCTTGGCCGGGTGATGTGCGACGCTTTCGAGGACCCCGACGCACAGAGCATCCAAGGTGTGGGACTTGAGCGTTGTGGTGCGCCGACGGTTCCACCTGGTGCGGCCACCGGAGGCCGACCGCACGTCTCGGTGGGTGGACTCGAGCATGCGGACGAGCGCACAGCGAGTTGCGTTCATCGCCGCGGCGTCCTGCAGCGGGGCCTTCATCTGCCGAAGGATCTTCGCTAGCAGGGCAGGCCTTTTTTCAAGGAAGTCCTCCACCAGCTTGTTGCCCTTCCTCTCGTTGCAGGGAACGCAGGCGAGGACGAGATTGGAGAGCCGGTCGGAGCCGCCCCGAGATCTGGGATGGACGTGTTCGATGTTGAGTGGGACGCCTGTCGCACCGCAGTAGGCGCAAGTGCGGTTCCACTTCGCCAACAGGTACTCGCGCAGCTCCATCCCCTGCAGAGTCCCGTGCTGATATTCCGCACCGGACAGAGGCTTGCCCGCACTCATGGCATGGGTGTCGAAGGCGACGCGCTCTACGTGCACGGTGCGTATAGGGGCCCAGCGGGCGAGTCTGTCCACCCACGCTGTAGTGGTGTCCACCCGGTGCTGGAGGGACGGCGCGAGCCAGCCTTCCGGCCGGGTGCGGTTGTTGAAGCGCGGAGCCCGGTAGCGCAGGTTCCGCCCTCTCCGCCCCCGGCGTAGCGCGGCTCGGGACGTGAGCTTGTCTCGAATAGCTACGCCTCGGTGGGATAGTTCGACTGCGAACAGACCATGGCGGGCGGTTCCTTCGGACTCCTCGACCGTGCGAAACACCGCGATTCCGGTAAATCTGCTGCCTGGGTCGATACCTAGTTCCACGCTCTCGACTTCGGAGGCGGAGGCGGTTCGGTCCTTGAGGCGGATGACGAAAGGGGTGTGCCGGTGCACGACTGCCCGGCCCTGCCTCAACAGTTTGCGGGCGCGGACAGGTGTGCAGGGCATGAGTGGTTGGTGGTGTTTGTCCAGGACGAACACCGTGGGGTGGCCCTCACGGGCCGCGCCCTCCCCCGCCGAAGCGGGGTCGGGGTGACGTCCTGCGGGATGGGTGCCCTCCAGCAGGATCTCCCCTCGCCCATGTTCAGAACCTGTACCCGGCTCGGTTGCCGGGAGTCCGCAGGCCGTTTCGTCCCTACTTCCGGGGGTGTCTGCTCCTGCGGATTCCAGAGCGCGCTGCTGAGGAAGCACAGCGTGGTGGGTCTTCTTACATGAACTGAACGTAGTCATCGGATGCACCTCCTTGCGGCGATGACTGGGGCTGGTCAAACGTGGGCGTAACCTCAACTGAGGGACACGCCCCGGCCATGAGGCCGAGGAGTGATTGACTTCAGGTCCTTCGTCGGTCATTGATGGGCGTCGCTGGTGCGGTGCGTTGTAGCGTGAACACGCAGCGGTCCTACTGCGGGGACGACCTTATCGCCTGTATGAGTGGGGTGTTCGCTCGGGATAAGGATCCTCTGCCCGCGCCTTCACACAACCTGAGACGTCAGCACCCTGTCTTCCGAGAGCGAAGTGCACGTCGGGGCATCCCCAAGGGCACTTCGCGTGAGCCCAGGTGTTGGTTTGCCACTCGCCTCGGGTACCGCTGGAGGGGTGTGTGCCGCAGGAAACGACTTGAAGCGGACCTGAGGTGCTCATGGTGAAGGTTTCGTGCGGTCACGAGCATTCCTGTAATGAACCGCTGCTGCTAGGGCCCTTCTGATGGATCTCCGTGGGAGAAGGAGCGGCGGTCGGTGCGTGCGATCGGCGTGCGGTGTGGAGGGTCATGTGGCGGAGCCACTTGGCCCTTCGCGCCGTGCGGCGAGCGTGCGTGCCGGGCGTCGCGACGCCGCGGAGATCCATCAGAAGGGCCCTAGGGCCTGTGTGAGGTTGTGATCAGCCAGTTGCCTTCAGTAGGTCGTTGATCCAGATCATTGAGGCACGGAGGTGGAGGCCGGCGAGGTAGCTCTCGGGCGACTTGTCG
>NZ_JBIRTJ010000006.1:458900-471283 GCF_044334695.1 Streptomyces sp. NPDC020747 | reverse complement strand
GTACTGCAGGGGGGACCCTGTGGGAGAGTAGGACACCGCCGAACAAATTTTGATGAGAAAGCCCCCGCACTTCGGTGCGGGGGCTTTCTTGCGTTTGGGGGCTCTTTAGGCTCTTTATGGAAGTGCCCTTCCCTGGTCCTTTTCAGGACGGCTCCACCAGCCTTGTGTCGTACGCCAGGATTACCGCTTGGATGCGGTCCCGGGAGCCTGTCTTCGCGAGGATGCGGCTCACGTGGGTCTTCACCGTCGATTCGGCGAGATGGAGGCGGGCGGATATCTCTGTGTTCGTCCAGCCCTGGCCGATGACCGTCAGGATTTCGCGTTCGCGGTCCGTGAGGGAGACGAGGCGTGGGTCCTGGCCGGGGGTTGTTTCCGGGCCCGGAGTGGGGAGGCGCTCGGCGTAGGTGTCGAGAAGGCGGCGGGTGAGGCTCGGGGCGACGACCGCGTCGCCCGTGGCCACCGCGCGGATGCCGGCGAGGAGTTCCTCGGGCTGGGCGTCCTTGATGAGGAAGCCGGAGGCGCCGGCCCGCAGGCCGGCGTACGCGTACTCGTCCAGGTCGAACGTGGTGAGGATGAGGACGCGGGTGCGGTCTCCGGAGGAGACGATGCGGCGGGTCGCCTCGATGCCGTCGAGGCCGGGCATGCGGATGTCCATCAGGGCGACGTCCGGGTGGAGTTCGGCCGTCATGCGGGTCGCCTCGCTGCCGTTGGACGCTTCGCCCACGACCGCCATGTCGTCCTGGCTCTCCAGGAGCATGCGGAAGCCCAGGCGTTGCAGCGGCTGGTCGTCGACGATGAGCACGGTGGTCACTGCGGGGTTTCCTCCGGTAGGTGAAGGTGGACGTGCCAGCCGTGGTCCGGGAGCGGGCCGGACTCAAGTGTGCCGCCGTACAAGGCAGTTCGTTCGCGCATTCCGATGAGGCCGCGGCCCCCGGCGCCGTTGCTCTGGGCTGTGCCTCCGCGGCCGGTGTCGGTCACCGTCGCGGATACGGCGCCGCCGTCTCCGTATGACACCGAGACTGTCGAGGTCGCGTCGGGGCCGCCGTGCTTGAGGGTGTTCGTCAGGGCTTCCTGGATGACTCGGTAGACGGTGAGTTGGCGGCCCGGGGGAGGGCGGTGGCCTGGCCGTGGATGGTGGTGCGGACGGGGACGCCGGCGGAACGTACGCCGTCGATGAGGTGGTCGAGGTCGGTGAGGGACGGCTGGGGGGCCATCTCGACTCCCGGGGGGGCGAGTCCCCGGGCAAGTCCCAGGGGTTCGGCTCCCGGCGGCTCTGGTCCTGGGGGATCCGTGCGTAGTACGTCCAGGAGGCGGCGGAGTTCGCCCAGGGCCTGGCGGCTGGTGGTGCCGATGGCGGTGAGGGCCTGGGCCGCGCGTTCGGGGTTCTTGGCGGCCGCGTACGAACCGCCGTCCGCGAGGCTGGTGATGACCGACAGGTTGTGGCCGATGATGTCGTGCATCTCGCGGGCTATGCGGGTGCGTTCGGCGGCGGCGGCGAGCTGGGCCTGTTGGTCGCGTTCGACCACCAGTTGGCGAGCGCGTTCGAAGAGGGAGGCCAGGTACTCCTGGCGGGTGCGGACCGCGATGCCGCCGAGCGCCGACAGGGCGAGGCTCATCGCGGCGGGGAAGATGTTCTGCTCCGGGCCCTGCTCGGCGGGGTAGCGGAACGCGGTCACCAAGAAGGGGGCCATCACCAGGCCGTACGACCACAGGAGGGTACGGAGCCGGGTCCGCAGCGCGACGTTGAACAGGACGATGAGAAGGAGGAGGGACGCCTGCAGCAGGGCACCCGTCCATGCGTTGACGAGGGCGATCGGCGCCATGCCCAGGAGGATCGCCCACGGGTGCTTGCGGCGCCAGAACAGGGGGACGGAGAAGCCGAGCGAGATCGTCCAGAGAAGCCAGACCGGCGTGTGGAGGTTCCCGGTGACGTTCCGCCAGCCCTCGCTCTGGATGTCGGTGACTGCCGCGATCACGAAGAAGCCCGTCACCAGGCCGTCCCACACCCACGGGCGGCGTCGGTCGAGGGCGCGTGCCCACTGGACGACGCGGTGGAACTGGCGGGTGAGCGGCTGCCCGTTCGGCGACCACTCGCCCTGCCAGTCCTGTTCGCGTGTCACGGACTCATCCTCGTACGCGGTGCGGCCGTTCGTCCCGTCATTGGTCCGGTCATACGTCTCGTCGCTTCAGGAGCAGTGAGGCTGCCGTGAGGGTGGCGAGTGTCCAGAGTGAGAGTGCGAGCAGGGACGCGCCCGGTGAGGCCATGTCCGCCGTGGTGTGGGCGGTGGTGAGGGCGTCGAGGGACTTGGTGGGGAAGTAGCGGCCGGCGTCGGCGATGACGTCGTACGGAAGTGAGGCGATGATCTCCGGAAGGATCAGGACGCCGCCGATCAGCGCGCCGATGCTGCCGGGGACCGAGCGGATCAGTGCGCCGAGGGACAGGGCCATGACGCCGACGAGGGCGAGGCCGGCCGCGTTGCCGACGAGGGCGCGGACAATGCCCGGGTCGCTCAGGGAGGCTTCCTGGTCCGTGCCGGAGAGGAAGGCCTGGGCGAGTGTGAACGTGACGAAGTTCGTGGCGAGGATGAGGACGAAGGCGACCGTGCCCAGGACCGCGGCCTTGGACCACAGCACGGGAAGGCGGCGGGGGACCGCTGTCATGGTGGAGCGGATCATGCCCGTCGAGTACTCGCCCGCTGTCACCAGGACGCCCAGGACACCGATGATGATCGTCGTGAACTGCATGCCGATCAGGACCAGGAGAACGGTGTCGACGTCCCCGTCGCCGCCGCCGGTCTCGTAGGTCGCGCCGATCGCGAGGCCGAAGCCGATGGTCAGGGCGCTCGTGATCGCCAGAGTGATCCAGGTCGAGCGCAGGGTCCACAGCTTGTGCCATTCGGAGCGCAGGATGCGGGACGGGGTGAGGGCGAGGGTGGTCATGCCGGCTCCAAGTGGGCTGTGTACTCCAGGGAGTCGCGGGTCAGGTCCATGAAGGCCTCCTCCAACGACGCGGCGTGCAGGGTGAGTTCGAAGAGGGGGATGCCGTGGGCTGCGGCGGTACGGCCGATGTGTTCGGCGTCCGTGCCCTGGACTTCGAGGATGCCGAGGGTGGAGCTGGTGACGTCCACGCCTGGGGCGGCGAGGAGTTGGGCGAGCCGGCCCGCTTCCGGGGTGACGACCTTGACCGTGCCCGCGCCCGATTCGCGTACGAACGTGTCGACCGTCGTGTCGGCCAGCAGGCGGCCCCTGCCGATGATGATCAGGTGCTCGGCGGTGAGGGCCATCTCGCTCATCAGGTGGGAGGAGACGAAGACCGTACGGCCCTCCGCGGCAAGGGACTTGAGGAGGTTGCGGATCCACAGGACGCCCTCGGGGTCGAGGCCGTTGACCGGTTCGTCGAGGATCACGGTGGCCGGGTCGCCGAGCAACGCGGCGGCGATGCCGAGGCGTTGGCCCATGCCGAGGGAGAAGCCCTTGACCCGCCGTCCCGCCACGTCGGTCAGGCCGGTGAGGTCCAGGACGTGGTCGACGCGGCTCCTGGGGATGCCGTGGGTGAGGGCGAGGGCGACCAGGTGGTGGTGGGCCGTGCGGCCCGGGTGGACCGAGCGGGCCTCCAGGAGTGCGCCGACCTCGTGGAGGGGCGCGGGGTGGTCGGCGTACGCGTGGTCGCCGACCGTGGCGGTGCCGCGCGTCGGGGCGTCCAGGCCGAGGATCATCCGCATGGTCGTGGACTTGCCGGCGCCGTTGGGGCCGAGGAAGCCGGTGACCGTGCCGGGGCGGACCGTGAAGGTGAGGTCGGAGACGGCGTATTCGGCGGGCTTGCCGCCGTAGCGTTTGGTCAGTTCGGAGGCTGTGATCATGTCTTCGATGGTCGGCCGGGCGGGTGGCCGGCGCGTCGGACGACGGCGGGATATGAGGTGAAGGGTGTAGTACCCCGGTATTACGGTGACCCTCATGAGCCCCGATGTTCGTTCCGAAGACCGTCCTGATGCCTCAACGGACCATGTGGTGCGTTCGGTACGTGCCGACGAGTGGCCCGCGGCGAAGGAGCTGCGGCTGGCCGCGCTGCGGGATCCGGTGGCGCACCTCGCGTTTCTGGAGACGTACGAGGCTGCCGTGGTCCGGCCCGACGGCTTCTGGCGGGAGCGGGCGGCCGGGGCCGCCGAGGGTGTGCGTGAGCGGCAGCAGGTGGTGGCCGTGGCGCCCGACGGGCGGTGGGTCGGGTCGGTGGTCGTGCTGGTCGAAGAGGCCGGGGAGGTCGGCGCGTTCGGGGATGTGATCGACGTACGGCAGGGGCATCTCGTGGGCGTCTATGTCCGGCCCGAGGTGCGGGGGCGGGGGCTCACCGAGCGGCTCTTCGCGTACGCCCTGGAGTGGGCGTGGGAGGTCGCCGGGGTGGAGCGGGTGCGGCTGTTCGTGGACGAGCGGAACGGGCGGGCAGAGGCCTTCTACCGGAGGTTCGGGTTCGTGCCCACGGGGGAGAGCGCTCCGGTGCCCGGGGATCCGGGCGCGCGGGAGCTGGAGTTCGTGTTCGAGCGGCCCTAGGGAGCCGGGACCTGCACGGGGACCTAAACCGGTAGTTCGTGGTGGGGCCAGCGGGAGCGGGCCTGTTCGCGGGAGCGGAGGAGGGCCAGGACGGGGAGGCCCCGGTCCGGGCCCGTGCCTCCGCTCGCGGACAGGAGGTCCGGGAGCTGGGGGAGGGGGGCCACCGCCGCCACGTCGTCCAGGACGAGGGTGAGTGGTGGGTCGAGGCGACCGGAGGATGACCGTTCGGCCATGCGCCGGCCGCGCTCGACCACGCTTGAGGCGAGGGCCGTCAGCAGGGGCATCGCGCCGGGATTCGCCCTGGGGTCCTCGATGGGTTCACCGACCACATAGAGCGTGCCCCCTTCGTCGGCGAAGGAATCCAGGGTGAGGGTGTCGGTTCGGTTCGGGGTGCAGGCTTCGCGGACATTCACCGTGAACAGGGCGGACAGGGCGCGAGCCGTCAACTCCTGGGCGATGTCCCGGCGTTCGGGGTGCGAGGTGAGGGTCGCTTCGAGTTCGCCCGCGGAACCGGCGGCGGCCTTGGGGTTCGTACGGAGGATGCGTACGGCTTCCTGGACCTGGGTGCCCTGGGCCCAGCGGTGGACGTGGCGGATGGTGCGGCCGTCGACCGCGGCGGCGTGGAGGTAGCTGCGCAGGAGGGTTTCCGCGGTGTCGGCGACGGTCTGGTCGATCTTCGCGGTGGGGCGGACCGGGGCGAGGAGCGCTGCCGCGCGGGCCTTGGCGGTGTCCTTGTTCTCGCAGCCGGCGGAGGGGGACCAGTGGAGGCGGGCCGGGGTGTCGCAGAGGTGGGAGGGGTCGTAGAGGAGGACGGGGCCCAGTTTCGCGCGGGCGTCCTTCGTGTCCGACCAGAGGGTGGGGTTGGAGGTGATGACGAGGGCCGGGCCGTCCGCGTCCCGGATCGCCTGGACGGCGAGGGGGTGGCGGGTCTCGGGCGGGCCGAGGATGACCGGGCCTCGCGGTGTGGGTACGCCTACCGACCCCGCGCCTTCGGCGCGGATGCTTTCCCACCCACCCACCCGATTACCGTCGGCCACCGAGGGAACCGACTCCAGCGGCGGCTCCGCCGCATGGACAGGCTCGGCCGCCGACACCCGCTCCACCGCGGGTCGCGGAGCGACCTCACGAGGCACACTCTCAGGCTGTGGCTGTGGCTGTGGTTGTCGCTGCGGTTGTGCCTTTGCCTCCGGCTCGGGAGCGGGCTCCGGCATGGCGGACGCGGTCGCGGCGAGCGCCCTGCGTCTCGCTCTCCCCGCCCGCCACCTCGCAGCCGTCCCCATCACGAACACCGTCAGGACCAGCAGGACCATCAGCTGGCCGATGAGCAGGCCCCAGAAGAGCCCGTACCCGGAGAGTTGCGTGTCCGGGGTCTCCGGCCAGGCGGCCGCGATGTCGTGGGGGGCCGCGACGAGTTGGCGCATGGCCAGGGGCGTACGGCGGAAGGTGACCTCGGAGGGCCAGGAGCCGTGGGTGAAGAGGCCGGCCAGGCCGGTGGCCGTCCACACCATGACGGTCATGCCGAGGACGAAGGCCAGGACACCGATCAGGAGTCCGTCGGGGATGCCGCCTTCGCCGCCGCGGTGGCGGTCGCGTTCGTCCGGTCTCATCTCGGGCCGCTCCTCTACGCCACCGTGGACTCGGACGAGTCGTCGACATCGCTCAGGTGATGCTCCATGAACGCCGCCGCGCGTTCCTCCGCCTCCAGCTCGGCGGCCCGCAGGGCGTCGTCCGTCAGGTGGTCGGCCGACGACTGTGTCATGGCGCGGTCGGTGAAGACGAGGGGGCGTTCGGTCTCGGTGATCAGGTGTTTGACCACTTGGACGTTGCCGTTGACGTCCCAGACCGCGATGCCGGGCGTGAGGGTGGGGATGATTTCCACAGCCCACCTGGGCAGGCCGAGCACCCGTCCGGTCGACCTCGCCTCATCCGCCTTCTGGGCGTAGATCGTCCGTGTGGACGCCATCTTGAGGATCGCGGAGGCCTCCTTCGCCGCCGCTCCGTCGACCACGTCGCTCAAGTGGTGGACCACCGCCACGAACGACAGACCCAGGCGGCGTCCGAACTTCAGCAGGCGCTGGAAGAGCTGGGCCACGAACGGGCTGTTGATGATGTGCCAGGCCTCCTCGACCAGGAAGATGCGCTTCCTCCGGTCGGGGCGGATCCACGTGTGCTCCAGCCACACGCCGACGATCGCCATGAGGATCGGCATGGCGATGGAGTTGCGGTCGATGTGGGACAGGTCGAAGACGATGAGCGGCGCGTCGAGGTCGATGCCGACGGTCGTCGGGCCGTCGAACATGCCGCGCAGGTCACCGTCGACGAGGCGGTCGATGACGAGGGCGACGTCCAGGCCCCAGGCCCGTACGTCGTCTATGGCGACGTTCATCGCCTCCGCCGACTCCGGTTCGGGGTGTCGCAGTTGCTCGACGATGTCCGTCAGTACGGGCTGGCGCTCGACGATCGTCTCGTTGACGTAGGCGTGCGCGACCTTGAGGGCGAAGCCCGAGCGCTCGTCCAGGCCGTGCCCCATCGCGACCTCGATGATCGTCCGGAGCAGGGCGAGCTGGCCGGTCGTGGTGATCGCGGGGTCGAGCGGGTTGAGCCGGATTCCCATGTCCAGGGCGGCGGTCGGGTCGAGCCGGATGGGGGTTATACCCAGCTCGCGGGCGATGAGGTTCCACTCGCCGTCGCCGTCCTCGCCCTGTGCGTCGAGGACGACGACCTGGCGGTCCTTGAACCTCAACTGCCTTAGGACGTACGTCTTCTCCAGGGCCGACTTGCCGTTGCCGGACTCGCCGAGGACCAGCCAGTGCGGTGCCGGGAGCTGCTGTCCGTACAGCTGGAAGGGGTCGTAGATGTAGCCCTTCCCGGAGTAGACCTCGCGGCCGATGATGACGCCGGAGTCGCCGAGGCCGGGGGCGGCGGTCGGCAGGTAGACGGCCTGGGCCTGGCCGGTGGAGGTGCGCACCGGTGGGCGGGTCGTCTCGACCTTGCCGAAGAGGAAGGACGTGAAGGCCTCGGTGAGGACGGACAGCGGATCCCGCATCAGTACTCAGCCCTACCTTCGGATGCCGGTGGCGAACGGGAGTGTGTTCACGAAGGCGCGGTGGTGCTCGCGGTCGCACCACTCCAGCTTCAGATACGACTTGCCGGCCGAGGCCCTTATCGTCCGCTTGTCGCGGGCGAGGGCTTCGGGGTTGCGGGACGAGACGGTGATGTAGCCGACGATGTTGACGCCGGCCGCGCCGCTCGCGAGGTCCTCGCCGCGCTGGTCCATGCGGTTGTGCGAGGCGACGTCGCGGGGGTCGACGGTGCGGTTCATCTTGGCCTGGCGGCTGGCCTCGGCGTCGTCGTTCGTCTTCTCGGTGAGCATCCGCTCGATGGCGACCTCGGTGGGTTCGAGGTCCATCGTGACGGCGACCGTGCGGATCACGTCGGGGGTGTGGACGAGCAGCGGGGCGAGGAAGTTGACGCCCACCGGGGTCATCGGCCACTCCTTCACCCAGGCCGTGGAGTGGCACCAGGGGGCGCGGGTGGAGGACTCACGGGTCTTGGCCTGGAGGTAGGTGGGCTCCATGGCGTCGAGCTCGGCCGGCCAGGCGTTGCGCTTGGTCATCGCCTGGATGTGGTCGATGGGGTGGTCCGGGTCGTACATCGAATGAACGAGGGAGGAGAGCCGGCCCTGTCCGAGGGGCTGGCGCACCCGGATGTCGGCCTCCTGGAGGCGCGAGCAGATGTCGGTGAGCTCGCGGGCCATGACGACGGCGAGTCCGGAGTCGCGGTCGAGCTTCCTGCCGCCCTGCGGGCGCGCGGCGCGGGCCATCGCGTGGCCCTCGGCGGCGAGTTCGCGGGAGTAGTGCATGCAGGCGACGAGGTAGGCGCGGTGCTGCTCGCTGCTGGTCGACACCATGGACTGGAGCTGGTCGTAGGACTGCTGCAGCCAGCCGGGGGCCTTCTCGTCGCCGCGTACGACGACGTCCTTGGCGTGGGCGTCCGGGTCGGCGGGGAGCGTACGGGCGAGCATCTGGAGGCGGGTGACGAAGCCGTCGCCGTTCGCGACGTGCTTGAGGAGGGTGCCGAACCGGTCGACGAGGGTTTCCTGGTCCTCGCTGTCGCGGAGGCCGACGCCGGGGCCCTCGATCTCGATCGCCGCAGTGACGGTTTTCCGGTCGGCGTGCAGGAGGACGGCGATCTCGTCCGGGCCGAAGGGCGCGGCGAGCCAGGTGATCCGTCCGATGCCGGGCGGGGGGCCGACCTCGACCTCGCGGCCGTCGGCGCGTGTCCCGGACTCCATGACCTTGCTGCGGTAGGCGGTGCCCTGGCGCAGGCTGCGCTTGTAACTGCGGTTGATCTCGAACCACTTGTAGAAGGTCCGCCGCTTGTACGGCACGTAGACCGCGGCCAGTGCCAGCATCGGGAAGCCCACGAGGGACACGATGCGCAGGGAGAGCACGGGGACGATCAGACCGGACATCATGCCGAGGAACGCGCCCACGATGATCAGCGCGATCTCGCCGGACTCGCGGTTGCGGCCGACGATCGCGTTCGGCCGGGCGCGGCCGATCAGATATGTCCGGCGGGGCGTGACCGGATGGGACACATGGGCCTCGGTCGTCAACGCCCTTCACCTCCCGTGCGGTTGTTGCTGCTGTTGCGTGTGTTGCCTGCGTGGGGGGTGTTCACCGGGCTGCTGCGGGGTGGGGGTGCGGCGGAGGGGACAGATCCGCCGCCGCCCCCGCCCGAGTTGCCGCGGGAGCTGTGGGCGGCGACGCCGCCGGAGACGGGGTTGGAGGGGCGGGCACCGCCGCCGCCTCCGCCGTTGTTGTCGGCCCGGGCGCTGTGGGTCTTGATGCCCTGGGCGACGAGGGTGGCGGGCGAGCTGATGACGGCCGCGGCCTTGCCTTCGGCGCCCTGCATGATGCGGTTGTTGCGGGAGCCGGCGATCTCGTCGCCGAAGCCCGGTACGAAGCGGTAGATCATCGCGCTCGCGAAGATGGCGAGCAGGATGATGGCGAGGCCGGAGACGACGGCGGAGAATGCGTCGGGCCCGTCCTCGGCGGAGAGGGCTCCGGCCAGGCCGAGCACGATCACGATCACCGGTTTCACGAGGATGACGGCGATCATGATGCCCGCCCAGCGGCGGACGTGGCCCCAGAGGTTCTTGTCGACCAGGCCGGCGTAGACGACGGTGCCGAGGAGCGCGCCCACGTAGAGGAGCGCGGCGCGGATCACGAGCTCCAGCCACAGGACGCCGGCGGCGAGGATCGACACGAGGGACACCACGATCAGCATGATCGGGCCGCCGCCGATGTCGGTGCCCTTGTTCAGGGCGCCGGAGAAGTTGCCGAAGAACGTGTCCGTCTGGTTGCCGGTGGTCTTGGCGAGGACCTCGGCGATGCCGTCGGTCGCCGACACGACGGTGTAGAGGATCAGAGGGGTGAAGGCCGAGGCCAGCACCGTCAGCCAGAGGAAGCCGATCGCCTCGCCGATGGCCGTGCTGAGGGGGACGCCTCGCACGGCCCGCTTGGCGACCGCGAGCAGCCACAGGAGGAGGGTCAGGATCGTCGACGCGGCGAAGACGACCGCGTACTGCTGGAGGAACGTGGTGTTCGTGAAGTCGACGGTCGCCGTGTTCTGGACGGCGTCACTGAGCTTGTCGATGGTCCAGGAGGCGGCTTTGGCGCAGCCCTTGGCCAGGGAGGCGAGGGGGTCGAGGGTGTCGGCTACGCCGGGCGGGGTGGTGTCGCCCTTGTCTGCGCTGCCGCGTTCGCAGTACTCCTTGGCAGGGCCGGCGATCAGCGAGCAGGGATCGTCCGAGGGCGTTGGTGTTGGCGTCGGAGCCGCGTACGCCTGTGAGGCCAGCAGCACGACGGTGGTCTGTACGGCTGCTACGACGCCGGTGAGCTTGAGCGCGCGCTGCGGGCTACCGGGCATACGTGAACCCTCCGAACTCCTCGACCGCCTTGCCGATCTCGTCGGTCCCGGAGACGGGGTTGTCTCCGTTGACGGGGGTTGGGCCGGTCTTCTGGCTGGTCTCCAGGACCTTCCAGTCGCCGCTGGCCCAGTTCAGCTTCATGGTCACGGTGAACCAGCCGTTGGTCACGGGGTTGGTGGACGCGTCCCCGGTGAGCCCGAAGAGGCTGTTGCACCAGACTTCGACGGTGGCCGCGTCGGCGCTGTGGGAGGTGACTTTGGTGCCCACCGGCAGCGTCCGGTTGACGAACGTGGTGCCTGAGGGCGCAGCGCCGTCCTTGTCGAGGCCGATCTTCTTCAGGAAGTCCGCCGAGTAGTCCGCGTCGAACCCGGACTGGAGTTGATCCACTGCGCCGGGATCGGCGACCGCCTGCACGATCTCGTGCCGCTTGGCAGTGTTGAACATGCCGTCGGAGCCCAGCGCCACCGTGTAGTTGGCCGCCGCGCTCTGCGCACCCTGCTCGTTGTGCGCGTACCCGGACGGAATCCCGGCCGCCTTCGTGTCCACGGGCCGCTCCCCGGTGGCCGCCGTCGGCGACGATTTCGTCTTGTCGCCGCCCGACTCGTCCGAGCCGGAATCACCGCCACCACGGTTCGCGAAGGCGATGGCGGCGATCAGGAGCACCACGACTCCCACCACCGTGACGAGGCTGCGGGAGGACGAACGGCCGCCGCGTCGTGCTCCGCCGTAGACGTCACCGGGACTGTCGGGGAGCCGTGTGCGGGTCTGGCCGGTGCCCCCGTATCCGCCGTCGTCGCCGCGCGCTCCGTGCTCGTCGCCGAGACTCATGCCGCGTACGCCCCCTCAACCTCTTGCTGAACCGCGTAGTACGACGGTAGCCGCGCTGGCTTCGGCGCGGGCGCGGTGTGGTGACTCGACATCAGGGAAACGCAACCTCAGCCGGTGGGCACGACGGACGGGTGGGTAGAGGGAGACCGGGTGTGCCCGGCCGGGTCTGAGGACGCCGAGCCGGCGGGCCGCCTAGACGGCCATGCCGTACACGATGGTGAAGACAGTGCCGAGGGAACCGATGATGAAGACCCCGGTGAGACCCGCGACGATGAGGCCCTTGCCTTGTTCGGCACTGAAGGTGTCGCGGAGGGCCGTCGCGCCGATGCGTTGCTTCGCCGCGCCCCAGATCGCGATGCCGAGGCACAGCAGGATGGCGACCGCCATCACGACCTCGATCATTACCCGCGCCTCGTTGCCCAGGCTGCCGAAGGGGCCCCAGTCCGGGGCAATCCCGCCGATGATGGTGTTGATGTCGCCCTTTTCGGCTGCGTAAAGCATGTAAGTCACCGCCCCTTGTGGGTTGTTCTGCACCCCCTGCCACTCTGCGCAGAGGTCAGGGCCATTGTCGCCGACAATGACGCTGTCGCATGTCGACTTGGCGTCATTGATTGGCGGGTTTCGTACGGATCCCTTGTCACCGGCCCTCGCGGGGCCCTGGCGGGGGCGGGGGTCGGTATACAAGAAGGCGTATCGTCACTCTGTGTATCACGGCAGGTCACGCCGGGCAATGAAGTGGAACCGGAAGTCGAACCGGAACCTGAGGTGTGGTTCCGTCGTTAGCCCCTCTTATCCGGCTCACTCCGGGCGTTGACCGACTCCGCCCGCCCATCGAGCCCGACCCCGTCCCATGTGCGCCGGTCCGTCGTGCCGATGTTCTCCGGGTCGTACGTCTCCTGGTGAGTAGACGCCGCCCGTTTTGCGCTGGGGGAAGGCTATCCCGGGTGGGGGTGTGGGGATGTGGCGGGGTGTCACCGGCGGGGCATGGCGGCGGGGGGGGGGGGGGAACACCCCCCCCCCCCCCCGCCCCGGCGGGGGGGGGGGCGGGGGCCCGGGGGGACGGGCGGGGCACACC
>NZ_JBIRTJ010000006.1:299934-458890 GCF_044334695.1 Streptomyces sp. NPDC020747 | reverse complement strand
AATTTTAACCAACCGACGGCCCCATATGTTTGGGGTTACCCGGGGGGGCCCGGGGGGGGGGGGGGGGGGGGGGGGGGGGTGCCCCGGGGGGGGCGGGGGGGGGGGGGGGGGCCCCCCCCCCCCCCCCCCGCCGGTTCCGTTCGGTTGAGTGACCGTCAGCCGGTGAAGGCCGTGAGTCCCTCGGGTGTGCCCAGGCCGGTCGGGCCGTCGTAGCCCGAGGTGGCCGTGCAGAGGTAGCTCGTGGTGCAGGTGCCGTTGCTGCCGCTGGTCACGTCGTTGAGGGCGGACGTGCCGGCCGCCGCGTACGGGAACTTCGCCGGGTAGGAGCCGGTGGAGGGGGTGCCGGCGAGGGCGTACACGCCCGCGATGATCGGGGCCGAGGCGCTCGTGCCGCCGAAGGTGTACCAGCCGGCCGTGACGCCGTAGGAGTCGTAGACCGAGACGCCGGTCGCCGGGTCGGCGACCGCGGAGACGTCCGAGACGGCTCGCTTGGTGCAGCCCGTGTCCGTCTGCCAGGTCGGCTTCGTGTCGTACGAGGAGCAGCCCGAGCCGGTTCCCTCGGTGCTGCTGGTCGACCAGACCTTCTCGCTCCAGCCGCGGGAGGAGGAGTCGGAGGAGAGGGCGGTGCCGCCGACCGCGGTCACGTACTGGGAGGCCGCCGGGTACTCGGCGCCGTAGCCGCTGTCGCCCGCGCTGACCGTGATCGCGACGCCCGGGTGCTTGAAGTACGAGGTGTCGTAGGAGGAGTCGGAGGACGACTCGCCGCCGCCGTAGCTGTTGGACACGGACTTCGCGCCGAGTGTGACGGCCCTGTTCACGGCCGTGCCGAGGTTGGCCATGGACGACGACTTGGCCTCGACCAGCAGGATGTCGCAGTTCGGGCAGGTGGCGCTCGCCATGTCCAGGTCGAGGGAGATCTCCTCGGCCCAGCCGCTGTCGGCGGTGGGGAGGGCGGTCGTGGACCCGGTCTGACTGACCTTCTTGAAGCAGCCGTTGGCCGTGGTGCAGGAGGAAAGGCCGTAGTGCGAGCGGTACTTGGCGAGGTCCGCCTCGGCGTTCGGGTCGTCGTACGCGTCCACGATCGCGATCGTCTCGCCGGAACCCTTGGAGGAGGCGGCGGACGTCAGGCCGTACGCGCCCTGGAGGTCGCTCGGGCCGTAGCCGGAGGGGGTGGAGGCGTCAGCGGCCTTCGGCGTGACGCCGTCGGCCTTCGCCTCTGCCTCCTGGAAGGCGGTGGTGCCGCCGGTGACGCGCAGTGCCTTGCAGGCCATCCGGCCCTTGGCGGGCGTGGCGCAGGCGCGGGTCCATGTGACCTTGCCGGCGGTGGACTTGGAGGGGGTGGCGGGGGCCGCGGTCGCCTGGCCCGCGGCGCCGAGGCCGGCGAGGACGAGTGTGGCGGTGGCGACGGCGGCGGATCCGAGGCGGCTCCATCTGCCGCGTATGGAGCGTCTGTTCGGGGTGATGTGGGGAGTTGCGGTGCGCAACGGACAGCCTCCTGGGCGTGGTTGGCAGGAGCGGTGCGGGTGCGGTGCCGCCGGTGCGGTGTCCCCGGCGGAGGGCCTGGGTCGAAAGGATCAAGCGGCCCGCGGATGACCATCCCTTGTTGAGTACGTGACAACAAGGCGCGTCCTGGAATCCTGACTTCCGCCTTACCGAACCCGGCGCCCGCCTTACTGATCAATGGCTGTGCGATGGCAAGGGGCTGGCTGTGGCTTGACCCGACTCACAGGAACGACAAGCGGTGCATCTATTTGCTTGCGCTTATATAAGTGAGCGGTGATACGTTGGTGCCGTGCACGCATTCGACGTACTCGGGGATCCCGTACGCCGCCGGATCCTTGAGCTGCTCGCCGACGGCGAGCTGAGCTCCGGGGCCGTCTCAGAGGTCATCAGGGAGGAGTTCGGCATATCGCAGCCGGGCGTCTCGCAGCATCTGAAGGTGCTGCGGGAGAACGGCTTCGCCACGGTCCGGCCGGAGGGAACCCGGCGGCTCTACGCCGTCAACTCCGACCCGTTGCGCGACATCGACGCGTGGCTGGCCCGCTTCCGGCACTTCTGGACCCCCCACCTGGACGCCCTGGCCACCGAACTGGCCCGGGGCAAGCGCGAGCGCCGGCTCCGTGAGTCCGCCGACGGCACCGGCGGCGACGAACCCGTACAGCAGAGGAGAACGCCATGATCGACGTCACCCACCAGATCAACGCCGTGCGGCGCCGCGTCGGCAGCCGTGTCATCGAGGCCGGCGAAGGACACGTGGTGACCTTGAGCCAGACGTACGACTCGACCGTCGAGGACCTCTGGGACGCCTGCACCAACCCCGAGCGCGTCCCGCGCTGGTTCCTGCCCGTCACCGGCGACCTCCGCGTCGGCGGCAAGTACCAGCTGCAGGGCAACGCCAACGGCACCGTCGAGAGCTGCGATCCGCCGAGGGGCTTCACCGCGACCTGGGAGTTCGACGGGGACGTCACCTGGATCGAGCTCCGGCTGACCCCCGCGGAGGACGGCGGTACGCGCTTCGAGCTCGACCACATCGCCCCCGACGACGACGAGAAGTGGGCCCAGTTCGGCCCCGGGGCCGTCGGCGTCGGCTGGGACATGGCCCTCATCGGCCTCACCCTGCACCTGGCCACCGGCGAGGCCGTGAACCCCGAGGAGGCCATGGCCTGGTTCGCCACCGAGGAGGGCCTCCGGTTCGTGACCCTGAGCAGCGAGAGCTGGTACGCGGCGAGTGTCTCCGACGGTGAGGCGGAGGGGGTCGCACGGGCGCGGGCGGACCGGACGACTGCGGCGTACACCGGTGCGGACGTCGACCCGGGTGCCGGTGCCGAGTCGGACTGACGTCGGTCTAGGGTGACCCGTCCTCCAGGCCTTCCACGCCTTCCACGAAGTGGTCGAACTCGCCTGCCTGTACGCCGAGTACGAAGGCGTCCCACTTCTTCTGGGTGGTCGTGACGACGGTCGCCGGGTCGCTGGTCTCGCGGATGTAGACGAGGTCGTTGTCACCGAAGGCGAGCTCGATCCAGGGGCCCGGGCCGGTTGCCTCCGGCGGGGCGGCGCGTTCCCAGGTGAGGTTCGCGGGGATGTCAGACATGGGCCGGGTTCTCTTTGAGTACGTGGATGAGGGCGGCGAAGGCCTTGGGGGAGGCCCCGAGTATGGAGTGGGCGGGGTCGCCGCTTTCGGTGAGGTGGAGGGCTTCAGCGGTGGAGGTCATGTGTATGCATGAGTCGCCCTCGGAGCAGTAGGACGACTTCTGCCAGGCGTGCGGAGTCACGGGAGTTCCTTAGAGGTCGTTGATCACGGCGTGGATGAGGTCGCGGGTCCTGTCGGGTGAGAGAGCGACGGCGTCCAACTTCTCGAAGAGGTTCCGGTACTTGCGCAGTTGGGCCTGGGCGTCCAGGAATGTGAGGCCGTGAGACTGGTCCAGGTGCACTGTGTCGAGCTCCGGTACTGGGCCGTGCGCGTAGAAGATGGACTGGCCCGATCCGGGGTAGGCGCCGACGTCGAAAGTGATGGCGCGCAGGGTGATGTGCTCCCGCTCGCTCGCGTCGAGCAGATGCTTGAGCTGCTGTTGGGACACCGATGGCCCGCCGATCTTCATCCGCAGAGCTGCCTCGTGAATGATCGCCTCGTACGGAGTCGGGTCGTCCCGGTACAGCACGGCCTGGCGCTTGATGCGGAACGAGACGCGGTGCTCGATGTCCGGTGGGGAAAGCTCCGTGACCGCGTGCCGGAAGATTTCACGGGCATGGTCGACGGTCTGGAGCAGGCCGGGGATGCGGGCAGTGAGGGTGGTGCGGAACGACTGGGAGTTGTGCTCCAGTTCGGCCAGGTCGAGCAGCGGGCTGGGCAGGATCTCGCGGTACGTCTCCCACCAGCCGCGCTTGCGGCCTCCAACCATCCCCGCGATGGCTTCCACGAGGGCCTTGTCTGAGCACTCGTACTGGCGGGCCAAATGGCGCACGCGCTCTGCACTGACGCCGAGCCGGCCGGTCTCCATGTTGCTGACCTGTGCTTGCGGCATTCCGAGGAGTTGAGCGGCCGCCGTTGATGTGAGACCTGCTTGTTCGCGCAACTTGCGCAGCTCGGCCCCGAGCCGGAGTTGACGTCCTGTCGGGTTGGTCCGCACGGCGATGCTCCTCGATCTTCCGTGCTGTAAGTCACCCACACGGATGGTTGTACTTACTCTTCACCGTTATCGAGTGAAGAATATAACTCCTGCCGCTACCTTGATTGTCAGGCGCCCCGCTCAGAAGTACCCCGCTCGACGGAGCGACCGCGGTCACTGAGCAACCGTCCAACTCCCCTCCGTGATCGGAGACTTCCGATGGCAACCGTATCCCCGTCCTGGGCCTACACCCTTCAACTCCCGCACGATCCCCGCGCCCCCGGCATCGCCCGCGCGACCCTGCGAACCGTCCTCGCCGCTCACGGCCTCACTCGACTCGCTCCCACGGCGGAGCTGCTCGCCGCCGAGCTGCTCACCAACGCCCATCTCCACACCAACGGTCCGTACGCCCTGCGGCTGCGCGCCGCCGAGTCCGGGCGGCTGCGGATCGGTGTGTGGGACTCCGACCCCACCGTCCCGCAGGGCTTCGACGCCCCCGGGGCCGTACCGCCGGACACGTCGGAGAACGGGCGCGGGCTGCACCTCGTACGGGCGTGCGCGGACACGTGGGGTGCGTACGCGCTGGGTGGGGACCGGGGCGGGAAGCTGCTGTGGGCCGAGTGTGCCGAGTCGGGGCGCTGACCGGTTCATACGGGATTCTCAGGCAGGGGTGAGGATTCCTCTCACCCCGCGTGGCAAGGCTTCCTTCGATGAAGCGCCCCGTCCGTCTCCCCCTCCTCGTTGCCTTCGCGCTGCTGGCCACCGGGTCGGTTCCCGTGGCGGCGGCGCATGGGCGGGTGCGTACGCCTGAGCCGCTCGGTGTGACGGCGACGGCTCCTGTGAGTGCCGGGGGCGCGCGGGTCGGAGTGCTGGTCAGGGGTGGGGCCCACTACTGCACCGCCTCCGTCGTGCACAGCGAGCAGCGGGATCTGATCGTCACCGCTGCTCACTGTCTGACCGGGGGCGGGAGCGGGGGCATCGAGTTCGTGCCCGGGTATCGGGAAGGGAAAGCGCCCCACGGGGAGTGGGCCGTGACGACGACGTACGTCGGTGACGGGTGGAAGGGGCGGCAGGACGAGGACAGTGATGTGGCGTTCGCTCGGATTGTCTCCCGGGGTGGGAAGGAGATCGAGGATGTGGTGGGGGGTAACCGGCTGGTCGCCGGGCGGGGGCTGAGTCCGGTGGGGCGGGCCGTCACCGTTGTCGGGTATCCCAGGGCGCGGGAAGTGCCCGTGTGGTGCACGAACATCTCCACCGCGTACGGCGGCAGTCAGCAGCGGATCGAGTGTCCGGGGTACAGCGGGGGCACGAGTGGGAGTCCGTGGATCGACGCGGAGGGGCGGGTCGTGGGGGTGCTGGGCGGGTTCCAGCAGGGCGGTGCCACCGATGACGTGTCGTACAGCGTCGTGCTGGGGGGCGAGGCCGCCGCGTTGTACCGGGAGGCGTCGAAGTGACCTGTGTGAAAAGGTCAGTTGGGTGGAGGCACTCAGAGAGCGGGATCCCGCCCACATAGGCGCGTACACATTGCTCGCCCGGCTGGGGGCGGGTGGGATGGGGCAGGTGTACCTCGGGCGGTCGCCCGGTGGGCGGCTTGTGGCGATCAAGGTCATCCGGGACGAGATCACCGACCATCCGGAGGCACTGGCGCGGTTCCGGCGCGAGGTGGAGACGGCTCGGGCGGTGCGGAGCGCGTACACGGCGAACCTCATCGACTCGTCGCTGGATGCCGCGCCGTACTGGCTCGCCACGGAGTATGTGTCGGGGCCGACGTTGGGTGGGGCGGTTGCCGAGCGGGGGCCGTTCCCTGCGGACAGTGCGCGACGGCTGTTCGCGGCTCTTGCCGAAGCACTGGCGAGTGTCCATGGGTACGGCGTGACGCACCGGGACCTCAAACCGCAGAACGTGATTCTCTCCCCGCAGGGGCCGCTGCTCATCGACTTCGGCATAGCGCGGGGTACGGCGGACACGGCGCTCACCCAGACCGGGTTCGCCCCGGGCACGCCCGGCTTCACCGCCCCCGAGGTGCTGAAGGACAATCAGGTGGGCTCGGCGGCGGACGTGTTCGCGCTGGGCGCGACGATCGCGTACGCGGCGACCGGGAGGGCGCCCTTCGGGGCGGGGCACGCGCACGCCGTCTCCTACCGGGCCGTGCACGAGGACATCGACGTGACCGGTATCGAGCCGGAGCTGGCCGCGCTGATCCGGGAGTGCGTCGCGAAGGAGCCCGCCGAGCGACCCGGTCTCGACACCGTCATCGCCCGTTGCTCGGTCTCCGCCGCTCTCGCCGACGACCCCTTCTACCGCCCGCTGGCCGGCACCGGCGACACCGCGCCGCCCGACCTCCCGGCGGCCGTCGCCGCCGGGCTGGTCCCCGCCGGGCACGGGGTGGCGACCCCGCCCGCGTATCGGCCCACGGTTGGGCCCGGTTACGTGCCGACTGTCGGGCCGGGTTACGTGCCGACGGCCGTGCCTTCGACGGCACCCGCCCGCAGACGGCGTGTGCCCGTGGTGGCCGGGATCGCGGGTGCCGTGGTGCTCGTGGCCGCGTCGGTCGTCGCCTGGCAGATGCTGCCCGGCGGGGAGGGGAAAGAGAGCGGGGAACGGGACAGCGGGGAGTCGTCCTCCTCGCCGTCCGCGTCCGGCACCGCCGCAGCGCGGAAGGTGCCCGCGTACATCGAGAACAACAAGGTCTCCCGCGATCATTGGCAGTCCTCGGACGACCCGAACGACGCGACGTACGGCCGCGGCGAGTGCGTACAGGTCGGGCAGGTCAGCGCGCCGAAGGAACTCCAGTACAGCGCTGTCGACGCCGACCGCCCCGACGGCGCGGAGGTCGGAGAGAGGGCGAAGATCTCCTTCCGCTTCAAGTACGCCGAACTGGAGAAGAAGAGGCCCGAGCCCTACTACGTGTCGGTGGGGGTCAAGTCGCCCCACGACATCGACGCCGATACGGGCCTGCCGAACGAGGTCCTCACGGAGAACAAGAGCATCGGCTACACCAGCAAGCCGGTGGACATCTACACCCACTGGAAGGACGGCGGAGACATCGAGCTCACGTACCCCGACGACTTCCAGGAACACGTGGCGGGCGAGACCTGGGAGGCGATCCCCGTCGCCAACGACCCCGGTGACTGGACCGTCGTCTTCTACCACGTCAACGGCAGCCCCACCGACTACGAAAGCGTCGGTTGCACCGGCTTCAGGGTGGGAAGCTCCTAGACTGACGTGGGCTGATTCCGGAGCTGTGGAGGGCGGTTGACGGTGCGTAAGGCGTGGATCGTGGTGACCGTCGCCGCGGGGGCGGGGCTCAGCTTCGTCATGGTGCTGGTCGTCGGGGTCTACATGGTCGCCGGGAACCTCGCCAACGGCGTGGGACAGGGGGCCCGTGGCCTGGCCAAAGGGGCCGTACCGGCCGCGTACCAGACGCTCGTGCAGAAGTGGGGCAATCTGTGCACCGCCATCAATCCCGCACTTCTCGCCGCACAGCTGTATCAGGAGAGCGGGTTCAATCCCGACGCCAAGAGCCCGGCCGCCGCGCAGGGGATAGCGCAATTCATCCCGGGAACGTGGGCAACGCACGGAATCGACGGCGACGGGGACGGCGACCGCGACGTATGGGATCCGAATGACGCGATTCCATCGGCCGCGAAGTACGACTGCACACTTGCGAAGTACGTGAAGGACGCGCCCGGCGACCCGACGAAGAACATGCTCGCCGCGTACAACGCGGGGGCGTACGCCGTCATCAAGTACGGGGGCGTACCGCCGTACAAGGAAACGCAGAACTACGTGAAGACCATCACGACGCTGGAGGAGAGCTTCGCCGCTCCGGTCACCCGTGTCGACCCCTCCAAGCAAGCCGCCGGGGCCATTTACTACGCGCAGAAGAAACTGGGGACGCTGTATCTCTGGGGTGGGAACGGTACCGCTGACCAGGGCGGACGTTTTGACTGTTCGGGGCTGACCAAGGCCTCGTACGAGAGTGTGGGGATCACGCTGCCGCGGGTCGCCAACGACCAGTACAACGCCGGGCCGCACCCGAGCCGGGACGAGCTGCTGCCGGGGGATCTGGTGTTCTTCTCGGACGACCTCACCAACTCCCGGGCCATCCGGCACGTGGGGATCTACGTGGGCGGTGGGTACATGATCAACGCGCCCCGGGCGGGTGCGGTGATCCGGTTCGACCCGATCGACACCCCCGACTACTTCGGGGCGACCCGGGTCACCGAAGATGGCGCGAAAGCGTTGCCCACCTCTGTGTGAAACCCTCCCCTGAGCTGCGGCGATGTATCTCTCTTCGATAACGTCTGAGTGATCATTCGGTGGAGGGTGGAACGTATTGAAGGGGAGTGTGCGTTCCTGTTCTCGTAGCCGATGACGGGGGTTGAGGCGCGGCGTACCGGTGGGTGCGTCGGTAAGAAGATGACGAAGGGGCCGTTGCACCATGGCTGGACTCGCCGAATCCGGTTCGAACCCTGACGTTGACTTGCTCTACGACATCAATGGTCTCGCCAAAGACGCGCCGCACTGGTTCGACCGTGTCATGGAGTTCGTGGGCGAGTGGGGGCTCCTGCTCGCCATGGTGATGCTGGTGCTCTGGTGCTGGCTCACCGTGCGGAAGCGGGGCGGGGAGGACGCCGCCTCGTCCGTCGCCGCGCTGGTCTGGGCGCCGCTCGCCGCCGGCATCGCCGTACTCGTGAATGTGCCGATACGGGGATTTGTGGAGCGGCCTCGGCCTTTTGTCGACCATGACGGGCTGGACGTTCTTATCGGTGGCAAGAGCGACTTTTCGTTCGTGAGCGATCACGCGACTCTCATGATGGCGATGGGGGTCGGGCTGTTCGTCGCGAATCGGAAGTTCGGGCTCGTGGGGATAGTGCTGGCCCTGCTCGGCGGGTTCTGCCGGGTTTATATGGGCGTGCACTATCCGACCGATGTGATCGGTGGCTTTGCGCTCGGGACCGCGGTGGCTCTGCTGCTTTCGCCGCTCGCGATGGCCTTGCTGACGCCGGTCGTGGCCGCGGTGGAGAGGTCGCCCCGGGTGGGGTGGCTGGTTCGGGCGGGTGGCGCCGCCGGGGAGCGGGGGAAAGTGATTCCTGGGGCTCGGAGTGAGGTTGAGGCGGAGGAGCGGGATCTCGCGGCGTAGGTGTGGGGGTAGAAGCCAAAAGATTGCGCCGTTCCCCGCGCCCCTGAAGGCCACAGGACTGCGCCGTTCCCCGCGCCCCTGAAGGGTCGCCCCCAGCCGGCCCGTGCCTTACAGCGACTGCGGGAACTTGAAGAAGTCCTCCGGGTCGTACTTCGTCTTCAGTGTCCTGAGGCGGGGGGCCGCCTCGCCGTAGTACGCCTCGCGCCAGTTCTTGAGGGTTGGGTCGGTGTAGTTCTGGTAGGCCGCGCCCGATGCGTACGGCTTCATCGCTGTGTGGGCCTGGGTGAGCCAGGAGTTGGATGTGGTGCCGGAGGTTCCCGGGCGCCAGGCGGCGATGTACTGGGCCAGCATGCGGGAGCGGCGGTGGACGAAGGCCGTTGCCGTGGGGTCGATTCTGTTGATCGCGCCGCCCAGGGCGGTCAGGGCGATGCTGCCCGTGCCGCCCCGGACCCCCGATATCTGGGAGAGCAGGGTCTGGATGCCCGCCGCGGAGATCGAGCGGTCGAAGAAGTCCGAGCGGCCCGCGTAGGTTTCGCGGCCCAGTGCGCCCTCGGGGGAGCGGCCCGGTGTCCCGCCCGGGAGGTGGCACTGGGCGTCGTCCGGGAAGGCCGAGCAGCCCGCGTACACCTCCATCGACTCCTCGTAGGAGCGGCGCTTGAGGGAGACGCTGCGGGCGGAGGCGCCGATGCGGTCGGCCAGGCGGTCCACCGCGTTCTGGAGTTCGCCGTACGTGCCCAGGGAGAAGGCCGCCACGGAGACCGTGGGCGTGCCGCCGGCCGCGTTCTCGAAGTGGCACGAGGACCAGATCTCGTCGGGCTGGTCGGGGCCCCACTCCTGCCAGGCCCTGAGGACGGCGGCGGCCCTGGACCACGGCCAGGACATGAACGCCGAGACGCCCTGCGGGGCCGGGTGGGTCCTGAAGCGGAGCTCGGTGACGACGCCGAAGTTGCCGTTGCCCGCGCCGCGCAGGGCCCAGAAGAGGTCCTTGTTCTCGGTCGCGCTCGCGGTGAGCTGCTTTCCGGCCGCCGTCAGCAGCGTCGCCCGGGTGAGGCTGTCGCACGTCAGGCCGTAGGCACGGGACACGACGCCGTGGCCGCCGCCCAGTGTCAGGCCCGAGACGCCGACCGTCGGGCAGGAACCGGCCGGGATCGTGACGCCCTTCGCCGCCAGCGCGCGGTAGACGTCGATCAGCTTGGCGCCCGCGCCGACCACGGCCTCGTCGCCGGAGGCCCGGACCGCGGACAGCTTCGAGATGTCGACGATCAGCCGGCCGTCGCCCGAGGACCAGCCCGCGTACGAGTGGCCGCCGTTGCGGATCGAGACGGGGACGGCGTGGGCCCGGGCGTACGCGAGCGTCGTACGGATGTCCTCGGCGTGGGCGACGTACGCGACGGCCGTCGGTCTGAGCGAGTCGAAGCGGGTGTTGTAGAGCTGGCGGGCCGCGGCCCAGTTCGCCTCGCCCGGGCGGACCAGGGGGCCGTCGAGGTCCCGCGCCAGGGCCTTGAGGCCGGCCGCGGCGGTGGCGCTCGTCGTCTTCCGCGGTGTACCGGACGTACGGGCCTCCTCACCCGCCCGCGGTCCGGAACCCCCGCCGGTGTCGTCGGCGCCGCCGGTGCACGCGGCCGAAACCGCCGTCGCCGCGAGTGCGGCGCCGCCACCCATGAACGTACGCCGTCGCATACGCGCCTCCTGTTGCTCCCGTGGAACGAGACGGGTCCACGGTCCGGCGGGTTCCACAGTCCGGCGGGTTCCACGGGCGGGCTCCGGGAATTGCGTATGCGACTGCTCTGGGACGCCGGTTTTCGGCCATGCGAACGCCGGTGCGTACGGGGCGGATGCAGGGGTGAGAGGAGGGGCGGGAGGGGTGAGAAGCGGCCGGAAGAGGGGAGTGATCCTTCCGAAGGAGGTGGTTCCGGTAGTCGGGACCCACACGTGTTCTCCCCGTGAGCGTTCCGTGACCTCACCGCACTGACGGCAGGGGTTCACCCTCCGTTCACCCACGGCCATTGGCCGCTTCACCTGATCTGCCTAATTTCGGCCTTACCCGGTGCGTGGTGCGAGCAGAGACCCGCTCACGTATCTGTCGATATCAGTTGATAGCAGCAGTAATACGCAGTATGACGGCAGTCTCGTGCGGACGAGAGGCTGCACCACGACCTCGCACGCCGCCGGTACACGGCGGCTCCTGGAAGGAACTCCCGAAAGTGAAGCTTCAGCGCAAGAACCGGCTTCGCGCCCTTTCGCTCGGTGCTGTCGCCGTCTCCGGCGCCCTGGCGCTGACGGCGTGCGGCTCCGACGACACCGGCGGCGGCAGCGGCGACGAGAGCGCGCCCGCGGCCAACAGCGCCATCAAGTGTGACGACGCCAAGGGCGAGCTGCTCGCGGCCGGCTCCTCCGCGCAGAAGAACGCGGTCGACGCCTGGGTGAAGCAGTACACGGCTTCCTGCAAGAACGTTCGGATCAACTACAACCCGAACGGTTCCGGCGCCGGTATCACCAACTTCCTCCAGGGCCAGACCGCCTTCGCCGGTTCGGACTCCCCGCTGGACTCCGAGGAGATCACCAAGTCCGGCGAGGTCTGCAAGGACAGCCAGGCCATCGACCTGCCGATGGTCGGCGGCCCGATCGCCGTGTCGTACAACCTGCCGGGTGTGGACGACCTCGTCCTGGACGCCTCGACGCTGGCCAAGATCTTCGACGACAAGATCAAGACCTGGAACGACGAGGCGATCAAGAAGCTGAACCCCGCCGCGAAGCTGCCCAGCACCAAGATCCAGACGTTCCACCGCTCGGACGACTCCGGCACCACGGACAACTTCACCAAGTACCTGAAGGCCGCGGCCGCCTCGGACTGGAAGTACGAGGGCGGCAAGGCCTGGCAGGCCAAGGGCGGCCAGTCCGCCTCGGGTTCCTCCGGTCTCGCCCAGCAGGTGACCCAGACCGCCGGCGCGATCTCCTACATGGAGCTCTCGTACGCCAAGTCGGCCCAGACGGTCCACGTCAAGACCGGTGCGGCCACGCCCGTCGAGGCCACCGTCGACAACGCCACCAAGGCGATCGCCGAGGCCAAGGTCGTCGGCGAGGGCAAGGACCTCGCCCTTGAGCTGAACTACAAGCCCACCGCCGAGGGCGCGTACCCGATCACCCTCGTGACGTACGAGATCGCGTGCGAGAAGGGCAACAAGGCGGAGAGCCTCGCCGCCACCAAGTCCTTCCTCACCTACGTCGCCAGCGAGGAGGGGCAGGCCATCCTCAAGGACGCCAGCTACGCCCCGATGCCCGAAGAGATCATCACGAAGGTCCGCACGACCGTCGCCGGCCTGAGCTGACCCAAGCGTGCGGCCCGCACCGGTGGCAACCGGAGCGGGCCGCACCGTCCGGTGCACCGCCGCCTGGAGCCCGCACCCAAGGGTTCCGCAGACCGGAGAACTCCATGGACATATCCACTCAAGACGCACCAGTCCCTCCCCCCACCACACAGACCACCGAGGAGAAGCGCGCCGCGCGAGGTGCCACCCGCCCCGGAGACCGGATCTTCCTCGGTCTCTCGCGAGGCTCGGGCATCCTGCTCCTGGTGATCATGGCCGCGATCGCGGTCTTCCTCACCTACCGTGCCGCTCTCGCCATCTCCGAGGACGAGGCCAACTTCCTCACCGCCTTCGAGTGGGAGGCCAACGCCGACCCGCCGAAGTTCGGTATCGCGGTCCTCGCCTACGGCACGGTCATCTCCTCGATCATCGCCATGGTGATCGCGGTCCCGGTCTCCGTGGGCATCGCGCTGTTCGTCACGCACTACGCCCCGCGCAGGCTCGGCGGGCTGATCAGCTACGTGATCGACCTGCTGGCCGCCGTCCCGTCCATCGTGTACGGCCTCTGGGGCGCCCTCGTCCTCGTACCGCACATGAACGGTCTGTTCGGCTGGCTTGACTCCTACTTCGGCTGGACCGGCTTCTTCGACTGGCAGGGCGGCCCCGCGCGCTCCCTGTTCACCGTCGGCATCCTGCTCGCGATCATGATCCTGCCGATCGTGACCAACGTGAGCCGCGAGGTCTTCCGCCAGGCCCCGCAGATGCACCAGGAAGCCGCGCTCGCCCTCGGCGCCACGCGCTGGGAGGTCATCCGCATGTCGGTGCTGCCCTTCGGCCGCTCCGGCGTCATCTCCGCCTCGATGCTGGGCCTCGGCCGCGCCCTCGGCGAGACGATGGCCGTCGCCACGGTGCTCTCGCCGAGCTTCCTGATCGAGACCAGCCTGCTCGACCCGGGCGGCGGCACCTTCGCCCAGAACATCGCCAGCAAGTTCGGTGAGGCCACCGAGACGGGCCGCGACGCGCTGATCGCCTCCGGTCTGGTCCTCTTCGTCATCACCCTGCTGGTCAACGGCGCGGCCCGTGCGATCATCGCTCGCCGCAAGGAGTACTCGGGGGCCAACGCATGAGCAACGTCGTCATGGACCAGCGCCCCAGCAGCGACCTTCAGGGCGCGCGCCTTCCCCGCTGGACCCCGTGGGCGGTCGCCGTGGGCTCCGTGGGAGCGGGCCTCGGCATCAGCGCGGCGGCCGGGCTGGAGAGCAGCATCCAGTGGGCGCTGATCGCCGCGCTGCTGTTCGTCCTGGTCAGCTACGGGCTCGGCGTCAAGGTCGAGGGCGGCCGGCAGGCCAAGGACCGGTTCGCCACCAGCCTCGTCTGGGTCGCGTTCCTCCTCGCCGTCATCCCGCTGGCCTCCGTCATCTGGGAGACCGTCAGCCGCGGTGTGAAGGTGCTCGACTTCTACTTCCTGAGCCACTCGATGGGTGTGGTCGCGGACTCGGAGGTCGGCGGTGGTATCAACCACGCCATCATCGGAACCCTGGAGCAGGTCGGCCTCGCCACGGTGATGGCCGTGCCGGTCGGTGTGCTCACGGCGGTCTACCTCGTCGAGTACGGGCGCGGAAAGCTCGCCCAGACGGTCACCTTCTTCGTCGACGTCATGACGGGCATCCCGTCGATCGTCGCGGGTCTGTTCATCCTGGCGATCATGCTCCAACTGCAACTGGAGCCCTTCGGGTTCGCCGGATCGCTCGCTCTCGCCATCCTGATGATGCCGGTCGTGGTCCGCTCCACCGAGGAGATGCTCAAGCTCGTACCGAACGAGCTGCGCGAGGCCTCGCTGGCCCTGGGCATCCCGAAGTGGCGCACGATCATCAAGGTGGTCCTGCCGACGTCCATCGGCGGTATCACCACCGGTGTGATGCTCGCCGTCGCGCGCATCGCCGGTGAGACCGCGCCCGTACTGCTGCTGGTGTGGGGCAGCCCCTTCATCAACAACAACCCGTTCGAGGGTGCTCAGGCGTCGCTGCCGCTCTACATCTACCAGCAGTACGCTCAGAGCGCGGGCAACGCCCCGGCCTACGACCGTGCCTGGGCCGCGGCACTCGTGCTGATCATCATCGTCATGATCCTCAACCTCGCGGCCCGCGGCATCGCCCGCTGGAAGGCCCCGAAGACCGGTCGCTGACGCGGCCATACAGCGACCAGACTTACCCCCGCGAAAGAAGTAGATCCCATGGCCAAGCGAATCGACGTGAGCGGGCTGACCGCTTACTACAGTGCCCACAAGGCAATCGAAGACATCTCGATGACCGTCGAGCCGCGCTCGGTGACGGCCTTCATCGGTCCGTCCGGCTGCGGCAAGTCGACGTTCCTGCGCACGCTGAACCGTATGCACGAGGTCACGCCCGGCGGGCGGGTCGAGGGCAAGGTCCTCCTGGACGACGAGGACCTGTACGGGCACGGGGTCGACCCCGTGGCCGTGCGCCGCACCATCGGCATGGTCTTCCAGCGGCCGAACCCCTTCCCGACCATGTCGATCTTCGACAACGTGGCGGCCGGGCTGAAGCTCAACGGCTCCTACAAGAAGTCCGAGCTGAGCGATGTCGTCGAGAAGTCGCTCAAGGGCGCGAACCTCTGGAACGAGGTCAAGGACCGGCTGAACAAGCCGGGGTCCGGGCTTTCCGGTGGTCAGCAGCAGCGGCTGTGCATCGCGCGGGCGATCGCGGTCGAGCCGCAGGTGCTGCTGATGGACGAGCCCTGCTCGGCGCTCGACCCCATCTCGACGCTGGCCATCGAGGACCTGATCGGTGAGCTGAAGGAGCGCTTCACGATCGTCATCGTGACGCACAACATGCAGCAGGCGGCGCGGGTGTCCGACCGGACGGCGTTCTTCAACCTCTCCGCGGTCGGTCAGCCCGGGCGGCTCATCGAGATAGACGACACGGAGCGGATCTTCTCCAACCCGTCCGTTCAGGCCACGGAGGACTACATCTCCGGGCGCTTCGGCTGAGCGGTTGCGCTCCGCTTTTCCCGACCCCCCGCGGTGCTGCATGGCGGTGCCACCGCGGGGTCCGATAGGGCCCGCCCCCTGGCTTTGGGGGGCGGGCCCGTCGGCTTTTTCTCTCGCCCCCGCCGCCCCTTCCCTTCCCGTCCCTGGGGGCTGCGCCCCAGACCCCCGCTGTCGCGCTGACGCGCTCGTCCTCAAACGCCGGACGGGCTGAAGGTGTCGGCCCGGGCCGCAATGTATTCAGCCCCTCCGGCGTTTGAGGAGCGGGGGTTCGGGGGCCGGCCCCCGAGACGGGACGGGTAGGGGCGGCGGGGGCGAGAAACGTTCCTACACGAACGCCAGGTTCACGACCCAGAAGCTCGCCGCGGCGACCAGCGCGGCCGCCGGCATCGTGATGAACCAGCCGAGGATGATGTTCTTGGCGACGCCCCAGCGGACGGCGTTCACGCGCTTGGTGGCGCCGACGCCCATGATGGCGGAGGTGATGACGTGGGTCGTCGAGATGGGCGCGTGGAAGAGGAACGCCGAGGTGAACATGATCGAGGCACCGGTCGTCTCCGCGGCGAACCCCTGCGGCGGATCCAGCTCGATGATCTTGCGGCCGAGCGTCCGCATGATGCGCCAGCCACCCGCGTACGTACCCAGGGACAGCATCACGGCACACGCGATCTTGACCCATACCGGGATCGGATCGCCCGCGTCCTCCACGTCTGCGATGACCAGGGCCATCACCACGATGCCCATCGTCTTCTGGGCGTCCTGGAGGCCGTGGCCGAGGGCCATACCGGCCGCGGACACGGTCTGCGCGATACGGAAACCGCGCTTGGCCTTGTGCGGGTTGGACTTGCGGAACATCCACAGGATCGCGCACATCACCAGGTAGCCGGAGACCAGACCGACGATCGGCGAGATGAACATCGGGATGACGACCTTCTCCAGGACGCCGGACCAGATGACCCCGATCCCGCCCGCGAGCGCCGCCCCCACCATGCCGCCGAACAGCGCGTGCGAGGAGGAGGACGGGAGGCCGAAGTACCAGGTGACGAGGTTCCACACGATCGCGCCCACCAGCGCGGCGAACAGGATCCACATGCCCTTGTTGCCGTGCGGTGTCTCGATCAGGCCTTCACTGACGGTCTTGGCGACCCCGCTGCCGAGGAACGCGCCGGCGAGGTTCATCACCGCGGCCATCGCGAGCGCCGCCCGTGGCGTCAGCGCGCGCGTGGACACGGAGGTGGCGATGGCGTTGGCCGAGTCGTGGAAGCCGTTGGTATAGGTGAATCCGAGCGCGACACCAATGGTCACGATCAAAGCGAAGGTGTCCATGAAAAGGTCAGGACTCCTTGACCGCGATGGTCTCCACCGTGTTGGCCACGTGCTCGAAGGCGTCGGCGGCCTCTTCCAGCACGTCCACGATCTGCTTGAGCTTCAGTACCTCGATGGCTTCGTACTTGCCGTTGAAGAGCATCGCCAGCAGCTTGCGGTGGATCTGGTCGGCCTGGTTCTCCAGGCGGTTGACCTCGATCCAGTACTCGGTGAGGTTGTCCATCGTGCGCAGGTTCGGCATGGCCTCGGCGGTCAACTCGGCCGCCCGCGCCAGTACCTCGATCTGCTGTTCGACGCCCTTGGGGAGATCCTCGACGTTGTAGAGGACGACCAGGTCGACGGCCTCCTCCATGAAGTCCATGATGTCGTCGAGGGACGAGGCGAGGTTGTAGATGTCCTCGCGGTCGAACGGCGTGATGAACGAGGAGTTCAGCTGGTGGAAGATCGCGTGCGTGGCGTCGTCACCGGCGTGTTCCGCGGCCCGCATACGCTCGGCGATCTCGGCCCTGCCGGAGGCGTCCGCCCCGAGCAGTTCCATCAGGAGCTTCGAGCCCGTGACGATGTTGTCCGCGGATGCGGCGAACATGTCGTAGAAGCTCGTCTCCCTGGGGGTCAGACGAAATCGCACGTGGGGTCCTCGGATTGCTTCGGTTTCGGTCAGGCTGATGCTAGGCGCATCATTCGGCCACGGCTAACCGGCCGCCCACCAGTGTCGCCCATCGGGCACAGTGATCAGCACGGGGTCCTTCGGGGACGTCGGCCAAGGGCCCTATACCCAGCAAAGTTCGTTACCATATACCCGGTAGGGGTATCAGTCAGCAGGAGGACGCGATGACGACCACCGAGGCCGGCGCCACAGTGCCCTCCGGGGAGGCGCGGGAGGCCGGGGCCCAGGAGATCGTGACCGACCACGACCGCGGGATCCACGGCTACCACAAGCAGAAGGACGAGCACCTCAAGCGGCTGCGGCGCATCGAGGGCCAGATCCGCGGCCTGCAGCGCATGGTCGACGAGGACGTCTACTGCATCGACATACTCACCCAGGTCTCCGCCTCCACCAAGGCGCTCCAGTCGTTCGCCCTGCAGCTCCTCGAAGAGCACCTTCGTCACTGCGTCGCGGACGCGGCCCTCAAGGGCGGCACCGAGATCGACGCGAAGGTGGAGGAGGCCACGAAGGCGATCGGGCGGCTCCTGCGTACGTGACCCTCCGGGGGCGGGCGGTGTGTTAGGTGCGGGTCCGTCGGGGCTGGTCGCGCAGTTCCCCGCGCCCCTAAAGCCAAAAGATTGCGCAGTTCCCCGCGCCCCTTGTGGGGCGCGAGCTAGCCGGTCAGGCTGAGCCATCGGTCTTTTCGCCGTGCTCTTCCAGGAAGCGCTCTTCGGCCAGCTTCAGGACCTCGTCGATGCGGTCGGGGCTGAGCCGGTCCTCGCGGGCGGTCGAGGCGGCGATGATCAGGTCGCCGCACAGCTCGATCTCGGCGAGGGCCACGTGGTCCTGAACTGCCGTACCGCGCGCCGGAGCCACGTGCATCACCTCTTCCTGCCGTCACCGACTTCCTAGAGTAGGGAGCGGCCCACGGACGGCGCATGGCACCAACGGACCATTTCCGGCCCCGCACATTCCGGCCTCCCTATTCGGCGATCCGTCCGGCGTAGATGTCTTTCGCATCCGGCAGCCGTACGTCGACGGGTGCTCCGAAGTCGTACAGCAGGGTCGTCGAGGAGACGGCGACCGTACCTTTCTGCTGCCCGTTCACGAAACTGAAGCGGTGGCGGACCTTGCGGATGCGCCCCTCGTCGTCGAGGTAGACGTCGAAGGGGACCGTCGCCGTGGCGAAGCCCTTCGCCGCCGCCCGCAGGGACGCCCGGCCCCCGGGGGAGGCGTCGCGCGCGGCCGCGCCGAGATCGGCGGTGCCGCGGTAGTGCCGTACGGCGGTGCCCGCGACCGACGTCCTCCCCACGTACGTCGCCTCGCGCGTGCCCCGCAGCAGTTCCGCGGCGGCGAACGGGTCGGTGGCGCCGCCGGTGACCAGGTTCCCGTCGGAGAGCGTGGCCGTGTCGACGCGTACCCACTTGTCGGCCGGGACACCCGCGCCGCGGTTCTTCATGTAGAGGGCGCCCGGCGCGAGGAGCTCGGTGATCGGGCGGCGCTCGTCGGCGCCGGCCGGGTCCTGGGGGAGGAGCACCTTGAGGCGGCCCACCTGGTCCCCGTAGTCGTAGACGCCCTCGCCCCGGATGGTCACGCGGGTGCCGCCGGTGGCCATCTCCATCGACGTACGCGCCTTGGAACTGCCCGCCCGGACCAGGTTCTCCGCGCTCCGGTGGAGGATCCCGACCGGGTCCTCGGCGGCCCGCGCGTCCTCGGCGGCGGCCCCGGGGCCCGAGCAACCGGCGGCGCAGACCACCAGCCCCGCCGTCGCGGCGGCCAGGGCGACAGCGCCGCCCCGCAGTCTCAGTTGCCGCTCCACCATCGCCTGCCAACCCCCAGCCGGGCCGTCCTCGCGCGGGCCTCCTGTCGTCCGCTTAACGACGGGTGGGGGGTGTTGTCACGCGAGGACCCGGCCCGGGGTGGTGTTCACCCGCGGTGGGTACCGTTGTTCTCGTGGCGCATCAGGAGCAGAGCAACCCTCCCGAACATCACACGACGACGGTCGACCAAGGCCGTTTCTGCCTGGCCCGCTGCACCTGTGGCTGGAGAGGCCCGGCCCGTCGAGCCCGCAGCCTGGCCCGCACGGACGCGGAGACCCACTCAACGGCTCCGGCCTGAGCCGTCCCCTCAGCCGTACACGTGCAGGCCGCCACACACGTACAGGCCGCCCTGCATGTACAGGCCGCCCTGCATGTGCAGGCCGCGCGGCGCTACGCGTGCCGCAGCACGGCCAGCAGTTCGTCGACGAGATCCTTGTCGCGGGGCTGGGTGAGGCGGTGGCGGGCTCCCGTCGGGGAGAGCCAGAGGATGCGGTCGACCTCGCGGTTGGGGGCGAAGCGGCCCTCCGTCGCCTCGGCCGCCCAGTAACTGACCTGCTTGGGGCGGTCGTTGGCCAGGTAGTGGAGGGTGGCGAGGCGGGGTCCGGTGGCGCAGCGGTAGCCGGTCTCCTCCTCCACCTCGCGCATCGCGCCCGCGAGCGCTTCCTCGGCGCGTTTCAGCTTGCCCTTCGGATGCGACCAGTCGTCGTACTTCGGCCTGTGGACCAGGCAGATCTCCAGTTCGCCGTCGAAGGGCGAGCGGCGCCACAGTACGCAGCCCGCCGCGAGCACGGGGTCTTGGTTCGTCGCGTGCACTGGGCCTCCCATCGCGTGTACGGGGCCTCCGCGGGTCACGGAGTGCCGACCGTCTCCCTCAGCCAGGCCCGCTGGAACGCGAACCTGGCCGCTTCCACCTCGTGTCGCTGGTCCGCGTGCAGCACCCCGAGCGCGTACGCCGTCGCCGGGGCGATCCGCGGGGTGCGGGCCGCGGAGGCCGCCGCCGCTGCCGCCTCGGCCGCGTCGCGGTGCCGGTCCAGGGCCTGACCCGAGGTCAACAGGCGTACGTCCACGGGGGCTTCGTCGCCGAACAGCACCTCGCGCGCATAGCGGTACAGGCGCAGCAGCAGCCGCACCTGGTGCCAGGGGGAGTCCTGGGGCTGCGGGGCCGTGTCGGCGGAGAGGCCGTGGACGAGGGCCTCCGCGTTGTAGGGGTGGCCCGCGGTGATCAGGGGCAGCCCGGCCACGGCGTCGCGGAGGCGTTCCTCCGCGGCGGCGGCCATCGGCCCAAGGCCGGTGACGGACGCGGTCGCGGTCAGCGGGACCTCGCTGGCGAGGACGGCGACGTTGTCGGCGACGGCGTGGAAACGGGAGGAGCCGAGTGCTTGCAGCGCGGCGGAGTGGGCGCGCGTGCGGGCCAGCGTCAGCTGGCGCTCCAGAAGGGCGCCCGCCTTGGCCGCCCCGACGGTCAAAGCGCCTTTCTCCGAAGGGAGTTGGGCGCGGGCGCCGGGGTGCGTGCCGGGGTGCGTGGTGGGATCCGAGGCCTGGGCCGGGAACGCCGAAGAGCCCGACAGGCGGTGCAGGGCCGCCAACAGCCGTTCCAGCCGGGCCCCGTACGCGTGCTCGCGGGCCAACGTCCCCGACAGCCAGGCCAGTTCGGGGCGCATGCCCTCCGACCAGCCCTCGTCGAGGAGCGGCCGGAACGTGTGCAGCGTGCCGCTGATGCGGCGGGCCGAGCGGCGCAGGGCGCGCGCCGCGTCCACGGCCTCCTCCGTCCCGTTGGCCGCCGTCGCCGTTGCCATTGCACCGCCGGTCTCGCGGTGCTGGCGCAGCGCGCGGAGGAACTCCGTGGCCTGGGCCTGGAGATAGGCCTCCAGGGTGTCCCCGGCCACGGGTCCGGCCGTGGGGTCAAGGTGTTGCTGTGCCACGCCGGCGCCTCCGGGCGTCTATGAGCATCTCCTGGACGTTGCGCAGTGGCTGGCCGTCGGCGTCGGTCGCGTGCCGGGTCCAGTCGCCGTCGGGACCGAGGTGCCAGGAGGAAGTGGTGTCGGACATGCCGGTCTCGAACAGCCGGTTGAGGGCTGCCCGGTGAGCGGGGTCGGTGATCCTGACCAGGGCTTCGATACGGCGGTCGAGGTTGCGGTGCATCATGTCGGCGCTGCCGATCCACACCTCGGGCTCGCCGCCGTTGCCGAAGCCGAAGACCCGGGAGTGTTCGAGGAAGCGGCCGAGGACGGACCGTACGCGTATGTTCTCGGACAGGCCCGGGACTCCCGGTCGTACGGCGCAGATTCCGCGCACCCACACGTCCACCGGCACGCCCGCCTCGGACGCGCGGTAGAGGGAGTCGATGAGTGCCTCGTCCACCATGGAGTTGACCTTGATGCGGACGTAGGCGGGACGTCCGGCACGGTGGTGCTGGACCTCCTTGTTGATCCGGGCGATCAGGCCGTCGCGCAGGGACTTGGGCGCGACGAGGAGACGGCGGTACGTCTCGCGGCGGGAGTAGCCGGAGAGCCGGTTGAAGAGGTCGGAGAGGTCCGCGCCGACCTGCGGGTCCGCGGTCAGAAGTCCCAGGTCCTCGTAGAGCCGGGCGGTCTTCGGGTGGTAGTTGCCCGTGCCGACGTGGCAGTAGCGGCGGAGGGTCTCGCTCTCCTGGCGCACCACCAGCGAGAGCTTGCAGTGGGTCTTCAGGCCGACGAGGCCGTAGACCACATGGCAGCCCGCCTCCTCCAGCTTCTTCGCCCACTTGATGTTGGCCTGCTCGTCGAAGCGGGCCTTGAGCTCGACCAGGACCAGCACCTGCTTGCCGGACTCGGCGGCCTCGATGAGCGCGTCGACTATCGGGGAGTCGCCGGAGGTCCGGTACAGGGTCTGCTTGATGGCGAGGACGTCCGGGTCCTCGGCCGCCTGCTCCAGGAAGGCCTGGACGGAGGTGGAGAAGGAGTCGTAGGGGTGGTGGAGGAGTACGTCCCGCTCCCTGAGCGCCGCGAAGATGTCCGGCGCCGACGCCGACTCGACCTCCGCGAGGTCGCGGTGGGTGCCCGCGATGAACTTCGGGAACTTCAGCTCGGGCCGGTCGAGCTTGCCGATGCCGAAGAGACCGGTGAGGTCCAGGGGACCCGGCAGCGGGTACACCTCGGCCTCGGTGATCTTCAACTCCCGTACCAGCAGGTCGAGTACGTACCGGTCGATGGACTCCTCGACCTCCAGGCGCACCGGCGGTCCGAGGCGGCGCCGCATGAGTTCCTTCTCCAGGGCCTGGAGCAGGCTCTCGGTGTCGTCCTCCTCGACCTCCAGGTCCTCGTTCCGGGTGACGCGGAACGTGTGGTGCTCCAGGACCTCCATGCCCGGGAACAGTTCCTCCAGGTGGGCCGCGATGACGTCCTCGATGGGGACGTAGCGGTCCGGGGAGGCCTCCAGGAAGCGGGAGAGCAGCGGCGGGACCTTGACGCGCGCGAAGTGGCGGTGGCCGGAGACCGGGTTCCGCACGACCACGGCCAGGTTCAGCGACAGGCCTGAGATGTACGGGAAGGGGTGCGCGGGGTCGACCGCCAGCGGGGTCAGCACCGGGAAGATCTGGTGGCGGAAGAGCGTGAAGAGGCGGGCCTGCTCCTTCTCGGTCAGCTCGCTCCAGCGGACGAGGTGGATGCCCTCCTCGGCGAGCTGGGGGGCCACGTCCTCCTGGTAGCAGGCGGCGTGCCGGGCCATGAGCTCGCGGGAGCGGGCCCAGATCATCTCCAGCACCTCGCGGGGCTGCAGACCGGAGGCGGAGCGGGTGGCCACGCCGGTGTGGATGCGGCGCTTCAGGCCGGCCACGCGGACCATGAAGAACTCGTCCAGGTTGCTGGCGAAGATCGCCAGGAAATTCGCCCGTTCGAGGAGGGGCGTGTTCGGATCCTCGGCGAGTTCGAGGACCCGTTCGTTGAACGCGAGCCAGCTGCGCTCCCGGTCGAGGAACCTGCCCTGCGGAAGTTGGACGCCGTCCTGCACGGTGTCCTCGTACGCGTCGAGGTCGGCGTCGAGGTCGGGCTCCAGGTCGGAGACGTTCGCGGCCACCGTGTGCGGGCGGTGCGCGGCTATGGAGCCGACGGACGGCTGCGGGTGCTGGACCTGTGCGCTGGCGTTGGGCTGACTCATGAACCCATTCTTCCGCGCCGGGGCCGAAACGGGCGCGTCGGAGAGGGCGGGCGGGAGCTGTTCGGGGATGTGCGGGCTTCCGTTCTCCCTCACGGACGAGGGCTCGTGCTCCGGCGGAGGCGAGGGCTCGGGCGCGACGGGGTTCATTGCCCGAGCGTCGCAAGCCCGTCTGAATGACCGGTTACGGCGACATGACGTGCGGGATATCGGGGGGCGGCTCCCCGGGGTCCACGTGCCTGGCCCGCACGTACTCCACTTCTCAGCCCGTACGGCGTCGAAGCACCCAGAATGCCGCTCCCGTGGCGACGACGGCGACCCCGAGCACGATCCCGGTCTCCACGAGATGCATGGGCCAGTAGTGGGACCGGGGATGGAAGCGGCCGGTCCCGTCCCCGATCTGCCACACGTCCCGGGACATCTCGACCCCCTTGCCAGGGGCAGGCGTATCCGCGGGCCAGAGGTCCTCGCGGTACTTCTCCAGGTTGTGGTTGATCAGGTACATCACCCCGCACGCGACCCCCAGCGCGGGCAGCGACCGCCGCAGCACGACCCCGGCGAGCGCGCCCACGCCCAGCCCGCACAGCCCGTACGCCACCAGGGCGGGCCCCCGCGCGGCGAACACGTCGTTGAAGGTCCAGTCGTCGCCCATCAGGTCCCGGTTGGCCGCCCAGGCCCACCGGAACACGAACACGAACACCGTGCCGCCGGCCACCAGCAGTACCGCGGGCACGGCGAGCGTGGCGGCCAGCCACCGCGTCGGCGAGACGGACTGCGTCCAGGCGAGGTGGGCGGTGCCGTTCTCCAGCTCGCGCCCGATCAGCGCGCCGGCGGCGAACGCGGCCACGGCGAAGAAGCTGTAGTAGACGAGGGTGGAGGCCCAGCCGGTGGTCCCGCCGTAGTCGACGACCGCCCTGAAACGGCACAGGGCGGCGTCGTGGCCGCAGGCGGCGATCCGGTTCCGTACGGAGTCCGCGTTGATCCCGACCTCCCACACCAGCATGCCGATGGCGACCAGCAGGAAGGCGCCCCACACGGCGAGCGCCGCGCGGTGCAGCCGCAGCACGGCCCACGGCAGCCCCCTGACCGGCCCGCCGGGCGGCACTCCGGGTGCCTCGGCTGTGCCTTTCACGGCGAAGGCACTCATACGGCGACCCCCTCGGTGGCGGTACGGCGGCGGAGCAGGACGAACGCGGCGGTGACCGCGAGGGCGGCGACGGCCAGCACGACGCCGGTCTCGGCGAGCTGGAGCGGCCAGTAGTGGTAGCGCGGGTGGTAGGTGGCCCAGATCTCGTCGAGGTCGCTGCCTGCCAGGCAGCGCCGGAGGCCGGCCGCGCCGTCGGCGTCGACGCAGGCCAGGTTGTTGCCGATGCGGGTGCCCTCGTCCGTGATCACGCCCCGGTCGAGCTGAAGAGCGTCGTCCGGCAGGTTCAGGGCCTTGGCGCCGGTGACCGTGACCGTGGGCCACAGGCTCAGGCGGTACTCGTTGCCCAGGTGGAACACGGCGAGCAGGGCGGCGAAGGCGACGGCCAGGGCGGGCAGCGCGCGGCCGACGACCAGGCCCGCCAGGGCGCCGAGGGCCAGGCCGCACAGGGCGTAGGCGAGCGGGATGGTTCCGCTCGACGGGTAGACGTTCCGCTCGTACCAGTCCATCGAGCGCAGCCCCGCGTCCTGGTTCCACATCAGGCGGTGCAGCGGGATCAGTACGGCCGTGCCCGCGGTGACGAGCAGCGCGGGCACGGCGAGCTTCGCGGCGAGCCAGCGGGTGGGGGAGACGGACTGGGTCCAGGCGAGGTGGGCGGTGCCGTTCTCCAGTTCGCGGCCGATGAGGGCCGCGCCCGCCCAGGCGGCGACGAGGAAGGGGAGGTACGTGACGGCGAGGGTGCTGTACGACACGACCCTGTCGTACCGGATGAACGCGGGGCCGTCGGGGAAGTGGCAGGCCTCCACGCTCGCGCGGCACCGCTCCCGGAGGTCCGTGTCGGCGGCGTCGAAGCCCGGACCGTACGCCCAGAGCAGCGCCGCCGAGACGACCGCGACGAGCAGCAGCCAGAGCCACAGGGCCGACCGGTGCAGCCGCAGCACGGACCGGGCGAGGCCGCGGCCGACGCCCGGGGAGGCGCTGGAGGAGGTGCCGGTGGCGGTGAGGAGGGTCGTCATGCGCGCGCGTTCTCCTCGTTCTGCTGGTCTTCTCCGGGCTTGCCGGTCTCTCCGGGTTTCCCGGCCCTTTCGGTCTCTTCCGCTTGGCTCGCGCTCTTCTCCTCGTCCCCTTCGGTGTCCTCGGTGAACAGGTCGGGGGCCTTCGGGTTGCGCAGGTGGGCCAGGAGCAGCTCTTCCAGGGTGGGCGCGGCGGTCTGCCAGTCGTCGGACGGTGGGCCGTCCGGGCGGATCAGGGCGGTGACCTGGCGGCCCGTGTCGCGGGACTCGACGACGGTGTGGCCGGTGAGGTCGCGCGCCGGGCCGGTGACCAGGGTGTGCGCGGCGAGCAGCTCGTCCGGGTCGCCGCCGAGCCGGATCCGGCCGCCGCCCATGAGGAGCAGGTGGTCGCAGACGCCCTCCAGCTCGGCGACGACGTGCGAGGACATCACGATCGTCGTGCCGTGTTCGGCGGCCTGGCCCAGCAGCGCGCCGAGGAGTTCGCGCCGGGCCAGCGGGTCGAGGTCGGCCATCGGCTCGTCCAGCAGCATCAGTTCGGGCCGCTTGCCGAAGGCCAGGGCGAGGGCGACGCGGGTGCGCTGGCCGCCGGAGAGGGAGCGGATCCTCGCGGTGGGTTCGAGGGCGCCGTCCCGAGGGCCCTGCGCAGTGGGGTGTCCGTACGCGATGCGTTCCGCGGTCGGCCGGTCCCAGCGGGCGCGGTTGAGCTCGGCGCCGAGGCGGAGTGTGGCGGCGACGGTGAGCTGGGGCGGCAGCGGCTTGCCCTGGCCGACGTAGGCGAAGCGCTCGCGGGCCCCGGCGGGGCTGGTGCCGAGGACGGTCAGGGTGCCCTCGGTGGGGCGTATCAGACCGGCCGCCAGTTGCAGGAGGGTCGACTTGCCCGCGCCGTTCGGGCCGACCAGGGCGCAGATCCGGCCGGCCGGCAGCCGGAAGGAGCAGTCCCGCAGCACATGGCCGCGTCGGCGCCGGTACCGCTTGCCCAGCCCGGCCGCTGTCAGCGCGGTCCCTTCCTCGACCCTGCTCATCGCTCCCCCTCAGGGCATTTCTCGTCCAGTACGGAGGCGAAGAGCGCGCTGATGTCCTCGCGCTCCAGGCCTTCCTTGCGTGCCTCGTCCAGCCAGGCGGTCAGCTTGGAGCGCAGGGCGGTGTGGTCGGCGGGTGCGGCGCCCAGCGAGCGCTGTACGAAGGTGCCGAGGCCGCGTCTGGCCTCGACCAGGCCCTCGCGCTCCAGCTCGCGGTAGGCCTTCAGGACGGTGTTCGGATTGATCGCGGTGGCCTCCACGACCTCACGGGCCGTGGGGAGCTTGTCGCCCGGTTCCAGGACGCCGAGACGCAGGGCCTGCTTGGTCTGCTGGACGATCTGGACGTACGTGGCGACACCGCTGCGCCGGTCGATGCGGTACTCGACCACTCGAACATCACCATTTCACTAATTGAGTAGTTAAAGAGTGGTGGATGGTCGGTGGTCTGTCAAGGTGAATGCCGGATTCCGGAAATCTCTCGCGGAGACGTGAACCGATCGGTGGGGCTCGTGCGATGAGGGGGTGTGAGGGAAACGAGAAGCGACGGGGATCTGCTGCGGGCCATCGCGGCGGACGGTGACCGGCGCGCCTTCGAAGAGCTGTACCGGCGGTACGCGCCATGGCTCGCGGCACGGCTGCGCGGGCGGTGCGCGGACGCGGGGATCGTCGACGACGTCGTACAGGAGACGTTCCTCGCGGTCTGGCGCGGCAGTGCCCGCTACCGCGAGGAGGGTGCCACCTCGGACGCTGCCGGCTGGCTGTGGCGCATCGGCTCGCGGCGGCTGATCGACGCCCTGCGCAACGACGGCGCCCGGGGCCGGCTGCGGCAGGCGCTCGCCCGGCTGCGGCACCGGGACGAGGCGTCCGCGGAGGAGCGCGTACTGGCGGGGGTCGAACACGGAGACCTCGCCGGTGCCCTGGTCCGGCTGTCGCCGGAGCTGCGGGCGGTGCTCCAGGCCACGGTCATCGACGGGCTGACCACCAGGGAGGCGTCCGTCCTGCTCGGCATCCCGCCGGGGACGGTCAAGACACGGGCCCTTCGGGCCCGCAGGCAGCTGCGGGAGGAGTTGGCATGAGCAGCGACACGAACGACATGAGTGACGCGGACGGTGTGAGCGGCGCGGACGGCATGACCTGGCACGTCGCGGAGGACGACCTCCGGGCGTACGCACGGGGCGAGTTGGCGGCGCCGATGCTCTGGTCGGCCGACACGCATCTCCTCGCCTGCGCGCGCTGCCGGGCACAGCTCGGCGAGGTGAGCGACCCGGTCGCCCTGGACGCGGGATGGGAGCGGCTCGACGCCGAACTGGACGTACCGCGGCCGGGGTTCATGGAGTCGCTGCTCGTCCGGATGGGCGTGGCCGACCACACCGCCCGGCTGCTCGCCGCGACGCCGGTGCTGCGCCGGTCGTGGCTGGGCGCGGTCGTCGCCGTGCTGGTCATCACGGTGATCGTCGCCAACTCCGTCCGGACGGACGAGTCCCCGGCGATGTTCCTCGCCCTCGCCCCGCTGCTGCCGCTGGCCGGGGTCGCACTGTCGTACGGGCCGGTGCTCGACCCGACGTACGAGATGGCCGTGGTGTCGCCGACGCACGGGTTCCGGCTGCTGCTGATCCGCACGGTTCCCGTGCTGGCCGTCGCGCTCGCCCTGAACGGCTTGGCGACCCTCGCGCTTCCCTCGTACGGACTGCGGGCCCTGGCCTGGCTGTTGCCCGCGCTCGCGCTCACCACGACGGGGCTCGCGCTGACGCCCCGGCTGGGTCCGGTCCTCGCGCCCGGTCTGGTCGGCGGAACGTGGATCGCCCTGCTGGTGGTCGCGCAGCGGACGACCGAGGAGACCCTCGCGCCGTACACCGCGGTGGGGCAGGGCATCGCGGCCGCGGTCGCCGCACTCGCCGCCGGGCTCTTCTACCTCGGCCGCGACCGATTCGACTCGACCTCCGCGCACACACCGTTCGCGGGCCACACGGATGGGGGTGCCGCGTGATGTCCGACACCACGCGCAGGAGGCTCAAGCTCTTCAAGGCCGGGCTGCTGATGACCGCTTCGGTCGTCCTCCGGATCCTCCATTTCATCGCCGTGCTGCTTCCGAAGAGCTCCGGCAACCGGAGTTCCTCCTCCGCTTCTTCTTACGACGGGGGCGACGGGTGAGGGCCACCGCCCTCCCTCCGGCGCCGGTGCCGCACCCCGGCCGCCGTCTCCCCCTCCGCTGCTTCCGCTCTCTGCCACAGGAGTCACGCATGTCCGACCTTCCTACGACGCCTACGGTGTCCGCCTCCGGGCTGACCCTCCGCTACGGCGGAACGGCCGCGCTCGACGACGTGTCGGTGCGGCTCGGCCAGGGCGTCACCGGGCTGCTCGGGCCCAACGGGGCGGGAAAGACCACCCTGTTGCGGGTGCTCGCCACCGCCGTGCCTCCGGACAAGGGAGCGTTCACGGTGCTCGGGCACGACCCGGGCACGACCGCCGGACGGCAGGAGGTGCGGCGCACGCTGGGCTATCTGCCGCAGGCACCTGGCTTCCACCCGGACTTCACGGCCTTCGAGTTCGTCGACTACGTGGCGATCCTCAAGGAGCTGACGGACCGCACGGCCCGGCACGGCGAGGTGCGGCGGGTGCTGGACGCCGTCGCGCTGTCCGACGTACGGGGCAAGCGCATCAAGAAGCTCTCCGGCGGGATGCGCCAGCGGGTCGCGCTGGCCGCCGCCCTCGTCGGTGACCCCGGTTTCCTGGTCCTCGACGAGCCGACCGTCGGCCTCGACCCCGAACAGCGCATGCGCTTCAGGGAGTTGATCGCCCGCGCGGGGGAGGGGCGGACCGTGCTGCTCTCCACCCACCAGACCGAGGACGTCGCGATGCTCTGCCACCGCGTGATCGTCATGGTCCGCGGCGGCGTCCGCTTCGAGGGCACCCCGGCGGAGCTGACCGCACGGGCGGCCGGCCGGGTGTGGAGCAGCACCGAACGCGACCCGGGCGCGTGGGCCGGATGGCGCACCGGCACCGGCTCCTTCCGTAACGTCGGCGAGCCCCCCGCGGGCGCCGAACTCGTCGAACCGACCCTGGAGGACGGCTACTTGCTCACCCTCGACGGCGAGGACTCGGAGGTGGCGGCGGCATGAGCACCGTTCTTGAGACACCGGCGCGGGCAGTCGAGCCGGCGCACCCGGCACGCTCCTGGGCGGCCGTGTTCGCCCTTGCCCGCTTCGAGGCGCGCGAACTGCTGCGGACCGTCTCCTTCCTCGCCGCGGCGGTCCTGTACGTCGGCTGGATAGTGTGGCTGACCACGCAACGCCAGGGCGACTACCCGGTCCTTCAGGACGTCGACCGGGCCACGCAGACCTTGCCGATGCTGGTCGGGCTGGCCGTCATGCTCGGCGCCAACCGCGCGGTCCTGCGCTCCCACCGGCACGACACGGACCGCCACTTCGGCGTGCTGGTCGTCGAGCCGTGGCGGCGCACGGTCGCCCACGTGCTGTCGATCGTCCCGGCCGTCCTGTTCACGGCGGTGTGCGTCCTCGTCCAGTTCACCTGGGCCGCGCTCAAGCCCGGCGCGGTGGGACACGGTTCGCCCGCCGAACTCGCCGTCGGCCCGCTGACGGTCCTGCTGTTCGGCGTGCTCGGTGTCCTCCTCGCCCGCCTGGTCCGCTCGCTCTTCGCCGCGCCGATCCTGCTGCTCCTCCTGCTCTTCAGCCAGTTCGTCGTCACGAGCCCGTCCGGCGCCGACTGGACGAGCTGGCTGGGCCCGGTCGTCACCGAGAGCGGCGCCACCGCCTTCCCCTCCGACCTGCTGGAGCGCCCCGCCGCCTGGCACGCCCTGTACCTCGTCGGGCTCGGTCTCTCCCTGGCCGCCCTCGCGGTGCTGGTCAGCGGTGGGCGCACGACGGTCGTCAAGGCGGCGATAGCAGGGTCGGTCGCGCTGACCGTGGTGGGCGTGGTCGGCCAGTCCGCGGGCACTCCGGCCGGGTCGACGCCGGCCCGCGACCGGGCGACCAACGCTCCGGAGAAGGTCCAGTCGTGTCTGAAGCACGGCCGTTCCACGTACTGCGCCTTCCCCCAGTGGACCGGCCGCACCGCCGACTGGGCCGGGGTCGTCGACCGGGTCCAGAACCTCGCGGGCGGCAGCGCCAGGGGCGAGCGGCTGACCGTACGGCAGCGCGTCGACGCCACCTACGGGCTGACGTCCGACACCACGATCTCCGCGGCCACCACGCCCGGCCAGGTGACCGTCGGCACGGACTGGGGCGGCAACCGCGTGCCCGAGTTCGCCGCCGCCGTCGCGTCCGTGCTGGTGGCGGGGAACGAGAAGGCGGGCAGCGAGGTGTGCGACGCCCGCATGGTGACGATCATGTGGCTGGCGCTGGGCGGAGCGTCCGACCCGATGACCTCGCTCCGCAACGTCCGCCTCGACGACAGCGCCTCGGGCTCCGCCATCGTCCTGTCCCCCACGGAATCCATGAGCATGAGCGCCGAACAGACCCGGATCGTGGTGGACCTGCTCAAGAAGCCCCGCTACGACGTGGCCGGCAAGGTGAAGGCCCAGTGGACGGAGCTCACCTCGCCGAAGACGTCGACGGCACGGGTGGCGGAACTGCTGGGAGTGCCGGCCGCGGACAAGTCGGCGGCCGGGGCGGAAGCGGACGGTGACTTGTGCGAGGAATGACCGTCATGACACGCGCCCTGCTCACCCCTGTGTGGCGCACGCTGCCCCGGCGCGCGCTCGCGGCGGCCGGCGCGGCGGGCCTGCTGCTGGCCGCCGTCCCGCGCCTGCTGTCCGGTGCCCCCGACCCGTGGCTCGGCCTCCTCGCGCTGCGGGGTGCCGCGCTCGTGCTCGCCCTGGGCCTCGCGTTCCTGCTGGACGACCCGGCCCGGCACATCACCTCGGCGGTGCCGGTCAGGCGCCCGCTGCGCGTCGGCCTGCGCGTGGCACTCGCCGCCCCGTGGGCCGCGCTCTGCTGGACGGCGGCGGTGTTCCTCGTCCCCGAGGAGGTCCGGCCGCCGGTCGGCGCCCTCACCCTGGAGGCGATCGCCGTCGCCGTGCTCGCCATCGCCGGGGCGGCCCTGGTCGTCCGGCGCTCGACCGTCACCGAGCCGGGAGTGGCGGTGTCGGCCTGGCTCCTGTCCACCGCGGCCGCCGCGTTCCTGCTCCTGCCCGACGGCTGGAGCCTCCTGGTACCCGCGGGCGACCCCCGCTGGACCGACATCCACGAACGCTGGGCGATGCTGCTGGCGGTGGCACTGGTGGTGGGCACGAGGGCGTGCGTGGAACCGCTGCGGGCGTGGCGTCCGGGTTCGCTGGGGGTCAGGACTCCGTCCGGTACATCAGATCCGTCTCGTACGTGACGAACCCGAGCCGCTCGTAGACGGTCACCGCGGCCTTGTTGTCCGCGTCTACGTACAACATCGCCGTCGGCACCCCCCGTTCCGCCAGATGCCGAAGCCCGATCGTGGTGAGGGCCTTGCCGAGCCCGCCCCCCTGAGCCCCGGGCCGTACGCCCACGACGTACACCTCGCCGAGCCCCTCCTCCGCGTGGACCTTCGTCCAGTGGAACCCGATCAGCTCGTCCCCCCGGAAGGCGAGAAAGAACCCGGCGGGGTCGAACCACGACTCACCCTTGCGGTCGTCGAGGTCCCGCTGACCGAGCGAACCCTGCTCGGGGTGGTGCGCGAAGGCGGCGGCGTTCGCGGCGAGCCACGCCGTGTCGTCCTCGCCGGGCACGAACGTCCGTACGTGCACACCGTCGGGAAGCTTCGGCCCGGCCAGGTCCAGGTCCGTCAACGGCCGCCGCAGCTGCCGCAGTTCGCGGAAGAGCGTGAGGCCGAGGACCTGGGCGAGATGGCGGGCGGCGGAGTGGCCGCCGTGGGCCCAGACACGCACCCGCTTGCCGGACTCGGCGAGCAGCGCGTTGCCGAGCGCCCGCCCGTGCCCGTGCCCGCGGTGCGCCGGGTGGACGACCAGTTCGGCGGCCGGGGCCTCGATGGGATCGGTGTCCTCCAGCTGCGCGTACCCGACGAGCCGGTCCTGGCAGGTCAGCAGCAGATGCCGGACCCCGTCCCGGGCGCCGCCGCGCAGCTGCAGCCGGCCCTGCTCGGACACCGCCTGCTGTCCGTCGGCCCGGGCGGCCTCCGCGAGGAGGTCGAGCACGGCCTCGGTCTGCTCGGGGCTCAGTGCGGACAGGATGTCGAGGGAGCGGGCCGGGACAGCCGGTGCGGTGTCTTCGCTGGTCATGAGTACGAGAGTACGACGTGTCCGGTTCATGGCGAAGTGGCCCGACGAGTGTGGACACGGCCAGTGCGCCGGGAGTGCGCCATCGGGCCGCAACCTGTCCGGTTCGCGGCGAATCGCCCCGCGCGGCAACCAGTCCGTAACCCTGAACCCCCTGTCGCGCTACGCGCGTTGACTCTAGGCTGCGCCGGGACGGGGCCCACATTTCAGCCGACCCACAGGGGGGCACATGTCAGCCACACCCAATCCGTACCGACGCAGACGCCGCAGCACCCGCTTCCTCGCTGCGGCCGCGGGCGTCGCCACCGTCGGCGCCCTCGTCGCCGCGATGCCGGCGTCCGCGGGCGAGACGGGCAAGAAGAAGCCCGGCCACCAGAAGCCGGGCCGCTACCAGGACGTCCAGCTGCTCTCCTTCAACGACCTGCACGGCAACCTGGAGCCGCCGGCCGGCAGCTCCGGCCGGGTCACCGAGCTTCAGCCGGACGGCACCAGCAAGACGATCGACGCGGGTGGTGTCGAGTACCTGGCGACGCATTTGCGCCAGGCCCGCGAGGGCAGCAAGTACACAGTCACCGCGGCCGGCGGCGACATGGTCGGTGCCTCCCCGCTGATCTCCGGGCTCTTCCACGACGAGCCCACCATCGAGGCGCTGAACAAGCTCGACCTCGACGTGACGAGCGTCGGCAACCACGAGTTCGACGAGGGTGCCAAGGAACTGGGCCGCCTGCAGAAGGGTGGCTGCCACCCCACGGACGGCTGTTATGTGAAGGGCAAGAAGTTCAAGGGCGCCGACTTCCCGTACCTCGCGGCGAACGTCCTCGACGAGAAGACCAAGAAGCCGATCCTCAAGCCCTACTGGGTGTGGAAGAAGAACGGCGTCAAGGTCGGCTTCATCGGCGTGACCCTTGAGGACACCCCGGGTGTCGTCTCCGCCGAGGGTGTGAAGGGCCTCAAGTTCAAGGACGAGGTCGAGACGATCAACAAGTACGCCAAGGAGCTGGAGAAGCAGGGCGTCAAGTCCGTCGTCGCGCTGATCCACGAGGGCGGGCTGCCCGCCTCGGCGGCGTACAACTACGACTGCGACTCGCCCGGTGCCGGCGACGGCATCTCCGGCCCCATCGTGGACATCGCCAAGAACATCACGCCGAAGGTCGACGCGCTGGTCACCGGCCACACCCACGCCGCGTACGCCTGCACGATCAACGACCCGTCGGGCAAGCCCCGCATGGTCACCTCGGCCGCGTCCTTCGGGCGGCTCTACACCGACACGACGCTGACGTACGACCGCTGGACCGGCGACATCGCCCGGACCTCCGTCGCCTCCGCGAACCACGTGGTGACGCGTACCGTGCCCAAGGCCACGGACATGACCGAGCTGATCACGAAGTGGAACACGCTCGCCGCGCCGATCGGCAACAAGCCCATCGGCTACATCTCCGGTGACATCTCCAACGTCGGCACCGAGTCCCCGATCGGCGACCTGATCGCCGACGCGCAGCTCGCGTACGGCAAGGAGCTGGACCCCGAGACCGACCTCGCGCTGATGAACCCGGGCGGTATCCGGGCACCCCTCACCTACGCGGCCAAGGGCGCCGAGGGTGACGGCGTGGTGACCTACGCAGAGGGCTTCACGGTCCAGCCGTTCGCCAACACGGTGAACCTGCAGAACTTCACCGGCGCCCAGCTCGTCCAGGTGCTCAAGGAGCAGGTCACCGGCGTGAACGCGGCCTCCCCGAAGGTGCTCCAGGTCTCCTCGGGCCTCACCTACACGCTCGACCTGACGAAGACCGGCGCCGACCGTGTCGTCGCCGACTCGGTCAAGCTGAACGGTGCCGCGATCGACCCGGCCGCCACCTACCGCGTCGCGACGAACAGCTTCCTCGCGGGCGGCGGCGACGGCTTCACCACCCTGGGCCAGGGCACCGGCGACCTGGTGGGCGACGACGACCTCGCCGCCCTGGAGAAGTACCTGCTGGCCAACTCCTCGGCCACGGACCCGATCGTGCCGCCGGCGGCGAACCGGATCGCGATCGTGAAGTAGTGCGCTCCACCAGCCCCTGAAACCGCAAGTGACCAAGGGGTGACGGCCGGTTGGCCGTGAGGTAGATCGCAAACCCCGCGTTCGAGTTGCGGGTGGGGTTGGTACGCATGGTCGAATCGAACGATGCGTACCCCCCACCCCATCGCGGCGCATTCCCCACGCACCGCCCCACCCAATCCATACGAGGATCTCGCCGCCCTCGACGACGGACCTCTGGAGGACTTCCTCCACGAGGAACCCGACGTGATCGAAGGGGCCGGAGAAGAAGCAGACTGGGCACCGCCCGACCACCGCCGGGACTCCGGAGGCCGCGCACGCCGCCGGACCCGTCGGCGCCGCCGGAATCCCCTCGCGGGGCTGTCCCTCGCCGTCAAGGCCGTCATCGCGGTGCTCGTCCTCGCCGCCTTCCTCGCCCTCGGCGACCGCTGGGCGCTCCTGTACGCCGAGCGCACCGCGGCCGAGAAGGTCCGGGACCAGCTGAAGCTGAGCGCGTCCCCCGAGGTCGAGATCGACGGCTTCCCCTTCGTCACCCAGATCCTCGACCAGCGGCTCGACTCCGTGTCGGTCACCGTCCCGGACGTGGCGGCCGACCGGGTCTCCCTGGCGAAGGTCTCCGCCACCGCGACGGGCGTACGGGTCGACGGCGGCCCCACCTCCCTGCGCGGCGTCCGCATCCCGGAGCTGCACGGCGAGGTGCTGCTCTCCTTCGACGACCTGAACCGTGAACTCGGCGCGTCCCAGATGACGTTCACCGGGCACGGCGGCGACGAGGTGCGGGCGCGCGGGGTGCTGCCCGTCGCCGGGCACGACCTGCGGATGCGGGCCGACGCGCGGATCAAGCGGGACGGTGAGCGCGGCATCTCGACCGAGGTCGGCGGTATGCGCCTGGACATCGGCGACCTGGCCACCTTCCGTCCCGGCACCCGCGAGTCCCAGGGCCTGCACCTGACCCGCAAGTCCGCCACGCGCCTGGCGAAGGAGAAGAAGAAGGCCAAGGAGCTCCTGTCGGTGCCGTCGATCGCGAAGCGGATCGGTGTGCCGGACTCCGCGGTCAAGGAAGCACTGAGCGACGACTCCAGGTTCGAGGAGTTCACCGGCTCCCCGCGGTTCGCCGGTCAGCTGATGAGGATGAACCTCATCGACCTCGCCGTGGCGAACCCCGAGCTCCTCAAGCGCCTCGGCTTCGACCTGGCCCTCCTCGACGGGCTCTCCCGCCTGACCCGCCCCGCCCTCGTCGACCGCCTCTCCATCGGCTTCCGCCTCCCGAAGCCCCCGAAGGGCGAACTGAGCCTGCGGGACGTGCGCGTACAGAAGGACGGGATCAGAGTGCGGGTCACCGGACAGGGACTGGCGATCGGCAAGTAGGCCGCCAAGCAGGCCGGCAAGTAGGCCGCGCGGGTAAATAAGTTCCGGGTGAGCGGCGTAATAAAGTCTGTGTGAATTGCCGCCCGGTTCCCGCAAGTTCCTGAAAATCCATCTCAGCCGCAATTAATTGAGGTCTCAGCGGATTTGGCGATTTTCGCTTCTGCGGTCTCGTAGTGTTTTCCATGTCGAAGCCGAACGGGGCTTACGGCAAACGGAAATACACCACAGAAGAAGCAGAAGAAAGAGGGACGTCTCATGAGCTTCCACAAGGTCACCCCGGTCAAGAAGAACCGCAAGCCCGCCGCCCCCAAGAAGCAGGCCGCGAAGCCCGCGCCGAAGCCCGGTGCCAAGAAGCCGCAGCGTCGTCCGGTGGGCAAGAAGTAGCCATTGCCGCGAGGCGGGGTCTCCGGATTCGTTCCGGAGACCCCGCCTCGGCCATTTTTCGGGCGGTTCACCGGTGAGGTTAACGGTGAGGTTCTCGGTGAAGCTTCCGGTGAGGGAAGGGAATTGAACGGCATGCGGGAAGTCCGGGAGGCATTCGCGCGGTTCTGGCCGTTGACGCGCGGCGACCGCAGGTGGCTGTTGCTGATCGTCGCGTGCGTGATCGTGTCGGCGCTGGCGGAGACGGCCTCGATCCTGCTCTTCGCGGAACTGACCGACCACGCGCTGAAAGCCGGTTCGCTCGCCGCCTTCTGGGGACCGGCCGGGGCCTGGCTGGGCGTCGCCGTGCTCGGCGCGATCGTCGGCTACCTCGGCAACTCCCTCGCGGTCTGGACGGCCGAGCGATTCGTACTGCGGCTGCGCGCGAGCGTCTTCCGCCATGTCCAGGACCTGCCGCCGCACTTCTTCCAGAAGCACCGGCAGGGCGATCTCGTCGAACGGCTCACGGGTGACGTCGAGGCCATCGAGCAGATGGTCGTGTCGGGGGTCGTGGGCACGGTCTCCGCCGTGTTCTCCGCGCTCTTCTACTCCGCCGCCGCCCTCTGGCTCCGCTGGGACCTCGCCCTGGTCACCTTCCTCCTCGCTCCGCTCTTCCTCGTCGCCGCCCGCCGCTTCGCCGGCCGGATCAGGACCGCAGCCCAGGACGAGCGCACCGCCGACGGCGCGATCACCTCGGTCGTAGAGGAGTCACTGGGCAACGTCGTGCTCACCCAGGCCTACAACCGCCGCCGCGCCGAGGAGAAACGCCTCGACCGCGAGGCCAGGGCCTGGCTGCGGGCCAGCGTGCGGGGCGCCCGCGCGAGTGAGCTGTACGAGCAGTTCGTCGAGGTCGTCGAGACGGTGTGCGTGCTCGCGGTCATCGGGCTCGGCGCCTGGGAGATCGCCCAAGGGCGCATGTCGCTCGGGCAGTTGCTGGCCTTCGCCGCCTTCCTCGGCTACCTCTACCCGCCGATCCGCGACCTCGGTCAGCTCGGTCTGACCCTGACCGCCGCGACGGCCGGCGCCCAGCGGCTCCAGGAGATCCTGGACACCGAGCCCGCCGTCACCGACCCCGCCGAACCGGTCGGGCCCTGGCCCGTACGCGGCTGGGTCAGCTTCCACGGTGTCTCCTTCCGCTACCCGGGCGGGCCGGAGCGCGACGCGCTGCACGACGTGACGTTCACCGCGGGACCCGGCGAGTTCGTCCTCGTCACCGGCCCCAGCGGCGCCGGAAAGTCGACGCTCTCCAAGCTCCTGACCCGCTTCTACGACCCCACGGCGGGCGTGATCTGCCTGGACGGCGTCCCGCTCACGGACGTACCCCTGGAGTTCCTCCGCGAGAACGTCGCCCTGCTGCCCCAGGAGACGCTGATCCTGCACGGCACGATCCGCGAGAACATCGCGTGCGGGCGGCCGGGCGCGAGCGAGCAGGAGATCGAACGGGCCGCGCGGGACGCCGACGCCCACGCGTTCATCGGCGCACTGCCGGACGCGTACGACACGGAGATCGCACCCGGCACGGCCATCCTGTCCGGCGGCCAGCTCCAGCGCGTCGCCCTCGCCCGCGCGATCCTGCGGGCCGCCCCCGTCCTCGTACTCGACGAACCGACCACCGGCCTCGACGGGCCCGCCGCCCGCCGGGTCGTACAGCCGCTGCGGCGCCTGGTCTCCGGCCGTACGACCGTCATGATCAGCCACGATCTGACCCTCGCCCCCGACGCCGACCGGATCCTGGTCGTGGACGGCGGACGGCTGGTGGAGGAGGGCACGCACGCGGAGTTGATGGCGCGGGGAGGGGTGTACGCGGGGCTCGCGGGGCCGCTGCCGGTGGGTGCGGCTGTGGGTGTGGACCTGGACGCGGAGACGACGATGAGGCTGCTGGCGCGGCCGATCCCCTGAGGGCGTGGCTTGGCAGGGGCGCCGGCTGGGGAGCGGCTCTTGGCTCGCACTCCCCAGCCGGACGGCTGCCGACCGGCGTCCGCGTCAGGGTGACGTCAGGCGGTCGGGGTCCAGTCGCCCAGCCAGTCCGCGACCTCCTGGCCGGTGGCCTGGGAGTCGGTCAGCTGCGGGCGGTCGCCACTCGCGGCGCCCGAGCCGGGGCCGGTGTTCCTGGTGGTCGCCCGCGCGGAAAAGGTTGCCGGAGAGGTTGCCGGAAGGGTTGCCGAGCCATGGAACGCGAACGCGCCCCCGCCCCGGGGGAGGGGACGGAGGCGCGAGTTGGGGGAGGCACCTGGCGGAGGCGCCGGGGCGGCGCCTACACGGGCACCGTCAGCGTGGCCGTGTAGCCCTTCTCCACGCTGCCCTTCGTCGTCGCCAGCTGCTGGTCGTAGCCGTCGCTGAAGATGTTGTCGGTCTCCAGGGAGAGCTGGCCCATGTTCTGGACACTGCGGTCGTAGCCGTCCGTCGCGTACACGGTGTCGCATACGTCCTTGGGGAGGGCGAGCTGTGAAGTGGCCGTGATGGACGTGGCGTTGGTCGCGTCCTCCAGGCTGCCGTACACCTCGAAGTGGATGTGGGGCCAGCGGCCCGTGTAGCAGGCCGGGAAGATGCTGGTGAACGTGACCTGCCCCTTGGCGTCGGTCTCCTGGACGCCGCGCAGGTAGTTCTCCTCGGTCACGCCCTCCGAGTAGAGGGAGTAGTTGCCGTCCCGGTCGCAGTGCCAGAGGTAGACGGCGGCGCCCTCCTTGGGCGTACCGCAGCCGGAGGCGGCATCGACGACGGTGAGGGTCACGGTCAGCGGGACGCCCTCCGCCTTGCCGCTCGCGGTCCCGAAGCTGGAGGTGATGTCCTTGCGGACGACACCGCTCTCCTTGAGGACGTTCACGCCGTTGGAACCGTCACCGGGGTACGGGCCGGCGGTCTCACCGGGGATGGTCTCGCACTCGGCGCTTCCGGAGGAGGCGGCGGAGGAGGAACCGGTGGACGGGTCGGCCGAGGAGGCCGCGCTGTCCGAGTCGTCGCTGCTGCATCCCACCAGCGGCACCAGACCGGCACCGGCCAGCAGCCGGATCATCTTCCGACGGTGAAGAGTCGGCAGGTCGAAGAAGAGACCTTTGTCGTGGTCGTGCAGTTCTTCACTCATGGCTGCTCTCCCTCATGGCTGCTCGCCCTGTGTCTGTGCCTGCGCCTGTGCCTGTCCACGGCCGCTTCCGCGTCCGCGTCCGTGTCACCCGCTGATTGAAAGCGACAGTAGGCGCATTGTCTGTGGGGCATCCATGGAGCGGCTGTTCATCGGCTGAGGGGGCGGAGCAGGAAGCTGAGCCCCTCGGGGCTGCTCAACCGGCCGACCGGACCGGCATCCTCGACGCCGATCTCCAGCTCCCACCGGGGAGCGGCCGCGGCCGGTTCGTACGCGGTGCGGAAGTCGGCGTGGACGAGCGGGGCGCCCGTCGTTCCGCGGTAGAAGTCCCGTGCCAGGTCCGGCTGTTCGCAGGCCAGGACCATGCGGTGGGGCAGACGCGCGGAGCCCGCGGGGAAGCTCCACCCGGCGAACCCGTACGGCTGCCAGAGCGAGAAGGCCGCCCCGACGGGATCGATCAGGGTCGCGATCCGCCCCTGGTCGCCGGCGTCGAAGGGCGGCACCACGAGGCGCGCGCCGTTCGCCGTCGCGGCCTCGGCACGCCGGTCGACGTCGTCGACGGCCAGGTAGTAGGCGATGTGAGCGGGGGTTCCCGGCGGGTAGGTCGGGTTCGCGAGATCGCTCACGCCCCCGATGCGATGCCTGCCGGCCGTGATCCCGGTGGCCCGCCGCCAGTCGTCCTCGGCCACCGCGAACCGCCACCCCAGGGCCTTCGAGAAGAACTCCCCGGTGCCGGGCAGGTCGCGGGTCTTCAGGTCCATCCAGCAGAACTCGTTCAGCGAACCGAGACGGGCGGCGGTCATCCTGGGGCTCCTTCATGTCGGGCATGTCCGGCCGTCCGGACTCGGAGGTGCGGGCGGATCTCGAACGGCCAGGGATTTTGAAGTACCTGGGCGTCGGAGGACTCCGCAAGCGAGTTTCGGTGCTCGTTGCATCGCCTGGCCCTGTCGGGTCGGCCGATGCGACGCGTCGGGCCGGTCGGTGCGACACGTTGCGCGCCGGGCACGAGGATGTGCTCCCGGCATGCTCCCGTGCGCCTGCCTCTGCGGCCGGTACATGACCGCCCGGCTTGTCGTTCACCTTTCGGACGGTGGGTCGGGGACACGGGGGTCGGAGCATGCGGGTGCCACTGCGGGAGGCACGGGTACAACGACGGATCGGGCTGGGCATGGCCGCCGCGGCGCTGCTCGCGCTGGCCGTCGCGCTGGCCCGCGGCGAGGCTCCCGACGGGACGTCGATGTGGATCTCCGCGGTCTCGGCGGTCGTTTCGGTCTTCGCCTTCCTGGCCGACCTGCTGCGCGAGCCGGCGGACACCGGCACCGACCGACGGCAGCGGGCGGCCGACGAACTCGCCGACGCGGTACGGGCCCAATGGGAGGAGGAGGCCCGGCGACGCCGGTTGCAGGACCCGGAGCCGCTGAACGTCCACTGGTCCAGGGTCGGTCCGCCGCTCGCCGACCACGAGGACAACATCCGGCCCGGGACCGTGCTGCCGGAGCCGCGCGACGGCGATCAGCGGCTCGACCGGATCGTCGAGACGTTCCGCGCGCTGCCCTCCGGGCGGCTGGTCGTGCTGGGCGAGCCGGGGGCGGGCAAGACCGTCCTCGCCGTGCGGTTCGTGCTCAGGGCCCTCGCCGCCCGGGAACCGCGTGACCCGGTGCCGGTGCTGTTCCCCCTGGCCGGCTGGGATCCCAGGTCCGTCGGCCTTCGCGACTGGCTGGCCGAGCGGCTGGCCGCGGAGTACCCGCCGCTGGCCGCTGTCGCGGGGCAGCGCACGATGGCTCGCGAACTGCTGGACGCCGGGCTCCTGTTGCCCGTGCTCGACGGGTTCGACGAGCTTCCCGACTCGGCGCACGCGGCAGCGCTGCGGCGCCTCAACGGCGAGCTAGACGCACGGCTGCCCGTCCTGCTCACCTGCCGCGCCGGGGTTTGGGCCCAGGCCGTGCGCGACGGCGACGTGCTGACCGCCGCCGAAGTCGTAAGGCTGCGACCGCTGGATCTCGCCACCGCGCGACGCTATCTGGAGAGGACCGCACGACCGGACGGCCGCGGCTCCACCCCCTGGACGCCGGTCCTGGAACACCCGCCCCCGCCCTTGGCGCAGGTCCTGGGCTCACCGCTGATGGTGGCGCTGGCACGCACGGTGTACGGGGACGCCTCCCGTGACCCGGCCGAGCTCCGGGACCCGGCACGCTTCCCCACGGCGGCCAGTGTCGAGGAACACCTGCTGGACGCCTTCGTCCCGGCCGCCTTCGGCGAGGCGGGCGGCACCTGGAGTCCGGACGCGGCGCACCGCTGGCTCCGCCGGCTCGCCCGCGACCTCGGTGCAGGCACCGGCCGGCTGGCCTGGTGGGAGTTTCCGGCGGCGATGCCCCGGGCTCTGCGCGTGATCGGTCCCGCCGTCATGGCGCTGGCCGCCTCGGCCGCGTTGCTGGTGCCGCTGGCCAAGTGCAGGACCGGCGTGGTCGCCGACTGGGACACCACGCCGTCGGCCGTCCTCAACTACGCGGGCATTCTGCTGGGTCTGTGCTTCGGACTCGCCCGGATGCTGCCCGCCACGGCACAAACCCCGCAAGGGCCAAGGCAGTTGGCGCGGATGGCGGTGAAGATGGCGGCCGCCGCCGCGGTCGTCGCGGTGGCCATGGGGCTGTTGGTGCCGCCCCTGGTCGGTTCCCGGCTCGGCGCCGTGCTCACACCGAGACCCGCCTGGTTCCTCAACGGCTGTTGTTTCGGGCTGATTCTGTCGATGATGTTCGGCGTCGCCGGTCTGCCCCGACGCCCCCTCCCGCTGGGCCTGCCGTGGGCGGGCAGTCCGGGCGGTCCGCGGGCCGTGCGCGCCTTGGGGGCCCTCGTCTTCTTCGTCGGTCTCGCGATCTACGGCTACGCGAGGGAGGCGGTCCCCGCCACCACCTGTCTCGCGGCCGGGCTGCTGCTCTTCGTGGCCGGGCTGCGGCGCGGGGAGCGGACGGCCGCACCGTACACAGGCCCGGCCGCCGTACTGCGCGGCTTCAGGAGGGGACTGCTCCGGGGATTCGTCGCCTGCACGCTCATCGGTGTCTGCGTGGGGGCGGTCGTCGGCTGCGTCACCGGTGCCTTCGCCGCGTACCGAATCCACTCGGCCGAACCTCGCGTGAGCAATGAGCGGATCGACGGCTGGCGGCTCCAGGAGACGGACGAGGGTGATCGCTTGGTCCACTCGACCGTGCGGGAGGAGTTCCTGCTCGTGGAGCGTACGGGACTCGACGAGCCGTTCGTCGTGAAGAAGGATGCCCGGATCTACTTTGACGACAAGGTCGGGGAGTTCACGGGGAAGGTACAGATCGAGGAGACGCAGGACGGGTGGGTGATCGTCTGGCCGGGCGGCGGCAAGTGGAAGGGCAAGCCCGTCGACGCCCACAACGTGGTGGTCGCCCTGCCGTACGAGGCCGAGGTCTGGCTTGTACACCGCCCGGTCAGGACCGTCATCCTCGACGCGGTGGTGCCTTTCGTGGCCTTCGGCGTGCTCATCGGTGCCATCGGCGGTTGCGCCTCCGGTGTCTACCGCGCCCTGAACACCCCGTCCGACACCATGCGTGCGGCGGGCCCGCGCAGCACCCTGCGCACCGATCGCGACGCCACTCTCGCGAGGAGCGCGATCGCAGCCCTCCTCGCGGGCGGGGTCTGCCTGGTACTGATCTCGGCGATGCCACCCGGCAACGCGCTGGGCACCATGCACACCGAGGTGTGGGTCCAGGTCGGTGCGTCCTCGCTCGCGCTGAGCGCCTGGGGCCGGCTCGGCTCGGCCAGGATCTGGCTGGCCCTGACGGGGCGGGCGCCTTGGCGATTGATGGGGTTCCTCGACGAGGCCCACCGCCGGGGAGTGCTGCGCCAGTCGGGCGCGCACTACGAGTTCCGCCACCTGCGACTCCAACAGAGCCTCGCGGCGGCCTCGGTGCCGGAGAGCATCGGGACGTTCACCCCTCGCCGCGCGGGTGTCCTCTCCGCCGCTTCCGTCTCTGGCGGCTCCGTCTCCGGCGCCCCGCCGGTAGACGAGCCCGCGAGAGGCAGGGCCTTCGTCGCGGGCGTCATCAGCGCGGCCACGTTGCTCGGACCCCGCTCCACAGCCGCTCCGCCCGACCGGTCGACGAGGGACGAGCACCTGCACGACGCGTACAACCGACTCGGCCCACCGCCCACGGGAGGCACCCGATGAGCGAGCCCACGCCCTCTCCGGCTCCCTCTCCCACCGCCCCTCCCGGGCCGGAGGCGACCCCGGAGACCAGGAGCAGCTGGCGCGATCTCCCCGTCGAGCAGCAGATCGACTCCTGGGAGACGGCCGTCCCGGGAAGCGCGGAGCGGATGTTGCGCCAGGTCGAGGCGGACTACGAGCACCGACGCTGGCTGGACCGGGTGGAGGTCCGCTTCCGGATGTTCGGCGCGGTGCTGGGAGGCACGGGCATCACCGGCGTCTTCTGGCTCACGAAGCACCTGGTGGACCATGGCGCCCCCGCCTTCGCGGCGGGCGTCTTCGGCGCGAGTGTGGCCGCGTTCGCGGGGTTGGTACTCAGAGCCGACCGGAGGCGGGGGCCGTGAGGTGCTCGGCCACTCCTTGGTCCGGCCATCGCCTGCCGGCCGTGTCACCACTCGTCGACCTCGTCCTTGCCGACCCCGATGCGTCCGCCCCGGCTGACCGCGACGCGGAGTACGTCGCCCAGGCACTCCACCGCCCTGGTGAGCGCGAAGCGCACGGCGTGCTCGCCCGCCTCGGTGTCGGCGAGTACGGCTCTGGCTCCCGTGAGGACCTGTTCGCCGGAGTCGAGTTGCGCCGCCTTCAGGCCGTCCGCGAGCCGGGAGAGCCTGCTCTCCTCGCTGTCGGTACTCAGATAACAGGGCTTGCCCTCAGGGGTCGTCCACGGCAGCAGACGCGGCGGACCCGTCACGCGGACACCTCCACGTCGTGGAGGTACGGGCGCACGAGGGGCGTGTCCCACTCGAAGGACCTTGCCCCGTAGGCGAGTTGGCACCGACATGCGGGTGCGGCGGGCGCCCACGGTTCGCGCCTGTCGGGCGGGGCGGTGGCGGGCGTCGCCCGATGCCGGCCCCTGGCGGGCAGCAGTACGCGCAACAGCAACTGACAGAGGGCCGCGACAAGTTCGCCCATGGCTGTGCTCCTTCTGGAGAGAGGGGCTTGCTTGACGAGCGGTGATTACCGTTCGTGTCTCGATCGTCACTGCTCGGCCGTAGGCTGCGGAAGGGGTCGCCCGTTGTCTGGGCGCCTAGACAACGGCGAGGGGTGACATGGGCGAACTTGTTGACGGGGAACGGGAGTCGGGGCGCGTCGCACTCGGGCGGACACTGCGGTTCCTGCGGGAGAAGGCGGGCAGGACGCTGGCGCAGCTGGCCGCGGAGACGTCGTACGACAAGAGTTACCTGTATCGGTTGGAGACCGGGGAGCGGCTCTCCAAGCGGGCGGTCATGGAGGACCTGGACACCCACTACGGCTCCGGTGACCTGCTGGTTCGCCTGTGGCGGGACGCGCGCAAGGACGTCATCAAGGACAAGTACAAGGCGTTCATGGAGCTGGAGGCGACCGCGCGGGTCATGTGGATGTTCCAGCTGCGAGTGCCCGGCCTGTTGCAGACCGAGGACTACGCCCGAGCGGTGTTGTCTGGGTTGTCTGGAGCCCAGACAACGGCCGGCAACGGCGAGGAGGTCGAGGAGCAAGTGGCCTTACGCGTGGGACGGCAGGAGCTGCTGTACCGCGAACCGGCGCCGAGCGTTCGCGTGATCCTGGACGAGGGCGCGCTGCGGCGCCCTGTCCCTCAGATGAAGGTGTGGACGGACCAGTTGTCGCACCTGGTGGAGGCGGCGGAACTGCCGTCGGTCGCCGTTCAGGTGCTGCCCTTCACTGCTGGCGTCCACGACCTCATGAGCAGCGATCTCATTCTGCTGTGGCAGCGAGTCGGTGACCCCGTCGCCTACGTGGAAGGCAACGGCTTCGGTGAACTGGTCGACGATCCGGACAAGGTTCTGGCCTTCCGTTTGTCCTACGATCTCGTCAGGGACGCGGCTCTGACTCCGGCAGAGTCGACGGCGTTCATCAAGCGCCTTCTGGAGGAGTGCAGATCATGACTCGACCCCTCGACCTCAGCACCGCCGTGTGGCGTAAGTCCTCCTACAGCGACGGGGGAGCTTCGAACTGCGTCGAGGTCGCCCACGGCTACCCCGACCTCGTCCCCGTCCGCGACAGCAAGACCCCGGCGGCCCGACCGCTGGTGTTCTCGGCGTTGTCCTGGTCCGCGTTCACGGAGGGCGTCAAGCGCGAGGCGGGTGCGAACGCCGTCGGGTGAAGCGCGCGGGAAACCGAGACGCGAACGCGTGTGGTCCCGCCACGGTGGCGTCATGGCAGAGATCACGACCACCAACGCCTTGGCGGCTCATCAACCGCGTCCCTCGGCGCCGGTGAGCGGACCCCGAAGGCGCTGCGCAGGGCCATCGCCGAGGACGCGCCTCAGTTCCTCCCCGACTTCGACAAGCACTGGCAGCGCGCGATCGCCGGCACGTACGACCTCGGCCCTGTGCCCGCTTTCGTCGCCCGCTGGTGGTGCGAGTACGCGATTGCCCGTGACCCCGGGCTCGACGCGCGCGTGAGGGATCTGTACCGCCGTGCGGAAGACACCGCCGACTTCTCCGAGGCTCAGGCGCGGGATCGACGCCGATACCGGCCTGCCGGAGGCCATGAGCGTGGAGTCGGTGTCGTCCACCGATCCCAAGGGTCCGCGCATTCTGTACTTCGACAACTAAAAGGCTGGCTGGTCTACACGCGCCATGACCATTACGCGCAACCCCGCCATCGGACTCATACGCCAAGCAGGCCAGACCGACATCACCGCCACAGCCGACCACGACAGCTCACGACCCCAGCACACGACCGCCACGCTCCGACCCACAGCCTGACAACACATCGCCCCTGTGTGCCGGACCGGAGGAAATCGGCATGCTCATCAAGGAACTCCGGGAAGGCATGAAATCGCTCTTGTGGCGGCAGCGCCTGTACATGTCCGGCGTCGTACTCATCGGGTGTGGGATCGTCGTCTTTACGCTCTGGAATTCCAGCAAGAACACCTAATATCCCGTTCTCCTACCCTCCAACCGAGAGCGCGCGGATGCGGACGCGGGCCAGTACCAGGGCGTCGCGCCTCGTCGCACGGGCGACGGCGTCGGTCAGTTCTGGCTGGGCCGGTGTTCAGTGGCCCCACCGAGGCGACTTGGGTTCTCAGAGGGCAACCGACCACACCCCCGCAGGCCGACGAGTTGCACCCGCGTTACCAGGTGTTCGCCGCGAAGGCTTGCGGGGGTGCGATGAGTGACGGTCGTCAGCAGGTCGCGCGGAGGTAGCCGGCGCTGCCGACGGGCAAGACGTCCGTGTCACGGCGGACGATGCTCAGCTGGTCGCCCCAGCCCGCGCAGGCCGTCGACATGCCCTTCTTCGAGTACTCGATCACGATAACGTTGTCACCGAACGCGTCGGTGTACGTGTCGCACTCTTCCCACTCGCCGCACTCTTCGGCGACGGCAAAGTCGAGCCCGTTGGCCACGCGGTTCTCGGCAAGCTCGGCGGTGTTCTTCTGCGCGATCGCCAGGCCACGGGAGTGGGCGTGGGCGGAGAGCAGCTTGATGTACGCCTCGGCCTCGGAGGACTCCAGCAGGCCCCCGGACCGGGTGTAACTGTCGAAGTTGTCGGGCTCGACGGCCTTGAAGCCCTTGGCCGCGCACTCGTCGATCCAGACGTTCACCTTGTTCGCGATGCGCCGCTGCTTGGCGGTGGTGCTCACGTCGAGCATCGCCTCGCCCCAGTCCTCGTCGTAGACCACGTTCCCGTCGGCGTCGCGCAGGAGCAGGTCGGAGTCCCAGTCCTCCTCGGCTCCGGGCTGGACCTGGAAGGCGTTGATGTAGCAGATGTTGTACAGCCCGGCTGCCGGGGAAGCCTCGCGATCGCGGCTGACCACGGTCACTCCGGCGGGCGGGGTGTAGGCGCCGCCGATCTGGTAGTCGAAGTTGGCGTGGGTCGGGGGCAGGGTCACCGCGGCGGTAGCCGCGCTCGCGAAGGGCGATGCGAGTAGCGAGGTGGCCGCCGCGACGCCGACGACCGTCGCGAGCGCGGCGAGGCTGCGATGAAAGCGGACGCGTTTGATGCTCTGTAACAAGAAAAGCTCCAGTTAGTGGGGGTACGTCGCCGCCTCGGACGCTGACAGCGATCCGGGCGACTCTGTCCGGGCTTTGCGTGCAGTTCCTAGCGAATACACCTGCGCTTAAACAGGATTTCTCTTGAATACGAACTGCCTACCGGCTGGGCGTACTTCTGACGCCGGATGCTCGGCCCCGGTGTTGGGGAAAGTAAATCGATCGGTATTCGCCGTGTCAATGCGTCGTATCAAGGGATCAAATCCGTGCGAAGCGAGTCGTTTCGTGTAAATTTGAGCAACGCCCATGGATCTCGTGCCGGGTCCGTCACGCCAGGGCGGTTGCAAAGTCCTGGTCCGGCGGCCTGGCCGATCTGCTCGGCGCCGACCCTTGCGGGGCGGACACGCTGGCCGTGGACGGGAAGAGCGCCCGCGGCGGCGCGTAGCAGGCGATCAGCTCATCTCGCCGACTGAGAACGCATCCGCCCCGGGCATCGGCCCCGTCGGACTTACTGGCGTTCATCAGGGGCGTTCTGGAGGAACACAGGTCATGAAGTACGCCCCCGACCTCAGCACCGCTGCCTGGCGCAAGTCGAGCTACAGCGACGAACGTCAGCCGGGCATCAGCCGCCACAGCGAGGTGACCTCGGCGGCTCGGGCGCGGTGGAGTGGGTCCGTGGTGTCCCGGGTCCGGGGGTGGCGGGGGCTCGTGTCGAGGCGGTCCGTCACGCGTAGGCCCGCCGAGTCGATCGCGGTCAGCAGGTCCGCGCGGGTTCTGAGGCCCAGGTGTTCCGCCAGGTCGGACAGGATGAGCCAGCCCTCACCTCCTGGGTGGAGGTGGGCGGTGAGGCCGTGCAGGAAACCGTGGAGCATCGTGCCGGCCGGGTCGTACACGCCCTGCTCGACGGCGGAGGTCGGACGGGCGGGGAGCCAGGGCGGGTTGCAGACCACCAGGTCGGCGCGGCCCTCGGGGTAGAGGTCCGGGCCGGTGACCTCGATGCGGTCGGCGAGGCCCAGCCGGGCGGCGTTCTCGCGGGCGCAGGTCAGGGCACGCGGGTTGATGTCCGTGGCGGCGACCTGGGCGAGGCCCCGGCGGGCCAGTACGGCCGCGAGCACCCCCGTTCCCGTACCGAGGTCGAATGCCGTACGCGGGTTCGCGGCCAGCGGTGCCCGTGCGACCAGGTCGACGTACTCACCTCTGACCGGGGAGAACACGCCGTAGTGGGGATGGACGCGGATGCCGTCCCCCAGAGCCGGTACCTCCACACCCTTCTCGCGCCACTGATGTGCCCCGATGGCACCCAGCAGCTCCGTGAGGGAGACCGCTCGACCGCCTCGCGGTGGCCCGTACGCCTCCGCACACGCCCGGCGTACGTCGGGCGCCCGGCGCAGCGAGAGGGAGTGGTCGTCCTCCAGCAGGACCAGGAGTCTGCCCAGTACGCGGGCGCGGTGGCCGCGGGCCCGGCGGTGGAGGCGGAAGGACTCGGCCGGTGTGGCATCGGGCCGGGTGGGGGTCGAACTCCGGTCGATGCGGCGCCCCATCGCCCGGAGCAGTTGGCGTGCGTTGTGGAAGTCGCCCTGCCACAGCAACGCCGTTCCCTCGCAGGCCAGTTGGTATGCGGTGGCGGTTTTCGTGCGGTCGTCGGCGACTACGACCCGGCGGGGAGGCGGCGCGCAGCTCTCCGAGTGCCAGCGGGCGGATCGGGCAGGCTGGGCGGATCGGTCCTCGGACCAGTGGATCGTGGGTGCTGTCGTGGGCGTCGTGGACACGACGTACTCCTCGTGTTCGAACGTGCGGTGGGCACGAAGAGCACTTCGACGAGGAGCGAGGAGCGGGGAGTGGGGCAGCAGCCGTGCGTGGCGGACGGCCCGTCTCGCGGTATCGCGCGACGACGGGCTCGTAGGTCGGGCCGGAAGGGGCTACCGCTCCCGCGTCGAAGCGCGGGAGGAGGAGTCGCCGAGGACCATGCCTGGAACCATGCCGAGCATCACTGTCAGCCTTTCGGAGAGATGATGCGTGATGCACGAGACTCGCACGGGCCTCTCCTCGCGGGCAAACCCTGACCCACCCCCACCTGTCCCTCCCCTGTGACGCAGCTCACGGGAAGGCGACCCCTTCCGCCGTACAGCTATTAGAGGTGACCACTCATATGCGAACCCGGATACGGGCCGGGGATTCGAGCGCTTTCGCCGAACTCTTCGACGCGTACGCCCGTGCGGTCTACAACCACGCCTTCCGGCTGACCGCGGACTGGTCGACGGCCGAGGACGTCATGGCCGCGACCTTCATGGAGGCGTGGCGGCTGCGCGACAGGGTCGACCCGGAGGGCGGCTCGCTGCGGCCCTGGCTGCTGGGGATCGCCACGAACACGGCACGCAACCAGTACCGCAGCAACCGGCGTTACCGCCGTGCCGCGAACGCCGCCGCCGCGGCCGAGCTCGCCGTGCCCGACCACGCCGAGGAGGTCGCCGACCGCGTCGACGACCGGCACCGTCTCGCCACGGCCCTCACCGCGCTCGCGACCCTGCGCAGACCGGAGCGCGAGGTCATCACGCTCTGTCTGGGCGAGGGCCTGGACTACGAGGCCGCCGCCGAGGCGCTCGGCATTCCCGTCGGGACCGTCGCCTCCCGCCTCTCGCGCGCCCGCAAGAAACTGCGCTCGATCGCCGAGGCTCAGCTTGCTGTGCCTCAACGTGCCGTGGCCCGAGGGGAGTTGGGCCGTCCCGCCGTCGACATCGCGTTCAAGAAAGTTCGCGAAAAACGGGAAGGCACCCGCCCCGCACGACAGACAAGAGGCGATCACGTAAATGCGATCCGGCCCGCACAGGAAGGAAACCGATGAACGCGAACACGCCCCGGCAGCACCCTGCCGAGTGGGACCAGGACGCTCAGCTCCTGTCCCAGACGGCGCGTGACCTGCCGACGGGCCGCCACCAGTTCCACAAGGAGCGTCTGATGGCCCAGATCCACGAGCAGGCCCAGCAAGTCCAGCGGGAAGAGCGCACGGCGGCGACTGCCCCTCAGAAGGCCCGGCGGTTCCGGCTGCCGCGCCCCGCGATCACGCTGCCCGCGATGGCGGCAGCCCTGTCCGCGGTGGTCGTCGCCGGAATGGTGACACTCGGCGACGGCGGTACCGGCGTGCGGGACAGCGCCGTCGCCACCGGACCGGCCCTGACCTCAGACCTCGGTACCGTGTCCACGAAGGGCGTGCCCCAGCTGATCGACCAGATCTCCCTGGCGGCGGCCGAGGGCGACCACCCGACCGTCAAGCCCGGCCAGTACATCTACATCGAGTCCGTGTTGGCCGACACCTTCGTGAAGACCGTCGACGACAAGTCCAGCCTCGCCAGCCACGAACTGCACCGTCGGCAGATGTGGGAGTCCCCGGACGGCGTCAAGGGCTGGCTGATCGACCCCGCCGTGAACGACAGCCCCGAGGGCGAGACCCTGAGCCTGCCCGACGAGCAGGGCAACACCCCGAAGGCGCATCTGGGCGGCCCGTCGTACGACTACCTGACCAAGCTGACCACCGACCCCGACAAGCTGCTGGCCAAGATCTACAAGGAGACCAAGGGCCAGGGAAACACCCCCGACCAGCAGGCCTTCGCCACCATCGGTGACCTGCTCGTCGAGAGCTACCCGCCGGCCGAGCTCTACCCGGCGCTGTTCAAGGCCGCCGCCAAGATCCCGGGCGTCGTGGTCGTGGACGACGCGGTGGACGCCGCCGGTCGCCACGGGGTGGCGGTGGCCCGGCAGGACGAGACCAGCGGGCAGCGCGAGGAGTGGATCTTCGACAAGAAGACCCATGTCTACCTCGGTGCGCGCAACGTCCAGGTGAAGGAGCTCAAGGAAGAGGGCGTCGTGATCAAGCCCGGCACGGTCAACTTCACCATGGCCATCAAGAACCGTGCCGTGGTCGACGGAATGAAGCAGACCCCGTCCCAGGCGGGCTGAGACCGGCCCTCGGGGGAAGGGCCCGCCTCAGTCCAGCGCGGGCGGCGGTGTCGGGGCGCCGGGCAACCGGATCGTCGCCACCGTGCCGCCGCCCTCGGCCGGGCTCAACGCCACGTCGCCGCCCGCCTGTTGGACCGTACGGGCCACGATGGACAGGCCCAGGCCCGAGCCGGGGAGTGCCCTTGCACTCGGTGAGCGCCAGAAGCGGTCGAAGACGTGCGGGAGTTCGTCGGCGGGGATGCCCGGGCCGTGGTCCCGCACGGTCAGTTCGCCGTCCTTGAGGGTGACGTCGACCGTGCCGCCCTCGGGGCTGAACTTCACCGCGTTGTCGAGGATGTTCACGATGGCCCGCTCCAGCGCGGAGGGCTCCGCCCGTACGAACCAGGGGTCCACGTTCGCCGTGATCGTCAGCTCCGGGCCGCGCAGCCGGGCCCGGCGCAGGGCCGCCTCCACGGTGTCCTGCAACGACACCACCTGTACGCGGTCCGCCGGAGTCCCCGCGTCCGACCGCGACAGCGTCTGCAAGTCCCCGATCAGCGCGGCCAGTTCGGTCATCTGCGCCTTCACGGAGGCGAGCAGCGCCTTGCGGTCCGCCTCGGGGATGGGCCGCCCCGTCTCCTCACTGCGGGTGAGCAGCTCGATGTTCGTACGGAGGGAGGTGAGGGGGGTACGCAGTTCGTGACCGGCGTCGGCGATGAGCTGCTGCTGCAGCTCGCGGGAGTTCGCCAGCGACGCCGTCATCGAGTTGAAGGAACGGGAGAGCCGGGCGATCTCGTCCTCGCTGTCCTCGTCCACCGGGATGCGGATGCCCAAGTCCTCGGTGCGGGCCACGTGTTCCACGGCCTCGGTGAGCTTGTCGACCGGCCGCAGGCCCGCGCGGGCGACCGCGAGACCGGCGGCGCCTGCGCCGAGGACGCCGATGCCGGAGACGAGGAGAAGGATCAGGGCGAGGTCGTTGAGGGTGGCCTGGGTGTTCTTGAGGGGGAGGGCGATGAGGAGGGCTGCCTTGGAGGTGGTCTGCGTGTTCGGGTCGTTGACGGTCAGCCCCGGCAGGACCAGGACGCGTACTTCGTTGCCGTCCGAGTCGGTGCCGTTGCGCGAGGTGCCCTGAGTGTTGTCCGCCTTCTTGATCAGGTCCCTGTCGGCCTGGGTGACATCGACCGAGCCCGCGGAGAAGTGCAGGACACAGGGCGTGCCGTCCTCCATGACCACCTCGAAATAGGTGTTCCGGGGGCCGCTGTCGGTGTCCTGCGGGGCCGCGGTCTGCGTGCAGTTGGTGACCGCGGCCGTGACCTGGGCCTCGATTCCCCGCATGCCGACCGACTTCTGCAGATCGGCGTCCACCTGCTCGTACAGCTTCCCCTGCACGATGAACCAGCACGTCACCGAGACGGCAGCCACCGCGAACGCCACCGCCGCCGCGACCAGAAGCGACAGCCGGGTCCGGATCGGGAGTGAGGTGAACCGGCGTACTACGCGCTTCACTCCGCCCCACCCGACCGCAGCACATACCCCACACCCCGCACCGTGTGCACGAGCCGCGGTTCGCCGCCCGCCTCGGTCTTCCTGCGGAGGTACATCACGTACACGTCCAGCGAATTGGAGCTCGGCTCGAAGTCGAAGCCCCAGACCGCCTTGAGGATCTGCTCGCGGGTGAGGACCTGGCGCGGGTGGGCGAGGAACATCTCCAGCAGGGTGAACTCCGTGCGGGTCAGCTCGACCGCCCGGCCGCTCCGCGTGACCTCGCGCGTCGCGAGGTCCATGCGCAGGTCGCCGAAGGTGAGCGCGTCGTCGGCGGGGGCGCCGACCGCCGCGGCGGCGTAGGAGCTGCGGCGCAGCAACGCCCGTACGCGGGCGAAGAGTTCGTCGAGTTCGAAGGGCTTGACCAGGTAGTCGTCGGCGCCGGCGTCGAGGCCGGTGACGCGGTCGCCGACCGTGTCGCGGGCGGTCAGCATCAGGATCGGCGTCGTGGTGCCCGCGCCGCGCATCCGGCGGGCGGCGGTCAGGCCGTCCATCCGCGGCATCTGGATGTCGAGGACGACCAGGTCCGGCTGGTACGCCGTGGACTTCTCCAGGGCGTCCGCGCCGTCGACGGCCACCTCGGTGTCGTACCCCTCGAAGGCGAGGCTGCGCTGGAGTGCTTCGCGCACGGCCGGCTCGTCGTCGACGATCAGGATGCGCTGGGGTTCACGGTCGCCTTCGGCGGGGCTCATCGCGGTCAGTTCCTCGGGTGTGGTGGGACGTGGTCGGGGCGCGTTCAGCCTCGCACGTTCAGAGCTGCTCAGGGCTGTTCTCGTAACGCCTGCGGGCCCGTGGGCCCGGCGGGATCAGCCTCGTACGGTGATCAGCCTCGTACGGTACGGCCGGTTCGGGCCCCGGCACCCCGGCGGGCGCCGCGCGGAGCGGCGGCGGGGGCCACCTCGGGTGCGCGGGGCGCCGGCGCGTGGAGCTCGTACGCCACTTCGAGGGCCAGGGCGAACGTGGCCGGGTCGGCGTCGGTGAGGGTGTGGGAGACGTTCCTGATCTTCATGACGAACTCCGGGTCGGTCGGTGCGCGGGGGTGGCTCGAAGGGGATGGGCGGAGGAGGCGGGCGGACGGTCAGCTGTCGGAGCCGCCGGCCCGCAGGGTGTTCAGGTCGGCCTTGACGGTGTTGATCGGGATGGCGAAGCCGAGGCCCACGCTGCCGGCGCTCGACGAGGTGGCGTCCGCGGCGGAGTACATCGCGGAGTTGATGCCGATGATGTTGCCGTTCATGTCGATCAGCGCGCCGCCGGAGTTGCCCGGGTTGAGGGACGCGTCGGTCTGCAGGGCCTTGTACGTGGTCGTGGACGAGCCGGTGTCGCCGTTGAACTCCTGGCCGCCGAACTGGAACGGCCACTGACCGCTGCCGTCGCCGCCCTGCTGTTGCTGCTGCTGGCCCTGGCTCTCGTCCGTGGAGACGGTGACGTCACGGTTGAGGGCGGAGACGATGCCGCTGGTGACCGTGCCGGTCAGGCCCTCGGGGGAGCCGATCGCCACGACCTGGTCACCGACCTTGACGCCCGCGGAGTCGCCGAGCGTCGCGACCGTCAGACCGGACGGCGCGTTCTCCAGCTTGATCAGCGCGAGGTCCTTCTTGCTGTCGGTGCCGACGACCTTCGCGGCGTACGACTTGCCGTTGCTCAGCTGCACCTTGATCTCGGAGGCGCCCGAGACGACGTGGTTGTTGGTGATGATCTCGCCGCCGCTGGTGATGACCACGCCGGAACCGGTGGACTGGCCGGCGTTCGAGGTGGCGCTGATCTCGACGATGCTCGGGCTGACCGCCTTGGCGACCCCGGCGACGGTGCCCTTCTGGCTGGTGGGCACGACGCTGGTGCTCGTGCTGCTGGTCGCCACCGTGTCGCTGCCGGTCAGTTCCTGGAAGGCGTACGCGGTACCGCCGCCCACGGCCGCGGCGGCTATCGCCACGGCGGCCAGCAGCGCCAGCGGACCCTTGGCGCGCTTACGGGGAGCGGCGGGAGCGGGGGAGACGGGCTCGGTGAGAAGAGCCGTGGGAGCGGCGCCCTGCTGCGTCGGCTCGTACGCCGGCGGGGGCGGCCACTCCGGATTCACGGAGGAGGAGCTCGCGGAGTGCGCGGGGGCGTACGGCTGCTGGGGGTACGCGGACTGCTGCGCGTCGCCCTGCGTGTACGCGGACTGGTGCTGGTTGCCCTCGGGGTACTCGCCGCTGCGGCGGAAGCTCTCGGTCATGACTCTGACTCTGACGCCCGACCATGAGAGCTCCCTGAGTGCTCCCTGAGAAGCCCGACAGAACCGCGTATGCCCGATATAAAGCCGCCGGAGCCCGCTGAAATCGCCGAAACAGGGGTTGAGGCAGCTCGGCTACTCCGGCCCGGCCAAGCGGCGCAGTCTTTCAGGGGCGCTGAGAACTGCCTGCTGTTAGGGGCGCGGGGAACGGCGCAGTCTTTTCAGGGGCGCGGGGAACTGTGCGACCAGCCCCCACACACCCGCAGCCAACCGACGACCCGCCCGGCGGAGCTACCCGCAGCCGCAGGACCGCCGCACGACCAACTGCGACGGGAACAACTTCAACCGCTCCCGCCGAGCGCCGGCGACCCGCAACCCGTCATCGAGAACGAGATCGACAGCCGCGCGAGCCATCGCGGACCGATCGCTCGCGATCGTGGTCAGCGGCGGATCGGTCAACGCCGCTTCCTTGATGTCGTCGAACCCGGCGACAGCCAACTCCCCCGGCACGTCTATCCGAAGCTCGCGCGCGGCCCGCAACAGCCCGACCGCCTGGTCGTCCGTGGAGCAGAAGATCGCCGGCGGCCGGTCCGGCCCGGCCAGCAGCTCAAGCCCCACCTTGTACGCGTCGTACCGGTTGTAGGGCGCCTCGAAGACGCGACCCTCCGTCGACCGTCCGGCCTCGTGCATCGCACGTCGCCAGCCCTCGATGTGGTCGGAGACGGGGTCACCGACGGTGGGGGTCTCCGCGACGCCGCCCACACAGGCGACGTACTCGTAACCGTGCTCCAGAAGATGACGTGTGGCGAGCTGCGCGCCGCCTATGTCGTCCGTCACGACCGCGACGTCGTCGATGGCCTCGGGCCGCGCGTGCATCAGCACCACCCGGGCGTCCCACGCCTCGATCTCGGCGGCCGCGTTGTCGTTCAGCGCATTGCTGACGAGGATGAGCCCCGAGACCCGCATACCGAGGAAGGCCCGCAGATAGTGGACCTCGCGCTCGCCGACGTAGTCGGAATTGCCGACGAGCACCATTTTTCCGCGCTCGGACGCGGCCTGTTCGACCGCGTGCGCCATCTCCCCGAAGAAGGCCTGGCGCGCGTCCGGCACGATCAGGCCTATGAGGTCGGTCCGCCGCGAGGCCATGGCCTGGGCGACCCGGTCGGGCCGGTACGACAGCTCCTTGATCGCGGCGAGGACACGCTCGCGCGTGGCCGGGGCAACCGGCCGGGGTCCGTTGTTGATGACATAGCTGACGACGGCGGTGGACGTACCCGCCAGCCGTGCTACGTCATCCCGAGTCACCTTGGCCACGCGCGGAGTCTACGCGGATGGACCTACCTCTGTGCAGGTCGTACGGGCTCCTGTGCCTCCACCGTGACCTCGGCGGTCTCGGTGGCGTCGAGGTGTGCCGACTCATCCGTATTGTCGGTGTCCTCCGGCTTCGGCCGCGCCGCCTTGGCCTTCGCCTCGTCCGCAGCCGCGCCACGGTCCGCCTTCTCCGGCGTGACGAAGCGGTAGCCGACGTTGCGGACGGTCCCGATCAGCGACTCGTGCTCGGGCCCGAGCTTCGCCCGCAGCCGTCGTACGTGGACGTCGACGGTCCGCGTGCCACCGAAGTAGTCGTAGCCCCAGACCTCCTGGAGGAGCTGGGCGCGCGTGAAGACGCGGCCCGGGTGCTGGGCGAGGTACTTCAGGAGCTCGAACTCCTTGAAGGTGAGGTCGAGGACCCGGCCCTTCAGCTTGGCGGAGTAGGTCGCCTCGTCGACCGACAGGTCGCCGTTGCGGATCTCCATGGGGGAGTCGTCGTTGACGATCTGCTGCCGGCCCATGGCCAGCCGCAGCCGTGCCTCGACCTCCGCCGGACCGGCGGTGTCGAGCAGCACGTCGTCGATGCCCCAGTCGGCGGTGACGGCCGCGAGACCGCCCTCCGTGACGACGAGGATGAGCGGACAGCCGGGCCCGGTGGACCGCAGCAGCTGGCAGAGGCTGCGGACCTGAGGCAGGTCTCGCCGCCCGTCGATCAGGATGACGTCGGCACCAGGGGTGTCGACGAGAGCGGGGCCCTCCGCCGGAGCCACGCGCACGTTGTGCAGCAGCAGGCCGAGAGCGGGAAGCACCTCCGTCGACGGCTGGAGAGCATTGGTAAGGAGCAGCAGAGAACTCATCGCGCCCCACCTGCCTGGGTCGTCACACGGTCTTGCACGGTTTGCTTGCCCATAACGTCGGTTCCTCCTCGGTCCCTGCGAGGACGTTTGCGGCACTGCTTCGTACTGCTCGCGGCTCCCGCGCCCCTGGGCGCCGCAATTGCGCTCTGACATCGCACTTCGTGTCGCGATATTTCCCCGGGGAGTCGTATACAGCGTTCGTATACAACGCTCCAGAAAGCGCAAAAGGACCCGGGGGCTTCGCTGCCCGAGTCCTCTGCCCAGCAGAATAGCCCACATGAACCCAGGTCCGGCAGGTCATGTGACGCGATCTTTGATTCGTCCACGCCTTGAGACAACCCTGCGGCCACCTCTGCGGAGATTTCTGCGCACGGTCGACGGGGTCACGATCGATGCCGCGTGCGACCCCGGAAGGGGTGCGTCCGACACCGCGGACGACGCCCTCGGTGACGTCCCGGGCGACCTCGCCATCGTGGTCGCACACGGCTTCACGGGCGACCTGGAGCGGCTGCACGTACGTCGTGCGGCGACCGCCTTCACGCAGTACGGGGCGGTCGTCACGTTCTCCTTCCGGGGCCACGGCGACTCCGGCGGGCGTTCGACGGTCGGCGACCGCGAGGTGCTCGATCTCGCGGCGGCGGTGGAGTGGGCACGAGAACTCGGTCACACCCGGGTGGCCACGGTCGGTTTCTCGATGGGCGGATCGGTCGTCCTGCGGCACGCGGCGATCAATTCGGCCGGCGGCGAGGAGCACGAGGGGCGCACGGGAGCGCATACGGACGCGGTGGTTTCGGTCAGCGCACCCGCTCGCTGGTATTACCGGGGCACAGCCTCTATGCGCCGCCTGCACTGGCTGGTAACCCGCCCGATGGGCCGGGCCGTCGGCCGCTACGGCCTGCGCACCCGCATCCACCACCGCGAGTGGGACCCGGTCCCCGCCTCCCCGGTGGAGTCGGTCCCGCTGATCGCGCCCACGCCGTTGCTGATCGTCCACGGCCGGCAGGACGGCTACTTCCCGCTGGACCACCCCCGGATGCTGGCCGACGCCTCCGACGGCCACGCCGAGCTGTGGCTGGAGCCGGGAATGGGCCACGCGGAGAACGCGGCGGACGACGAGCTGCTGGCCCGCATCGGGCAGTGGACGGCCGGGGCGGCGACAGCCGAGGGCTAGCCTTGGCGGTGCTTGTCTGCTTGTCACCCATTCACCGACCGACTTCACCGACCGACGGTTGATCGAGCAATCCGGAATCCGGAATGTTGATCGAGCAATCAGGAATCAGGAATCAGATGGCAAAGGGCACGGTGCGTTACTGGGCCGCCGCCAAGGCCGCAGCGGGCGTCGCCGAGGAGCCGTACGAGGCGGAGACCCTCGCGGACGCGCTCGACGCGGCACGCGAGCGACACCCCGGCGAACTCGTCCGCGTCCTGCGGCGATGCTCGTTCCTCATCGACGGTGACCCCGTGGGCACCCGCGGACATGAGACGGTACGGCTGGCCGAGGGCGGCACGGTCGAAGTGCTCCCGCCGTTCGCAGGAGGGTGACGGGACCATGAGCAACCAGCCGTACGAGGGGAACGGGGACGGGCCGTACGAGGGCTACGACCCCTACCAGCAGCAACCGCCGCAGCAGCCGCCGTCGGGGTGGCCCGGCCAGCAGCAGTACGAGGCCGACGCCGAGCCCGACCAGCAGCAGTACACCCAGCAGTGGGAGGGCCAGACCTGGGAGACCCAGGTCCAGCCCCCGATCACGCCGACCGCACCGGCACCGGCCGCGGACACGGCGTACCTCCCGCAGCAGGCGCCGCACGGGCCGGGGGCGCAGCAGTACGCGGCTCAGTACGGCGCTCAGGGCGCCCAGGGCGGTCAGTACGGGGTAGTGGGGCAGCCGATGCCGGCGGAGGCGGGTTGGAACCAGCAGGGCCAGGGGGGACAGCCGCAGGGCTACCCGGGCTCGCAGGGGCCGCAGGGCCACCAGAGCTACGGAGGCCAGACGCCCGCGCCTGCGGGTGTGCCCGGCGCACCGGCTCCGTCTCCTGCCTCCGCGTCCGGCTCCGCGCCTGAGTACGGGCCGGCCACCGTCACCGGGGACTCCCGCCTCACCGCCGCCCAGCGGGCCCGTGCGGAGGGGCGTTCGCCGATCATCGAGCCCGGCCTGCAGCCGGCCGCGCTGACGGCGGTCCTCGGGCTGCTGATGGCCGGGGCGGCGGCCGTCGGGGAGTACGCACTGGTCGTACCGCTCGTCATCCTCCAGGCGGTGACCGCGGCGGGCTGGTTCCGGCTGAACGGGATGTGGCCCGCCCGGCAGGGCATCGCGCTCGCCTTCGCGGGCGCGCTCACCTCGGACGTCGCGCTGCTCGCGGCCGGGCGGGAGAACGCTCCCGCCGCGATCCTCGGCACGCTCGGCGTCTGGGTCCTGCTGACCCTGGTCCTCCAGCTGCGCAGCCGTGCGTCGGCGGACGAGCGGATGTCCGGGCTGATGGCCACGGTCGTCTCGGCGGCGCTGGCGATCGTCGCGACGGGGTACTTGGCGGCGGAGCCGGATGCGGTGACTGTGGGGGCGGTGGCGGTCGGGTTGGCGGTGCTGGCCCGTGCGGTGTCTCTGCCGACGGTGGTCTCGGTGGTTGTGGCGTTGGGTGCGGGGGCGGCGGCGGGGGCCGCGACGGGCGGGCTGACCGACTTCGGTACGCCGTCCGGTGCGCTCCTCGGCGCGGGCGCCGCCGCCTGCGCCCTGATCGGCCACCGCGTCGCCAGCTACGACTACCCGTCCCGCTTCGTCCACTTCACCGCGGGGGTTGCGCTGCCTTTGGCGGCGGCGGCCCCGGCGATCTACGTATTGGGCCGAGCGCTGGCCTGACGAGGCTGTTTCTCGCCCCCGCCGCCCCTACCCATTCCCGTCCCTCTGGGGCTCCGCCCCAGGCCCCGTGGGGTGCGGATGTGCCTGATCGCGCAGTTCCCCGCGCCCCTTCAAGGGGCGCGGGGAACTGCGCAGTCTTTTGGGGGTTCGGGGGCGAAGCCCCTGAGTAAGGGAAGGGAATGGGTAGGGGCGGCGGGGGCGAGGAAAAGGCCTGGTCCCAGCCGCCACCCCTGTCACAGCTGATCAACAACTCCCCCCGCCCAACCGGCCGGAGGCACCGGCAGGGTTACCCTCGCGCCAGGAGACCGCCAAGGTGGGGGAACACGAAAACCATGCGAGCACTGCGAATACTTCTGATCGTGACCGTCATCCTCGGCGGCCTCTTCATCATCGCCGACCGAGTGGCCGTCGGCTTCGCCGAGGACGAGGCGGCGGACAGGCTGAAGACCAACGAGGGCCTGGCCACCACCCCCAGCGTCTCGATCAAGGGCTTCCCCTTCCTCACCCAGGTCGTCGGCGGCGAACTGGACGAGGTCGAGGTCGGCATCAAGAACTACGAGGCCGACACGAGCGGCGCCACCGGCGGCACGGGCGCCGCCAAGGGCACCACCCCGGACAAGATCCGTATCGACGACCTCACCGCCCAGATGCGAGGCGTCGCGTTCTCCGGCGACTACAGCTCCGCGAAGGCCGCCTCGGCGACCGGCACGGCGACGATCTCGTACGACGAACTCCTCAAGGCGGCGAAGGCCGAGCCCGTGAACGTCACGAACGGAGTCACCGCCGAGGTCGTCGGCCTCTCCGACGGCGGCAACGGCAAGATCAAGGTCGAGGTGGAGGCCACGGTGCTCGGCACCAAGCTCCCGCGCCCGGTCTCCGTGCTCAGCTCGGTCAGCGTCAAGGGCGACACCGTCGAGGTGCACGCCGACTCCCTCCCCAACCTGGGCATCCAGCTCGCCGAGGACAAGGCCCGCCTGATCACCGACTTCCGGCAGCAGATCGACGGCCTGCCCGGCGGCATCAAGCTCGACAAGGTCGAGGCGGCCCCGAAGGGCGTCGACATCACGGTGAAGGGTTCGGACGTCAGCCTGGTCGGGTAGGGAGTGGGGGCACTCAAGCGAGTAACCGGTCGGGTACTCGAACGAGTAAGCGTCCGAAAGGCGAGACACCCCCGTCCGCACAGCAGCCGTGCGAGAGATGTGACGAGGGCCGCAGCCCCTCCGGGGCGGGGGGAAAACGGGCCGGACGACCCTCGCATCCCACATTGCGGACGATCGCGTCTCAGAATACGACACACCGGTGACATGCCCGCCTGTCCGTCCCTACGATCGACGTCATGAAGCGACAGGCGGATCTCACGAAGCGGCGGGCAGTAGACCTGTGCCGCGTCGCCGCCATGCTCTGTCGCACTTTCTGAGCGGAAGCGCCGTACTTCCGCGAGCCGGGCCCTTCGACCTCTCTCGTCGGGGCCACCCCTGCGCCGCGTACGCCATCGCAGCCGTGATCGTCGAGCGCGTGTCGCACCCCCTTTCTGACGCAACGCCCCGCCGCAACTGCCCCGGAGGAGAACGAGCATGAGCCGCAGCGACGTCCTGGTAGACGCCGACTGGGTCCAGGACCACCTGGACGACCCCAGCGTGGCCATCGTCGAGGTCGACGAGGACACGTCCGCGTACGAGAAGAACCACATCCGCAACGCGATCCGGATCGACTGGACCAAGGACCTCCAGGACCCGGTCCGCCGTGACTTCGTCGACCAGGCCGGCTTCGAGAAGCTCCTGTCGGAGAAGGGCATCGGCAACGACACCCTGGTTGTCCTCTACGGCGGCAACAACAACTGGTTCGCGTCCTACGCCTACTGGTACTTCAAGCTGTACGGCCACGAGAACGTGAAGCTCCTCGACGGCGGCCGTAAGAAGTGGGAGCTCGACTCCCGCGACCTGGTCGCCGAGGTGCCCACCCGCGCCACGACCGACTACAAGGCGAAGGCCCAGAACACCGCGATCCGCGCCTTCCGCGACGACGTCGTGTCGGCCATCGGCTCGCAGAACCTGGTCGACGTCCGTTCGCCCGACGAGTTCAGCGGCAAGCTGCTCGCGCCGGCCCACCTGCCGCAGGAGCAGTCGCAGCGTCCGGGCCACGTCCCGTCCGCGCGCAACATCCCGTGGTCGAAGAACGCCAACGACGACGGCACCTTCAAGTCGGACGACGAGCTCAAGGAGCTCTACGCCGAGGAGCAGGTCGACCTCGCCAAGGACACCATCGCGTACTGCCGTATCGGTGAGCGTTCCGCGCTCACCTGGTTCGTGCTGCACGAGCTGCTCGGCGTCGAGAACGTCAAGAACTACGACGGCTCGTGGACCGAGTACGGCTCCCTCGTCGGTGTGCCGATCGAGCTCGGCGCCAACAAGTAACCAAAGAACCCAAGGCCTGAAGGACTGAAGGACGGAAACGAAACATGTGTGGAGCGAAGGCCGGCGGCCCGGACGCCTCGACGATCAAGCCCGGTGAGACCACCATCCAGGGGCAGGTGACCAAGGACGGCGAGCCGGTGGTGGGCTATGTCCGCCTCCTGGACTCGACCGGCGAGTTCACCGCCGAGGTCCCGACCTCGGCGACCGGACAGTTCCGCTTCTACGCGGCCGAGGGCACCTGGACCGTCCGCGCCCTCGTTCCCGGCGGCACGGCCGACCGCACGGTCGTCGCCCAGACCGGCGGCCTGGCCGAGGTGGCCATCACCGTCTGAATCGTCTCGACCGTCTGAACCACCTGACGGCGGACACCGTATAAACGGCCGAAGGGCCGCACCCCCGGGGGTTGGACGCTTTCCGGTAAAGGGGTGCGGCCCTTCGGCTTGCCCGCGGACCGAACGTTCGAGTCACCGCGGACCTACGCTGGACGTATGTACGCACGACGACGTCACGTGTATTTCGCCATGATGGGGACGTGCATCGGGCTGTTCGTGCTGGCCTGGGCGGTCGTGCGGCTCTGGTCGGTGCCCGTGGCCGTCGGCATGTGCGTCGTGGCCATGGTGATTCCCCCGCTCGCGGCGATGGCGGCCAACCGGCGAGGCCCCGACGACCGCTGGTGGGACGACCCGTCCGGCGACCCCAAGTCCGACGACTGGTGGGACGAACTGGACGGCAAGAAGCGCCGCCAGTGACCCGTTCCGGTGCCGGTCCCCGGTCCCCGGTCCTGGGTCCCGGGTCAGTAGACGAGCGCCTGGGTCTCGTCCGCCAGTGCCTCCTGGACGAAGACCTGCGCGCCCGCGATCCGTACGCCCTTGATGACGTCCTTCTCCGTGATGTCGCGGCGGGCGGCGCACTGTGTGCAGAGGGTGAGGCGGCCGCCGGCCAGGATCGAGTCGAGCAGGTCGGGGAGCGGGGCCGCGTGCGGCAGCTCGAACTCGGCGGCCCGGCCCGGCAGCGCGAACCACGCGGACTCGCCCGTCAGCCACAGCGACACGTCCACCCCGCTGGCCACGGCGACCGCCGCCACCGTGAACGCCTGCGAACAGCGTTCGGGAGCATCGGCCCCCGCCGTCACCTTGATCACGAGCTTCTTCGCCATGGCCGAATCGTAGGGCCTACCTCGGAGAGAGCTCCGGTCCACGCCCGACTACAGTGGGAGCGGCTCTGCAACGCCCAACCACCGCGTCACCCCCGAGGAGCACCCCGTGCTTGAGTACTTCTTCGAAGCCCTGCTGGTCCTGGTCTGCGTCGGCGTTCTCGCCTTCACCGGGCTGGCCGTGAAGAAGCTGTACCAGGGCCAGCGCTGACCCCCATCAAGGAACTGCCGACCTCATGATCGAGATCCCGTCCGACCTGCACAAGGACCTCGTCCCCCTCGTCTTCCTGCTCGGCGACTGGACCGGCGCGGGCGTCCATGACTTCCCTGGCGACGAGAAGTGCAACTTCGGCCAGGAAGTCAGCTTCACCCACGACGGGCGGGACTTCCTGGAGTACCACTCGCACACCTGGGTCCTCGACTCCGAGGGCAACAAGGTGCGCGCGCTGGAGTCCGAGTCCGGCTTCTGGCGGATCGACCAGAACCGCAAGGTCGAGGTCGTGATGGTCCGCGACGACGGCGTCGTCGAGATCTGGTACGGCGAGCTGGCCGACAAGAAGCCCCAGATCGACCTGGTCACGGACGCGGTCGCCCGTACGGCCGCCTCGGGCCCGTACAACGGCGGCAAGCGTCTGTACGGCTATGTGAAGAGCGATCTCATGTGGGTCGGCGAGAAGCAGACCCCCGAGGTTCCGCTCCGCCCGTACATGTCGGCCCAGCTCAAGAAGGTCGTCAGCCCGGACGACGTGGAGCGCTGGGCCAAGGCCCTGCCGGACGACATGCCGGACGACGGGATCGCTTTCTTCAAGTAGTTCTACAAGTAGTTCTAGACTTTCGGTGTGGTGAGCACTGGAAGCACCGAAGGCACTGACTGGAAGAGCGATCTGCGGCAGCGCGGTTACCGGCTGACGCCCCAGCGCCAGCTTGTCCTCGAAGCCGTGGACACCCTGGAGCACGCGACCCCCGACGACATCCTCATCGAGGTGAGGAGGACGGCGTCGGGAGTCAACATCTCCACGGTGTACCGGACCCTGGAGCTCCTGGAGGAGCTGGGGCTCGTCTCGCACGCGCATCTCGGGCACGGGGCGCCCACGTACCACCTCGCGGACCGGCACCACCATCTCCACCTGGTCTGCCGCGACTGCACGAACGTCATCGAGGCGGACGTCGAGATCGCCGCCGACTTCACCGCCAAGCTCCGCGAGACGTTCGGCTTCTCCACCGACTTGAAGCACTTCGCGATCTTCGGCCGTTGCGAGGACTGCGCGGCGAAGAAGGCCGCGAAGGCGGAGTAGGCGGCGGCGTGGCTCTCGGCGGCAAGTGGGAGGCCGCTCCCCGCGGAAATAAAAAGCGCGTCCACTCGGTCGTAGGCTGTGTGGATATGAAGAGCCCTCTGCTGTCCCTGCCCGGTGCCGTGCCCGCCGAGGGTGTGGACGAAGGTGTCGCCGCCCACTACGGGGACCTGTTCCGAGAACAGCGTGCCTTCGCCGACGGCACCGGTTTCGTGGACCTCTCGCACCGCGGCGTGGTCACCGTCACCGGCGACGACCGGCTCACCTGGCTGCACCTGCTGCTCACCCAGCACGTCAGCGACCTCCCGGCGGGCCGCGCCACCGAGGCGCTGATCCTCTCCGCGCACGGCCACATCGAGCACGCGCTGTATCTCGTCGACGACGGGACGACCACCTGGGCCCACGTGGAGCCCGACAGCCAGGACGCGCTGATCGCGTACCTGGAGTCGATGAAGTTCTTCTACCGCGTCGAAGTCGCCGACAGCACGGCCGAGTTCGCGGTCGTCCACCTGCCCGCCGGCTCCATCGCCGAGGTCCCCGACGGCGTCGTCGTCCGCGAGACGCCGTACGGGCGTGATCTGTTCCTGCCGCGTACGGACCTGGAGTCGTACGCGGCCGACGTCGACAAGCACGGTCCGCCGGTCGGGCTGCTCGCGTACGAGGCGCTGCGTGTCGAGCACCACCAGCCGCGGATCGGTTTCGAGACCGACCACCGGACCATCCCGCACGAGCTGGGCTGGATCGGCAGCGCGGTGCATCTGCAGAAGGGCTGCTACCGCGGGCAGGAGACCGTCGCCCGCGTCCAGAACCTGGGCAAGCCCCCGCGCCGGCTCGTCTTCCTGCACCTGGACGGCAGCGAGGTCCATCTGCCGCCGCACGGCGCGGAGCTCCGGCTCGCGGACGAGGGGCCCGACGGGCGCAAGATCGGTTTCGTGACGACGGCCGTACGCCATCACGAGCTCGGGCCGATCGCCCTGGGGCTCGTGAAGCGGAACGTACCGCTGGACGCGCGGCTGCTGGCCGACACGACGGCCGCGGCGCAGGAGGTCGTGGTCGAGCCGTAGGGCCCGCCTACATCTCCAGCAGGACCGTGAACGGGCCGTCGTTCGTCAGGGAGACGCGCATCTGTGCGCCGAAGCGGCCCGTCGCCACCGTCGCGCCCAGCGAACGGAGCTGGGCGACGACCTCGTCCACGAGGGGCTCAGCGACGTCGCCGGGGGCGGCCGCGTTCCAGGTGGGGCGGCGGCCCTTGCGGGCGTCTCCGTAGAGCGTGAACTGGCTGATGACGAGCAGCGGGGCGTCGATGTCCGAGCACGACCTCTCGTCGGCCAGCATGCGGACCGACCAGAGTTTGCGGGCCAGTTGGGCCGCCTTCTCCTTGGTGTCCTCGTGGGTCACCCCGACCAGGACGCACAGGCCCTCGCCCTCGATCTCCCCGACGGTCTCACCCTCGACGACGACGCTCGCGCCGTCCACTCTCTGCACCACCGCACGCATACGGACCATCATGCCGTGCGGCGGATTGACGTCGGTGCCGGCCTCCGCGCCGACGTCCGTACGGGGCTTTCTTATTGATCCTTAACCCCCCATCTGGGGCCGATCGGGGGCACTCGGTCACATAGCGGCCACTTGGGGTGGCACGATGCTCACACGCGCCGGTCGAGGGGACGGTTGAGGCACATGAGCACACCGAGTACGGGGCAGTCACCCGGGGTCGTATCGCTGATTCGGGGGGAGCCGCCGTCATCGCCACCGCCGTCGCGGACAGCGGCCCTGCCGCAGTCTTCGCCGTTGTCGTCAGCGCGCCCGGTCGCGGCGCGTCCGCCCACCCAGCGTACGGACAGCCCCATGCCTGAGTCGGCCCCCGAGCCCGAGCTGGGCGTCCTGCGGCTGCCCGAACTGCGCACCCTGCGGAGGGACGCGCAGCGGGACGAGGCCGATCTGAGCTATGTGAGGCGGCTGCTGCAGGGGCGGATCGACATCCTGCGCGCCGAGTTGGGGCGGCGGGGGGCTCCGCGGCGGGGGCGCGAGGCGCGGATCGCGGCTTCGGCGTCCGTCGTCGAGCGGCTGTCGGAGATCCTCACGGACGCGCCGGCGCGGCAGCGGTCCTCCGCGCGGCACGTGACCGTGGGTACGCCCCACAGCGAGGAGTTCCGGCGGCTCGCCTCGGACATGCTCGCCGAGGTCGAGCTGTCCGACCTCGATGCGCGTACGGATCTGGAGCTCAACGCGGCGATGGGGCGGCTCGTGCGGTACGAGCAGCAGGTTTCTCGGCGGAGGCAGGAGTTGCAGCGGACTGCGGACGACTGCAGTGCGGAGATCGCTCGTCGCTATCGCGAGGGCGAGGCGCAGGTGGACGACTTGCTGATGTGACGTCTGCGGGGTGCGTTTGTGGGTGCGGCTGCGTGGTGGCTGGGTTGGGTGAAGGATTGCGCAGTTCCCCGCGCCCCTGGGTGGTTGGGGGTGCGGCTGTTCTGCGGGGGTGCGGGGCCGTGTCGGGACGTGTGTCCGCAGCCGGTGACGTAAGGCGCGGTTGCCGCACGGTGACCGCTCGCTCGTGTCCTCGTACGCTGCGGACACACATCCCGCCACGTCCCCGCCGGCCCGCTGGACCACCCGTGCCCCGTCAGGGGGGTTGCGCCCCTTTGGGGGCGCGGGGAACTGCGCGGGCAACCACGGTGGGCCCGCACTTACCAATCTGCCCCGGTTGCCCACCCACCCCCGGGGGGAAAACGACGCGACACCCCTCGCCACGTATGCCTAGCGTGACGGCATGAGCCCGCGTCAGGACATCGACATACGCCCCATCCGCGAGGACGAGACCCGAGAGTGGATCCGCGCGCTGAACACGGGATTCCAGCTCCCCCCGACCGTGTCGGACGCAGACGTGAGGGATCGCGGTACATACATCGTCCCCGAGCGAACACTGGGCGCGTTCGACGGCACCAGATGCGTGGGCACGTTCCGCTCGTTCGCGCAGGAGATCACGGCCGTAGGCGGCGCCCCCGTACCGGCCGACGCGATCTCGAACGTGACCGTCACCTCGACCCACCGCCGCCGAGGCATCCTCACCCGGATGATGGCCAAGGACCTGGCGGCCGCGAAGGAGCGGGGCGACACCGTGGCGACGCTGATCGCCGCGGAGTACCCGATCTACGGCCGGTACGGATTCGGTGTGGCCACGACGACCGCCGAGTGGACGATCGAGGTGCCGAGGGCGGGGCTCGACGCCCGCTGGTCGGGCCCGGACGACGGCGGCCGTATCGACCTCGTGGACGGCGACGACGTACGCAAGACCGGACCGGAGCTCCACGAGCGGCTCCGGCGGGCGCAGCCGGGCGTGGTCGACCGCGACGAGCGGTGGTGGCAGGTCCGTACGGGCGCGCTGGTGCTCGACCCGGCATCGTGGACCGAGCCGTTCCACGCCGTGTACCGCAACGCGGAAGGGGAGGTCGAGGGGCTGCTCACGTACACCGTGGACGACCACTGGGGGGACGTGAAGCAGCCGCTGGAGACCGCGAAGGTCAAGGACATGATCGCGGTCACGCCGGCGGCGGAGCGCGCCCTGTGGCGGTACGTGTGCTCGATCGACTGGGTCACGAAGGTCAGGACGGGGTGGCGGGCGCCGGACGACCTGCTGCCGCAGCTGCTGCCGGATCCGCGCGCGGCGCGCATCCTCACGCAGGCCGACCTGCTGTGGGTGCGGATCCTGGATGTCGTGGCGGCGCTGGAAGCGCGTACGTACGGGGCGACGGGGACGCTCGTCCTGGAGGTCGTCGACCGGGGAGGGCTGTGCGGGGGCCGGTACCGGCTGGACGCCTCGGAGGCGGGCGCGAGTTGTGCGCGGAGCACGGAGGACGTCGAACTCACGCTGGATGTGGGTGAGTTGGGGTCGCTGTGGCTGGGGGACGAGTCGGCGGTGCGGCTCGCGGCGCTGGGGCGGGTGCGGGAAGAACGAGCGGGCGCCGCCTCCTTGGCCGACGCCCTGCTGCGCACGTCCAGGCGACCGTGGTGCCCGGACATCTTCTGATTCTTCTGAATCGGCTGTTCCTGGTGCTCCGTTCCGTGTCGGTGGTCCGCGTCTGCGGCTTCTCCTCCGTTTGTTCGTGGCTATTCAGTTGTGATCCGTAGCTGTTCAGTTGTTGTGCGGCGGTTCGGTCGTCGATCCGGAGATCAACGATCGAACCGCGATGGTGCGGACCGACCGGGCTCCCGGCTCCCCTCCGGAAGGGAGCCCGGTCGGCCGGACTGCCGGACGGGTGGCGCCCGATCAGCCGGACTGGGCGAGCAGCATCACGAGGATGACGGCCCCGAGGCCGCCGATCATGGAGTTCTTGGCCTTGATTCCGACGGCGAGGGCGACGAAGGCGATGACGCCCATCGCCCCGAACTTCACCTGGATCAACTGCTCGAAACCGATGGCGAGGGCGGCGACGATGATGGCGACGAGCGGCATGCGGTCCCTCCTTCGGGACGGGGAGGCGGACCCCCGCTGGGACCGTCCACCTGGTCGACATTTGCGACTCTGGCAGCCAACCCCTCGGAAGTTTGACCATGTTCCGTAAGTTGGTTACCAACTTCACTGAAGTTATCTCCGCTTGGACACGTCTCATAACCACCTTCTCAACAACTGCCCAAAGATGGCGCGAAGTTGTAGTGTTTGGTTGTGGACCCGGAACACGTCGCCGTCAATGGGCGGAAGAGGTCACAACAGCCACAGCGGTCACACCGCGAGGTGGCCGACGAGCTGCGCACCCGGATCAGGTCCGGTGAGCTGCGGCCTGGACAGCGCATGCCCACACAGGCTCAGCTGGCCGACGAGTTCGGCGTCGAGCGGGGTGCCGTGCGCCAGGCGCTGCGCGTCCTCCAGTCGGAACACCTGCTGTCCAACGTGTCCAAAGGGAGCCCGGCGACCGTCGCGCAGGACGTGGGACCGGCTCTGACCGGGCCCGGAGCCCCGCCGCAGCCCACCATGGTGGCGCTCGCGTCGCGGATCACGGCCGCCTTCTCGGAGCCTCACGTGGAGATCGACGCCCTGTGTCTGACGGCGGTCTCCCTCACTCTCGCGATGGGTGAGCCGCTGCGCCTCATCCACGAGGGCCGACTAAAACCGGCCAGGGTCGACGTCCGGGTGCTCCTGCCGTCGAGCGACATCGACCTCGCCTTCCCGGCGCCGGTGGACGACACGGTCGACGACCGGCTGCAGCGCCGCTGGCTGGCCCACCGCAACGCGCAGGGCCAGGTCCTCAAGCACAACCTGCTGGCGTTACGGGCCACGCACGGCATCGACGTACACATCACCTTCCGCGCCCTGCCGTTCACCCCGCCCGTGAAGCTCTACCTGCTCAACGGCGCGGAGTCGCTCTTCGCGTACTACACGCTGACGCGGCGCGGCGAGGAGATCGACCACGAGTACCTGGAGATGTACGACGCGGAGGGGACCCAGTCCATGCTGTTCCCCTTCGAGCAGGGCGACGGCCTGCGGGACACGACGTTCGTCGAGCAGTCCCATCTGTGGTTCAACGCACTGTGGGAGACCATCAGCTCGGAGCTTGTGCTCACGGGCTGAGGTCTCCCACGGACGGGTACCTGATCTTCGGGTGGTTCTTCGTCCTCGCGGGTCGTGCGGGTCGCGCGGTTCGTACGGGTCACAGGGCTGGCCCGGAGACCATGAGGGCGAGGACGACGGCGCCGATCGAGCTGCAGGTCGGGCTCTTCGCCTTGATGCCGATGGTGAGCAGCAGCAGCCCGACGACGCCGCTGGGACCGTAACGCCACTGGACGAGCTGCTCGAAGGTGACGACGAAGACGGCGGAGAGGAAGGCTAGGACGGGCATGGTGGATCCTCCTTCGGGTCTTTCGGGGTGGTGCTGCCAACTACTTGCGAGTGGAGGCAAACCTTCCGCCATCTTCTCGGAGTTGGTTGCCAACTCTGACTAAGTTATCCCCAGTTGGTCCCTACTTCAAAACAACTTTCAAACAACTCCCCTGAGCTGGAGCGCAGTTGTAGCGTTTGCTCGTGACCCAGGAGAACGTGGCAGTGAGCGGCAGCAGAAAGCTCTCGCCGCAGGAGATCGCCGACATCCTGCGGGACCGCATCCGCGCGGGTGACCTGCGCTCCGGCGACCGCCTGCCCACCCAGGCCCAGCTCGCCGAGGAGTTCGGCGTGGATCGCGGCACGATCCGCTTGGCCCTTCGGGCACTCCAGGACGAGGGCCTGCTCGGCAGCGTCAGCAAGGGCAGTCCCCCGCGTATCGCGGACGTGACCCCTGCGCGGGACGAACCTCAGCCGACGATGGTCGGGTTGGCACCGCAGTTGGTCGAGGCCTTCGCCGTTCCGCATGTCCGGGTGGACGCCGCGTGCCTCACCGCCGAGACCCTGATGCTGGCCCTGGCTGAACCGGTCCGCCTGATCCACGAGAGCAAGCTCCGCCCCGAGTCGATCGACGTCCGCATCCTGCTGCCCTCCCGTGACATCAACCTCGCCTTCCCCGTCTCCGTCGATGCGCAGGGCGCCGAGGATCCGGTCCACCAGCGCTGGCTTGAGATGCGCAACGCGCAGGGCCACGTCCTGCGTCACAACCTCAAGGCGCTGCGCTCCTCCCACGGCATCGACGTCAACGTGACCTTCCGGGCCCTCCCCTTCACCCCACCGGTGAAGCTGTACCTGCTCAACGGCGTGGAAGCGCTGATCGCGTACTACATGATCACCAGGCGGGAGGAGGAGGCCGGCGACAGCTGCGCACTCGACATGTACGACGTCCTGGGCTCCACCTCCCTCTTGTTCTCCTTCGAGCAAAGAGCAGGCCAACGCGACGCCGCCTTCGTCGAGCAGTCCCAAAAGTGGTTCGACACCCTCTGGGAAACCATCACGACGGACCTGACACTCTCCTAGTGACTCCTGATGCGATGGGGACTGGTCCGGTGGCAGCAGAGACAGCGAACCTCCAGGAAGTGATCAGGCGTGCCCGCTTCGTCCTCTTCGACTTCGACGGGCCGATCTGTCGGCTGTTCGCGGGGCACTCGGCGGAGACCATGGCCAAGGACCTGGTGGAGTGGCTCGAACGCCAGGGCCTCCGCGGACTGCTCACCGAGGAGGAGCGCGTTCATCCCGACCCGATGGCGGTCCTGTACGCGGTCAACCGCCGCCATCCGCACAGCGACCTGGTGGTCGAACTGGAGGAACGCCTCACGCAGCTGGAACTCAAGGCGGCCCCCTCCGCCTGGCCCACCGAGTTCGCGGACCCACTGATCCGGACCTGGAGCGCGGTGGGCGCCCGGCTGGCGATAGCGACCAACAACTCGGCCCGTACGGTGGCCAGTTACCTGGAGAGCCGAGGCCTCATCGGTTGCTTCGCGCCCAACATCTACGGCCGCACCAAGGAACTCCACCGGCTCAAGCCCGACCCCTACTGCCTCGTCCGAGCCCTGAAAGCCATGGGCGCCGCCCCGCATGACGCCCTCATGATCGGCGACACTCCCACGGACTTTCATGCCGCCCGACAGGCCGGTGTCCCTCTTCTTGGCTACGCGCGCGACGCCGAAAGGGAGAGGGAGCTGAGATCGACGGGAGCGGAAGTCGTGGTGAGCTCGCTGGAGCCGGTTCTGCACATAGTCCGAGGTGAGGTGGGCTTCCGCGGGTGAAGTGCAAGTGGAGGTGGACTCTTCACGAGTTCTGCTAAGTTGGTAACCAAGTCGGCTCAAGTTGCGCCTAGTTGGTGGCTATCTCAAAACAGCTTGCCCGCAATCCCCGTAGATGGGGTGGAGTTGTAGCGTTTGGTCCTGACCCAGGAGAGCGTGGTAGTGAACGGCAGCAGAAGGCTCTCGCCGCAGGAGATCGCCGACACGTTGCGGGATCGCATCCGCACCGGCGACCTGAAGACGGGTGAGCGCCTGCCGACCCAGGCCGAGCTGGCGGAGGAGTTCGGCGTGGAGCGCGGCACGGTCCGCCAGGCTCTGCGGGCGCTCCAGGACGAGGGCCGGCTCAGCAACGTCAGCAAGGGCAGCCCGCCGAGGGTGGCCGAGGCGGCGCCTACGCGGGGCGAGCCCCAGCCGACGATGGTTGGCTTGGCGCCTCGGCTCACGGGCGCGTTCGCCGTTCCGCATGTCCGGGTGGACGCCGTGTGTCACACCGCCGAGACCCTGATGCTGGCCCTGGGTGAACCGGTCCGCCTGATCCACGAGAGCAAGCTCCGCCCCGAGTCGATCGACGTCCGCATCCTGCTGCCCTCCCGTGACATCAACCTCGCCTTCCCCGTCTCCGTCGATGCGCAGGGCGCCGAGGATCCGGTCCACCAGCGCTGGCTTGAGATGCGCAACGCCCAGGGCCACGTCCTGCGTCACAACCTCAAGGCGCTGCGCTCCTCCCACGGCATCGACGTCAACGTGACCTTCCGGGCCCTCCCCTTCACCCCACCGGTGAAGCTGTACCTGCTCAACGGGGAAGAAGCGCTGATGGGGTACTACATGCTCACGCGCCGGGAGGAGGAGCACGATGGCCGGACTCTGGACATGTACGACGCGCTCGGGTCCAAGTCTCTCCTCTTCTCCTTCGAGACGCGGTCCGGTCAGCGCGACGCCGCGTTCGTGGACCAGTCCCAGAAATGGTTCAACGCCCTCTGGGAAACCATCACCACGGACCTGAACCTCTCCTGAGAGCCGCGTACGGCCCTGCGACCGGCAGCGATCAGGCGCTGAGCAGCCCAGAAATGGTTCGATGCCCTCTGGGAAACGATCGCCGGGGAGTTGACACTCTCTGAGTGACATTTGAAACGGGACAGACCGAGTCGGCGTCGGATATGACCGAAAGCCTCCAGAGGCTGATCGCGGAGACACGTTACGTCTTCTTCGACTTCGACGGACCGATCTGTCGGCTGTTCGCGGGTCACTCGGCCGAGGACATCGCGAGAGCCCAGGTGAAGTGGCTGAAGGACCGTGGGCTGTTCGGGCTGCTGACCGACAGGGAGCGGAACCACCCGGACCCGCACGGTGTGCTGAGCGCGGTCGCCCGCCGTCACCCCAAGAGCGATCTCGTTGCCGAGCTCGAAGAGCGGCTCACCCAGAAGGAGTTGGAGGCGGTGCCCACCGCCTGGCCCACCGAGTTCGCGGATCCGTTGATCCGGACCTGGGTGGCCGTCGGTGCGCGGATGGCCATAGTGACCAACAACTCGGCCCGCACGGTGACGTCCTATCTGGAGAGCCGGGGCCTGCTGGAGTGCTTCGCCCCCTACATCTACGGCCGTAGCAAGAATCTCGAATTGCTCAAGCCGCACCCACACACGCTGAACCGGGCTCTGAACGTACTCGGAGCGGCACCGGACGCCACGCTGATGATCGGTGACGCGCCGTCGGACTGCGAGGCCGCCCGCAGCGCGGGTGTGTCCTTTCTCGGCTACGCGGGTGACCCCGCCGTGGCAAAGGAGCTGTTGAAGGCCGGCGCGGCTCCGGGACACATCGTGGGCTCGCTGGAACCCGTGCTGCGGATCGTGCGGGGCCGCGCCTGACTCGCTGGGCATCAGCTCGGGGTCATCAGCAGCACCAGCAGTATGGTGGCAACCAATATGCAGGTACTGTTGCGCGCCTTCAGTCCAATTCCCAGCAGACAGAACCCCGCGACCCCGAGCGGACCGAACTCCCCATGTACCGCCTGCTGCAGAGCGATCCGCAACACGGCCAGCGCGATCTCGACCATGATCATGATCTTCCACCCGCCTCCCCTGGCGTCAATCTGTCGTCCAATTGGACTGGTTGACTTGAGTTGAAGGTTCCCGGACTGGTTGATCCCTAATCAACAGTCCAATGGGTGCGGCTATTTGGCTGGAAGTGGTTTGCCGTCGGGGGTGTGAGAGGTAGGTTCGGCGTGTGGCTAACTTGGAAGGTGCCGACCGTGGAGGCAGGGAGTTCCGACGTGTGGACAACGCCCTGCGGGAGCAGTTGGCGAACGGAACGTACAGGCCGGGCGACATGCTGCCCGCGCAGCGGGACCTGGCCTCCGAGTACGGGGTCTCCCGCGACACGGTCCAGAGGGTCCTGCGCCAACTGGCCGCGGAGGACTGGATCCAGTCGAAACAGGGCAGTGGCAGCCGGGTGCTGCGGGTGCCACGTGTCGGCCCGGCCGGACAGCGTGCGGGGCTGGGTGCCGAGCGGCAGGGGAGGGCGCTGCTCCTCCCGCTGATCCACGCGGCCTTCGAGCAGTCCACGGTGTCCCTGGACGTCTTCACGCTGACGTCCGAGACGCTGGTGGGTCACCTCAGGCAGCAGACGGAGCGCGTCCTGGTCACCAAGGAGATCTCTCCGGAACGGCTGCACGTCCGCATGATGGTGCCCTGGGAGGACGAGCCGCTGGCCTATCCGCGCGCCAAGGACCCGGGCGACGCACGGGTCTGGCAGCGCTGGCGGACGATGACCCGCAAGCACCTCAAGGACATGGAGGTGTACTTCAAGGCGTTGAACGAGGGAGGGGTCGACGCCCGGCTGGAGGTCCGCAGGGTGCCACTGACCCCGCACTGCAAGCTGTACGTGCTCAACGACACCGACATGCTGTACGGGACCTATGACGTGGTCGAGCGCACGGTCACTCTCGATGACGGCACCGACATCGAGTCCCTGGACGTACTCGGTCTGGGCTCGACCCTCTCGCACCACCGGCGGGAGGCGGACGAGGAGTCGCACGACTCCACGTTCTTCGCCAGCCACCAAGGCTGGTTCGAGTCGTGCTGGAACCTGCTGGGCGTGGTAGCGGAGGGCGACTGAAAGGGCATTGTCGGTAACGCCGGACACGAGTATCGAGTGGAGGCGGTCCAGAAAGTGACACGTCGTGAGATGAGGAGGAATGCAGGCCCGGGGAGGCAGTACTGTGTGCGCCCATGTCGTCCCCTCCGCATCACAGAGCGCACCAGGCACTGGTACGCCGTCTCGCGGAGGTGCGGCGCCGCAGCCCGGACGGGGCGATCGTTACCGGCCATCACAACAGCAACCACATCGTGTCCCTGGGACAGCCGCTGGCCTTTCTGCTGGGGATGGGGTCCGGACGGGTTCTTGCCAAGTTCCGTACACCCTTCACCACGATGGAAGTTGTGCCGCGAATCTGGCGGCGCGAGTCGGAAGTGCTGCGGGCGGTGAGCAGACAGCTGAGTGAAGTGCCTCGCTGTCTGGTGGACTTCGGAGACTGGTCACTGCACGCCTATCTGCCGGGACGCGTGTTGTCCGACATGGTCCCCGAGGGGCCGATCGGCAGCTGGCGCCTGGCTGCGCTCGCCGACTTCTTCGCACGCGTGGCCTCGGTGCCGGAACATGATCTGCCGCAGCGTCCGGCCGACTGGCCGCAGAACCACGACAGTTCAGGGTTTCTGCGTTGGCTGGGCCGGTTTGCCGAGCAGCGGGTGCATCAGTACAACCGGCCCCGCTTCGGGGAACTCTTCGACTCGGTCGGTGTCCCACGCGACGCCGTGGACCGATTCCTGCGTTCCGTGCCCGAACTCAGCCCGCGCCCGTTTGCCCTGCTGCACACCGACGTCCACCGGGCCAATGTGGTGGTGATACCGGACGGGGACGGCGAGCGGCTGTCGATCATCGACTGGGAACTCGCGTTGTACGGGGATCCGTTGCACGACCTGGCGACCCATGTCGTCCGTATGGGGTATGACAAGACGGAGCAGGAACTGATGATCCGGATGTGGGCCGACGCGATGCGAAGCGCGGGCCACGCGGACATGACCGTCGACATGGACCCTGACCTGGGGTGGTATCTCGGATTCGAGTACGTACAGTCGGTGTTCCCCGACGTGATGCGGGCGGCTCTCGCCCTGCCCGACGACCCTGGGGAGCAGGACTTGCGCCTTGCCGCCGGACAGGTGTGCCGGGCGATACACCGGGCCAGGGAGCCGCTGGCCCTGGTGGACGGGCCCCTGGGCGAAGAGGCGGCGGTCGAGGCGCTGCGGCAGTGGCACCGCGCGGACAGGGCAGAGTGGATGGGGAGCACCGAAGAGCTGGAACGGATGGAGGGCCTGGAGCGGCATGGCTGTTGAGCTCGAGGACATGAGGGAAGCAGAGAAGCTGCTGTGGGGCGCGCGCTGTGTCCTCTTCGACTTCGACGGTCCGATCTGCCGCCTCTTCCCGAACGGCTCCTCGGTGGATGTCGCCGATGAACTCCGCCGGGAGATCGACGCCTTCGGCGCCGGCGACGTACTGACGGAGCACGAGCGCGAGGACAAGGATCCGCATGTGGTGCTGCGGGCGGTGCACCGTGAGTGCGAGGACAGGGACCTGCGGGGACTGCTGGAGGCCCTGGAGGAAACGCTGACCAAGGGGGAGCTGGGAGCCGCGCGGTCCGCGGAACTCACAAAGGACGCCGATGCTGTCATCGGCTTGCTCGCCGAACGGGACCTGCGCCTCGGTGTGGTCACCAACAACTCGCACCTGGCGGCCGAGTCGTTCCTTGAGACCAAGAAACTGAGCGGGTTCTTCGGCAGTATCGAAGGCCGCACCAGCGATCCCGGCCTGATGAAGCCGCACCCCGACGTCATCACGCGGGCCCTGCGGAGTCTGCGCCTTCGACCGGAGGGCGCGGTGATGATCGGAGACTCGCCGTCGGACCTGGAAGCTGCGAACCGGGCCGGGGTTCAGTTCATCGGATACGGGCGCAATGACCTCAAGGTGAAAGCGTTGCGCGACGCCGAGGCCGCGGTGGTCGTTCGTTCCTATGGTCCGTTGGTCAAGGAGGCGCGCGAGGGTGGGACTTGAGGTGACTTCAGATGTCCGCCGACGCGGTGCAAGGTGCGTGAGCCGCGGCCGGGACTCCTCTGGTTCGACCGCAGATGCTTCGCCGGCGAGGAGCAGTTGCTGAGGGCGCTCGCCGGCAGGGTCACACGTGTTCCCGAGCTGGTCCTCTGGACCATCGACTGGGAGCCGGCAATGATCGGAGATCCGCTCTACGAACTTGCCACCCACCTGCATCGGATGCGTTACCCGGTGGACCAGGAGCGCCGCGTGATCCAGCAGTGGTGCGCGACCGTCGAAGAGGCCAGGCCCGGGAGCGCCTCCGGATGGGAGAGGGAACTGCCTCTCGTTCTCGACTGCGGGAGAGCGCAGTCCGTCTTCACCGACATCATCCGGTTGTGCCTGTCACCGGACGTCGGTCGGCCGGTGGAAGCGCGGTCCGTCCTGCGTGGGGCCAGGAAGGTGCGTAAGCTCCTCACCTTTGCTGCGCAGCCCCTCGGCCTGAAGACCGTACCGAGCGTGGCGCGGATCTCGAACTCGCCCCTTCTGTGGCATCGGGAGCAGGGCATGCGATGACGTAGTCGCGTTCAAGGGGAGGGCGGGAGTCCGGAAAGTGCGTAGGCTCGGGGCATGGGCGAGACGGGTGCGAGGGGTGCTGCGGGCGCGACCGGGGTCACGCGGGCGGTGAGTGGGGCGAGTGCCGTGGGTGCCCCGCGTTCGGCGGGTGCCATGGGGCTGCGTGAGCGTAAGAAAATGCGGATGTACCAGGATGTCTCGGACGTTGCCATCACGCTCTTCCTGCAGAAGGGGTTCGAGCAGGTTTCCGTCGCCGAGGTGGCCGCCGCCGCTCAGATCTCGAAGCCGACCCTCTTTCGGTACTTTTCGTCGAAGGAGGACCTGGTTCTGCATCGGTTCGCCGATCACGAGGACGAGGCCGCGCGGGTGGTCGCGGCACGGACGCCGGGGGAGTCCGCTGTCGACGCACTGCGGCGACAGTTCCTGGCGGGGATCGAGCGGAGCGACCCCATCACCGGGGTCAACGCGGACCCGCACATCCTGGCGTTCCTTCGGCTGCTCTACGGGACTCCTTCGCTGGTCGCGCGGCTGTACGAGTATCTGGAGCGGTCCGAGGACGCCCTCACCGAGGCGCTCGGTGGCGGCCTGGAGGCCAGGCTCGCCGCCGGGCAGATCGTCGCCGTGCAGCGGATCCTCGCGCAGGAGAACTGGCGGCGGATCGCGGAGGGCGAGCCGGTCGTGGACGTACGACGGGATGCCGTCGTCGCGGCGGAGGGTGCGTTCGCGCGGCTTGAGGCCGGGCTGGCTCGGTGCGCGTGACGCTCTGGTGCCGGGCGGCACTCGTTCCATAGTCAGGTAAAAAATGTAACTCAGTTACGTTATTCCGGTACTCTTGCTCGAATGACGTCACCCGACCCCGTTCTCGTCACCTCCCTCACCCAGGAACGCGCCTACCACGACGCCTGCCGTGCCGCCCTTGCCGCGATGGTCGACGGTGCTCAGGAACACGTCGTCACCGGAGTGGACGTGTCCGCGTCCGGTGCCGACGCCGAAGTGCTCGGGTACCGGCTCCGTAGCCGGGCCAAGGAGATGCGGGAACTGCCCGAAGGGCCTTTGTTCTTCGGGCGGTTGGACTTCGGGGGAGAGCGTGGCGACGCCGGTGATCACGCCGGGCAGAGCTACCACGTCGGACGGCGGAGGATCACCGAGCACCCTTCCGCCCCACCCCTCGTCGTGGACTGGCGGGCTCCCGTTTCGCGCGCCTTCTACCAGGCGAGCGCCCGCGATCCACAGGGTGTGCGGGTGCGGCGGCGGTTCGGCTGGGCACCGGGCAGCCGCGGCGACTCCGCCGACCTCACCGGTCTGGAGGACGAGCGGCTGGAGGGGGAGTACTTGGAGGACGGGCGTCAACCGGAGCGGCGCCGCACCGGGACGCCGGGCGACAGCCGCAGAAGCCGCAGCCGCAGTAGCCGCATCCTCGCGAGTGAGATCGAGCGCCCCCGCGTCGGCCCGATGCGCGACATCGCCGCCACCATCCAGCCCGACCAGGACGAACTCGTACGGGCGGACCTCACCGTCTCCGTCTGTGTGCAGGGTGCGCCCGGCACCGGGAAGACGGCCGTCGGGCTGCACCGGGCCGCGTATCTGCTGTACACGTTCCCGCAGCGCGTCCAGCGCGGCGGGCTGCTGATCCTGGGACCGAACCGCACCTTCCTCTCCTACATCTCGGAGGTGCTGCCCGCCCTCGGCGAGACCGGCGTACGGCAGTCCACCGTCGGGGAGGAGATCGGGCGGCACCCGGTCACGGGCGAGGACGACGAGGCCACCGCGGTCGTCAAGCACGACGCCCGTATGGCGGAGGTGCTGCGGCGAGCCCTCTACGCCCGGGTGCGGGCGGATGGGGCTGAGGGGGTCAACGGCCTTGCGGTGCCCGACGGTTCGTACCGATGGCGGGTGCCCGGTGAGACTCTCGCGCGGATCGTGGCGGGTGTACGGGCCGAGGAACTGCCGTACGCCGTCGGGCGCGAGCGGGTCCGGACGCGGATCGTGCGGTACGTGCGGGAGCGGGCCGAACGGCGTGCCGGGCCCCAGTCGAGCGCCTGGGTCCAGAAGATCTCGCGGGCACGGCCCGTCGGCGCGTACGTCGACGCCGTGTGGCCCAAGGCGCGGCCGGAGGAGGTGGTCGCCGAACTGCTCGCCGATCCGGACGTGTTGGCCGCGGCGGCGGACGGGGTGCTGGGCGCGGACGAACAGAAGTCGCTGCTGTGGGCGCGGCCGCCCCGGTCGTGGAAGTCCGCGCGATGGTCGGCGGCCGACCTCGTCCTCCTCGACGAGGTCGCGGGACTCGTCGAACACCCGGAAGGCTACGGCCACTTGGTGATCGACGAGGCACAGGACCTGTCCCCGATGGAGTGCCGGGCGATCGGCCGGCGTGCGGCCTACGGGTCCCTCACCGTACTCGGCGATCTCGCCCAGGGGACCACACCGTGGGCCGCGCGGGAGTGGGGCGAACTGCTCGGCCACCTGGGCAGACCGGAGGCGGTGGTCGTGCCGCTGACCACCGGCTTCCGCGTGCCCCAGGCGGTCGTCGAGCTGGCGAACCGGGTACTGGCGAGGCTGGACGTCGGAGTTCTGGCGGGCCGATCCCTGCGCAGGGACGGCCAGTTGACGCTGCGCCACACTGACGACGTACTCGGCGAGACCGTCGAGGCCGTCCGACGCGCCCTCTCGTACGAGGGATCGGTGGGCGTCATCACGGCCGACTCGGACCTCGTACGGGTGCGGGAGGCGCTCGACGGCGCCGGCGTCGAAACGGCCGGCGTCGACCAACTGGGCGCGCGCGTCACTGTGTTGGGTGCCGGGCTCGCGAAGGGCCTGGAGTACGACCACGTCGTCGCCGTGGAGCCGGCGGCGATCGTGGAGGCGGAGACCCGGGGGCTGCACCGGTTGTACGTCGTACTCACGCGGGCCGTGTCACGGCTGGACGTGGTGCATGCGCGTCCGTTGCCGTTCGAGTGAGGGCTTCGCCCACAAGTTTCGCCCACAAGTGTGGATGGCACGCCGTCCGTCGGCACCCGCCGATGCCGATGCCGATGCCGATGCCGGCCGTGCCCGGTACGCGCTCAGCCGTCCCCGGTACAGACCCGGGTGTCCTGCGGGAACCCACTGCCACGGACCAGGAACTGCCCGGGCCGGGCCGCCCTCCCCCTTTCAAGCCCCCGCAGGTCGAACTAGCGGGTCGGCTCGGTCGGTGGTGGGTCGAGGGCGGGGATCAACTGCTCCTCCTCGTACGCCAGATGGTTCTCCAGCTCGGTGGTGAGGCGGTCGACCTCCCGGCGGGCGTGCTGGGGATCCGCGGAGTCGTCGCCGATGATCCGCTTCAACTCCGCGGTCAGGGCGGCGGTGTGCTCGTGTTCCTCGCGCAGGCGGGCCAGGGCCGGGGCGAGTTCGGGGCGGCTGTCGGCGAGGAACGGGAAGATGCCGAGTTCCTCGCCGGTGTGGTGGTTGTGCAGGCCCGCGCAGAGTGTCAGACAGTTGACTCGGAGCTGGGCGCCGAGGGTGGGCCCGGCTGCGCTGAACTCCTTTCGTATCAGGGCGAGTTCGCGGCGGAACGCGTCATGGATGACCTTGAGTCCCTGGCCCATCGAGGTGGCGTTCACGTTCGGCGGGCCGTCGACGGGGAGCTCGTGGAGGGCGACGACCGGGATCACCCGCGTGGTCTTCGCCTGGTAGTCCGCCCAGCCCGGTTCGGCCTCGACCAGCCGGGCGAAGGTCTTGTCCCGTTCGGCGCCCGCCAGCGCCTCCGCCCTCGCCTCGTACGTGAACACCCCGGTCTCCACGGTGACTTGGGGGTGCGCGAGGAGGTTGTGGAACCAGTCGGGGTGCTGCGGGGCGCCGCCGGCCGAGGCGATGACCAGCACGCTCGCGCCGCCGTCGGGGTAGTAGGCGACCGGGGCCGTGTGCCGCTTGCCCGAGCGTGCTCCCGTGGTGGTCAGCAGGATCAGCCTGGCTCCTTCGAAATAGCCGCCGACCTGGCCCGCGTTGGCGCGGAACTCTTCGATGACCTGCTGGTTGAAATCGTTGGGCATTCTCTTCTTTCTTCTTGACTGTTACTGGATCGGGGCATGGGGAATCGCCGCGGGGCGAATTCGGGTACGCCCGTGGTGGCAATGCGGAGATGGTGAGATGGAGGCGCACGAATTCCCCGCAGGGCGAACGACGGCAGGGCGAACGCCGGCAGGGTGAACGTCTGCCGGGCATGCGCCTGCGACGGCACTGGTGGGGAAACGTGCGGGTACGCGGCACGCCTTACGCGGAACGGCACGCATGGTTGCGATGCGGCGTGCGGGGCGCCGTGCGGCACTCGTACAGGAAACTCCGTACGAGCGCTCGGCGCGCTTGAATCGGAAAGGGCGGCCCTCTGGCCCGCCCGGGCCTCACTCGGAGGCCGGGAACCCTACTCGCTGATGGCCCAAGGCCGACCCGGCAGTCACGGAGGAAAGGCTAATGGAATGGGTGCGACAAGGCAATGCGTGTTTTCAGGCCTTGTCCGGCCCTTGTCCGGCCCTTGCCAGGGCTCGTCCGAATAACAAGGCAGCTGACTCCGGAGGCCGTTGACGCCTCACCGGTCTGTTCCACGGTTGTTCACCGGTCCGTGGAGAGGCGGGCGTGTGGCGCGGGTGTGGTGGACCGGCGGGGCCCGTCCGTGGTCGACTCCCTGCCATGAGTCTGTCGGTCGATGTGTACGTGCCCAGAGCGGAGGGCGGCATCGAGGTGCTGGACGTTCCGCCCGAGTCCTCCGACGTGGCCGGCTGGGAGCGGTGGCGTACGGAGGTGTGGGGGTCGGAGCCGGTCCGTTCGCTGGGTGCGCGGTTCTTCCCGCGGCTGGCCACCGAGGACCTGACGGTGGCGCCGGACGAGGTGTCCGACTTCCTCGCCGAGTGCGATCTGCTCCGTACCCATCTGGCGCGGATCGCCGATCACATGACGGCGGAGGCGGGGACGGCCTCGCGCAAGTCCCACGCCGAGCACGCCGAAGACGTCCGCCGCCGCCTGGACAACATCGTGAACGCGGCTCGACGGGCGTTGGGTGTCCGTGGCGGGGTCATCATCTGGTGACTGGTCCGCGCCGAGTGGCTCGGCGACCGCTTCACCCGTGGTCGCCGAGCCACCCGCCGCCGCGCCCCCTGCCACCAGCCGCGCTACTTGCCGCGCGGCTGGTTGAACCGCAGGAGGTTTCCGGCCGGGTCGCGGAAGGCGCAGTCGCGTACTCCGTACGGCTGGTCCATCGGTTCCTGCAGTACGTCGCCGCCCGCGGCGCGGATCCGCTCGAACAGGGCGTCGCAGTCGTCGGTCCGGAAGATGACGCCGCGCAGCAGGCCCTTGGCCATCAGCTCGGCGACCGCCTGCCGGTCGGCGGGCGTGGCGTTCGGGTCCGCGAGCGGCGGCTCCAGGACGATCTCCACGTCCGGCTGCGAGGGCGAGCCGACGGTCACCCAGCGCATCCCCTCGAATCCGACGTCGTTGCGCACTTCGAGACCGAGCACGTCGCGGTAGAAGGCGAGTGCCTTGTCGTGGTCGTCGACGGCGATGAAGCACTGTGCAAGCTTGAGATCCATGCTCATCACGCTAGTGACCGGTGGCGGGTTTCGCTTCTCCGTTACTGACCGGCACCCGAGAAGTCGTACGCGGCCCAGTCGGCGAGCTTGCGATAGCCGAGGCGCTGGTACAGGGCGTTGCTGGTGGGGTTGGACCGGTCCGCGAACAGGACGACGTCCTTGGCGCCCGCGGCCAGCGCGGCCCGGCTCACCTCCGCCGACACGGCAGCCGCGTAGCCGTGACCGCGCAGGTGGGCCGGGGTGTAGACGACGTCCACCTGGATCTGGCCGCCGATCAGCGGGTTCAGGCCCGCGATGGAGACGGGGGTGCCGTCCGGGGTCTCCCAGAGTGTGTAGCGCTTGTCGGCGTAGCGGGTCGTGGCCCAGGTGCCGGCGTTGACGGAGACGTCCTCGCCGACGGCCTTGGCGAACTCGCCGCACCAGAAGATGGTCTCCTCGAGGTCCTGCTCGCCCAGGACGCGACCCCGGCCGGCCGGCAGCGGCTCCGGCGGGGTGAGCGTGCCGAGGCCGTACAGACGGACCTGTGTGTCGTGGAGTCTCGGCGTCGCGCCGGTGTGCCGCTGCCAGGCCTCGGCGAAAGCGGTGGCGGTGCTGTGGTCCGCGCTGACGCGGGAGGGGGAGTGCCCGAGGGCGGCCAGGCGGACGGCGAGGGAGTCGGCCTGCTCGGGCGTGAGCGGGGAGAGGCCCAGGGCGCGGGGCGGGAGGCGGTAGAAGGTGGCACCGACCTCGCCCGCCCGCTCCAGCACACCGAAGACGGGGGCTTCGGTGCCGAACGAGTGCGCCCCGCGCTTTCGCACCCTCTCGGCCCACGTCAGCTGCATGACATGCGGGCCGGGCCGCGAGCGCAGGAAGTCTCCGGCCCGGGCGAGGAATTCGTCGACGTCTTCGGTGAGGTGCCAGTCATCTGGGCGCATGCCTCATGGTTCCCCAGGCTGCCGCTGTGCCCCGTGCTTTTCCGCCAGGGCGGGGCAGCGGAACTTCCGCACAGTTGCTCGGGCCTCCCCGCCGGGGACGCGGCGATCGCCGCCGGGATCGTTGTCCTGAAATCGCCAGCGAGGTCGTCCGGGGCACGGGCCTGCGTCGAAGCCGGTGCACGGGTCCGCGTCGGGGCCGGCGCTCGTGCACCGGACGACCTGCGGGTTCGGGGCGGCGATGAAGGGGCGGCAATGGGGAGGGGCGGCAATTGGGGGGCCTCAGCTCTCGACGGCCTCCGCGATCTGCTGGGCGGCCTCGGCGGGTGTGAGGTGCGTGGTGTCGACGACCTCGGCCTCGGCGTGCAGCCAGGTGCGGGCGGCTTCGGCGTAGGGCTCGAGGTACTGGAGACGGAACGGGGAGTCGGGGCCGATGACGGTGTCGCCCGCGATGCGCCCGCGGAGGGTGTCCTGGTCGGCGTGGAGGACGAAGTGGCGTACCGGAATGGAGTGTTGGGCGAGGCCCGAGCTGATCTCGCGCCAGTACTGCTCGACCAGGACGGTCATGGGCATCACCAGGGTGCCGCCCGCGTAGTCGAGTACGCGGCGGGCGGTCTCGACGACGAGCGGCCGCCACGGCGGCCAGTGCTGGAAGTTGTCCGTCCCGGGCCCGGGCAGCGCCGGCGCGATGTTCATGAGTGTCTCGCCGACCTTCTCGGCGTCGAACACCCGTGAGTCCGGGATCAGCCGCTGCACGAGTGCACTGGTCGTCGTCTTGCCCGCGCCATGGGTGCCGTTGAGCCATACGATCATGGGATCCGACGCTAGCGCTGTGCGGCGGGCCACGGAAACCGCACGGCGGAATTCCGGTACGGCTTCGGCGACCTCGGCCGGGTTTCGGCGGCCACTGCGGGAACAGCGTGGCGGATCGTGCCCGAACCGGCCTGGCGAGGGCGCGTCGAAGTCATGCCCCACCTCCCCACGTAACCTCTTCCTGTGCCCGCACCCCGCCTGCATCGCGTCGCCGTCCTCGTGTTGGAGGGTGCGAAGCCGCTCGATGTCGGAATTCCGGCGCAGGTCTTCACGACCCGCGCGAGCATGCCGTACGAGGTGCGGGTGTGCGGGGCGGCACCCGGTCTCGTGACCGGCGGCGACGGCCTCGCGTACTCCGTCGCCCACGGCCTCGACGCGCTCGCCTGGGCCGAGATCGTCTTCGTCCCCGGCTACCGGTTCCCGGACCGCGACGATCCGCCGCGGGCCGTCGTCGACGCTCTGATCGCCGCCCACGACCGGGGCGCGCGGCTCGCCGCCATCTCGACGGGTGCCTTCGCGCTCGCCGCCACGGGCCTGCTCGACGGCAGGCGCGCGACGACGCACTGGCACTACACGCGGGCACTGATGGCCAGGCATCCGCTCGTCCAGGTCGACGAGAACGTGCTGTTCGTCGACGAGGGCAGCGTGCTCACCTCGGCCGGCGCCGCCTCCGGCATCGACCTGTGCCTGCACATCCTGCGCGGCGACCTCGGAGTGGCCGCGTCCAACCATGCGGCCCGGCGGCTGGTCGCGGCCCCCTACCGCAGCGGCGGCCAGGCCCAGTACGTGCCGCGCAGCGTCCCCGAGCCGCTCGGCGAGCGGTTCGCCGCCACCCGCGAGTGGGCGCTGCACCGGCTCGGCGAGCCCCTCACCCTCGACGTACTGGCGCGGCAGGCAGGGGTGTCGCCGCGCACGTTCTCCCGGCGCTTCGTCGACGAGACCGGCTACACGCCGATGCAGTGGGTGATGCGCGCCCGTATCGACCTGGCCCGCGAACTGCTGGAGCGCTCGCAGCGCGGCGTCGAACAGATCGCCGCCGACATCGGGCTGGGCACCGGCGCGAACCTGCGCCTGCACTTCCAGCGCATCCTCGGCACCACACCGAGCGAGTACCGGCGTACGTTCACCCGGGGCGAGTGACCCGCCGGACGCCGCGTGGGCGGGTGCGGCCGCATGTACGGGTGCGGCCGCGTGTGTACGGGTGTGGCGGGATCCTTTTGAACCATGGCGATCCCGCCACTGTCAGCGGCGCGGCCTGCGGGCGAGCCTGGTGTGGAAGGGAAGGGACCTCACTCATGACTCGCATCGCCATCAACGGATTCGGCCGCATCGGACGCAATGTGCTGCGCGCACTGCTGGAGCGCGACAGCGCCCTGGAGGTCGTCGCCGTCAACGACCTGACGGAGCCCGCCACTCTCGCCCGGCTGCTCGCCTTCGACAGCACGGCCGGCCGGCTCGGGCGCCCGGTGACCGTCGACGGGGACACCCTCGTCGTCGACGGCCGTCGGATCAAGGTGCTGGCCGAGCGCGAACCGGCGCAGCTGCCGTGGGCCGAACTCGGCGTCGACATCGTCCTGGAGGCCACCGGCCGCTTCACCTCGGCCAAGGCCGCCGGCGCCCACCTCGACGCGGGTGCGCGCAAGGTGCTCGTCAGCGCGCCGTCGGACGGCGCCGACATCACGCTCGCGTACGGCGTCAACACCGACGCGTACGACCCGGCCGCGCACACGATCGTCTCGAACGCCTCCTGCACCACCAACGCGCTCGCCCCGCTGGCCAAGGTGCTCGACGACCTCGCCGGTATCGAGCACGCCTTCATGACGACGGTGCACGCCTACACGCAGGAGCAGAACCTCCAGGACGGTCCGCACCGCGATGCCCGTCGCGCCCGGGCCGCCGGCGTCAACATCGTGCCGACCACGACCGGCGCCGCCAAGGCGATCGGCCTGGTGCTGCCGAACCTCGACGGCAAGCTGTCGGGCGACTCGATCCGCGTACCGGTGCCGGTGGGCTCGATCGTCGAACTCAACACGACCGTCGCCCGCGACGTGACGCGCGACGACGTGCTGGCCGCGTACCGCGCGGCGGCGGAGGGCCCGCTCGCCGGTGTATTGGAGTACTCGGAGGACCCGCTGGTGTCGTCGGACATCGTGGGCAACCCGGCCTCGTCGATCTTCGACTCGGCCCTCACCCGCGTCGAGGGCCGCCACGTCAAGGTGGTCGCCTGGTACGACAACGAGTGGGGCTTCTCGAACCGCGTGATCGACACACTCGAACTCCTTGCCACCGGGTGACCCGGTGACCGGGTGCGGTGTGGTCCCCCGTCCCCGGTGACTGTGCCGGCCGACTCACCCAGAGGGTGCGCCGGTCGGCAGGTCGGCACACCCTCTGGGCTCTGGGCTCTGGACTTAGGGCTTCGGGTTTTGGGCATCGGGCGCTCTGGTCGAGCAGTCGGGCAACCGGAGCGCTCATGTCGTGTCCCAGCTGTCCCAGCCGTAGGCACCGGGACGTTCATCCGCGGAGCCGAGCCGGCAGGCGCTGTGGAATCGGTCGCGACGTGGGGGTCGTCACGCCTCGGGGAGCCGACCTGGTTCTCCTGACTTGCTGGGCGAGTCGGTATTCGTCGGCTTCACGGATGAGCTCCTGAAAGCGGAACCGGTGCGACTCGAAGCGCATGCCGATCACTCCTCCTCACGCCAAGCACGTCACCCGGCCTCACCGATGCTGTGGGCTGACCCAAGGTGAGGGTCAACTGGCGGCAAACACTCCAGAACTCGCCTGCACATGGCCGGGCCCCGGGCGCGCATGGGATGAGCGAACAGAAATCGCTTCGTAAGGACACGTCGGCGTGATCCTCAGCATGCCGGGCATGGATGCCGGGCATGGGCCGGGCCTGTTGTCGGGGGCGGAGTTCATCGCCCGCACCGGCGGTGACATGGACGCCTTCGGCCGTTCGGGCCGACTTACCGGGGTCGCCGACCTCGCTCCGGTCCCACGGGACTCTGAACGCATCAGTGGCAACATGCGTCGGCCACACCGCCGCCGCCATCACCACCGACTCCTGCGCGTCTTCTAACTCTCCGCCACCTCTCCGAAGAGATCGCCGCCCGATCCATCCGAGTCCAGGGAGGCCGGTTGCCGCAGTTGTACGCGTGCGTCCTTGCGGGTTACGCGTCCTTGCGGATGAAGTCCGACTCGACCGGCTCGACGTGCGGATGCCTCGCCCACCAGTACGGCACCGCCGGTGACCCCGCGGAGCGTGAGCGGCGGTATCCGTCGGACACGGCGGAGGCCGAGTGGGCCCAGACCCGGCCGCTGCTCCCGGTGCCGGGCAGGCTGTAAAGCCGCGGCGGCCGGCCGAAGGGATACCGTCACCGGCAGATACTGGACCGATCTCGGACGCGATCCGCTGCCTGGCGGACAACGGACAACGGCAGCAAGTGGCGGTCGATGCCGGCCGACTTCCCGCCGTGGGACCGGGGCTGTGCCTTCTTCCGCTGTGGGCGCGAGAACGAGCTGATCCAGGAGTTCCACGACCAGCTGCGCGGGCAGTCCGCGAGCGGGCAGGCCGGGATGCGCGGCCGAGTGCCGGGGACGCTCCCGTCACTCCGCCAGTCCGTCACTCCGTACGGCCGCATCCGAGCGGAACAGCGGAACACCGTGCGAGAGGGCGGCAGATGGACCGAACGGAACTCGCCGGGATGCTGCGCGACCAGACCACGGGCTGCGAACCCGCCAAGGCGGCACTCTCGACGGAGGCGACTTCGTCGTGTGGGACGGTGTCCCGTCTCAGACCATCTGGTCGACGCAGGCCGGCAGGGACTTGACTCCGTGCCGGGCCGAGGCCGTGGCCGTGGCCGTCGGGGAGTTCACTCCCGGTTGGAGAGAGGAGCGCGTAGTTCGACGCGCAGTCGGATGGACGTGTCGATGGGCAGTCCCAAGCACGCGTGGCGAAGATCCTTTGAGTAGCGTGCGATGAGGTCCAGATCCCGTAGTTGCCGCTGGAGCTCGGAGGCGAGTGCCTCGTCCGTGTCGACGGGGAGTTCGTCTTCTTCCTGATCGGCCAGGCACTCAAGGTGCTGTTCGATCGCCTCAACCGCCCGGCTGCTGGTCCAAGCGGCGAATTCCTGGCAGCCGAACAGGTAGGCATGTGCGGCATACAACGCTGCCGCCGCAGCCGACTCGTCCGCGTCATCCGGCCCGTCCTGGCCGTCGTTGTGGCAGTACTCGCTGAGCATGTACTCGCCGACACCGCGCTTGACGGCCGAGAAGGCCGTCGAGTCGCCGAGGACGCCCTCCCATACGGAATTCAGCAGAGGTCGCAGGCTCACGGTGAACGGCGCCTGCTCGTCCTCGGGCAGTGCCTCGTGCCAACTCATCAGGCGCTCCGCGACACCGGCGGCGAACACACCACGCTCGCCGGACGACACTGCCTTCAGCCGCTCCTCCACCAGCGCGGAAAGCTTCCGCCACGTATCCATTCGAGGCCACCCCAGATTCGCGATGCCAGCGTGCTCACACCGGCCGAGGCGATCATCGCAGTCACCAGTTGCGGCTCCACCCGCGAACTCCCAGCGGCCCGTACTCTCGTCGATGCCGCCGTGTCCCACTCGTGCTTCTGGCTAGTCTGCGGGCATGACGGAGTGCCCAGGATTCGGCACGATGCTGGCGTGGCTGCTGGACCACAGAGGGCTCCGCGCGCAGGAACTCGCCGACCGCGCCGGGCTGAACGCAGACGAGGTCCGCGCAGTGCTCGCGGGGGACAGCCCCGGCGAGGAACTCCTCCGACGGCTCGGGCCCGCACTGGGCTTCCACGCCGTCGATCTGTTCATTCTCGCGAGGCTGGCGGTCCCGGACGACATGGCGCCACTGGATGCCACGGCCGCGATGTGGGTGAAGAATACGGTGACGGATGCGGTGCGTCTCCCCGCAGCAGGACGCCGTGAACTCCTGCAGCTGATCCGCTCACTGCCGCAGGAGGAACGGCGTTCCAGCTTCGCCCCGAAGCCGCTCATGCCCCTCGCCGGCGGTCCGGGCGCTTGGGTCATCCGCATGCTCCAGTACCGCAATCTGAACTGGACGGGCATGGCGAAGACGCTTGCGTTCGTGACGCCCACGTACCTGTCGGCGGCCACTTACGGTGTGATCGGCTCTGGTCGCAAGGAGTTGACCCCGCGCCTGGTGACGGACTTCGCTGCCCTGCTGGGGATCGATGCCCGCGAGCTGGCCGTGCTGACAGGCGTCATTTTGACTGAGGTGCCACCGCCTCCGGCCCCGGAGGCGGTGGATGCCGCAGCACTGCTGTGGGAGGCGCGGCGTCTATCCGCTGCCCAGGCACGACACACCTCCGATTTGGCACGCTCGATGCGGGGTTACTCCCACGACGCGCACCTCATGGAACCGCCCGGATCCGACACCCGCTGACAGCCCCGGCGGACCAGATCACCTGAGACGCCGAGCTTGCTGTCCTGTCCCAGGTGAGTCTGGGTATCACGCTGCGCTGACCTGTGGTGCCCGGACTTGAGCGGGACGGAACTCGGCGGAGTGGCTCACCCAGATCCGGACAGGTGGGCCGCGCTCTGTCAGTCGTCCGGGTCGTGGTGAGCTCAGGAGTCGGCAAGCGTGGCGTCGAGGGTTGCCGGGTCGAAGCCGGCGTCGGTCAGGACGGCGGCGGCCACTCCGCGGCCGACCCGGGCAAGACCGATGAGCAGGTCCTCGCAGTCGATGCGGTCGGATCCGTGCTGCTCGGACCGTGCCTCCGCGATGTCGATGGCCTTGCGGGAGTAGGGAGTCCAGGCGATCCGTTCGGCTGCTTGGGATGCGCCCATGCTCAGCCGGGTTCCGACGGACTGGTGGACCGTTTCCGGTGAGACGCCGGCGGTCTGCAGCAGCCGGGTGGCGCTGTTGTCCTGCGCGGTCAGTCCCCAGAGCAGGTGCTCGGTGCCGATGTAGTTGTTGCGGTGGTGCACTGCCGCTCGTTTGACGTGGACCATCGCCTGGCGGAGGTCGTCGGTCATTCCCTCGGGGCTGTAGCGCTTGTGAGGAGCGTGGAAGCGCTGCTGGACCGCCTGCCGCGTCACGCCCAGGGACGCGCCGATGTCCGTCCATGAGTTGCCGTGCATCCGGCAGTGCTCTACGTAGTCCTCGACCAAGTCGTCCGCCAGGGCTTGCAGTTGGCCTGCGAGTTGGGCGGCGACCGTGAGCAGGGCGAGCCAGTCGGGCTGTTCCTGACCGCCGGGGCGGTGTGCGGTGTCGCATCTCCGGTCGACTTCCGCGATGAGATCGTCCAGGTCTGGAAGAGACATGAGGCAAGTACGCCTTGACAATTCAGAATTGTCAAGGCGTACTTGCCTCGGCCGAAATACCCAGGTGACTGAGGCGTCAACGCAGATGCCCGGAGATCTCCGAGACTGCCCGGACGTCACAGGGGCAGGGCGTGTCCTGTCCCAGACAAGTGTGGGCGGGACGATGTCCTGACCTGCGGTGCCTACGGTTGTTCGGGACGAGTCGACGGCTTGCGTCCCACTCAACCGTAGGCAGTCGCTCTCTGGCGTCAGGTGGTTTCGTTGCCCAGTGGGTAGCCGATCTCGGCAACGTCCTTTGCCGGGGCGCCCATCGCGGCCTCAGGGTTCAAAGCGGCAACCACCTCGCTCGTCAGGGGACGCAGTGCCAACACGTGCTGAATGGCTGCGAGGGGGAGCGGGATTTCGTAGTAGTCCTCGGCGAAGTGCTGGAACGCTTCCGCAGACCGGTCGGCCAGCAACCGGAACAAGTGCTCGGAGCCGTCCGGATCGCTGGCACCGTCGTGAGGAAACTCGACCGTCCCCGCATTCCAAGCTCCATCGCCCACCTCCCGCCATGCGCAGGCGGTCACGACGGGCATTCCGTCCTCGTCGGCGAACGCGGGCTCTTCGACGCAGGAGCGGAAGGCTTCCGGGACGTCGTCCAGCACGCCCGGCCACGGTCCGTCGTTGGCATAGGGACTCATGTGTGACTCGTGTGCGAAGCCACGGATGTAGGCACCGACGGCCGAGAAGACGATGGAAAACTCGTCGCCCGATCCGTCGCGCATCGAAGCCACCTCTTCCCCGGCGGACCAGTGCGCGTCGAAGGAGTAGTGCCGATCGGCCCATTCCGGGCTGAGTATCGCTTCCAGCATCGCCATCGAGCGGCAGTGATCGCGAAGCGCGGAAATCTCGGGCAGTTGCCGAGCAACATCGTGAATGGTCACGTCTGCATCCAACATCAGGGGTCTGACAGCCATGGCGGCGCGGAGTATCGGGTGACTCGGCGCACGAAGGTGCCGATACGTCGGTCAGAACCTCGTTGTGGGAGAGCACGGACCGCCAGCCATCGAGCTGCTCAACGAGCGGGAGTCGATCAAGCATCCGTATTTCCTATTACGGACAGCCGCTTTCACAAGGAGGTTTAGCTGCAAGCGGGTGTCCCAGCCCGCGAGGCGGGCAAGGTCAGGACCGCGAGGTCCGGAACGCGAGATACCGGCTGAAGGCTTCGTGGCTGTCGGGGGTGAAGCGCCACTCCAGCAGGGCCGACCGCAGCTCCGGCTCGGTCAGCCGGCCATGCCAGGCGACCTCATCGGGATCGGCGGCCACGGTGTCAGGCACCACGGCTTCGTGCACGCCGAGCCAGTGAGGGCTCAAACCGCTGCGGTCGAGGAACGTGAACAGCAAGCGCGGGAGCACACGAATGCCCAGCTCTTCGGCCAGCTCCCGCGCGGCGGCCTGTTCATAGGACTCACCGACATCCACGGCGCCACCGACCACGACCTCGTAGAGCCCCGGGAAGCGCGACAGCTGTTCCGACCGCCGGTGAACGAGGATCCGCCCACGCTCATCACGACACACCGTCACGGCGACCCGGTGCAGCCAACCCTCCCGGATGGCCTGCCGACGACTGACCACCCCCAGGACCCGATCTTGATCGTCGACACACTCCACCAGTTCGTCCACGACGCACACGCTGGCAGAGCCCACTGACAACGCCGATTCCCGGCAACCCGCGGAACCGGCCCAAGAGCACCTGCTCCAGGAGGCCGGACGCGGATGACGACAGTTGTCGTGCAACAACGACACCTATCGTGCTCAGGCTCACCCACCCGCAAGTGGCATAGCGCACTTTTGCAAGCAGGTGCTTGCAATAGTTAGCGGGGGTGGTGCAGGGTAGAGGCATGGCATCGCTCAACGTCGGCAATCTCGGTGAGTATCTGCGTGAACAGCGGCGTAACGCGCAGCTGTCCCTGCGGCAGCTCGCCGAGGCCGCCGGGGTGTCCAATCCGTATCTGAGCCAGATCGAGCGCGGGCTGCGCAAGCCGAGCGCGGAGGTGTTGCAGCAGGTCGCCAAGGCCCTGCGGATCTCCGCCGAGACGCTGTACGTCCGTGCCGGGATCCTCGACGCCGAGCGGGACCGGGACGAGGTGGAGACGCGTGCCGTCATCCTCGCCGACCCGACGCTCAACGAGCGGCAGAAGCAGGTGCTGCTCCAGATCTACGAGTCCTTCCGCAAGGAGAACGGGTTCGAGATCGAGGTCGGGATCAAGGCGGTCGAGGAGGCTCTGGGCGTCACCGGTGCGGCGGACGCGCCGGATGCCGCCGGCGGCCCGATCGTCACGACCGGCGTAACGGACGTGACGGATGGCCCGGACACCGTCGTTGACAGGGCCCGCACGGCCGACGGCAGCGATGCCGGACCGAACGACCCGCACGACCAGCAGGATCCGAAGGACCCGCACGACCCGCACGACCCGCAGGACAAGAACGACCCTCACGACCAGCAGTCCTCCGCGAGCTGACCGGGCACGTCATGACGAGCACGGCGTGGCCAGTACGGCATGGCCGGGCACGGCACGGCATGGAACGGCCCGGCCGGCGGCGGAGTACCGCACCACAAAACCCTCACGCTTCAAGCACTAGCGATTCCGGGAGGACCATCGCCATGGCCATCACCGACGACCTGCGCAAGACCTTCAGCGACCCGACCCCGCTCTACTTCGCCGCCGGCACCGCCGACCTGGCCATTCAGCAGGCCAAGAAGGTGCCCGGCATCGTCGAGCAGCTGCGTGCCGAGGCGCCGGCCCGTATCGACGCCGTACGCGGCATCGACCCGAACGAGGTTCAGGAGAAGGCCTCCGCCCGTGCCAAGGAGGCGCAGGAGACCATTCAGACCAAGGTGAACGAGTTCATCGGCACCCTGGACACCGACCTGAAGAAGATCGGTGAGACGGCTCAGGACTTCGCCCTCCGCGGTGTCGGCGTGGCCGCCGAGTACGCCGTGAAGGCGCGCGAGACGTACGAGAAGGTCGCCGAGCGCGGCGAGCAGACCGTGAAGACCTGGCGCGGCGAGGCCGCCGAGGAGATCGAGGAACTGGCCGTGGCCGTCGAGCCGAAGCCGGAGCCGGTCGAGGTCAAGGCCGAGAAGCCCGCCGAGGCCAAGGCCGAGCCCGCCCCGGCGAAGAAGCCCGTGGCCAAGAAGGCCCCGGCCGCGCGCAAGACCACCGCGAAGAAGACGACGCCGCCCGCGAAGTAGTCGCGGCGCCGCCGGGCCGATGGCGGCGGGGCATCACGAGAAGGTCGGGGACTCCGGGCACTATCGGAGTCCCCGACCCGTTCTGCGGGTACGGTGACCGCGTAGGGACGAGGACTCGAATCGGGTAGGTGGGCCAAGTGCTGTTGACCGCGTTCGGCGGCTTCATGTCGCTGATCTTCCTCGGCATGCTGGTGCTCGCGGTGGTGGCGCTGGTGATGGCCGGCCTGGCGCGCGACGACGCGTACCGCGCCGCGAACAAGCAGAGCAAGATGTTCTGGCTGGTCATCCTGGGTGTCACGGTGGCCGTGAATCTGCTGGTCCCGATGGTCTTTCTGCAGATCGCCGGCCTCATCGCCACGATCGTCTTCTTCGTCGACGTCCGGCCCGCGCTCAGGCAGGTTTCAGGCGGCGGGGGCGGCCGCCGGGGCGGCAGCAGCAGCGACGGCCCGTACGGCCCGTACAACGGCGGACGCTGAGTCCTCCCCTGCCACTTCCCAGCCGCCCGCGCACCGGCGCCCCTCCGGGGCGCGGGGAACCGCGTGACCAGCCACGGACGACCCGCAGACGCTGACGCGAGACCAGCCGCAGACACTCGACGGCGCCCCCCAGCGGAGCGCTAAGCCACCCGGTCCAGCAACAGCACCGCCACGTCGTCCGTCAGCTCCCCGCCATTGAGGTCCCGCACCTCGTTCACGGCGGCCCGCAGCAGCTCCTCGCCCCGCAGCCCCTGCGCCAACTGGCGGCGGACCATGTCCACCATCCCGTCCTGGCCGAGCCGCTCCCGGCCCTCGCCGGTCCGGCCCTCGATCAGGCCGTCCGTGTAGAGCATCAGACTCCACTCGCCGCCCAGCTCCACCTGCCGGCGCGGCCAGCGGGCGTTCGGCAGCAGCCCCAGCGCCGGGCCGCCGTTCTCGTACGGCAGCAGCTCGGCGACGGGAGGGGCCGGGTCCCCGGCGCCGTCCGCGCCGACGACGGCCCGCGAACGGGCGGGGCGCGAGATCAGTGGGGCCGGGTGACCGGCCAGGCACAGGCCCGCGCGGCGGCCGTCCGGCGCGATGTCCACCGTGCAGAGCGTCGCGAAGATCTCGTCGTTGTCGCGCTCGTGCTCCAGGACCTGCTGGAGCGTGGAGAGCAGCTCGTCGCCGCACAGGCCCGCCAGCGTCAGCGCGCGCCAGGCGATGCGCAGCTCCACGCCGAGCGCCGCCTCGTCGGGGCCGTGACCGCAGACGTCGCCGATCATGGCGTGCACGGTGCCGTCGGGGGTGCGGACCGTGTCGTAGAAGTCGCCGCCGAGCAGCGCGCGCGAGCGGCCGGGCCGGTAGCGCGCGGCGAACCGCAGCGAGGAGCCTTCGAGGAGGGGCGTGGGCAGCAGGCCGCGCTCAAGGCGCGCGTTCTCCTGCGCGCGCAGCTTGGACTCGGTGAGCCGTCGCTCGGCCGTGTCGGAACGCTTTCGCTCCACCGCGTAGCGGATCGCGCGGCTCAGCAGCCGGCTGTCCAGCTCGTCGCGGAAGAGGTAGTCCTGGGCGCCGACGCGCACCGCCTCGGCGCCGTGCTCGGCGTCCTCGGACGCGGTGAGCGCGAGGACGGCGTGCCGCGGCGCGAGCCGCAGTACGTGTTTGAGCGTGGCCAGCTCGTCCTCCGGCCCGACGTCGGCGGCCGTCCGGCCGCCGGTCGTCAGCGCGAGGTCGAGCAGGATGCACTGGACGTCGTCGGTCAGCAGCCGCTCGGCCTCGGTGAGGTTGCGGGCGGTACGGACACGTATCGGCTTGCCGGCCGAGTCCAGGAGGGTGGGCACGTTCAGCGAGCCGGCCGGGTCGTCCTCGATCACGAGCAGCGTCAGCGGGGCCGTGCCGTGGTGGGCACCGCCGTTGTGGAAGCCGCCGTGGTGGGCGTCGCTCCCGTGGCCGGGGTCGTCGCGGTTGTCGCCGCCGGTGTCGCGGCTCGTCGAGGGCGGCGCCTGGCTGGGCAGGGCGCCGGGTGCGGGCACGGCCCGAGCCGGTCCGCCTGTGGATGACGCGGCGCGAGCCTGACCACCTTCCACGGCGGGGATCGCTCTCTGCCGCGGTACGGGTACGGGCATCGTCTGGGTTCCTTCCCTCCCCCCGAGGGCATGGCGGACCGAGGGGTCTCGGTCCACCGACGGGGACCATAGCGTCAGCCGCCGCCACAAAGGAATGGCGGAGGCCCGGGCATATCCAAAACGGCCACCGTCATATGCCGCATCCTGTACCGCAATTGGGCAGGATGCGCTCTTGTTCGGGATGACGTACATCACGCCCCGGTGGTTGCCGGGCGGCCCGGAACGTGCCGCGCATCACGTGCGACACGTCACGCCACCGGCGCCACCAACGGCTCCAAAGCGGCTAAGTGTCACTTATCGGGACGTACAACCCCGGTGGACGGGTGAGCGTCCCCAGCTGGAAGTCCGGTCCGGCCGGAAGTCCGGTCCCGGTGGACAGGCGGCGTCACTGTTCGGGGCGTACGACTCCGAGTATCGGCATCGATCCCGCTCCCGCGATCGTCACCGTGCGCCCCGGGCGGGGTGCGTGGATGATCGCGCCGTCGCCTATGTAGAGGGCGACATGGCTGGCGTCGGAGTTGTAGATGATCAGGTCGCCGGGGCGCATGGACTCGACGGCGATGCGGTCGAGCTGCTTCCACTGCTCCTGGGACGTGCGCGGGATGCCCTGCCCGGCGGCCGCCCACGCCTGCGAGGTCAGGCCCGAGCAGTCGAAGGTGTTGGGGCCCTCGGCGCCCCATTCGTACGGCTTGCCGAGCTGCTTCGTCGCGTACTCCACGGCCTTCTCGCCCTGGGTCGACGCCTTGCCGCTGATCTCGTCGAGGACTCCGGAGCCCAGCCAGGCCGACTGCGCCTTGTACGCGGCCTGCTGCTCCAGCTTCGCCAGGCGCTTCTTCTCGTCCTTCTCCAACTGCGACTCGAGCTTCTCGGCGGCGGCGATCTGCTTCTTGACCTTCTTCTTGGCCTTCTCCTTCGCCTCGCGGTTGGCATCCAGCTTCTTCCACTGGGCCGCCGCGTCGCGTGTGTACTGCTCCAAGTCCTCCTGGGTGCGCTTCATTTCGGCGAGCAGGCCCTTGGTCGCCTGTGCGCCCTCGCGGATCCGGCCCGCGCCGTCCAGGAACTGCTCCGGATCGTCGCTGAGCATCAGCCGGGCCTCGTCCGGCAGGCCGCCGCCGCGGTACTGGGCACGGGCCGCGGCACCCGCGCGGTCCTTCAGGTCGTCCAGCCGCGCCTGCCCCTCGACGATGGAACGGGCCAGCCCGACGATCTGCGTCGACTGCTCCTCGGCCCGCTCCTCCGCGAGGTTGTACGCGTCCGTGGCGACCGCCGCGTCGTGGTACAGCGTGTCCAGCTTCTTGCGGATCGCCTCAAGGTCCTTGGTGCTCACGGCCGTTGAACTCGGCAGCGGAGTCGAGGTCGGTGTGGGGGACGGGGGCGGAGCCGCGAAGGCAACTCCCGGCGCGGACAGGATGGTTGCCGCGCAGGCCAGGGCCATGGCCGTAGTGGTCAGGCTCCGCTTGCCGGATCCCATGGACCAACCCCCAAGTTGATTTACCGTCAGTAACTTACGAAGGCCTCGGGGATCGTGCCATGTCGGCGCGCAATGTGACAGAGGCGGGCAGGAACTCCCTCCTCCGCACCCCCCGTTCCCCACCACTCACTGCCCACTCGGCGATGATCTCCCGCGCGCTCCCCGCCATTGTGACGAACGACTCACCGAGATCGTTCCCGCCGTTTCCCACCGCGTCACGGCTCAGCCGACCTCATGTCCGCGGGCCCGGCCGACTCGTGTCCGCGGGCTCCGCCGACCTCCTGTGCGTGGGCCCGGTCGGCTCATGCCCGCGGGCTCCGTCGGCACATTTCCGCCGGCTCGGCCGGCCTATGAGCGAGGCGCCAACGCCTCCCAGCGCACGGTCACTTCGCCCTGCCGCCAGCGCTTCACCCCGTCCGTGACCGGCCAGTCCGCCGTCAGATCGCGTACGGCCCTGATCCAGCGCTGTCGGGCGCCGTACGAGGCGTACGGCGCCGCGGCCGCCCAGGCGCGGTCGAAATCGCGGAGGAAGGCGTGCACCGGTTCGCCCGGGACATTGCGGTGGATGAGGGCCTTGGGGAGGCGTTCGGCCAGGTCGGACGGGCGGTCCAACGATCCGAGGCGGGTGGCGAACGTGACGGTCCGCGGGCCCTCGGGGCCGAGCGCGACCCACACGTGCCGGCGGCCGATCTCGTCGCACGTGCCCTCGACGAGGAGCCCGCCCCGAGAGCCGGCGCCCGCCGGAGCGAGGCGGGCGCACAGCCGTGCCCAGACCTCGGCGACCTCGGCCTCCTCGTACTGCCGCAGCACGTTCGCCGCGCGGATCAGTGACGGCCGCTCCGGCAGGGGGATCTCGAAGCCGCCGTGCCGGAAGGCCAGCCCCTCGCGTTCGTACGGCTTCGCGGCCGCGACCCGGGCCGGATCGATCTCCACGCCGACCACACGGGTGCGGGGAGCGGCGGTGCGGAGACGGTGGAGGAGCTCCACCGCGGTCCAGGGGGCCGCGCCGTAGCCGAGGTCCACGGCCACGGGGGCGTCCGGCCCGCGGAGTTCGGCGCCGTGGGTCGTCGCGATCCAGCGGTCCATGCGGCGGAGACGGTTGGGGTTGGTGGTGCCGCGCGTCACCGTCCCGACGGGGGTCGCTGCGCGGGCTGCCATGGAGGCAAGGGTATGCGGTGCGGGTGCCTCCGGCGGCGGGGCGGGTTGTGTGTGCGGGTCGGTCGTGGCCGGTCGCGCAGTTCCCCGCGCCCCTAGAAGACTGCGCAGTTCCCCGCGCCCCTAAAACCTGGGGCGCGGGGGTTCGGGGCGGAGCCCCCGAGAGGGGTCCCCCACGCACCACGCCATCGAACGGTTGAGCGACCCCCAGTAATGATTGGGCAAAGAGGAAATGGAGCAGAGTGCCCCGGCGTTCAAGGAGCTGGAGGGCGCTTCACGTCCTCCGTCAGGCATGCCCGCAGCACGGTCAGAGCAAGTCCGCAGCAAGGAGGAACGCCACGTGAGCCAGTACGTGAGCAGGCTCGGGCTCCGCTCCCCGGCAGCCCCTTCGAGGCTCAGGCTGCACCGCCGGCCCCGCCGCGTCGCGATGCTCTCCGTGCACACCTCACCGCTGCACCAGCCGGGCACCGGCGACGCGGGCGGCATGAACGTCTACATCGTGGAGCTGGCCCAGCGCCTCGCCGCGATCAACATCGAGGTCGAGATCTTCACGCGCGCGACGACCGGGGCCCTGCCGCCCAAGGTGGAACTCGCGCCCGGAGTCCTCGTACGGCATGTGGACGCGGGCCCGTACGAGGGGCTCGCCAAGGAGGATCTGCCCGCGCAGCTCTGTGCCTTCACGCACGGGGTGATGCAGGCCTGGGCGGGTCACCGGCCCGGGTACTACGACCTGGTGCACTCGCACTACTGGCTCTCCGGCCATGTCGGCTGGCTGGCCGCCGAGCGCTGGGGCGCACCCCTGGTGCACGCGATGCACACCATGGCGAAGGTCAAGAACGCCGCCCTGGCCGACGGCGACACCCCCGAACCCGCCGCCCGGGTCATCGGCGAGACGCAGATCGTGCGCGCCGCCGACCGCCTCATCGCCAACACCTCCGAAGAGGCCGACGAGCTCGTACGGCACTACGAGGCCGAGCCCGGCAAGGTCGCGGTCGTCCACCCGGGCGTGAACCTCGAACGCTTCCGCCCGGCCGACGGACGCGCCGCCGCGCGCGACCGGCTCGGCCTGCCGCAGGACGCCCTGATACCGCTCTTCGCCGGCCGCATCCAGCCCCTGAAGGCGCCCGACGTGCTGCTGCGCGCGGTCGCCGTCCTCCTGGACGAGCGGCCCGACCTCCGCTCGAACATCGTGGTGCCCATCGTGGGCGGCCCGAGCGGCAGCGGTCTCGCCAAGCCCGAGGGCCTGCAGAAACTCGCCGCCAGGCTCGGCATCGCCGACGTCGTGCGGTTCCGGCCGCCGGTCGGACAGGAGCAGCTCGCCGACTGGTTCCGGGCCGCGTCCGTCCTGGTGATGCCCTCCTACAGCGAGTCCTTCGGGCTCGTCGCCATAGAGGCGCAGGCGGCGGGGACACCGGTGCTCGCGGCCGCGGTGGGCGGCCTGCCCGTCGCGGTGCGCCACAAGGAGACGGGCTTTCTGGTGCCCGGCCACGATCCCGTCGACTACGCGCGCGTGCTGCGCGATTTCGCCGACAACCGGGCGCTCCCGGACCGGATGGGCGCGGCAGCCGCCTGGCACGCCAAGTCATTCGGCTGGGACACGTCCGCCGCCGCCACGGCGGACGTCTACACGGCGGCGATGCACGAGCACCGGCGTCACGTACGCTCCCACCATGGCTGACGTGGAGAGCGCGGCGGGGACCGTCGAAGAGGTCCTGAAGGACGCCGAGATCGAGTGGGAGAGTCCGGAGCCCGGCCACTTCGTGGTGAAGCTGCCCGGCACCCGCAAGCTGTCGACGACCGTCTCGCTGATCGTCGGCAGGCACTCCCTGTCGCTCAACGCCTTCGTCATCCGGCACCCGGACGAGAACGAGCCCGGCGTGCACCGCTGGCTCCTTGAGCGCAACCTCAAGCTCTACGGCGTGAGTTACGCGGTCGACCGCCTCGGCGACATCTATGTGGCGGGCAAGCTCCCGCTCGCCGCGGTCACCGCCGACGAGATCGACCGGCTGCTCGGCTCGGTCCTGGAGGCCGCCGACGGCAGCTTCAACACCCTCCTGGAGCTCGGTTTCGCCTCCGCGATCCGCAAGGAGTACGCCTGGCGGGTGTCGCGCGGCGAGTCCACGCGCAACCTCGACGCGTTCAGCCATCTGACTCGACGTTCGACCGACTGACCAACCGGTCCGCACCAACTCTCCAGCCACGTCTCTAACGCCCAAGTATCAACCAACCCTTGCACGACCCTTTCCCCGTGCAAGGGCCGCGTGTCATGCTCGCTGCCAACGCACATCTGAACGTCGTTCACATCCATGGAATCCCCATCCCTGGAAGGCGGTTCGGACATGAGTGACCGTTGGGAGGGCCCCACCAGACGGGCCGTGCTCGGCAGCGCGACCGCGGTGGCGGCCGACGCCGCGACCGGTACCGTCACCGGCGACGTCGGCGGCCAAGTGCCCGCCCTCTGGCGTGAGTTCACCCGCACCCCCTTCACGCACCCGCAGATCCCGTACGTCGGCAGGGCCGGTCAACGCGCCGGGGCGGCGCACTTCCCCCGCCGCCCCGTCGTGGCCGACGTCCGCGCGTACGGCGCCGCGGCGGACGGTTCGGCCGACTCCGCCCCCGCGATCAACCGTGCCGTCGCTGCCGCCGGAAGGGCCGGCGGCGGCACGGTTCTCATCCCGCCCGGCACCTACCGCCTCGACGGCCTGGTCCACGTCGGACACTCGAACGTCGTTCTGCGCGGCGCCGGCAGCGCCCGTACGAAGCTGTACGCGACCCGCAGTCTCACCGAGCTGATCGGCGCCTACGGTTCGCGCTACGGCGGCGACAAGTCGTCCTGGTCATGGGCGGGCGGCCTGGTCTGGTTCTGCCCGGCGGACCGCTTCGCCGCCCTGACGGGCGCCATCAGAGCGAAGGCCTGGCCCTTCGAGGGCTGGACCGGCAACCAACGGGACGAGTGGGAGACCCTGACCACGGTCGAGCCCGCCCGCCGGGGCTCCTGGACGGTGACGGTCGCGGACCCGGGACGACTCAGACCCGGCCGGCTCGTCCTCCTCCGCCTCGCCGACGACGCCGGGCACACCCTCCTGGAACACATGGCGGGCGGCGGCCCGGGCCCGGAGGCGTACCACTGGAACGACAAGACAAAATTGACCAGCTACATCCCGTATGAATGGCCCGTGCGCATCGCGCGCGTGCGGGGCGGAGAAGTCACCCTGGAACGACCGCTCCCGCTCGACACCCGCCCCGAGTGGGACCCGCGCCTCACCACCCATGTGGAGGCGCTGACCGGCTCGGGCGTCGAGGGCCTCACCCTCGAAGCCGTCGAGACCCCGCAGGCCCCGCATCTCCTCGACCGGGGCCACAACGGCGTCACCTTCCAGTGCGCGTACGACTGCTGGGCCGACGACGTCGTCGTACGGCACATGGACAACGGCTTCGGCCTGGTGGCCGCCTCCGCCTGCACCCTGCGCAACACCCGGGTCGCGGGCCGGGGTTCGCACCACCCGTACTTCTGCCGCGAGGGCTCCCACGACAACCTGATCCAGGACTTCGTCGTCGAGCAGCGCACGACACAGGTCCCGGTGGGAGCCCAGCTGCACGGCATCAACGTGGAGGGGCTGTCCTCGTACAACGTCTGGTCGCGCGGTGACATGCGCATGGGCACCTTCGACACCCACCGGGGCATGCCCTTCGCGAACGTCCGTACCGACATCACGGTCACCAACAACGGCCGCCACGGCGGCGACACCAATGCCGGGCCGCTCTTCGGCGCCCGCTTCACGCACTGGAACATCCGCGTCACCAACGCCCGCGCCGGCCTGACGAGGATCGACGGCCTCGCCCCCTACAGCGCCACCGTCGGCATCAACGAGGTGACGGAGTTCGACCAGATCGACGTACCCGACTTCTCCGGAGACCCGCACTCCCGCCTGGAGCTCTACGGGACCTCGGGGACGGTGCGCCCGCGGAACCTGTACGAGGCTCAGCGCGAGCTGGACCTCAGTCACCGCCTCGGCGCGCGCTGAGGCGGTAGCGCCCCGGAGCCACCCCGACCAGCCGCTTGAAGTGGCGGGTCAGATGCGACTGGTCGTAGAAGCCGGTCTCCGCCGCCACCTCGCCCGGCGTACGGCCTTCGAGGAGGAGGCGGCGGGCGAGGTCGACGCGGCGGGACATCAGGTACTGGTGCGGGGCGATCCCGAAGGCACCGCTGAACGCCCGCACCAGGTGGGCGGGGTGCGCGTGCACCAGACTCGCGGCCTCGTCCAGGTTCACACCCTGGACGACCCGCTCGTCGAGGAGTTCGCGGAGGCGGCGGGCGAGGGGCTGGTCGGGCCGAGGCGGAGGGTTCTCCCCGGTCTGTGTCCCTGCCCGCGGGCGCAGATGGCCGCGCAGCCGCTCGCCGATCAGGGTCAGCCTGCTCTCCGCCTCCAGCTCGTCGCCGGGGTGGGCGAGGGCGGTGTGCAGCTGCCCGACGCGCGTCCGCAGTACGGGGTCGACGAGGTCCGGGGTGTCCACCGCCGGGCCGATGTAGGTCTCGTCGAGCCGGCTGAGGTCGAGGTACAGCACCCGCTTGCGGAAGCCGGACGGCGTGACCGGCGAGCCGTTGTGCGGGACGTGCGGCGGCAGCAGCGAGACCGTGTCGTGCGGGGTGCCGTGCTCGTGCCGGTCGAGGTCGTACCGCACGGCCCCGGCGTCGACGATCAGCAGCGTCCACGCGTCATGCACGTGCATCGGATACGCGTACTCCGTGAAATGGGCGTGGAAGACCTCCACGACACCCGGTACGCGCGGGCGCCACGCGGAGACCTCACGCTGGGCGACCATGCAAAGAACGTACAAGACGGGGGTGTACGTGGCCCGGCAGTCTCAGTGCATGAACGCCGAACCCCTTCCCACGGAACCCGCTCACGTCTCCACGCGACCCGCTCGCGTCTCCACGGAACCCGCTCACGCCGAACCGGTCCGCTTCGACACCAAGATCGCCGTCCTGCTGCGGGAGGACCTGGAGCCGTGGCAGCGGCTGAACGTGACCGCGTTCCTCGTGAGCGGGATCGGGTCGTCCGTGCCCGAGGTGATCGGCGAGCCGTACGAGGACGCCGACGGGACCGGCTATCTGCCGATGTTCCGCCAGCCGGTCCTGGTGTTCCAGGGTACGAAGGAGACGCTGACGGCGGCCCACGCGCGCGTGCTGTCCAGGGCGCTGCCCCGCGCGCTCTTCACCTCCGACCTGTTCACCACGGGCAACGACCGCGACAACCGGGCTGCGGTACGGGCCGTATCGACGGCGGAGCTGGACCTGGTGGGGCTCGCGGTGTACGGGCCGCGCAACGCGGTGGACAAGGTGCTCAAGGGGGCGCGGATGCATCCGTGAGGCGTGCGGGGGCACGCCGTGAGCTACGTGGGGCCAGGTTGGCTCATGTCGCGCTGACCTCGGGCTCGGAGGTGGGGAGAGGCGCCTCGACTGCCTCCGGGTCGTGCGTCGGGAGGTGGCGCATCAGGGCCCCGTACCCCACACCGGCGACCGTGCCGATGACCGCGCACGCGCCCCACAGCCACTCCGCCCCGTACCGGTCGAGGACGAATCCGGACATCAGGGGTGCGACGAGGGCGGCGACGGACCAGGACATGGTGTACATGCCCTGGTAGCGGCCGCGGCCGTGGGTGGGGGAGAGGCGGACGACGAGGCTGGTCTGGGTGGGCGCGTTGACGATCTCGGCGAGGGTCCAGACGCAGACCGTGAGCGCGAAGACGCCGACCGACCCGGCGAAGGCGGTGAGCCCGAACCCGTACCCGGCGAGGAGGGACGAGACGACGAGCAGCCGCCTCGGGTCCCGGTGTTCGATGAAGCGGGTGACGGGGATCTGGAGGACGACGATGAGGACGCCGTTGACCGCGATCACCATGCCGTAGTCGGCGGGCGTGAACCCGGCCTCGCCCATCGCGACGGGCAGGCCCAGATACCCCTGCTGGAAGATCAGCGAGACGAGGAAGGACAGCCCGACGACGCTCATGAAGCGCCCGTCGCGCAGCACGGTCCCGAGCCCGACCTCGGGTTCGGCGACCCCCTTCGAGACCTGCTCGGGCCGGGACTCGGGCAGCTTCGCGAAGACGAGGATCGCGCAGATCATGGTCATCCCGGCCTCGATGAGGAAGCCGGCGAGGTAGCTGTACTCGGCGATGAACCCGGCCGCCATGGCGGAGACGGCGAACCCCAGGTTGATCGCCCAGTAGTTGAGGGAGAAGGCCCGGACGCGGTCCTCGGGCCGCACGATGTCGGCCATCATCGCCTGGACCGCGGGCCGGGAGGCGCTGCTGGCCATCCCCACCAGGAAGGCGACGGCGGCGATCGCGACCGGGTGGTGCACGAAGCCGAGCAGTGCGACGGAGACGGCGGTCGACGACTGGGCGACGAGGAGGGTGGGCCGCCGTCCGAGCCGGTCCGTCATGACGCCCGCGCCGAGGGAGGAGATGACACCGCCGAGCCCGTGGAGCGCGGCGACCAGTCCGGCGTACGAGGCGGAGTAGCCGCGGTCGAGGGTGAGGTAGAGCGCCATGATGGTGGCGACGAACGCGCCGAGCCGGTTGACGAGCGTGCTGGTCCACAGCCACCAGAACTCGCGGGGCAGGCCGGAGACGGTCTCGCGGGTGGCACGTCTCAGGGCAGCGACGACGGACATGACGGATCCCCCACGGATGTAAGCGCCTCAGACGGAGATCACACATTACGAACCTCATCTGGGGGAGGGCCACCCAATTAACAGATCCCGTCAACTGTCCGGCTGCCGGGCGGACGCGCAACGGATCAGAGCCTTGGATTACGCTCGGACGCATGGCCGACGCACCGTACAAGCTGATCCTCCTCCGCCACGGCGAGAGCGAATGGAACGCGAAGAACCTGTTCACCGGCTGGGTGGACGTCAACCTGACGGAGAAGGGCGAGAAGGAGGCAGTCCGCGGCGGTGAGCTACTGAAGGACGCCGGCCTGCTCCCCGACGTGCTGCACACCTCGCTCCAGAGGCGAGCGATCCGCACGGCGCAGCTCTCCCTCGAATCCGCCGACCGCCACTGGATCCCGGTCCACCGCTCCTGGCGCCTGAACGAGCGCCACTACGGTGCGCTGCAGGGCAAGGACAAGGCGCAGACCCTCGCGGAGTACGGCGAGGAGCAGTTCATGCTGTGGCGCCGCTCCTACGACACGCCGCCGCCCCCGCTGGAGGACGGCACGGAGTTCTCCCAGTCGGACGACCCGCGCTACGCGACGATCCCCCCGGAGCTCCGCCCCCGCACGGAGTGCCTGAAGGACGTCGTCGTCCGCATGCTCCCGTACTGGTACGACGGCATCGTCCCGGACCTCCTGGCGGGCCGCACGGTCCTGGTCGCGGCCCACGGCAACAGCCTCCGCGCCCTGGTCAAGCACCTCGACGGAGTCTCTGACGCCGACATCGCGGGCCTCAACATCCCCACAGGCATCCCCCTCGCCTACGAACTCGACGCCGACTTCAAGCCGGTGAACCCGGGCGGCACCTACCTGGACCCGGACGCGGCCGCGGCGGCGATCGAGGCCGTGAAGAACCAGGGCAAGAAGAAGTAAGCACGTACGAACAGGCCCCCTACCTGCGGGTTCTCCGCTGGTAGGGGGCCTGTTGTTGTGTCTGGGCCGGTTCAGGGCTTCTCGCCGTCCCGGTCGACGAGGGACTGGGTTGTCTTCATCTCGCAGAATGTGACCTCGCCCTTCTTGTGCGAGCGCCCAGCCGACGAGCCGTCCTCGTACTTCTCCTCGTAGTCGCGCACAGCGACCGACTGGTTCCCCCGGTACTGGAAGGTGTCGGGGTCGAGGAGGTACTCCTGGCGCTGAACGGCCTTGCTGCCCAGGTCCGGGTATATGGCGATGGCGTCATGCCCCATGGGGTCCTTCACCAGGTGCGGGACCACCTCGATCCCGGGGTCCGCGGCCAGGGCCCGGTACAGCTTGGCCATCCCCTGCGGAGGCACGGGATAGGCCTCGTCGAGGGTCGCCAGGAGCGCGAAGGTCTCGGGCTGCTCACCCGTCAAGCCGGTGTCCTTGCCCATGGGGAACATGTCCGCCGCCTGCTTCCGGATCTCGGCGGGGTCGTCCGGCAGCGAGTCGAGCAGGCGATACAGCCGCCGCTGCGAGGGCTCGTTGTCGCCGTCCTTGTCGTCCTCCCTCACGGGGCTGTCGTACTGGACCCACTCCTCGCTCACCTCGGGCTTGGCATCGGGCGCCGCGTCCGACGCTCTGTATTGGCACTGTGCGGTCTTCAGGTAGACCCACTGGCCGTCGCGCGGATGCAGATCCGGCTGCCGCGACACCACTTCCGCCGCCTGCTCCAGGAGTGCCGTCGCGGACGTCAGGTCGGGCCCGGCAGGCTGCACGCCGCGCTCGGGTCCATCGCCACCGACGAGCGTGGCCACCAGCACCGCGATGGTGATCACCGTCGCGGCGACCCCCGCAGCCGTCACACGCCAGTCCAGCCGCATCCTGCGGGCAGAGCCCTGCTGCGCTGCTGTCAGCAGCTTCTGGCGGCCGGGAACCAGCCGCACCCGGTCCGGCGTCGGCGCATCGGCGCGCAACTCGTGCATCTTGGTCATGTCATCCATGGATTACCGCCCCGTTGTGGTCGCTTACGAGGGTGGGGTCGGCGCCGAGCGCCGTACGCATCTTGCGCCGCGCCCGGCTCAGCCGGGAGCGGACCGTGCCGACCGGCACCCCGAGGGCGTCGGCACACTCCTGGTAAGTGAAGTCCGCCCAGGCGACCAGCAGCAGCACATGCCGGTCCTTCCCGGGCAAGGCCGCGATCGCCCCGGCCAGCGCCTGCTGCGAGGCCTCGGCCGTCACCCGCTCGTCGGCCCGTTCCGACCAGGACTCGGCCACCGGGTCGACGCCGGTACGGGCCAGCGCCCGCAGCGCCCGCACTTCGGAGCGGCGGTGGCTGCCGATGAGGTTGCCGGCGATGCCGTAGAGCCACGGCCGGGCACTGGTGCGCGCGACGTCGTAGCGGGCGCGGTTGCGGAAGGCGATGAGGAAGGTCTGCGCCGTGATGTCGTCGGCGTGACTGTCGCCCAGCCGGCGCATCACATACCGGTGGATCTCGGCGGCGTGTCTGTCGTAAAGCCTGGCGAATACCTCCGGCCTCTCCAGGGATTCCTGGATGACCAGCGCGTCGTCGGTGGGCGGATCCCCCACGAGGCCCTCGCTTCTTCGTGCAATAGGAGTGGAGTGCATTCCACCCTCTGTTGTCCGAAGCGGCCAGGAGGGTTCACGCGCAGGTACCTAGCCAGTGAAGTAAGCACACGCCTGAAAGCCCCCGCCCCGCGGTTTCTTCGCGGGCGGGGGCTTTGGCATGGGGAGGATCTCGGCCGGGGCTGACACGGGCACACCCGAGTCAGGTCACCCGGCCGTCGGCGGCCTCGCGGTGCATGCCCGTGCACAGCGCCCAGACGACGAAGATGTTGACGGCGACCAGCGACAGGGCCCACAGGGGGTAGTACGGCACCCACAGGAAGTTGGCGAGTGCGCCCAGGCCGGCCACGAACACACCGAAGAAGCGCGCCCACAGCGCTCCGGTGAGCACCGCGCAACCCGCGAAGACGAGGACGATTCCCAGAATGAGGTGGACCCAGCCCCAGCCCGCCAGGCTGAACTCGAACACGTAGTTGCGTGTCGAGATGAACAGGTCGTCCTTGGCGACGGCCGCGATCCCCTCGAAGATCGCCATCGCTCCACCGAACATCATCAGCACTGCCGCGAAAACGGTGACACCGGATGTGGGCCCGTGCCAGGGGCGTGGATCGGCCGCGTCGGCCGATGCGGGCTGGGTGGCGTGACTGGCCATGCCGGCCTCCTCGGGTCGCAGAGCCGTCCGGTTCAGCTCCGGGCACCCGGACCGGCTCGATCCCCGATCCCAGCGTGGCACGACGACACCCGGTCGGCATTCCGAGGCTCTGGCGCCACTCCGTCGCGCTGCGACCCTTCAAACCGCACTACGAAAGGGCCCCGCACCTGAAGTGGGGCCCGTTCGCAGTCATTCGCAGTCATGCGCAGTCATGCGTCGTACGTGATCAGCGGCGCCGGCGCGGCAGCCGAGTCGGCGCATCACCCGCGCGACACGTCAGCCGCCCCGGAGCATCAAGCGCCCCGGCGCGATCGTCCGCACCGGCTCGGTCAGCCGCACTGGCACGGGTTGCCGGACTGGCACCCGCATCCGCAGCCCGAGCCGCAGCCGCAGGCGCCGAAGAGTGGCAGGCTCTTGATCTCGGCGGGCTGCTCGGTCTGGCGTTCCTGGGTCGGGTCGGGTGTGGTGGGGGATTCGGCCATGGGTCCCTCCTCGAAGGCTTGTGCCTACACCCATTGCATGCCCACCTGGTCGGGCGCATCAACGGCGCACAGAGGCTCGCGCGCCCTTACGAGGACTCAATGCGCCAGGCGCCCGAAGGGGCGCGGGGGTGTGTCGATGTGCGGCTCCGCCGCGTGGGCGCGGCAGGCCCGGATCATCCGATCACCCGCACCCGCCCACGTACCTCATCAGCCCCACCCCGTAGCGCCCACAGCCGGAGGCCTACGCCCCTTCCACCTGCGGCGTGCCCTGGATCTCGTCCACGTGTTCGCCGGTCACCAGGTAGACCACGCGGTTGGCCACGGACACCGCGTGGTCGGCGAACCGCTCGTAGTAACGGCCGAGCAGAGTCACGTCCACGGCCGTCTCGATGCCGTGCTTCCACCGGTCGTCCAGCAGGTGCTGGAAGAGCGTGCGGTGGAGGAGGTCCATCGCGTCGTCGTCCTGCTCCAGCTGCAGCGCGAGGTCGACGTCCTTGGTGATGATGACCTCCGCGGCCTTCGCCATCAGGCGCTGCGCGAGCTGGCCCATCTCCAGGATCGTGGCGTGCAGGTCGTGCGGGATCGCGCGCTCCGGGAAACGGAGCCGCGCGAGCTTCGCCACATGCTGGGCGAGGTCGCCGGAGCGCTCCAGGTCGGCGGACATCCGGAGCGAGGTGACGACGATCCGCAGGTCCGTGGCCACGGGCTGCTGCCTGGCCAGCAGGGCTATCGCCCGCGCCTCCAGGTCGTGCTGGAGATCGTCGACCTTCTGGTCGCCGGCGATCACGCTCTCCGCCAGCTTCAGGTCGGAGTCGAGGATCGCCGTCGTCGCGCGACCGATCGCCGAGCCGACGAGACGGGCCATCTCGACCAGGCCCTCGCCGATCGAGTCAAGTTCCTCGTGGTACGCGTCCCGCATCAGGATGTCCCTCTCTACGTCTGCATTCGGGGGTTCAGGGGGCCAGGGCCTCTGAACCGAAAGTGTCGTCTGCCGGACGCCGCCCGGCCCGCCCTTCGGGCGGACGCCGCCGCTTTCGACACAGGCCCTCGAACCCCACGCTCCCACGGTCCGGCCTGAACGCGTCGGTTTCCGCCCCGTCAAATGAACCATCACTGGCCCCCAGGTGAACTCTGGGCGACACCGCCTCTTCTCCCTGGTGGGAGGCGCCCGCATCCCCTCGTACGAAGTGAACCGACACGGTCTCCAGAGTGAACTCTGGGCGACGAGTGTTCGAGTCCACCCTCGGACGGCTGTGACCGGGACGTACAGCGTGCCTAACCTGGAGCCATGGACGTGAACGCGGCGGTCGCCGCAGCGGCAGCGATCGCCGGTGTACTCACCGGTGTCATCGCCATGCTGGCGTTCCGCTGGAGCGAGCGGGAACAGAAACGCCCCACCCGCACCTCCCTGCACACGGACCCGGTGCTTCCGCCGGGCGTGGACACGGTCCTGTCCGTGCTCCGCTCCTCCGCGGTCGTCCTCGACGAGGCCGACGCCGTGGTCAAGGCCAGCTCGGCGGCGTACGCCCTCGGTCTTGTCCGGGGTGGAAAACTGGCCGTCGAGCCGATGCTCCAGATGGCGCGGGACACCCGCAGGGACGGGGAGATACGGCAGGTCGAACTCGACCTGCCCCGGCGGGGCACCGGCCGCGGCGACGCACTCGCCGTGTCCGCCCGGGTGGCGCCGCTCGGCTCCCGGCTCGTACTGCTCCTCGTCGAGGACCTCACCGAGGCCCGCCGTATCGAGGCCGTACGACGCGACTTCGTCGCCAACGTCAGCCATGAGCTCAAGACCCCCGTCGGCGCGCTCTCGCTGCTCTCCGAAGCGGTCATGGGCGCCTCGGAGGAACCGGAGGCCGTCGAGCGCTTCGCCGGGCGGATGCAGATAGAGGCGACGCGCCTCACCAACCTCGTCCAGGAGCTCATCGACCTCTCCCGGGTCCAGAACGACGACCCGCTGGAGGACGCCGAGCCCGTCCGTATCGACGAGCTGGTCGCCGAGGCGATCGACCGCTGCCGCCACCAGGCCGGCGCGAAGCAGATCACCATGGCCGCCGGCGGCACCGCCGATCTGAGTATCTGGGGCAACCGGGGTCAGCTGGCCGCCGCGCTGGGCAACCTCGTGGAGAACGCCGTCAACTACTCGCCCGCCCGCACCCGGGTCGGCATAGCCGCGCGCCGGGTGACCGCGCCCGGCGGAGACCTCATCGAGATCGCCGTGACCGACCAGGGCATCGGCATCTCCGACAAGGACAAGGAGCGCATCTTCGAGCGCTTCTACCGCGTCGACCCGGCCCGCTCCCGCGCAACCGGCGGTACGGGACTGGGGCTCGCGATCGTCAAGCACGTGGCAGCCTCGCACAGCGGGGAGGTCACGGTGTGGAGCTCCGAGGGTCAGGGCTCCACCTTCACCCTGAGGCTGCCGGAGGCGGGCGCGGCCCGCGAACGCGCGACCGACGACCAGACACCCGGACTCGACGAAGACGACGAGACCGGTCAGACCGACGGGACGACCACCGTCTCATCCCCGTACGAACCGTTTTCTGCCCCGGAGGTCCTTCCGTGACCCGAGTGCTCGTCGTCGAGGACGAGGAGTCCTTCAGCGACGCTCTGTCCTACATGCTCCGAAAAGAGGGCTTCGAGGTCGCCATCGCGACCACCGGGCCCGACGGACTCGACGAGTTCGAGCGCAACGGCGCCGACCTCGTCCTCCTCGACCTGATGCTGCCCGGACTGCCCGGCACCGAGGTGTGCCGCCAGCTGCGCAGCCGATCCAACGTCCCGGTGATCATGGTCACCGCCAAGGACAGCGAGATCGACAAGGTCGTGGGGCTCGAAATAGGAGCCGATGACTATGTCACCAAGCCCTTCTCCTCCCGCGAGCTGGTGGCCCGTATCCGGGCCGTCCTGCGCCGCCGCGGCGAGCCCGAGGAGGTCACCCCGGCGGCCCTGGAGGCCGGTCCGGTCCGTATGGACGTGGACCGCCACGTGGTCACCGTTTCCGGCTCCAAGGTCGACCTCCCCCTCAAGGAGTTCGACCTCCTGGAGATGCTGCTGCGCAACGCGGGCCGCGTACTGACCCGTATGCAGCTCATCGACCGGGTCTGGGGCGCCGACTACGTGGGCGACACCAAGACCCTCGACGTCCACGTCAAGCGCCTCCGCGCAAAGATCGAGCCGGACCCGGGCGCGCCGCGCTACCTGGTCACGGTCCGCGGGCTCGGTTACAAGTTCGAGCCGTAAACCGCGTAGGAGCGTTCGAGTACGACGAAAGGGCGGGCCCCTGTGAGGGGGCCCGCCCTTTCGTCGTACGGGTGTCAGTGGCCCGCGGTCGACTCCGAGGCCGTCGCGCTCGACGAGGCGGCGGTGTCGGAGGGCTCGGAGCCCGCCTCGCCGGTGACGTCGCCCGACGCGGACCCGGACGGGGTGCCCGTGGGCGATCCGCTCGTCGAGCCGGACGGCTTGCCCGAACCGGAGGGCTTCGTGGACGGCGTCGTCGGGATCTCGGTCGGGCCCCACTTGGAGAAGTAGCTCTCGGCGGGCACCACGAACGCCTGCAGCGTCACGTCACCGGTCTTGCTGAAGGTGAAGGTGACCGGCTGCGCGTCGCCGTCGTCGAAGGCCTCACGGCTGCTCTCCAGTACGGCGGAGGCGTTGCCCTTGCCGCCGAGGACCACCGAACCGCCGGCCGGGATGGTCAGGGCTCCCGAGCCCTTCGCGGGCTTGAGCTCGGCGGGCTGGGCGATGCCCTCCACGGAGATGGAGTCGAGCGTCTGGGGGAGCGGGCCATCGTTGAACACGGTCGCGGAGACGACGGCGGGGCCGGTCGACTCCAGCTCGGGCTGGGTGACGACGACGGCACTCTGGATCTTGATGTCACCGACGCTGGTGGCGGCGTTGTCCGGCTTGATCTCCAGCGTCTGGGGCTTGTTGCCGGCAGCGCACGCGGCGAGCGAGGCGGCCGAGAACGCGATGGCGGCGGCGGCGAGTGTGCCGCGTCGAAGGCTGCTGCTCACGGCGGCGGCAACTCCTTGAACGTGGGCGAAGCAGAGCGGCTTCTGTATAAAGCCGCCCTAAGGGTCTGTCAGCGGCCTTAGGTTACCGAGCCGTTCCCGCGCCACCGCACCCGACCCGCCTCTAGCGGCCGCTGGGTGCTGTCCGGCCGCCGGGTGGAGCCGTCCCCGTCCGCTCCCGTCCGCTCCCGTCCGCCCTCGTCCTCCCCCGTACTGCCCTGTCGCTCTCGCCTCGCAAGGCACTCGGCGGTCGCATTGGGCGCACGCCGGTCCGCCATTCACATAAGAAGCAGCGGTAAGTCGCCCGTCCGGCTCTTGCGGATATCGCGCAAGGAATGCACGGCGATCCCGGAAATCGATCTTCGGGCGATGTTCCGTTGATCTTTCACGGATCTTCCATCGATCTTCCGTCCACTCTCGGGTCCGCTCTCGGGGCCACACTCGTGTCGACTCTCCGGTTGATCTCCGACGCGCCTTCCGCGCCCGTGATCAATTCCGGATTCTCCTCGTACCCGACCCCGCTCACCGAACGGAGTAGCGGCACATGAGCTCTCGGAACCCGACAAATCTGGACGTTCGGGCACGTGAGTGGGGTCTCGGGGTGTTGTAACGTGCGCGTTTCCCTTCGCGTGGAGAGCCGCTCCGACCTGCGAATACCGTCCTCCGCTACCCCTCCGCAGCACGTTCATGTCGCGATTGTCAAGCCCCGAGATATGCCCTGACCTGCGAAAACGCCATTCAGAACACGCCGTTTCCGTGTTACCCTGGATAGCCACGGAAGGGGTACCTGTCACATGACGTTCAAGGTTGGCGACACCGTGGTCTATCCCCATCACGGGGCCGCGCTGATCGAGGCTATCGAAACTCGCCAGATCAAAGGCGTGGACAAGACCTACTTGGTGCTGAAGGTCGCCCAGGGTGACCTGACAGTGCGTGTGCCAGCGGACAATGCGGAGTTCGTCGGCGTACGTGATGTGGTCGGTCAGGAAGGGCTGGACCGGGTCTTCGAGGTACTGCGCGCGCCGTACGCCGAGGAGCCCACGAACTGGTCCCGTCGTTACAAGGCAAATCTTGAGAAGCTCGCCTCCGGCGATGTCATCAAGGTCGCGGAAGTCGTCCGTGACCTGTGGCGTCGTGAGCGCGAGCGTGGACTCTCCGCCGGTGAGAAGCGCATGCTCGCCAAGGCCCGCCAGATCCTGGTGAGCGAGCTCGCCCTCGCGGAGAACACGAACGAAGACAAGGCCGAGGCACTGCTCGACGAGGTCCTCGCGTCCTGACGCCCGTCACGCTCCGATCGCTTCCGACCAGAGGCGAAACGAGCGGTTCGGCGCAATGAAATGCCGCGGTGCCCGATGACGTATCCATTGTCGCCGGGCGCTGCGGCATGTTCGTACCCGGATACCTTGCTCCCGGCGCCCCGAACATTCTTCCGATCATTTCTCGGCGAACATTCACGGGTCCGATACTTGGCGTGCCGGGCCCGGGCAGCGGCTCGACCGAATGTCACGGAAGGGTCCGGTCAAGGCGTCGCGCCCGGCACTCCCCCAGCCAACCTTCGGTCGGGGGTACCACGCCCAGGCCATACCCACGTCGGCCGAGCATACAAACCTGACAGGAACCGATGTCTGACGATTCGCGCCCCTCGCCTTCCGAGGCCCGTACGGCGGCCGTGATTCCGGCCGCCGGCCGGGGCGTACGCCTTGGTCCGGGCGCCCCCAAAGCGCTTCGCGCGCTGAACGGCACCCCCATGCTCATCCACGCGGTACGCGCCATGGCCGCGTCCCGTGCCGTCTCCCTCGTCGTCGTCGTGGCTCCGCCCGACGGGGCCGCCGAGGTGAAGACCCTCCTCGACGCACACGCCCTGCCCGAGCGGACCGACTTCCTCGTCGTACCAGGCGGAGACAGCCGGCAGGAGTCCGTACGGATAGGGCTCGACGCGCTGCCGCCCGGGATCGACATCGTGCTAGTGCACGACGCGGCGCGTCCGCTGGTGCCCGTCGACACCGTCGACGCCGTCATCGAGGCCGTACGGGACGGGGCTCCCGCCGTCGTGCCCGCGCTGCCGCTCGCGGACACCGTCAAGCAGGTCGAGCCCGCGGCGCCCGGGGAGCCCGAGCCCGTCGTCGCCACGCCGGAGCGGGCGCGGCTGCGGGCCGTGCAGACTCCGCAGGGGTTCGACCGCGACACGCTCGTGCGCGCGCACGAGACCGTCACCGAGAACGTCACCGACGACGCGAGCATGGTCGAGCAGCTCGGGCTCCGGGTGGTCGTCGTGCCCGGGCACGAGGAGGCGTTCAAGGTGACGCGTCCCCTGGACCTGGTGCTGGCGGAGGCCGTTCTGGCGCGGCGGAGGTTGAACGATGGCTTCTGAGATCCCTGTTCCACTGTTGCCGCTCGTCGGTATCGGTACCGACATTCACGCCTTCGAGGAAGGGCGTGAGCTGTGGTGCGCGGGGTTGAAGTGGGAGGGGGAGGGGCCGGGGCTCGCCGGGCACTCCGACGCGGACGTCGTCGCGCATGCCGCCTGCAACGCGCTCTTCTCCGCGGCGGGGATGGGGGATCTCGGGCAGCACTTCGGGACCGGGCGGGCCGAGTGGGCCGGGGCGTCGGGGGTTGTGCTGTTGGCGGAGGCGGCGCGGATCGTTCGCGCCGGGGGGTTCACCATCGGGAACGTGGCCGTTCAGGTCGTGGGGCCCCGCCCCAAGATCGGCAAGCGGCGTGACGAGGCGCAGAAGATTCTTTCCGAGGCCGTGGGGGCGCCGGTGTCGGTGTCCGGCGCGACCACGGACGGGCTCGGGTTTCCCGGGCGGGGCGAGGGGTTGATGGCGGTGGCCACGGCGTTGGTGGCTCGGGTGGGGTGAGGGGGCTTTTTTCGCCCCCGCCGCCCCTACCCATTCCCCTCACTTACTCAGGGGCTCCGCCCCCGAACCCCCGCTCCTCAAACGCCGGAGGGGCTGATTTTCAGCCCGTCCGGCGTTTGAGGACGAGCGCGTCAGCGCGATGCGGGGGTCTGGGGGCGGCAGCCCCCAGGGACGGGACGGGAAGGGGCGGCGGGGGCGAAAAAAGGCCGGGCCGGACGCCCCCGGCGTGGATGTCACGAATCGTGAGCCATGTGTCGGAAGGGTCTCGGGGCACTGGTCGGCGGCCACTACCCTGGAGGGGTGACTATTCGCCTGTACGACACCAGCGCCCGGCAGATCCGTGACTTCACCCCGATCACGCCGGGTTGTGTCTCGATCTACCTCTGTGGCGCCACCGTGCAGGCGGCCCCGCACATCGGGCACATCAGGTCGGGCCTCAACTTCGACATCATGCGCCGCTGGTTCGAGCACCGCGGCTATGACGTGACGTTCATCCGGAATGTCACGGACATCGACGACAAGATCATCAGGAAGGCCGCCGAGCAGAACAGGCCGTGGTGGTCGATCGGTTACGAGAACGAGCGGGCGTTCAACGACGGCTACACGGCGCTGGGCTGCCTCCCGCCGACGTACGAGCCGCGCGCGACCGGCCACATCACCGAGATGGTCGAGATGATGCGCACGCTCATCGAGCGCGGGCACGCGTACGAGGCCGAGGGGAACGTGTACTTCGACGTGCGCTCCCTGCCCGGCTATCTGGCCCTGTCCAACCAGGACCTGGACGAGCTGCGCCAGCCCGCCGAGGACGGCGAGACCGGGAAGCGGGACCCGCGGGACTTCGCGATGTGGAAGGCCGTGAAGCCCGGCGAGCCGAGCTGGGAGACGCCCTGGGGCCGGGGGCGGCCCGGCTGGCACCTGGAGTGCAGCGCCATGGCCCACAAGTACCTGGGCCCCGCCTTCGACATCCACGGCGGCGGCATCGACCTGATCTTCCCGCACCACGAGAACGAGATCGCCCAGGCCAGGGGCTTCGGCGACGAGTTCGCGCACTACTGGGTGCACAACTCGTGGGTCACCATGAGCGGCGAGAAGATGTCCAAGTCCCTCGGCAACTCCGTACTCGTGAGCGAGATGGTCAAGGCGTGGCGGCCCATCGTGCTGCGCTACTACCTCGGCACCCCGCACTACCGCTCCACCATCGAGTACAGCGAGGAAGCACTGCGCGAGGCCGAGTCCGCGTTCGCGCGGATCGAGGGCTTCGTGCAGCGGGTGGTGGAGAAGGCCGGAGCCGTCGAGCCCGCGGCCGAGGTCCCGCCGGCCTTCGCCGAGGCGATGGACGACGACCTGGGCGTCCCGGGGGCCCTCGCCGTCGTGCACACCACGGTCCGCCAGGGCAACAGCGCGCTGGCCGCCGACGACAAGGAAGCGGCGGTCGCACGGCTGGCCGAGGTCCGCGCCATGCTCGCCGTCCTCGGACTCGACCCGCTCGACCCGCACTGGGCGGGCGAGAACGACCGCGGCGAGGACCTGCACGGAGTCGTCGACACGCTCGTACGACTGGTGCTGCAGCAGCGCGAGTCCGCCCGCACCCGTAAGGACTGGGCCACCGCCGACGCCATCCGTGACCAGCTCAACCAGTCCGGGCTCGTGATCGAGGACGGCCCCCAGGGGCCGCGCTGGACACTCGGCCCGCGCTGAGCTTTTCCTTGATCGATTGTGCCGCTCGGGTCTCCGGGCGGCACACTCATAGACGCACGACATTTCACAGACACGTACACCAGAGGCGTACGCGTGTACGCCCTCACACAGACAGGTAGGTCATGGCCGCTAACAACCGCCGCATGTCCGGCAAGAAGGGCGCGCAGGTCGGCAGTGGCGGCCAGCGACGCCGGGGCCTGGAAGGCAAGGGTCCGACCCCGCCCGCCGAAGCGCGCAAGGGTCACAAGAAGAACCGCATCGCCGGCGCCGTCGCCAAGGCCAACGCGAAGCAGACCGTACGCCGCCCGTCGCCGCGCGGCGGCCGGGGCGGCAAGGGCACGTCCGAGATGGTCGTCGGGCGCAACTCCGTCGTCGAGGCGCTGCGCGAGGGCGTCCCGGCGTCGATGCTCTACGTCCAGCAGTTCATCGACAACGACGAGCGGGTGCGCGAGGCGCTCCAGCTCGCCGCGGAGCGCGGCGGCATCCACCTCATGGAGGCCCCCCGCCCCGAGCTCGACCGCATGACCAACGGCCTCAACCACCAGGGGCTCGTCCTCCAGGTCCCGCCGTACGAGTACGCGCACCCGGAGGACCTCGCGGCCGCCGCGTACGACGAGGGCAGGGACCCGCTGATCGTCGCGCTCGACGGCGTGACCGACCCGCGCAACCTCGGTGCCGTCGTCCGGTCCGTCTCCGCGTTCGGCGGCCACGGGGTCGTCGTGCCCGAGCGCCGTGCGGCCGGCATGACCGCCGGTGCGTGGAAGACGTCCGCGGGCGCCGCGGCGCGCACGCCCGTCGCCCGCGCGTCCAACCTGACCCGCGCCCTTGAGTCCTACAAGAAGGCCGGCCTCATCGTGGTCGGCCTCGCCGCGGACGGCGAGACCGAGGTCGGCGAACTGGAGGCGCTCGGCGGGCCCGTCGTCATCGTCGTCGGCAGCGAGGGCAAGGGGCTCTCCCGACTCGTCGGTGAGACCTGTGACTTCAGGGTGCGGATCCCGATGCCGGGCGGCACGGAGTCGCTGAACGCCGGTGTGGCCGCGGGAGTTGTGCTGTACGAGGCTTCGCGGAAGCGGGCCTAGTACCGGATCGCCGGCTCGGCCGACGCCGGGGTGTGGTGATCCGCGGGTGCGTGGGAGCCGCATATATCACAGCCCCGCACCCCTCAAGGGGCCCGGAACCGGGCCCCTTGACCGCACCTCGTTGATCTTGACGGGGTCCGGACAGATCGGGCCGGTCAAAGCAGTGTCCTAAACACACGTCACTCGGTTAGATGAGTGTGGACACCAGAACACCCCGCACACCCACGGGGGACCGCTCGTTGGGATTCGACGACGCTCCCGCGCTGAGCATGGTGAAGGTGCCGAGCGATCCGGCGCAGGTCATCGTCAATCATGCGAGCTTCCGCGTGCAGCTGAACGCCTCCCCGCGGGCCCAGTCCCCGCGCGCCGCGCGGCACTTGAGCTCGGGCGAGGACACCGCGCGCATCCCCGTCGTCGGAACCACCGCAGGCACTCGCCGCCGCGCGCCCGTCGTCTGGAGCGGGAAGTCCGCCCCCGACGACACCGGCGCCACCCGGCTGTTGCAGGCGGTGCGGAGCACGAGTCTGCGGCACGGCGCCGAGGCACCCGCCGGCGACGGCGGTGCGACCCAGGTCATCCCGCGCGTCGGCGAGGGCGGACCCCCCGGGTTCGACGTCGACGCCACCGTCGAGACGCCGACCGTCCGCGGCCCCGAGACCCGCCTCCTGCCGAAGATGCGCAGCGCGGGCAGCGCGTACGAGGAGATCGACGAACGCCCGTACACGGAGGGCGAGTTCGAGGACGACTCCTACGACGACGAGTACCGGGACGACGACGGCGAGCTCAGGCGGCACGGCGCCGCCCCCGTCCGGCACGGGTACTACCCCGGCCGCCGGATGAACCTCGGCGTCGTCCTGCTCCCGCTGCGCGTCTTCCTCGGCTTCATCTCCATCTACGCCGGCATGGGCAAGCTCTGCGACCCCGTCTACTTCGACGGCGGCAAGCGCGGCTCCATGGTCAAGTGGCTCAACTCCCTGCACCCCTGGGAACTCGCCGAGCCACTGCGCCAGTTCGCCCTCGAACACCCCGTCGGCGCCGGACTCCTCATCGCCTTCTTCCAGGTCATCGTCGGCGTCCTCACCGTGCTCGGCCTGTGGCAGCGGATCGCCGCGGTCGTCGGCGCACTGCTGTCGGCGGCCCTTCTCCTCACCGTCAGCTGGAAGTCCGTCCCCGCCTACGACGCGCCGGACATCATCTACCTCGCCGCCTGGTCCCCGCTGATCATCGCGGGCGCCCCCGTCTACTCCATCGACGGCCGCCTCGCCGGCGAGGCCTGGCGCACGCTCGGGCCCCGCACCGACATCTGGGAGCTGCGCAGCCGCGTCCTGCGCCGGGGCGCGGTCGTCACGACCATCGTCGTCGGACTCACCCTGCTCATCGGCTCGTTGCTCGGCGGCGCCGTCCGTGACGCCGACCGCGTGGTCGTCCCCGGCCCCGGCGAGGCCCCGCGCAACGAACTGCCCGGCTCCCCGCTCCCGGAGGAGCCCGGCCGGCGCCGGCACAAGGAAAGCCCCTCGGCGGCCAACTCGCCCACCCAGGGCGCCACTTCCGCGAGCCCCTCGGGCGCCGCCGCGACCACACCGGGCGCGGCCCGCGAGACCGCGGGCGCCGGTGCCGGACAGCCCAGCCAGACGCAGGGCTCCGGTCAGGCCCCGCCCCAGCAGTCGGCCCCGCCGCAGGCACCCAGCACCACCGCCGGCCCGTCCTCCTCGGGCGGCACCACCGGCGGTGCGGGCTCGGGCGGCGGCACCGGCAGCGGAGGCGGCACCGGCTCCGGCGGAAGCACGGGCGGCGGCAGCGGTGGCGGCTCAGGCTCCGGCGGCGGCTCCGGACTCGTGGGCGGCCTGCTGGGCTGACACCGCCCGCCGACAGGGCGGCACGGCCAAGCCGGTACGGCGGCGAAGGACCGTACGACGATGGGGCCCGCACCACTCAGGTGCCGGGCCCCATCGTCGTACCTGCCACGTTCGTGGAGCGGAGTAAGTGCAGCCTCAACGCCCCAGCGCCGCAAGCTCCTTGGCGGCCTCCGTGAGGTCCTTCGCGGTGTCGATCGCGCGCCAGTACGCGCCCTGCGGGATCGGATAGCCGGCCAGACGGCGCTCACGGGCCAGGCGGGGGAACGTGGACCGCTCGTGGTCGCCGAGGTCGGGCAGCAGGGCGGCGAACTCGGGGGAGAAGACGTACACACCCGCGTTGATGCCGTACGCGGTCGGCGGGGACTCGATGAAATCCGTGATGTGGCCGAAGTCGTCGGTCTCGACGGCGCCCCACGGGATGCGGGGGCGGGCCAGCGCGAGGGTTGCCACCGCGTCGCGCTCGGTGTGGAAGTCCGCCATCTCACGCAGCGAGAAACGGGTCCAGATGTCGCCGTTCGTCGCGTACCAGGGGCGGTCCGGGTGGGGCAGGTGCTTGGCGGCGAACTTGAGGCCGCCGCCGCGGCCCAGCGGCTCCGTCTCGACCACGGTGGTCACGGAGACGGGCAGGTCGGCCGAGTCCAGCCACTGCTGGAGCACCTCGGCGAGATGGCCGCACGAGACGACGACGTCGGTGACGCCCTCCTCGGCGAGCCAGGCCAGCTGGTGGCCGATGATCGGGGTCCCGGTGCCGGGAATCTCGACCATCGGCTTGGGACGGTCGTCGGTGTAGGGACGCAGCCGCGAGCCCTGGCCGCCGGCCAGGACGACGGCTTGAACGGGGCGCGACGCGGCGTTCGGATCGGTCATGACCCGAACTGTACGTGGCGCCCCGCGGGATTTGCGGGTGGGCTTCTGCGGGACTGTGAGGCTGCGCGGGGTGGGGATCCGCGGGCCTGCCGAGGCGCGGGCCCTCCTGGCGCCTCAGGTGTGCTGGGCTGCCACGCCCGTGGCGAAGGACGTGTCGCAGACCGGGCGGGCGAACGACTGGGCTCGGGTCGGGCCGTACGCGCGGACCGCGGCGCGGCCCAGGGCGCGGGCGATGGACGCGCAGTGACTGGCGAGCGACGGACGGCCGTTCACCGCCTCCTGGAGATGGGTGAGGGCAACGCCCGGGTTCTTCTCCTGGAGTTCGAGGAGGAGCTTGTCGCGCAGCACGTCCTGCGGGGCGCGGGACGGGGCGCGTCGGGAGACGTCCTCGGCGGATGCGGCGAGCACCGACGTCGAGGAGCTGTTTCCCGACCAGTTGACTCGGGTGACCGCCAGCGTCCCGGAGAGCACCAGGACGACGGGCAGAACGAGGGCGAGAGTACGGCCGATCCGGCGGGCCGGACCGCGGCCGTGCCGTGTCGGTCGGCCGGCGGGACCACGGCCGTGTCGCGTCGAGTGGTTAGTGGAGTGCTTCACGCGAGTGAGGGTAGCGCGGGGTGATGATTTGGCGACATTTAGTAATCAGTTCGGGGGACGGGTAAACCGTCGTTTTCGAGTTTGATGTTGACGTACGGGTATCGAAATGCCCGTTCTGCCGGGGTATTTGTCGACAACGAAGAAGGCCCCGCAGCAGCCTGCGGGGCCTTCTTCGTCAACCTGGGTGAATTCTCCGGGATCGGCCGGGTCGGGCCCGGTCGGCCCGACCGGCTCGGTCAGTCGGAGAGGCGCTCGCCGGTGGACGTCGAGAACACGTGGGTCTCGCCCGGACGCGGCACGACGTGCAGCGTGGCGCCCTTGTCCGGCACCGCGCGGCCGCTGACGCGGACGACCAGGTCCTTGAGGTCCTCGCCGACCTTGGCGCTGCCGTAGACGTAGCCGTCGGCGCCGAGCTCCTCGACGACGTTCACCGTCACGGCGAGGCCGGCCGGGGCGTCCTCGGTGTCCTTCGACAGGGAGGCGGCCGCGGCGCCGTCGTGCTCGACGATGTCGAAGTGCTCCGGACGGACGCCGACGGTGACCGTGGTGTCACCCTTGTCGGCGGCGGTCTTGAGGGCCTCGCGGTTGACGGGCACCACGCTGTTGCCGAACTTCACGCCGCCGTCCGTGATCGGGACCTCGATCAGGTTCATCGCCGGAGAGCCGATGAAGCCGGCCACGAAGAGGTTCTTCGGACGGTCGTACATGTTGCGGGGGCTGTCCACCTGCTGGAGCAGACCGTCCTTCAGCACGGCCACCCGGTCGCCCATGGTCATGGCCTCGACCTGGTCGTGGGTGACGTACACGGTGGTGATGCCGAGGCGGCGCTGCAGCGACGCGATCTGCGTACGGGTCGAGACGCGGAGCTTGGCGTCGAGGTTCGACAGCGGCTCGTCCATGAGGAAGACCTGGGGCTCACGCACGATGGCGCGACCCATGGCGACACGCTGGCGCTGACCACCGGAGAGGGCCTTCGGCTTGCGCGCCAGGTAGTCGGTGAGGTCGAGGATCTTCGCCGCGTCCTCGACCTTCTGGCGGATCTCGGCCTTGTTGACGCCGGCGATCTTGAGCGCGAAGCCCATGTTGTCGGCGACCGTCATGTGCGGGTACAGCGCGTAGTTCTGGAACACCATCGCGATGTCCCGGTCCTTCGGCGGCAGGTGCGTGACGTCGCGGTCACCGATGTGGATCGAGCCGGCGTTGACGTCCTCAAGACCCGCGAGCATCCGCAGGGAGGTGGACTTTCCACAGCCGGAGGGACCGACGAGGACGAGGAACTCGCCGTCCGCGACGTCGAGTTCGAGCTGGTCGACGGCGGGCTTGTCGCCACCCGGGTAGATGCGGGTCGCCTTGTTGAACGAGACAGTGGCCATGGGTCGTAGGCCCCCTTCACCGGCAGGAACGTGCCGGACGATCCGTAGTAAAGGTGGTGTAACCACTGCGGAACGGTCCGTAGTGGTGTAGTCCACATGAGTGGACTGGTTCAGGACGCTACCTCGCGTTCACACGTTCTGTCAGTACTCCGAGGGCGATGAAGTTCGAGGAAATTTTCGACGGGGGCCCGCTGTGACGTGGGTACACTGCACGGGCGTGCATGCGTGCGCGCACCCGGCCCGCCCGTGCGCGGGCCCCGCCTCCTTAGCTCAGATGGCCAGAGCAACGCACTTGTAATGCGTAGGTCGTCGGTTCGAATCCGACAGGGGGCTCCAGTGACGAGGGTGGCCCGCGAGCGGGTCAGATGATGCCCGCTCGGATTGCGTAGGAGACCGCGTGGGCGCGGTTTCTTAGTTGTAGGCGCTTCATTACGCCGTAGAGGATGTATTTGACGGTGCGTTCCGAGTAGGACAGCTTTGTCGCTATTTCGGATAGTTCTTTGCCCTCGGCGACCAGGCGGAGTACGTCCACCTCGCGGGGGCTGATGCCGGATGCGGTGAGGCCTCGGGGGGCCAGTATTTCGCGTTGGGCCCAGCGAACCTGTTCCATCAGGGTGCCCTGGAGAGTGGGCGGGAGGCTTCCGCCGCCGTCCGCGATGGTGTGCAGGGTTCGGATGAAGGCCCCCTGGCTGAAGGAGTCGCGCCAGAGGACGGCGCGGACCCCGCGGTCGACGGCGGCCGAGACGTCGGCGTGCCACTCCTTGCCCACCACCACGGCGAACCGTGCGTCCGGTCTGTCGCACAGGCTGCGCAGCAGGTCGAGGGTGGAGGTGTCGGCGACGTCGACGGTGACGACGATGACGTCCGCCTCGCGGAGTTTGTCCGGTGGGACCTCGCGGATGCGGCGGTCGTTGTGGAGATAGCTGAGCAGTCCGGCGCGGACGATGGCGTCGGGTGCGTGGATCGCCACGCGCACGGTGTCTGTGAGTACCTGCTGAGGCATTAGCCCCCCATTCGGGAACCCAAGTGGTCCATGCCGTTCAGGAGGTTGATGGTGGCACGTGAGGTTGCCTCATTCCGCTTACGCGTACCCCTCGTTCGTTAAGGAGAGGGAAATCTGGCACGAGCGGGACGGGTGGAGCGGAGGGGGCGGATGGGGTCAGTGGTCGTCCGCCGGCATCGGGTTGCCCGTGAGTACGGCTGTCACGACCTCGGTGCGGGATCGCATACCGGTGCGTGCGAACAGCCGGGACAGGCGGTTGGCGACCGCGTCCTCGCTGAGCCGCAGTGCGTGTGCGATCTGGCGGTTGGTGAGTCCCTCGGCGAGCAGGGTGGCCAGCAGGTGGTGGTTCTCCGCCGTGGCCTGTTTGCGGCCGGGTACGGTCAGCCCGGCCTCGCGCATCGCGGTCCTGGTGTGGAAGCGCCACAGGGTGGCACCCAGCTCGTCGAACCGTTCGTACGCCTCGTGCAGCAGGGTCGCCGGGGCCGCGTGGGCGCGTACGGCGGTCAGGAGTGTGAGCGCCGTTTCGTACGGCTGGGTGCGGGAGCGGGCCAGGTCGACCGCCTCGTGGAGGTGCTTGTGGGCTTCGGTGGAGTCCGGGCCCAGGACGTTTCCGGACGTCAGTAGGTACAGGAGCCGTGTCCGGCCGCTGTTCATCTGCTCGGCCGTCCGTTCGAGGCGCTGCAGGCAGGCCGTCGCCCGGTCCGTGTGTCCCGCTTCCGCGTGTATCTCGGCGAGTGGGGCCAGCAGTTCGTCGGTGCCGTAGAAGGAGCCGCGTTCGTCCGCCGCGCGCAGGCCGCGTCGCAGCAGTTCCTCGGCCCGGCGAGGGTCGCCGAGGGTGCGCAGTACTTCGGCTTGGGCGTGGTCCAGGATGTGTTCCAGTGGCCCGTTCACCGGTTCGCGCACGCTGCTGATCAGGCGGTCGGCGCTGGTGGCTCGTCCTCGGGCGAGGAGGACGGCCGCCGTGCGGGCGGGGAGCAGGTGGTGTCCGGGGACCACGTTCAGCAGTCCGCCGTTGGCCAGGAGCCGGCGTGCCAGCGCGAGTGCCTCGTCCCACCGCCCGTTGATGTGGTGCCACAGGAACCGGCTGGCCTGGGGGAGGAGTTCGACGTGCAGTTGTCGGGTGGCCAGGAGGTTCGCCGCCGCTCCCAGGTCGCCGCTGCCGAGCAGTACGTCGAACTGGGCGACGTACTTCGCGAACGCCTTGCTGGGAGGCAGGCCGGGTTCCTCCGGCTGGGTCAGTGCGTGTGTGAACCGGTCCGGGCGGCCCAGTACGTACTCCGCGGCGCTGCCGAACAGTTCCAGCAGTGCGCGGCTGGCCGGGGTGGCCTGCCATACCCGCTCGGTCCGCGACATGAGGGTCAGTGCCTCCTGCCAGTTGTCCAGCTGCCACAGTGCCTGGACGCGGCCGGACACGGTGGCCATGGCGGACAGCGGCAGTCCCTCCCACCAATGTGCGGTGCCCATGCGGGACAGGGCCGGCCAGTCCCGTTCGGCGGCCGCCGACGCCACCAGCAGGGTGGCGGCCTCGTGAACCGTCGGTGGGTCGAGGTCCTCGGCGGGGCCGCACACGAGCCACTCGGCCGCCGTGCGGGCCGTCCGGTAGTCGCCGCAGCCGTAGGCGGCCTGGCCGCTGCGCAGTATGGCGAGGTCGCGGTCGTACTGCTCCTCGATGAGGCGGACGGCTCCCCGGTGCCACCGCAGCATTCCCCGGTGTTCGAGGTCGGGGTACAGCGATCGTGCGGCGGCTGTCAGTTCTGCCACCGCGCGGTCGCTGTCGACCAGGAATCCGGCGTCGGCGATCCGGTCGGGGAGATAGGTCTCGGCGTCCGCCTCTTCGAGGAGCGCGGGCGGGGGCGGGGGTGTGGGTGTGGGTGTGGGTGGGGCCTGTGGGGCGGCTCCGGCGTCCGTCCGGTTCCCGGCACCTGTCCGGTTCCCGGCGTCCGCCCGGCTCTCGGTGTCCCCCGGCGCCCCGTCCGCCCACAGCACCTCCACCGCCGCGGCGGACAGGTGGCTGCGTCTTACGGGGCCCAGGCGTTCGCGGACGGTGTGTGCGAGGAGTGGGACGCGGAAGGTCCAGCCGCGTGGTGCGGAGGTGGGGGTCCGGCCGGGGAGTTCGTCGAGGATGCCCGCGTCGACCAGGGTGCGGATGCCGGCGGTCACGGATTCGGTGGGCAGCCCGGTGGACGACGCGACCAGGGATTCGGCCGGGCGGCCGAGCGGCCACAGGATGCTCAGTGCCGTGGCCACCGTGCCGGACGGTTCCTTCAGCGCACACAGCGCCGCTACGTACCGGTCGTGGTCCGGCAGCGGTGGTACCGGAGCGCCGGTACCGAGGAAGGCGTGGCCGTCGGCCGTGCGTATCGCGTCCTGTGCCGTCCATTCGGCGAGGAGGGCGTCCAGTGCGCCGGGGATGCCTCGGCTCAGCTCGTGGAGGCGCCGCATCAGGTCGGCGTCGGGTGCCGACCGCAGCCGCTGCGTCACCATGGCGGTGGCGTCGTCCAGGGTGAGGCGTGACAGCGAGATCGTGTGTGCCGCCGGGTTGTGGGTGAGCCGGTCCATGGCCCGGCCGGGGACGGGGGACGGGGGTGTGCGGGCCGGTGTGGTGTGTTGGACGGCGGTGAGCATCAGCCGGATGCCGGGCGGGAGCCGGTCGAAGTCGGTCTCGTCGAGGAGAGCGAGGGATTCGGTGTCGGCGTGGTGGGCGTCGTCGACGAGTACGACCGCGGGGGTCGGTCGCGCCAGAGCGGCGGTGAGTGCGTCGGCCATGGCTGTCCGGTCGCCGCGTTTCATCGCGGACAGCGCCTCGGCGGCCGGCTTGTGTGCGGGCTTGCGCTTGGTCGTGGTGGACCCGTGTTCTTCCAGGGCCATGGTGATGCGCAGCGCCAGCAGTTGAGGGCGTTCGTCGTCACCGGGGACGCAGACGACGGGCAGGACCGTGATGCCTCCCGCGCGCAGTCGCTCGGCGGTGGCGTGCGCGAACTGGGTGCGTCCGATGCCCCGTTCGCCGCGGACGAGTACCAGGCGTGGCCCGGCCGGGTCGTGGAGGCAGCGGTCGGTCTCGTCCGACTCGGCTGTTCGGCCGAGCAGGTCCTCGCCCGGCTGGTGGAATCGTGCGGCCGTGCCGCCGAAGACCAACTCGGTGTCTGTCCGAGCAGCCACTTCTCCACCGCAACCTTCGAGGATTCACGTACCGGGCGGGCGGCGCCCGCCTCGGACCGACCCGACGGACGGGTCTCGGTCCAGTGCCTGCAATCATGGCAAACCCGGTACAAGAAGTTGGTCTGTTCGGTCATTTGGACGACTCCAATTCTCATGAAGTGGTTCGGCATGGAGAAATTGGGACAACAGGGAGTCGTCGTGCAGCAGCACTCTTCACCTCTCGTCGGCCGGCACGGTGAAGTCGAGGACGTGGCCGAGGCGTTACGCACCACCGGACACACCGCCGGGCCCACCACCGCACGCACCACCGGTGCCGTGGCCCGGACCCTGCTCGTCACCGGTGGCGCCGGGACCGGCAAGACCGCCGTGCTGGAACAGGCGCGGCAGGTGGTGGTCCAGGAGGGCGGCAGGGTTCTGCGGTTCGGCTGGGAATCCGGCGAGGGCCAGGCGGACGGTGCCGCCGCTCTCACGGACGCCGTCTGCGGCGTACTCGCCAAGGTGCACGACGGCCGGCTGCCGGCGCGCATCGCCGCGGTACGCCGGGTGCAGGCGCGGGCCACCGGCCCCGGCGGTGAGGTGGCCCTGCTGTCCACCCTGGGCGAGGTGCTGGCGGACGCGGCCCGTGAGTTCCCCTTCGCACTGGTCCTGGACGGCACCGAGCGGATGCCGGCCCGGACGGCCTCCGCGCTGGGGGTGCTGCTGCGTACGTTCCGCCCGGCGGGCGTGCCGGTGGTGATGGCCGGCCGGTCGATGGGCCCGGGGCACGTCACGGCCGCGCAACTGCCCGCGGCGGCCGACCGGGTGCTCGTACTGCCGCCGCTGTCGTCGGCCGATGTCGGCGCGTTGCTCGTGCGGCGGCTGGGCCGTCCTGTCGAACCCGACCTGGTGACGGCGGTGTTGGCCTCGCTGGGCCCGCTGGCGGGCAGTCCGGCCGCCGTGCTGTCGGTGCTCGCCTCGCTGGAGGAGCGCGGCGGACTGGTCGAACTCGACGGCCAGGTGTGCCTGACCGTGCCGGAGGGCGGGCTGCGGCTCACGGCGGACGCCGCTGAACTGGGCCGGCTCTGCTGGCCGGACACGCCACCGGACGCCGGCACGGTCGCGGCGGCGGCCGTGCTCGCCGGTCTGGTCGAGCGGGCCGAGGTACGGCTTGAGGACCTGCACCGCGTGAAGTCGCCGGACGGGCCGCTCGAAGCCGTCGGCCGTACGGTGGACGGGCTGGTCGGGGACCGGGTGGTGACGGTCGGTCAGGACGGGCGCATCGCGTTCGCCGTTCCGGCGCTCGCGGCGGCGCTGCGGACGCTGCCAGCCCGCGGCGAGGTGCGGTCGCTGCACGCCGCGATCACCAGGCTGGTGACGGACCGGCTGGGTGCCACCGCGGCGGGCACCCGGCGACCGCGGCTGGCCGGCCATGTGGCGGCGGCGGGCGCGATGCTCGACGACGCCCTGGCGGTGCCGTTGCTGCTGGCGGCGGCCGGCAGCAGTGTCAGGTTCAACCAGGAGTGGGCGGTGCGCAGTTACCACTCGGTGCTGCGGCATCTGCCGCCGCACGACCCCAGAACACCCGGTGTGCTGCACGAGTCCGCCGGGCTGAGCCTGCGGCACTCCGACCACCTCGGCGTACTGGCGCTCGGCGAGCCGCTGCTGGCCTGCCTCGACGTGCCCCACGGGGACGATCAGGCGGACCGGGGGGACCCGGGGGACAGCGGCGACCGGAACGGTCTGGAGTGGGTCACCCGGGCAGGGGCTCTGTCGGCACTGCACGAGCACCGGTCTCCGTACGGCGAGGACGCCGACCCCCGGTACCGTGCGGCGCTCGAACGGGTGCCCGCCGCCGAGGAGTTGGCGGCGGTCGGCGGACGGTACGGGATCGGCCCGGGTCGGCCGACGACACCACGGCCGGGGCCGGCCGCGCAGGAGTCCGGCTCCGGCCCCGGGCCGGTTCCGTCGCCCGCGGAAGTGCGGCTGCTGGCCGCCGCCGTGGGAAGCGGCGCCGAATTCGAGCTGGCTCGGCGGGAGTTGCCCGGGGAGGCCCTCGGCGAGGCGGCCCTGGACCGGCTGCGGAACGCCGCCGCGTACGGGGATCTGGCGGGTGCTCTTGAGGCCGTGCTCGGTGAGCGGTACGTCGCGGCGGGGGAGAGCACCGCCGTCCGGTACCACTTCATGGTGCGCGACTATCTGACGGGGGACTGGGACGGTGCCCTGTCGTGCGCCCGCCGGATCGAGACGCGGGGCAGGTCCGGGAGCGCGGCCGGCGTCGGACAGCCGGCCCGGGCGCTGGCGGCCGAGATCCAGCTCATGCGCGGGGAGTTGGGGCGCGCCCGCGAGTGGCTGGACCTGATCCCGGACTCGGTCTGCCATCCGCTGGTGGCCCGGGCGCGGCTGGGCGTCCGGTACTGGTCGGGGCAGGCGGACAAGGCCCCGGCGGCAAAGGCCTCGGCGGACGAGGCCCTGGAAGCGGCACGGCACGACGTGCGGCGGGCCCGCGAGAACGGACTGCTCGCGGGCCTCGACAGGGTGCTGCTGCGGATGCTGTCGATCACGGTACGGGGCGACAGCCCGGAGGCGACGCGGCGGACTCTGGAGGAACTGGAGGCGCTGTACGAGGAGGCCGCCTCGCCCATGACGTACGAGGCGGTGCTCGTCGCCCGCGGGATGGTGCACGGCGACGCGGACAGCGCGCTGGCCGCGTACCGGTTGGTGCGGCGGCGGGTGGATCTGCCGTTGAGCGTGGACTGTTGCCAGTGTCTGACGGAGGTCGGTGACGACCCCCAGCTGTGGCTGGACAAGGCGACGCGGAGCGGGCACGCGCTGGGCATGGGGCGGCCCGTCCGCAGCCTGCTCGGCGCGGCGGCGCGGCGGCGGAACGTGTCGATCCCCAGGCGCCGGGCGGCCCGGGCGGGGCTGAGCGATCGCGAGGTGCGGCTGATCGGCATGGTGAGCGACGGGTCCACCAACCGGCAGATCGCCGCCCGGCTGGCGTGCAGCGAGAAGACCGTGGAGCAGCGGCTTTCGCGGCTGTTCCAGCGGACGGGCTGCCGTTCCCGGGTGGAGCTGGCCGCGGCCTGGGTGGACGGCAGCCTCGCGCGACAGGGCCTGGTGCCGGGGTCTTAGGTCTCAGGAGACCTGGGTCCCAGGTGCACCCAAGTGCATTGCGTCCCAGGCGTACTAGGTCCCGTGGGTGTTCTCGAAGTCCGGCCTCGGTTCCTCGCGTTCGAGTGACCGGCCGCCCAGGAAGATGGTGTCGAACGCGCCCGCCCCGTGATAGCTGAGCTGGATCGTCGGACTTTCGTCCCCGGGGCGGCGTGCCCAGTCGACTCGGGGGTCCCGGCGGGCGTTGGGCCGGAGCGGTGTGTGCCGAGATGTTGGCGGTCGGAGTGTTGGCGGTCGGGCGGTCTCGAAGGCCGCCCAGGTGTCGAAGGCGTGGGCCGGTGTGTTGTCCGCCGGCTCTCCGGCGATGGCCACGCCGACTGAGGGGCGTACCGCGGGCGGGAGTTGGGACGAGTGGGGGGCGTGGGCCGGGTACGGGGGTGCTCCGGCACCGTGGTCGTTCCGTCGGCGCTGTTCGTCCTGCCAGTGGAGTTCGTGCGGTCCGCGGAGGTCGTTCTCCCGCGGTGCGGGCTTGCCGCCGCTGTCGCTGGTCACCACCACCGTGACGCCGACGATGATCAGCAGGAGCCCGGGAACGGTCGCGGCCGCGACGCCCTGGTCCATCAGTGACCATGCCATGAGCGCGGCCACCGGGGTCTCCAGCAGGAGGAGGACGCTCATCGTCGTCGCCGATGTCCTGCCGAGGACGAAGTTGAGTGCGCCGAGCCCCAGGAGCTGGGGGAGGATGAGCAGGCCGAGCAGCGACAGTTGGGTGGTGCTGTCGAAACCGGTGAGCGGGATGTCGAACAGCCAGCAGGCGGCGAGGAGTTCGAGACCGCAGACCAGCGAGGTGACCGTCGAGTACAGGGGTGTGCTCACGTCGGCCCGCGACTTCTCGCTCAGCGCGGCGTACGCGGCCTGGGCGACGGCCCCCGCGAGGGCGAGCAGGTCCCCCAGCAGTGCCGTACGGCTGCCGGACTGGATGTCCACACCGGCGGCCGCGGCCGCTCCGACCACGGCGAGCGTGAGACCCGCCCATGTCCTGCGGGATGCCCGGACGCCCTGACCCGCGGCGATGAGGGCCTGCCAGACGGGCTGGGTGGCGACGAGCGCGGTGGACATGGCGACCGAGGTCAGCTGCGTACTCGTCATGAAGGCCGCGAAATGCAGGGCGAGTGCCGTGGCCGCGAGGAAGCCGAAGAACATGGGCCGCCACTGCTCCCGGCGCAGCAGCCCGCGTTCGCCGCGTGCGACGCGGACCACCTCGCGGCGGCGCAGTATCAGGAGGAACGGTCCGAGGGTGGCGAAGCCCAGGGCGTTGCGCCAGAACGCCATGGCGAGCGGCGACGCGGTGGCGGCGGCGGTGAGCGGGGCGGTGGCGGATATGGAAACCACGGCGACCGCCATCGCGGCGATGGACAGCGGATCGATTCTGGTTCTCACTCGCGGACTCGACTCCGATTCGAGCATGGGGGGACGGCGGGTCCGACGGTGTTTGCATGGGGGAAGCCATCGGTCCGTCTCTTGGCGGTACGGACTGTAGGGGACGGTCGGCGTGGCGCCCGCCTTGCTCAAACGCCGCTCCACGCCCGCTCACGGGCGGTGGAAGTGGCTTCCCGGGGCGGTGATCCGGGCGGAACCGCGCCGGTTCGTCGAGGGCCCGTAGCGCCGGTCGCGGCGATGTTCGCGCTGATCAGGGGCTCGTTGTTCGGAGTTGACCGGCTGCGGCGCCGACTCGTCGCGGGTGAGGGGAACAGCCGTCGCCGGAGCGGGAATCGAGGGATGCCCCCGACCGTGCCGCGCGCTCGCCACGACCCGAATTCGGCCCGTCCGTGCAGTGCGCAGCGCACTGGCGGGCAAATGACATTGCGCGGGGCCGTGCTCGGCGGCGATGGTCATCTCCGCGGGCGGCCGACCACTGAGGCCGCCGCTTCGAGCGTGCGGGCCTTTCGTCGCCTTCCGACACCGGGCCCTGTGTCAGCGTCAGATACAGGGCCCGGTGTCTGTGCGTGCCGGTCGTTGAGCCGACGGGCAGGGTCGCTTGTCCCCGTGGGCAATGTTCGCGCCGAGGGTCCATCGCGGTCCGTGCCGCTTCCTAAGCTGTGAGTGCAGCCCTGCTGCGGTCATGCGGTGATGGCGACAGCCACGCCGCGGCGCGACCTGCCGCCGTGCGAAACCCTGCCGCCCCGCCGACCCCTCAAGACGTGCCGTGACCCCGAACTGACGTCTGTGGGGCGGGAGTTGTTCATCATCCCATGGTGACGTGAAACCTGACGGAAGGACCGACGTGTTGACAACGGACAGTGCGCCGAGTGCCCGCGCCGAATGGCACGCCTCTCGCACGGAGAACCTCTGTGTCCGCGGGGCGCGCTATGTCACCGGATCGGACATCGTCCGTGTCTCGCGCGCTCTCGCCCTGGAGCCGTGGCATCTGACGCAGACCGCGCCCGCCGCCGCCGACGACCCGACCGGGATCGTCACGAACGGCGGCCGGCGCCGGGTGAATCTGCGGCTGGCCAACGGCCCGTACGGCTGTGTCTTCCTCCTGCGCACGGCCGGCGGACTCGGCCACTGCGGGGTCGGCGAACTCGCGCCCGTCTCCTGCCGTGCCTTTCCCGCCCAGTTGGGGGAGGGCGCTCCCGCCGGGACGACGAAGTCTCGTGGCGGGTCGGGGCAGTTGACCGAGGCGGACCTCGACCAGGAACTGCTGGCGGACGCCAAGCGCGGCTGGACCGCGGACCGGGACCACTGGTTCGAGGTCGTCGAACGGTGGAACGCGCTGCCCGACGAGTCCGGTGCGGGGGCTGGATCTGGAACTGGCTCCGGGTCCGGGTCCGGGTCCGACGACGAGTCCGGTATCCGCGACTTCCAGCGCTATCTGCTGGAGACCCACGCCGCTCGCGAGGCCGGGACGGCCTGGCCCGGAGAGGCTGACCGGTGAACGGAAGCGGAGTCAACGTCGCCGGCTGCGCGGGCTGTACGGGTGACTGCTGCCGGAGGTACAAGGTCGGCGTCACCGCCGCGGACGTCCGCAGGGTCGCGGCCGGGACCGCGCTGCACCCCGAGGAGTTCGTCACCCTTCTTGAGGACGACTCGGGCTTCCGGCTGCGGCCCGACGGGCCCACCTTCGACCTGTATCTCGTCCGCGGACCGGAGAGCGGAGGCTGTGTGTTCCTGATGGAGATCGCCTCGGGAAAGGCCCGGTGCGGCGTGTACGCCCATCGCCCGCTGGTGTGCAGCAACTTTCCGACGACCCTCGAACGGGGTGCGGTGGCGATCCGTCAGGAGACCGTCTGCGGACCGGACTCCTGGAACCTCGCCGCGATGGAACTGACCACCTACCGGCGCGACCTGGAGCGCAACCGGGCCGCCTGGGCCGAGCACCGGCGCCTGGTGCGGACGTGGAACGCGGCCGTCGACACCGACCAGCGGGAGAGAACCGCCCGCGAACTGTACGAAGTCCTGCTCGGGCCGACCGGGCCGGGCTTATGAGGCCGCAGAGGAACGACGGGGACGCGCAGGCCCATGCCCACGCGTACGAATACGAGTACGAGTACGAGTACGCCGAGGCGGAGGTTTCCCCCGCGCCGATCGACAAGCTCCTCGTCGCGTCCGTGGCCCGGCGTTTCTACCTAGAGAACCAGTCGAAGGTGGACATCGCCAAGGAGTTCGACATCAGCCGGTTCAAGGTGGCCCGGCTCCTCGACGCCGCCGTCGCCCACAACATCGTGCGGATCGACATCACCGTCCCGGCCGAGATCGACGCCCCGCTCTCCCAGGCCCTGGCCGAGCGCTTCGGACTGCGGCACGCCGTCGTCGTGAGCCTGACCCGGAGCGAGGGCGGTACTCCGGCTCCGGGTGACACGCGTCAGGTCGACCGCTGGCTCGGTACGGCGGCGGCGCAGCTGATCTCGGAGATCGCCGAGGAGGGCGACGTCCTCGGCCTGGACGGCAGCCGCGCGGTGGAGGCGCTCAGCGAGGCGGTCACCCGGCTGCCCTCCTGCGAGGTGGTCCAGTTGACCGGCGTACACGGGCCCGACCTGGCCAACGACCCCGCGGTCACCGCGGTCCGCCGTACCGCCGCGGCCGGGGGTGGGCAGGCCCTGCCCCTCTACGCGCCGTTCGTCCTGCCGAACGCGCCGACGGCGTCGATCCTGCGGAGCCAGCCGGCCATCGCCGAGACGCTCGGCCGGTTCGGCCGGGTCACCAAGGCCGTCGTCGGCATCGGTGCGTGGGAGGCCGCGCTCTCGCCGCTGTACGACGTCCTGACGGAACGGGAGCGTGAGACGTACGACTCGCTCGGAGCGTGCGCCGAGATGTCCGGCCATGTCTTCGACGCGACCGGTGACGTGATCCCCACGGAGCTCAACGCCCGGACGATCTCCGTGAGCGCCGCCCAGCTCCGCGGTGTGCCCGAGCTGATCGCCGTCTCGGGCGGCCCGCGGAGCGCCGGGGCCGTCCGCGCCGTCCTCGGCAGCGGGCTCCTCACCGGGGTCGTCACGGACGCGACGACCGCACGCCGTCTCCTCTGGTACGAGGGCCCGGACGACTCGTCGCGGACGAGGGACGCGTACAGAGACTTTTCCAGGGACGCGGCCAGGGACGCGGTCAAGGACGCGTCCAGGGATGCGTTGCTGGACGCGTCCAGAGATGCGTCCAGGGACGCGTACGTGGTGGAAACGGCCACGTGAGTTCGCCGTGCGGCACATCCCGGTTCCTGTTACCCGCCCCGGCTCGGGGGCCCGCGTGACCGACCAGCCACCGATCCACCGAGTGAGGACAGTGATGACCCAGCAGGGTGCCGTGGACGACGGGCTGCCGCCTGTGCCGGACGAGATCCGTGAGGCGGCCAGGCTCGCACCGGACCACTGGCTGGGCATGGTCGATCCGCTGTGGTCCGGCGAAGGGCAGCCCCCCGACTGGGCGTTGGTCGGCCGGTGGCGGTCGGGCCTGGACGGCGAGATCGAGGAGTGGCAGGAGAACCCCGACTACCGGCCGTCCCCCAGCGCCCACGGCTGGCCCGAGCCGGCGGACGACGTGGACAGGGCCGTCCAGCTCGCGGCGACCGGCTACGGACCCGGCGAGGCGGTGACCGAGGCGTTGCTCGGCCGTGAGGTGGCTGTACTGACCGGGCCGGGCGGCGGCCCGCTGAGCGCCGTGACCCCGGACGGAACCCCGGTCGTCCCGCTCTTCACCTCACCGGTGTTCCTGCACACCGTCGGCCGCCTCGCCTTCGAACTGGTCAAGGCCGACGACCTGGTGGGGCGGGTTCCCGAGGGGCACGCGCTGTATCTCAACCCCTCCGCACCGGTCAGCATGACCCTCGAACTCGACGTCCTGCGCGACGCGGTCACCACCGGGAGGGCCGACGGCCCGGTGACTGGGGAGGGGGCCGATCCGCCGGTGGCCGGGCCTGGGCGTGGGTCGGCGAGCGTGGTGGACGGTCGGCGGGCGTGGGGGACGGGCGCGTGAGTCGTTGGTCAGCGCGGCTGTCCCGTCGGGGCGGCAGGCCGCCCGGGCCGGTGCGTGGTGCGCGGAATCCGGCCGGGGACCCGCCGGGCGGCGCCGGACCCCGGGAGGCCGGCGGAGCCCTGCCGGTCGAGGACATCGACGGTGTGCTGCTGGTCCGTTCGGTCGAGGACGACTCCTTCCCGATGGACACCCTGGCCGAGGTGGCCCGCGCGGTCGCCGCGGACGAGGACATCGTCACGGTGATGGTCGGCTCCGGCGACGGGGGCGGGCCGGACGCCGACCACTGGTCCCGTCTGGGTGCCCTCCTCGACTCCCTGCGGGCCAAGGGCACCGGCCGGGTCCGGCTCGTCCTGTCCGGTGCCGGCGACGACCAGCCGGGCCGGCCCTGCGTGGCCCGCAGGATCGCCGACGCCTGGGAGCTGGAGGTGATCGCTCCCGACGGGGCCGTCCTGATCACCCCCGGGGGCGCGCTCTTCGTCCACGGGGACTCCCGGCCCGGGTACGGATGGTGGCTCTTCGCACCAGGCGAGGCGCCCCGGAAACTGGGCCCGCGAGCCCCCGCACCGGCGTGGCAGGAGGCACTCGGCCGGGTGCCCGCACGTACGGCGGGCGGTTGCGTGGTGGACCAGATACCGGCGGGCGTGCTGATGCGTCCGGCCGAGGCGCCCGGACCGTCCCCCGACGACCTGTGCTTCGCGGTGCCCGTCGACTTCGAGCGCCCCACCGTGCTGGTCGGCGCCCTCCGGGCGGAGGACGTCGCCGCCGACGAGGTGGCCGCCGTCCTCGCCGCGCTGCCGGTGGCCCACCGGTCCCGCGTCCGTCTCGCCCCGGGAGGCCGCCGCGACCTGCTGCGGCTCGGCCACTCGGTCGCGGGCCTGCTGGGCGGCGAGGTGGAAGTGCTCACGGGCCTGCCGCTGCTCGCCGACCACGCACCGCCCGGAGCGCCTCCGCGGCCGACCATGGTGGGCACCGACGGGAGACCGAGCTGGGAGCCGTTCGTGTCGTCCGTGACCTGCGGGCCCGCCGACGCGCAGGGGAGGGTTTCCGCTCCCCGGCTGGTGGTGAGCCGTCCGCCCGACTGGCTTCCCGCCGGTACGGAACCGGGCACCGTACGGCTGACCGACCGCTGGCAGGCCACGGTGACACGGGCCGGTCTCGCCCTGTGGGAACGGGACGCTCCCCGCCCTCCGCTCGCCGGGCCGGACGTGGATCCGGACACCTGTGCCGTCGAACTGGGGGTACCGGGACAGCCGTTGGACGAGTCGGTGCTCCCCGCGCTGTCCCGGCTCCTGGCCGGCCTCGGCTCCGCGACCCGGGCGAAGACCACGCTGCTGGTGCGCGGCAGGCTCTCCGCCGGAGAGGGTGAACTGCGCAGACTGGCCGCCGAACACGGCGTACTGGGCATCCGCTATGTCACGGCCGGCGCCCCCGGGCGACCGTGGGCCGCGGCACGCCGAACCGGTCCGGGCTCGCCCCCGTCCGCGGGTGCCGTCGCGGCGCCGCCCCCCACCGGCCCGGCTGCGGCGGTGCCACCGACCGCCGTGCCACGGCGGCCCGTTCGGGAGTCCGCCGAGGGGCCGCCCGGACCCACTCCGGGACGGGCGACACCTCCCGTACGGCACACGCCGTCACCCGGGCCGATGGTACGTACGGGCGGGACCGGGGGCACCTCCACGGTGACCCCGCCCGCCTCGACGGAAGCCGGCGACGGGACGGTCGGCCGCGGCGAACCGGGGGCGGGGCCGGCTTCCGGCCGACGTACGCCGCCCGGGCGCCGCACCACCGCGGAGGCGCCGACGCCTGCACCGACGGTCGGTACGAGCACGGGGGCGTCGGCGGTCAGTACGGGCGCGGGCACGGAGCCGGAGGGGGAGTTCGCCACCGGCGAGGCGGCGGTCGCCGGTACGGAGACGCGCCTGGCCGGTGGGGCGCCCGGCCGGGGAAGTGACGTATCGGCTCCGGAGCCGGGAGGCCGCGTACGGGCTCGGCATCGACCGGAACCCGAACGGGAACCGGAACCCGAACCGGAACAGGAACTGGAATCAGAACCGGAGTTGAAGCCGGGCCAGGATCCGGACCCCGAGTTGGACCTGGACCTGGACCCCGCGCCGAGGCCGAAATCGAAGCCGGACCGGGAGTTGACCCCGGAACTTGCGGCGGAGCCGGAGCCGGAGCCGGACCCGGACCTGGACCTGGATCGGCAATTGACGCCAGACCCCGAGCCGGAGCCGAGGCCGGAGTCGGACCCGGAGTTGAAACCGGACCCGGAGCCCGAGCCGAAGCCGAAGCCGGAACCAGAACCAGAACCGGAACCGAACTCGGAGCCGAGGCCGAAGCCGAAGCCGGAACTGGGACCGGAACTGGGACCGGGACCGGGACCGGGACCCAAGCCGGAACCAGGACCCAAGTCGGCGCCGGGACCAGGACCCAAGCCGGCGCCGGGACCGGGACCCGAGCCGGCGTCGGCGCCGTCGTCGGCGTTTGTCGCGCGGGCCGTGGCCCTCCCCGTGGCTCCGGGGCATGCCAGCGGCGCGGCTGAACGGGCGGCGTTCCGTGAGCTTGCCTCGGGGGCCTGGGAGCGGCATGCCGCCGCGGTCTCGCGGGTGCTCACGCGGATGCCCGCGCTGCGCGGCCAGGAGCTGGAGGCGGCGAGGGTCGACCTCATCGCCGCGCACGCGTATCTCACCACCGAGGAAGGCCCGTTGCACCACCGCGAGCTGATGCGGGACCTGCGCGCGGGGGACGGGCGGCTGCTGCCCTACGCCGGGTGTCTCGCGTCCGCGCTGCGGCGGCTGCCCTCCTACCGCGGGGTGGCCCTGCGCGGCGGGGACGCCTCCGGGGCGGAGCCCGCGGCCGGTTCCCTGCTGCAGGACCCGGGGCCGGTCAGCGCGCTGGCCCGGCCCTCGGCACCGCCCGCCGGGACCTCGGTGCGCTACGCGATCTGGTCCGTCACCGGGCGCAAGGTCAGACAACTGCTCGACCAGCCGGCCGGACCGCCGGAGACCGCCGAGGAGGTCGTCTTCGTGCCGGGGACCAGTTTCCGGGTGCTGGGCGTACGGACCGGGCCGGCCGGCTCTCCCGTGGTGCTGCTCCGGGAGCTGCCCGGGAACGCCGTCTTCTACATGGACGGCGCGGACGAACTGAACCAGCGGGACCTCATCGCGCGCACCCATCTCGAAGAGGCGCTCGCCAAGGGCCTCCGCGCGGGCGAGGGCCGGAGCTGGCCGGAGCGCTGCACCGGGCTCGTCGGCCAGGGCGTATAGGCGGGGACCGCATCCCCGCTCACATACAACTCCACATCACGTACAGGTCCACATCACGTACAGATCCAACAGGTTCAAAGGAGCATGATGGCAAATCGTCAGAACCGATCCTCCCCTGACGGATCGTCCGTTCGCAGGGCGGTCGCGCTGGGGTCGGTGGGAGCGGATCCGGGACCGAGCCTGGCGCCCGCCGCGCCGCCGTCCGGCAGTGCGGCCTCCGGCAGTGCGGCGCAGGGCGAGAGCGGGAGTGAGGAGACGGCACCGTCGCGTCCGGTCGCCTCGGCGGGTACGGGGTCGGGCACCACGAGCGGTACGACCTCTGAAGCGGGCTCGGCGGCCAGCGCGGCGACAGGCTCGGCGGCCTCGCGGCAGCAGGCGGAGCCGGAGCCGGAGCCGGAAGCGGAGCCGGCATCGGCATCGGCAGGGCGCGGGTGGGGGCGCGGACGCGGACGTGGCCAGGCCGCCTCGGCGGCGGTCCCGGACACCGCCGCCGGCGCAAGTGCCGCTGCCAGCACAAGTGTTGGTGCCGGTGCCACCGCCGGTGTCGCCGCTGCCGCCGCGGCCGGTGGAGGCAGGGCCTCCGGCGACGGAGCCGCGCGCGGGGAGGACGTACCGCCCTCCGGGAACCCGAAGAAGCCGCTGCTGGCCGCCGCCGGTATCGCGGGCGCGGTGCTCCTCGTGGTGCCGCTGCTGATCTGGGCCACGGACGACTCCGGGCAGAAGAAGGACACGACGTCGGTGGCCGCCGATTCGGACACCGTCCTCGACGGCGAGTCCCCGGGTGCTCCGCAGGGCGAGTACGCGCCGGCCGAACCCTCGGCCGATCCGAGCGGGAAGCCCTCCAAGTCGGCCAAGGCGAAGGGGAAGGCGAAGACCAACGGGAAGGCACAGTCCGCCGTCGGAGCGGGCCAACCCGCGGGTGGGGCGGCCGTCACGCCGGGGGACCCGAAGAAGCCGGCGAAGGAGAAGTCCTCCGGTTCGGGGTCCGGCACCGACTCCGGGTCGACACAGCGCCAGGCGGCCGGGCCTCCGGCGGGCACCGCGGCGTACTCGGTCCTGCAGCTGGCCGACCGGAACCCGGGCCGGCACATCTGCTACCGGGCCTATGTGCAGGACATCGGCTGGCAGAGCGTGCGGTGCGACGGCGCCACGGCCGGCACCGAGGGGCAGAGCCGTGCGATCAAGGCCATCAACGTCGCCGTGACCGGCATGCCCAGCGCCAACGGCACGGCCGCCACCCCGTACATCCAGGGGACCGGATGGGCGGGGACGAACTGGCGGGGCGTGGCCAACGGCGCCAACCTGACCATCGGAACGGCCTCGAACTCGGCGCCGAACATGGCGGGTTTCGGCATCAGCGTCGATTCGGCCAAGAGCCAGGTCTGCCAGAACGCGCATGTCAAGGACGGGGGTTGGCTGGGCGTGCAGTGCGACACCCCCGCCTCCGCGAACAACTACATATTCGGCGGCACCCTGGACACGTCGCGCTGGCTCGAAGCCGTGCGGTTCACCGTGTGACGCCGCCCGTCTGAGTGACGGGAACGCCCGCCGGGTCGGTCTTCCGGCGGGCGTTCTTCTGTACGGGGTTCACGGGCTTACGCGGCCCACGGGCTTACGCGGCCCACGGGCATACGCGGCCCCCGGGTTCACGCAGCCCACGGGCTCACGGGGCGGCTCGGTTCCGGTTCACAGGGCTGCCTGGTGCCGGGCGGAACGGCTGCCGGGCGGCAGGTCCTCGGGGAGCAGTGTCGTGAGGTCGGCGAGGCTGGGCGACGGGAGTCCGCCGAGCCGCCGGGCCTGGCTGGTCATCATGGTCTCCAGCAACTGGCGGGCGAGCCGGGCGTTGCCGAAGGAGCGGTCCCGGGGGATCGCGTCCACATGGGCGCGCAGCGCCGTCAGGGTGTCGGTGCCGCACTCGTAGCCGGACGCGGTGGCGTGCCGGGAGACGATGGTGACCAGTTCCTCGGTGCTGTAGTCCTCGAACCGCACGTACTTGGAGAACCGGGAGGACAGGCCGGGGTTGGAGTCGAGGAAGCGCTCCATCTCCTCGGTGTATCCGGCGACGATGACGACGACCTCGTCGCGGTGGTCCTCCATCAGTTTGAGGAGGGTGTCGACGGCTTCGCGTCCGAAGTCGTTGGAGGAGCCCTCGGGGGTGAGGGTGTAGGCCTCGTCGATGAACAGCACGCCCCCGAGCGCACTGGTGAAGACCTCCTTGGTGCGCTGCGCGGTGTGCCCGATGTACTGGCCCACGAGGTCGGCCCGGGCCACTTCGACCAGGGTGGTGCGGGGCAGCACGCCCAGCGAGTGCAGGAGTTTCGCGTAGAGCCGGGCCACCGTGGTCTTTCCGGTGCCGGGGGGTCCGGTGAAGACCAGATGGTTGCTGATCCTGGGTGAGGGGAGCCCCGCCGCTATCCGCTGCCGGGCGTTGGAGAGCAGGTTGACCAGGTCGGAGACCTCGTGTTTCACGGCTCCGAGCCCGACCATGGCCGTGAGTTCGTCCATGGGATCGGCCGCGTCGTCCGCCTTCCGAGGTGTTCCGTCGACGGCCGCGGCCTCCTCGTCCCCGACGTCCTGCGGCATCAGCAGGGTCAGGTCGCTCTCGGCGGGGTCGGGCATGGACGCCAGCCGGAAGGCCTGCCGGTCCACCATCTCCTCGAAGACCCCGCGGGCCGCCCGGCCGTTGCCGAAGGAGGCGTCCCGTGTCATCCCCTCGAAGCGCACGGCCAGCGCCTCCCGGGTCAGTGGCCCGAGCTCGAACTGGTGCTGGGCGCACATGCTCTCGGTGATGGTCACCAGCTCGTCCACCGCGTAGTTGCCGAACTCGATGGTGCGGGTGAACCGGGAGGCGAGGCCCGGGTTGGCGGACAGGAACGACTCCATCTGCTCGGAGTATCCGGCCGCCACCACGACCACGTCGTCGCGGTGGTCCTCCATCAGTTTGAGGAGGGTGTCGACGGCTTCGCGTCCGAAGTCGTTGGAGGAGCCCTCGGGGGTGAGGGTGTAGGCCTCGTCGATGAACAGCACGCCCCCGAGCGCGCTGGTGAAGGCCTCGGTGGTCTTGATGGCCGTACCGCCGATGATCTGGGCCACCAGGTCGGCCCGGGCGACCTCGACCAGATGCCCGGAGCGCAGCACGCCCAGGTCCGCCAGGATGCTTCCGTAGAGCCGGGCCACCGTGGTCTTTCCGGTGCCGGGCGGTCCGGCGAAGATCAGGTGCCGGCTCATCGAGGGGACCGGCATGCCGAGCCGGCGGCGGCGTTCCGCCAGCTGGTTGAGGTTGACCAGGGTGTGCACCTGGTGCTTGACGTTGTCCAGGCCGGTGAGCGACTCCAGTGCTGCGAGGGGGCCTTCCGGCTCGGGTTCCTTCCCGGGGGAGTCGCCGGGCGTCCCGCCGTCGCCGCCGCCTTCGGCGCTCTCGCCCCAGCTGTCCGGCTTGCCGTTGTCCGCGCTGGTCAGGAAGTCGACCGAGAGCCGGTCGCCGGCGCGGCTCTGGCGCAGTCCGGCCCCCCGGTTGTCGCGCACCACGCACCGGGTGACGGCGACGGGTTCGGCACTGTCGATCCGTACGCCGTCGCCCGTGCTGCCGGTGATCTCGCAGCCGGTGAGGGAGGCCCGGCCGCCGCGTACGACCTGGACCCCGTGGGTCTTCGAGCCGTTGATCCGGACGCGGTCCAGGGTGATCTCCGCGCCGTCCTGGACGCTCACGCCCGCGTCGGCGCTGTCGTGGATCTCGCAGTCCCGCAGGGTGCCCCGGCCGTTCTCGCCGACGAGGAGGCCCGAGCGGGCGGCGGAGCGCAGCACGGTGTCGGTGACGACGGGGTCGGCGTCGTCGTCGATGGTCAGGGCGTAGCCGCCCGCGGACTCGATCTCGCAGTGCTCCACGCGCCCGCGGCCGTCGTCGCTGAATTCGATGCCGTGGCCGCCCGCCCCGACGACCCTGGCGCGGCGCAGCAGCGGGTTGGCGGAGGAGCGGACGGAGATGCCGATCCCGGCCGCGTCCAGTACGTCCAGGCGGTCGAACTCTGCCGTGGAGTCGTCCGCGAGCAGTACCGACCCCGAGGTGTCGGCGCAGTCGGTCACCACCGTGTCCCGCAGCATCGGTGAACTGCCCTCCACGACGCGGACGGCGGGCTGCGTCGAGGTGTGGAACTCACAGCCCTCCAGGGTTCCGCGCGAGCGGTCGAGTACGAGCAGCCCGCTGTGCTTGGTGCGCCGGGTGACGCAGCGGCGCAGCAGGGGGTCGGCCCCGCCGGAGACGACGACGGCGCTCTGGGCGATCGACTCGAACGTGGTGTCCTCGATCTCCGGGCGGGAGACGCTGGTGACGAGCAGGCCCACCGAGGTGTGGTGGACGGTGGACCGCAGGACCCGGGTGGAGCTGTGGCCCTCCAGAGCGATGGCGGGCTTGTCGGTGCCGGAGATGTCGCAGCCGTCGATCGTGCCCCTGGCCTCGCCGCCGGCGAGGATTCCGTTGGCCCGCGCGCCGCGTATCCGGCAGTCGCGTACGAGTGGTCCGGCCGTCTCGCCGATGACCACGGCGGAGGTGCCGAAGTTCTCGAACTCGCAGTCCTCGACGACGCTTTCGGACTCCGAGGAGTCGACGATCCCGGCGCCGCCGGGGTTGCTGATCCGGCAGCCGCGGGCGGCCAGCGAGCCCTTGCCGCGGACCAGCAGCGCCGTCCAGCCCGCGCCGGTGACGGAACATCCGTCGAGGGCCGCCTGGCCGGCCGGTACGTCCACGACCGCCAGTTCCTTGTCCCGGCCGCGCAGGGTCAGGCCGCTGAGCATGACGGCGTCGGCCATGAGGCTCACCGCGGTGCCGGAGCGCGGGCAGATCTCCACGGAACCGGGCTCGCCCTCGGCGACGATCGTCACCCGGTTCCTGATGACGAGGTTCTCGGTGTAGCGGCCGGGCCGTACCCGGATCACCGCCCCGGTGCGTGCCTGGGCCAGCGCCTCGCCGATCGTCGGGAAGCTGTCCGTCCGCTCCGGGCAGACCGTGAGTATTTGCCGTGCCACGCGCCTCGAACCTCCTTGTGTTCCTGGGTCGTTGGCCCTGCCCTGTGCGTGCGGCCCTGTGTGCGAAAGGAGTATGTCATGCGCATTTCAGGGGTATGCTGCGACACATCATGAAATACAGGTATGCATGCCTCGTGCTCGCGACCGCCGTGATCCTGCCGGTCACCTGCGTGCCCGCCGTCGCAGCGGGAACCGACGACCCGGGTACGACGCTGCTGCCGCCACTGCCGCTGCGCCTCGGCGAGGACAACCCGTGCACCGGGGCCTCGGAGGAGACGGCCACCGGCGCCGCGTGGTCCCAGGCGACGCTCGGGCTGACCCGGGCCCAGCGGATCTCCCGGGGCGCCGGGGTGACCGTCGCGGTGGTCGACACCGGTGTCTCGCCCGACGTGCCCAGCCTGTCCGGGCGGGTGACGGCCCTCGACGGGGCCGACGAGGACTGCGTGGGACACGGCACCTTCGCCGCCGGACTCATCGCCGCCGCACCCGAGAAGGGCAGCGGTATCACCGGGGTCGCCCCCGAGGCCGAGATCGTCGCCCTGCGGGGGACCGACGACCGCGGTGAGCCCTCGCCGCAGCGCGTCGCCCTCGGCATCCGCACGGCGGCGGACGAGGGTGCGCAGGTCGTCTACGTCGGCCACGCCCTGCGCACCGGAAAGGCGGAGCTGGCCTCCGCCGTCGCCTACGCCGCGGAGCGTGACGCGCTCGTGGTCGCCCCCGCCGCGCCGGACGCGGTGCCCCGGGAGGAGCTCGGGCCCGGCGACGAGATGCCGGTGGGACCGTACTGGCCCGCCGCCGCGCCGGGAGTGCTGGCCGTCGTGGACTTCGGGCCCAGCGGCCTGCGGCAGAAGAACGGTCCGCCCGCCCACGAACCGGACCTCTCGGCGCCCGGCAGCTCCATGGTCAGCGTCGGGCCGAAGGGGGCCGGTCACTACATCGGCTCCGGCGCCTCGCTGGCCGCCGCCGGTACCGCCGGGGCGGCCGCGCTCGTACGGGCGTACCGGCCCGAGTGGACCGCGGCGGAGGTGTCCCGGCAGCTGCTCACGACGGCGTATCCGTCGGACACGCCCCGGCTCGATCCGTACGCCGCGCTGTCCCTCGCGCCGGGGCGGGAGAAGACGGCGGAGGAGGGGTACGCGAAGGGCGTGTCCGCGCGCCTTCCGGAGCCGGCCGACTCCGGGCCCCGGAACCGGGCGCTGGCCATCGCCGGTGCGGGGCTCGCGGTGATCCTGCTGGTCGGCGCCCTCGCGGCCGTGCTCCCGCGCGGCCGTGCCAGAAACTGGCTGCCGCCGGGCCGCTGAGCACTCGGCCGTAAGCACGGTGACGGGGGCCCGGGCCGGTGGAGACTGGTCGCGCCCCGAGAGGGCCGTGTGTGGCGCAGCCCCGCGGCCCTCTCGGGGCGCGGCACCGCACCGGGCCTCGTCAGGGCCGATCAGGCCCCCAACAGGCAAGCTGTGGGGCATCAGTTGTCGTCCTCCAGTCGTGCCGTCTGGATCTGGAGGGTCTTGCGGCGGGCTATGCGTACCGCGCGGCCGGGGATCAGGTCGCGGCCCTTCACGCTGCCGAAGAGATAGCCCTCGCTCGGGGGACAGGACATCAGCAGGCCGGGGGTGTTGATCTCCTGGAGCCTGCGCAGCAGCGACTCGTTGAGGCCGCGCCCGGCGCCCGCGGAGGAGCGGGCCACGATCATGTGCAGGCCGATCTCGTGGCCGAGCGCGAGATGGTCGAGCAGCGGGGCGAACGGCTGGGCCATGGAACTGCTGCCGACCATGTCGTAGTCGTCGACCAGGATGAACAGCCGCGGCCCCTGCCACCAGTCGCACAGCCGCATCCGGGAGGGGGCGATGTCCTCCCCGGGCGCCCGCTGCTTGACCGCCCTGGCGGCCCCGTCGACGAGTTCCCGCAGCATGTCCAGCGAGACGGCGTTGCCGAGCCGGTACGCCTCGGGAACGCTCTCCACCAGTTCCCGCCGGTAGTCCACCGTCATGATGCGGGCCTCGGCGGGGGTGTACCGCTCGGTGATGCCCCGGGCGATCAGCTTCAGCAGGTTGGTCTTGCCGCACTCGGTGTCGCCCACCACGATCATGTGCGGGTTCTCGGTGAAGTCGTGCCAGACCGGGGCGAGTTCGTTCTCGTCCAGGCCGAGGGCGATCCGCAGCCCGATGTCGCCCTCCGGCGCGGGCAGTTCGGCGACGGGCAGGCTGGTCGGCAGCATCCGTACCCGGGGCGCGGCCGGACCCGTCCAGTTCTCGCCGATCGCGGCGACGAGACCGGCGACACCGTCGGCGAGGTCGTCGGCGTCCTCGACCCCGTCTACGCGCGGCAGCGCCGCCAGATAGTGCAGCTTGTCGCCGGTCAGGCCCCGGCCGGGGCTGCGCGGGATCGTCGCCGCCTTGCGGGAGTCGATCTGGGAGTCCATCGAGTCGCCCATCCTCAACTCCAGCCGGGTGCCGGTCTGGTCGCGCACGGCGGACGACAGCTCCACCCAGCGGGCCGTGGTGATCACCAGGTGGACGCCGTAGTTGAGGCCGCGGGCGGCGAGCGCGTTGAAGGTGGGGATGTGCCGGTCGAAGTCCTGCCGCACGGTGGACCAGCCGTCGATGACCAGGAAGACGTCGCCGTGCGGCTCGTCGGCGAACTCGCCCGCCGCACGCCGCTTGCGGTACGTGGGCATGGAGTCGATGCCGTGCTCCAGGAAGAACCGCTCCCGTCTGCTGAGGACCGTGTTGACCTCGGCGATCACCCGGCCCACCCGCTCGGTGTCCACGCGGGCCGCCACCCCGCTCACATGGGGCAGTTCGTCGAGGGCGGCGAGCGTGCCGCCGCCGAAGTCCAGGCAGTAGAACTGCACTTCGCGTGGCGTGTGGGTGAGCGCGAGCGCGGTGACGAGGGTCCGCAGCAGCGTGCTCTTGCCGCTCTGCGGGCCGCCGGCGATGGCCACATGGCCGCCGGCTCCCGAGAGATCCACCGTCAGCAGATCGCGGAGCTGGTCGAACGGCCGGTCCACGATGCCCACCGGCACGGTGAGCCGGCCCCGCAACGGCCAGTCCGCCGTGGTGAGGCCGTACCGCGGATCGGGGGTCAGCGGAGGCAGGATCTGGTCCAGAGTGGCCGGCATGCCGAGCGGCGGCAGCCAGACCTGGTGCGCGGGCGGGCCCGAGTGCCGCAGCCGGTCGAGCGCCACCGACAGCAGCGTCTCGCCGCTCTCCTCGTCGGCACCCTCCGCCTCCGGCTCCTCCTCGCCGCCCTCGCCCGTCAGGTCCGGGTCCGCGAGCGCGCGCGGCACCACCCACTCCGCCGTCCACGGCACCACCTGCCGTGCCACCTGCGCCTGGACGACGGCCCGGCGACGCTCGTACGGGCCCGACACGTACGCGGCACGGAAGCGGGTCAGCGCGTCGACACCGCTCTTGAGGAAACCGGCGCCAGGCTGGGCGGGCAGTTCGTAGGCGTCCGGCACGCCCAGCACACCGCGGCTCTCCATCGCGGAGAACGTACGCAGCCCGATCCGGTACGACAGATGGCTCTCCAGCTGGTGCATGCGGCCCTCGTCGAGGCGCTGCGAGGCGAGCAGCAGATGCACGCCCAGCGACCGCCCGAGCCGCCCGATCATCACGAACAGCTCCATGAAGTCCCGGTGCGCGGACAGCAGTTCGCTGAACTCGTCGACCACGACGAACAGGCTGGGCAGCGGCTGCAACGGCACCCCGGAGGCCCGAGCTTTCTCGTACTCCAGGGCGGAGGTGTAGTTGCCGGCGGAGCGCAACAGCTCCTGGCGGCGGATCAGTTCGCCGTGCAGGGCGTCCTGCATCCGGGCGACCAGCGACACCTCGTCGGCGAGGTTGGTGATGACCGCGGAGGTGTGGGGCAGCTCGTCGAGGCCGAGGAAGGTCGCGCCGCCCTTGAAGTCGACGAGGATGAAGTTCAGCGTCTCGGAGGAGTTGGTCAGCGCGAGGCTCAGCACCAGGGTGCGCAGCAGTTCGCTCTTGCCGGAGCCGGTGGCCCCGATGAGCATGCCGTGCGGGCCCGTGCCGCCCTGCGCGGACTCCTTGATGTCCAGCTCCACGGGCCTGCCCTCACCGCTGACCGCGATGGGCACCCGGAGCCGGGCACTGCCGGTGTACCGGTCCCACAGGGTGGCCGGCTCGTGCCGGTGCAGGTCGGGGATGTTCAACAGGGCGGTCAGCTCGACGTCGTTGGAGAACGGCTTGGAGTCGTCGCCGCCCATGGTCATCCGGTAGGGCGCGAGCAGCCGCGCGAGCGCCAGCGCTCCCACCGGGCCCAGGCGGTCGGGCCTGCCGAGGACCGTCGACTGCTCCTTGCGGTCGCGGTCGGTGCGCACCAGCGCGACGCTGTCCTCGTCCACCTCAAGACGCAGGGTGGTGCGGCCCGGCTTCCAGGCCAGGGCTCCCGAGAGGTCGAGCACCACCGCGTTGCGGAACCCGTGCCCGTCGAAGCGGTGGCCCGCCGGAACGGTGCAGCCGTCGATCACGATGACGGTGTACGGCTCCTCGCGGCCCGGTGCCGCGTCGGGGTCGGCGCCGGGGCGCTCGTGGAACTCGGCGCCGAGCAGGTTCTCCAGCTCGTTGAAGGCGGAGGTGATCATCCGGACCGGTCCGGCGCCGTCCTCCTCGTGCCGGTGGAGGCTGTGCGGGAGCCACTTGGCCCACTCCCAGTCGGCCCGCCGCTCGTCCGACACACACAGCGCGATCCACAGGTCGTCGGGGGAGTGGAAGACCGCCAACTGGGCGAGCAGGCCGCGCACCAGGCCGCGTATCCGCTCCTCGTCGCCGCGCAGGAGCACCTTCGACCAGGCCCGCAGATAGATCGCGATGGGCTGGTCGCGTACGGTCGAATAGGCCCGGGTGAAGCTGCGCAGGGCGTGCGCGGACAGCGGTTCGAGGTCCTCGACGGGCTTGGTCGACAGCGGGGTCAGCTTCATCGCGATGCGCTGGTCACCGACGCCCATCCGGACCTCCGCGAAGTCCTCGTCGGACGTCCGGCGCTCCCACAGCCGGGTGGTGCGCACGAAGGACGACAGCGCGTCGGGCTCGGGATGCCGCCAGGCGAGGGCGCGCTGCTGGTCGACGACGGTGGACCGCACCTTGCGCCGCGTCTGGCGCAGATAGCGCAGGTAGTCGCGCCGCTCGCCCTTCATCCGCTGCTTGCGCTCGGCGTTGCGCTTCATGACCTGGCCGACCATCATCGCCGCCGAGGCGATCACCATCATGCCGAGCGCGATATAGATGAATCCACCGCTGGCCTTGGCCATACCGGGCCGCATGAACATCAGCATCATGGAAACGGACATCAGCGCCATCGGCAAGTATGTCCATACCGCGGAACTGTCCGGCACGACCTCGGGAAGTGTCGGCGGTTCCTGAAGACTCAGGTCTCCCGACGGCAGTTCCGGACCTTTGCGGCGTGCCGGCCTGCGGAACAGGATCACGCTCAACGAATGGCCTCCTCGATGGTGTCGGAATAAAATCCGTATGACTTCCGTGGCAACAGTGCGGCGTAATCCGATGTTTACCGGAACCGGCAATGGCAGTCGGTTTCCGGTAGCAGCAGCCGGATTCCGGTAAGGGGTGTGGAAGTCGGCGCTGCGAAAGCGGGATACGTTGTGTCTTCGGGGAGTTGCGAAAAGGACCGGCTGCCGACAAACTCGTCCGGCACGTACCACGCCCGAATTGCTGTCACCCAGAAAGCGTGAACCCGAAGCCCATGACTGAAATTCATGCGGCAAGCCTGTGCCGCGTCACCGTGCGTGCTCCGGCCAGGACCGTCGACCTGGCTGTGCCCTCCGATGTCTCCGTCGCCGATCTGCTGCCCACAGTCATCGGGTACGGAGGTGACGACCTGGAGGAATCAGGCCTGGAGCACGGCGGTTGGGTGCTGCAACGTCTCGGCGGCCCACCGCTCGACCCCGAGAGTACCTTGGACTCCCTCGGCCTGCGCGACGGCGAGGCTCTTTTCCTCGGCCCCCGCAACGAGGCGCTCCCCGAGGTGCACCTCGACGACCTGGTGGACGGCATCTCCACCACCATGCGCCAACGGCCGCACAGTTGGAGCGCGGAGGCCGCCCGGCGGCTGCTGCACGGCATGGCCGTCGCCACCCTCACCCTGGGCATCGTGCTGCTGGCCCTGCCCGGCACGCCCGGCTGGCTGCGGGCCGTGGTGGCCGCGGCCGCCGGTCTGCTGCTGCTCGCCGGGGCGGGCTCCGCGACCCGTGCCGTGGGGGACTCCGGCGCGGGTTCGATGCTCGGCCTCATGGCGGCCCCCTACTTCGCGACGGCCGGATGGCTGCTGCCCGGCGGGGAGTTGGGTGGCGCCGAGGGCGACGCGGTGCTGGGCGCACGGCTGTTGGCGGCCTCCGCCGCGGGTGGCGGCGCCGCGGTGCTCGCGCTGGCCGCGGTCGGCATGTACCCGGCGCTGTTCCTCGGCACGGCCTCCGTCGCCGTGGCCGGGGCCCTCGGCGCCGCCCTGATCATCCTGGACCTGACGCCCGAGCAGGCGGCCGGCGTGGTCGCCGTCGTGGTGGTGCTGTTCGGCGGCTTCGTACCCTCGCTGTCGTTCCGGCTCTCCGGCATGCGGATGCCGCCGCTGCCCACCAACGTCCAGCAGTTGCAGGAGGGCATCGATCCGTACCAGGCCTCGGACGTCGAGGCCCGCGCGACGCTGGCGGACGGCTGGATGACCGCCTTCTACATCGCCATCGGGCTGATCTGTCTGCCCTGTCTGACGGCGCTCGTGGCCGACCCGGACCTGCCCGGAGTCCTCACCGTCGTGGCCCTGTCGCTGCTGTTGCTGCTGCACAGCAGGGGGTTGGGCAACGTCCTGCAGCGGGTCGCGCTGACCACGGCCGGGGCCTGGGGCACCGCGCTGCTGCTGCTCGAAGCGGCGGACGGCTTCGCCCCGCGGGACCGGCTCGTCCTGACGGCCGGTCTGCTGGCACTGGCGGCCGTGATCACGATCGCCTCGTGGACCGTGCCCGGGCGGCGGCTGGTGCCGTACTGGGGACGCGCCGCCGAGCTGCTGCACTCGCTCGCCGCCATCAGCATGCTGCCGCTGACGCTCTGGTCCATGGGCGTCTACGGCATGCTCCGCGGCATCAACGGCTGATCCGGGAGAACCGCACCGATGCACAGCAAACGCGACCAGGTACAGGCGCATCTCTTCGTCATGGGGAGACTGGCCTCGGCCATGCTGCGGGCCGATCCCGACGAACCCGAGAGCCCCCTGGGCAGAACCAACCGCGGCGCCGCGATAGGCGTGGTCATCGCCGTGCTGGTGTGCGCCGGCGCCTTCGTTTTCGGGCTCATCCGACCGGGCGGCAACGACTCCTGGCGTACGTCGCAGGACCTCATCGTCGACAAGCAGACGGGCGCCCGCTACCTGTATCTGGACGGCAGGCTGCGCCCCGTACGCAACTACGCGTCGGCCCAGTTGATGGCAGGCGGCGCCCTCGGTGTCACGACGGTGGGGACCTCCTCGCTCGCCGGCACACCGCACGGGGCGCCCGTCGGCATCCCGGACGGGCCCGAGGCGCTGCCCGCCACCGGTGACCTGGACAGCAAGCCGTGGCTGGTGTGTTCCGGCGTCCTGCCCAGGACCACGGGCGTCGTCACGGCCACCACCACGCTCGCCCTCGGCGCCGACGAGGCCCAGGACGTGCCGGGCGGACGGCAGTTGGGGAAGAGCGAGGGCCTGCTGGTCGCCGGGCCCGACGGCACCACGTATCTGCTGTGGCAGGGCAGCCGGCTGCGCCTGGACAAGCGGGCGAACGCCGCCGAGGCCCTGGGATACGGGGATGTCACCCCCCGGCCCGTCACGGCCGCGTTCCTCGACGCCTTCCCCCAGGGACCCGACCTGGCCCCGGCCGACGTGCCGGACAGAGGCGCGAACGGGCCCGCGCTCGCCGGCCGCGGCACCCGGATCGGACAGCTCTTCCGCGTCGACGTACCCGGCGCCGCGCCCCGCTACCACCTGCTGAGGAAGGAGGGGCTCGTCCCGCTCACGGCCACCGGCGCGGCTCTTCTGCTGGGCGATCCGGCGACCCGCGAGAAGGCGTACGGGGGATCCTCGGCGACCGTGGCGACCCTCGGGGCCGACGTGCTGACCGAGCACCTCGCCCCGCGGTCCGGGGACAGTGCGGTCGACTCGGCCCGGCTGCCCGCGAAGCCGCCGGAGGGGGTCGGGGTCGCGGCCGGCTCCGTCGCGTGCGCGGGCGTCGACTCCGCGACGGGGAGCGTACGGGTGGGCACGTCCGTGCTGCCGGAGAGCGCCCTGCCACAGGCCGTGCAGCCACCGGGCCCCGAGATCGTCCCGGGCTGTCTGAAGGTCGACGCCATCGCGGTACGTGCCGGAAAGGGCGCGCTGGTAAGGGTGTTGGGCGCGGGCGGCAGCGCGCTGGGCGACACCACGTACCTGGTGACGGACGAGGGCGTGAAGTACCGGCTGCTGTCCCAGGAGGGGCTCAAGGCGCTGGGATACGAAGGCGTGGAGGAGCGGACGATGCCCTCGCCGATGCTGGCCATGCTGCCGAGCGGCCCGGACCTCACCCCCGAGGCGGCGTCCTCGGGCGAGGCGCGCGTCACGCTGCGTTGTCCCAAGACCTAGTGGGCAATAGGGCGTAGCGGCCCGGCGGTGGATCTTCCGGAAAGGAAACTTCTGGATTCTCCGCGGTCACTCGGTGTTAAGTCCGCGTGTCCGGCGGCGACACCAGAACGGGGAGTTACGCCCGGTCTGTCCCTCTCGACCCACGCCAACGCTCAAGTGAGCGGCGTGAATTCACGGCCCTTGCTCAATCGAGCATTAAAGGGCCTTGAATCGGGCTCCCTTTCGGTTCGGCGGTCGATTGCCAAACAAGTTGCCGCCTGCTTAGCATCTGGCCACCCCGTGTCCCGGCGAGCCGGTTGATTGATCGCAGGGGCCACCTTGTCTGCCCACGGGGTGGTAGGGGCTCCACACGTCGGTGTTTGTCGCCGAAAGGAAATTCCCTCATGGTCATGCAGCAGTCCGAAGAACAGGCGACACGCGGCGGAATCAAGGCGCTGGAGCTGGCGTTCACCTCCATCCAGCGGACCCAGCAGGCCGTCCAGACCAACTCGGTGAATCTCAGCTCCAGTTACGGAGGTGAGGACGGCAAGAGGTTCAAGGACCTGCTGGCCGCGTGGGACGGGCACGTCGACACCATTCTGCTCAACCTGGACCGGATGGTCGACGAGCTCAACAACACCCTCATGGACCAGGGCCTGACGCAGGGTTCGTCGAGCGACGCGATCGATCAGGAGTACTCAAGGTCCACGGCAGTGTTCGACCAGCTCAACGGGTACAACACCGGCCCGAACGGGCAGGGCGGCACCAACCCCAACGCCTGACGGCCGGCGGGCGCCCCGTCAGCGCCCGCGCGTTCGTACGGCACAGCCCCGGGGAACACCGCTCGGCCGTCACGGTCTCGCCCACAGGCCGTCATCGCACACCCACCGCACTCGCGGCGAATCGAGGACTCCAATGGACTTCAGCGAAGGCTTCATCCACATCGACTACGGCGGCGCCGAGGTCGCGGTGGAGGAGATGCGCACCATCTCGGGGGACATCTACGCCGTCATCGATCAGCTGAACCAGGATCTGACCACGCTCCAGGCGAGCTGGGTCGGTGACGACAAGGACGTCTACACCAACGTCCAGGCGCAGTGGAACGGCGCGGTCGACAACATCAGGAACCTGCTCGGCAATCACTCCGTACTGCTGGAGGAGATCTCCGAGAACTACCGGAGGAACGAGCAGAGCCGCTCGCAGAGGTGGGGCGACGTCAGGATCGGCGGGAGCTGACCGCGCGGAACGGACCTTCTCCGCCCTCCCCGTGCACGACGGCACGGGGTCGAAGACGGCGGGGAACGGCAGGAGCACGACCGGGCGCCGTCGGCCTCAGCTGTTCCGGGCGCCGAGGACATCGCCCGGAACGGCCGAGGCCGACGGCGCCCGACGCTTGACCGCGGATCTCTACCGCGGATCTCTCACGTGACCGCAGATCTTTCAGGAGCCCTGTGCGCGGGACCGCCCCGGTCCACGGCGCCGACGGAAGGGAAACGACGTGGCCGACGTCACGGTCCTCGACAGCGAGTATCTGAAGAAGTTCATCCAAGAACACGTCGAGAAGTTCTCGGTGGCACTGGAAGCCATGCTCAAGCACAACGAGGTCACCGACGCCAAGCCCATCTCGTACATCTCCGACGGCCGGACGAACACCACGCTCAAGGTCACGAGCCCGCTCATCATCGGCCTCATGGCCGCCCCGCCGACCCCGGGCGGGACCGACGACCCGAACAAGGCGGGCGGGGCCGGCGGGGGCGAGCTGAACACGGTCATCCAGAAATCCGCGGGTGAGATCCTGCGGATATTCGAGGATCAGAAAGTGCTTTTCGAGGACATCAAGGAAGCACTGGAAGAAACCATCAAAGAGCTGGCCGAAAGCCAGGGGAAGAACCTGGAGAGCATCGCCGCGAATGAATTCCTGGACATCTTCGAGGACGTCGACAGCGATTTCGGAAACTCCGGCGAAAACTCCGGTGGGAGTGGCAGTGGCAGTGGCAGTGGCAGTGGCAGTGGCAGTGGTGGCGGAGAGGACTAGGGCGGCCTGAAGCAGAACCGGCAGCCCATTTTCGCAAACGATTTCGCGGAGTACGTCGATGGCCGAAACGAAAGACGTCACAGGAAACAACGACGACAACTGGAAAATAGCGGTCGACATGCTCACCGGCTACCAGCTTCCACCGCGGAACACGTTGTTCGACAGTCTGAAGGGGAACGAAGGAATCCCGCTGATGCATGTCCGGCTGGATCGTGTGGGCGGTTCGGACTACAAGCCCGGTTTCCTCACGAGGGGCGGCTGGAGAGTGCTCAACACCGACTACGTCATGCCGTTCTACCGCTCCGGCAGCGATGCGGAGGACTCGGACCAGGGGACGCTGCTCGACAAGTACCGGGCGCACATCACCTTCCTGGGCACCTTCGCCGACCACCGGGTGCCGAGCGGCGACGACGTGTTCGGCGGCGGCGAGCACACGAGCAAGCACCTGAAGAACAAGGGGGGCTGGAACAAGGAAGGGGAGGCCGTCAAGTGGGACAGCGCGCTCCTGTCCCAGTACGTCCACGGCTCCGTGGCCGCCCTCCGGCACCTGACCACGTACCCCTACAACACCCATGGGTTCACCAGCAACGGCCGGCCCGTGGGCGACGGCCTCTACGTCGACCTGGCCTCCTTCACCGAGGCGGCGAAGGCGTACGACCGGGTCGTCACGTTCTTCGACGAGAGTGCGGTCACCCTTGGGAAATGGGACACCGAGGACATCGGCGAGGGCAGTAAGTCCTGGGACGGTACCTCGGCGGCCATTTTCAAGCAGCTCATCCATAAACTGGCAAGAAACTATGAAGGGTACGCCGACCAGATAAACGGCGACGGCAAGAGCGGCGAAGGCGCCTACTCGACCATCGACGGAGTGTCCACGAGGTCCGAACCCGCGAGGGCCCTGGCCGCCGTCCAGACCGTGATATTCGAACAGGCGAAGGCTCTCCAGACCGCGTGGGAGATATGGAAGTCGGAGAGCAACCCGCAGCGCTGGCTGTACGACATGCTGGAAACAGCCAGATTCGACCTCGTGGGCAGTTACAACAAAGGTACCGACTTCCAGGTCGCGGGTTCGGGGCATGTATACAGAACCGTGGTCGTCGCGACGGCGACGTTCCGTAACGACATCGTGATCGAGGGCAAGTCCTATGGTTCGCCCAACGACATGGAGACGTGGAAGGCGATAGGCGCCGAGGCCGTCAGGCGGTGGGAACAGACCGCGCAGGACTGGCTCGCCGCGGCAGGTGCCGATGCCATTGTCGCCGTTGAGAACGCCTTCAGAGCGGCGGAGAAGGCATTTGACACCAGGATAACGGACAAGGACAAGCGGACTCTTTCCGAGATCTCGACAAAGGTGGAGAACCAGAAAGAGAAGAACGACGCCCAGAAGGACAAGGACGACGCCAAGGCGGCGGCGGACAAGGACAAGGCGGAGGCGCGGAAGGACAAGGACGAGGCCAAGGCCGCCGCGGACAAGGACAAGTTGGAAGCCAAGGCGGAGCGGGACAAGGACAGGGAGGAGGCGCGGAAGGACAAGGAGGAGGCCAAGGCGGAGCGGGACAAGGACAGGGAGGAGGCGCGGAAGGACAAGGAGGAGGCCAAGGCGGCGGCGGACAAGGACAGGGAGGAAGCGCGGAAGGACAAGGACGAGGCCAAGGCCGCGGCGGACAAGGACAGGGCTGAAGCCAAGGCGGACCAGGCCGCCGCGAAGGACGAGGCGAACAGGGAGAAGGCCGAGGCGAAGGCGGATCAGGCCGCCGCGAAGGCCGAGGCCGACAAGGAGAAAGCGGAAGCCAAGGCGGAACAGGCCGCGGCGAAGGACGAGGCGAACAGGGAGAAGGCCGAGGCCAAGGCGCAGAACGACCAGGACCGGGCCGAGGCGAAGCAACAGGCAGCCGCGCAGCAGGCGTTCGCCCTCACCCAGGCGAAGAAGCAGAAGGACGAAGCGGACGCGGAGAAGGCCGCGGCCAAGGAGGAGCAGGCCGCCGCGAAGGAGGAGGCGAAGAAGGAACAGGCCGCCGCGAAGGCGGAGGCGGACAGGGAGAAGGACGAAGCCAAGGCCGAGCAGGCCGCGGAGAAGGCCGAGGCGAAGAAGGAACAGGCCGACGCCAGGGCGGAGGCGGACGCGGAGAAGGCCGAGGCCAAGAAGGAGCAGGCCGAAGCCCAGGCCGAGGCGAAGCAGGAGCAGGCCGCCGCGAAGGCGGAGGCGGACGCGGAGAAGGCCGAGGCCAAGAAGGAGCAGGCCGAAGCCCAGGCCGAGGCGAAGCAGGAGCAGGCCGCCGCGAAGGCGGAGG